>JAIQFD010000002.1:0-600000 GCA_020073495.1 Terriglobia bacterium
GATAGCGGATCTGTCCGTGCGCGGTGTGGCGCTGGTCCTGCGAAACCCAGGTGCGCGCATTGGAATTGAGCAAGGCGGAAGCGTCCTCTCGGAGAAACAAGCCCCCGACCACGGGCAGACGGGCGGAGGCAACCATGTAGGAGTAGTTCAACCACGCCGAGAATTGGCCCCATTCGGGGACGGCAAGCTGGCTTTAGCCGCGAACTCATGCCTCCGCCGAGCAAAGTATTCAGGATGTAGGAGGGATAGCGCTTGTCGTGCGCGATGGGATACGCTGGTACACCAACGCAGATCTGCACCTGCTCCAGCGACTTCTTGTTGCGCAGGACGATGCGCGGCGAGATCTGCGGCGGCGCCTCGCGGAAACCGTTCTTGACCGGCTTCAGGTGCTGGAATTTCTTCGCCACCAACTCCACGAACTTTTCGTGGTTCACGTTGCCGGCTGCGCTGACGATCAAGTTCCCCGGCGTGAAGCGTTGGCGATAGAAATCGAGGACCAGAGGCTGCTCGAACCTGCGCACCGTCTCCTTGGTGCCCAAGATGGGCTTGCCCAGCGGATGGTCCCTCCAGAAATTCTGGGTGAAGATCTCGTGGACGAGATAATCGGGGCTGTCCTCGTCCATCTTGATCTCTTCCATGATCACGCCGCGTTCGCGGACGATGTCCTTGACGTCGAAGACGGGGTGCAGCACCAGGTCGCTGAGCACATCCAGCGCGATCGGTAAGTGCTCGTCCAGTACTTTTACCGTGAAGCAGATGCACTCCTTGGCGGTGAAGGCGTCCATGTTGCCGCCGATGGAGTCGACCTGGCGGGCGATGTCCTCGGCGGTACGGGTCTCCGTTCCTTTGAAGACCATGTGTTCGACGAAATGCGAAATGCCGTTCGCTTCGGCGTCTTCATGACGGGAGCCGGTCTTGATCCAGATCCCGATGGAGATGGAGCGAATGTGCTGCATCTCCTCAGTCAGGATCGTCAGCCCGCTGGGGAGAAGTTCTCGCCGGATGTTGCGCAATTCTTCTACCATGGTTCCCTTGGCCAAAACCCCCGCTAAGCCATTCTGACACACCATAATCCTTGGTGCGGAAAACATTACTCTTTTATTCCCAATTGGTTATGGCCCACCCAAAGACCGCAGCCGGGTGCGGTGCCCAGGTTTCAAATTCCATACTCGCCAAGTAGAATCAGCTCATTGCATGCATGCACGAGGCGGGACACATCGAACTCTTGGGTCTTACTCTTCAAGAACTTACAGGGATCGTGGAGAACGCCGGCCAACCCGCCTACCGGGGCCGGCAGTTGTTCGACGCCATCTATCGTCGGCGGGTGAGCGACCTCGCTGAGATCACGACTCTGCCGCAGGCGGTCCGTAGCCAGCTTGTCCAGCAAGGGTACCAGCTCGGACGGCCCCGCATCGAGAAGGACTTTGAGTCGGTCGACGGCACCATCCGCTACCTGATTGCCTTCTCCGACGGCCAGAGCGTGGAGACGGTGTGGATGCCGGAAGGCGACGAAGGCGAAGCTGGCGACGGAAGCGAAGCGGCCGCGGACCTGGAAGCAGCGGCACCGAACCGGAACCGGGCGACCATCTGCATCTCCAGCCAGATCGGATGCGCGGTCGATTGCAGGTTCTGCCTCACGGCACTGCTCGGCGTGAAGCGCAACCTTACCGCGGGCGAGATCGTCGGCCAGGTGACGACGGTGTTGCAGGACAAGAACGTCAGCCCCGAGCGTGACCGCATCAACCTGGTCTTCATGGGCCAGGGAGAACCGTTTCTCAACTACGACGCTTTCATGAAGGCGGTGCGCCTGCTCGCTGAAGGCGTCGGCATCTCCCCCCAGCGCATGACCGTCTCGACCTCGGGGATCGTGCCCCGCATCCAGGACTTGGGCCGGGAGGAGGTGCGTCCCAAGCTGGCCATCTCGCTCAACGGCTCCAATGACGAGGTGCGCTCGCGCCTGATGCCCATCAACCGCAAGTGGGACCTGGAGAGGCTGATGGCCGCGGCGCGTGAATTTCCCCTGCGCGGGCGCGAGCGCCTGACCTTCGAGTACGTGCTGCTCGATGAGGTCAACGATTCGGTCGAGAACGCCCGCGAGGTCGCCGCTCTGCTCCGCGGCATCCGCGCCAAGGTGAACCTGATCGCCTTGAATCCAGGGCCTGGGATAGAGTTCTCCACTCCGTCGGAGCAGCGGGTCCACGCGTTCCAGCAGGTCCTGATCAAGGCGGGAGTTCCGACCTTCATCCGGCGGCCACGCGGCCGCGACATCTTTGCGGCCTGCGGACAGCTCAAGCGAACCGTGGCGTAAGAAGAAGTACTCAGTACTCGGTACTCAGCACCCAGTGATCTGCCGGCAATTCCAGCGGCGCGCTTGTCTCCCGCTGCTTCGCGGTTACGAAATGAGGTACAACTGAGTACCGGGTACTGAGCACTTCTCTTGATCCGCAACGCCACCGCCGCCGACTTCCAGACACTCTGGCGCATCGACCAGGAGTGCTTCATCGATGGGATCTCCTACTCCCAGGCAGAGCTTCGCCATTACATGAAGCGCCGGGGCGCATTCACTCTGGTGAAGGAAGATGAGGCAGGCATCGCCGGCTTTCTGGTGGCGGAGAGTTCGAGCCGGGGCGCCGGACACATCATCACCATCGACGTGCTGCCCCGGGCGCGGCGCGCGGGGATCGGCTCGGAACTGCTGCGCGCCGGCGAGCAGCGTCTGCGCGCCTCCGGCTGCGGTGCCGTCCTGCTCGAGACCGCGGTGGACAACGAGTCCGCCATCCGCTTCTACAAGCGCCACGGTTACTCGGTCCTGAAAACCATCCCGCGCTACTACCTGGACAGTCTGGACGCTCTGCTCATGGGCAAGCCGCTGGAGGCCGCGCGCTCGAATCGCCTGCCATGACCGCGCGGAAGACCAACCCGTCGAGCAGCGTTCCAGAATCAGCCGACAACGATGTCCTCCCAGTGAGGTACGATGAGATGCCTCGATGAAAGTCGCCATCCAGGGAGAACTCGGTTCCTTCAGCCACCAGGCTGCCAAGCGCATGCTGCCGGGGTGCACGGTTCTGCCTTGCGCCACTTCGCCGGAGGTATTCGAAGCGGTGAAGCGTGGCCGCGCCGGGGCCGCCGTGATCCCCATCGAGAACTCTCTTGCCGGCGCGGTGGCCGAGCATTTCGACCTGCTGCTGGCACACGATCTCTGGATCGAGTGCGAGTCCCTGCTTCGCATCGAGCACAACCTGATCGCCGCACCGGGGGTGAAGCTCGTCGAAGTGCGGCGCGTGTTTTCTCATCCCGTAGCGCTGGCGCAGTGCCGCGAATTCCTGGCCCGCCATCCCCGCATCCAGCCGGTGCCGTTCTATGACACCGCGGGCAGCGTGAAACACGTGGTTGCGGCCGGGCTGCGCGACGCCGCGGGCATCGCCGGGCGCCAGGCCGCGGCCGTCTATGGCGCGCGCATCGTGCGCGCCGGCATCGAAGACGACAAGAAGAACTTCACGCGCTTTTTCTTGGTCCGCCGTTCCCGACGCCTGCTGCCGGGCGCGGGCAAGACGTCGATCGCCTTCTCGGTGAAGAACATAGCCGGGGCGCTGTTCAAGGCGCTCAGCGTCTTCGCGCTGCGCGACATCTCGCTGAGCCGCATCGAATCCCGCCCTGTCCGCGGCAAGCCCTGGCAGTACGTTTTCTTCGTCGATTTCCTGCGCGGCGACGACCAGCCCGCGCGCAATGCCCTCCGCCATCTGGCCGAGATCTCCGACTTCGTCAAGGTGCTCGGCGTCTATCGCGCTGCGAAGTAGCGGCGTGAGTTTGACTAACTGCAGCTCTGCTGGAACAATGAACCGAGCAACTATTCCTTCTTAGCGAGGCCTTATGTCCGATCACGACGCCGGGGCTCCCGTGCCCCAGGACGGCGAAAACAACACAATCAAGTATGTCCTGCTCGCCATCGCGGGGATCTACGTCCTCTTTTCGCTCTATCTGATGTTCGACATGCGCGGGCGCATCGGCACCCTGGAAGACAAGCAGGGAGCGACGGCTGCCGCCCAGCAGGAGCTTGAGAAGAAGCTCACCCAGAACCAAGCGGCCTTAAAGGCCTCCATCGGCGCCGTGGCCGACAAGGTCGGCATGACCGAACAGCAGTTGACGGAAAAGACAAAGGAGCTGCAGAAGTCGCAGAAAGCCGCCGAAGCGCGCCTGGCGAAGGAGCAGAAGGAGCAGATCGGGCAGGTCACCGGCCAGGTCGAGGGCGTGAAGTCGGAGGTCGGCGGGGTGAAGACCGACGTGGCCTCGACCAAGGCTGACCTGGAAGCCACCAAGGCCAAGCTGGAGCGTACCATTGGCGACCTCGGCCAGCAGAGCGGCCTGATCGCGCACACCCGCGACGAGCTCGAGTACCTCAAGCACCGTGGCGACCGCAATTACTTCGAGTTCACTCTCACCAAGAAGAAGCGCCAGCCGGTCTCCACCGTCAGCCTCGAGCTTAAGAAGACGGACCAGAAGAAGAGCAAGTTCACGCTGAACGTGCTGGCCGACGACAAAACCATCGAGAAGAAGGACCGCACCGTCGCCGAGCCGTTGCAGTTCTACACCGGCAAGGACCGCACGCTGTACGAACTGGTGGTGTTCACGGTGGAGAAGGACAAAGTCACGGGCTATCTGTCGACTCCGAAGTCGGCCCAGGCTCCCAAGGCGAACTGACGATCGGCGCGAATCACGTGGCGCGGCCTAATCCGGCCGCGCTTTTCTTTTCTCTGCGGCGGCGCCTCGTCTGTGGCTAAAATCTCCGCCACAGCCATGACAACCAATCTGCACACCGCCATCGAGATCCTGGTCCGCACAGGGGCCATCTACCTGTTCGTCCTCGCCGGCGTCCGCCTGAGCGGCAAGAGGGAAGTGGGCCAGATGACGCCCTTCGACCTGACGCTGTTGCTGCTGCTGTCGAACGCCGTACAGAACGCCATGACCGGCCCCGACACGTCGCTGGTCGGAGGCGTCGTGGCAGCGGGTACTCTGCTGGTCATGAACTACGTGGTCGCCGACCTAGCTGGATTCAACCGCCGGTTCCGCAAGTTCGTGCAGGGGTCACCGACCTTGCTGATCCACAACGGCGAGCTGATCGCGTCGCACATGGCGCGGGAGCACGTCACCATGGACGAAGTGGAGCGAGCGCTGCGGGAACACGGAATCGCTCACATCACGGACGTTTCACTGGGGGTGCTGGAGGTGGACGGCTCCATCAGCGTGCTCAAGTACGACGACGTACGCCCCGAGGCCCAGCCGCACAAGCGCCTGCGCTTCCTGCAGAAGCACCAATAGGAAGCGCTAGCGCTTTTCCGTCAACACGAGCGGCTTGCGGTCGTAGAGCTCGATGTTGACGGTGAGGCCCCTGCGCTTGTCGAAGTCCGCTTTGGTGAAATTCGGCTGGGGCGTGGTCGCGTTCGGCGGGGGCGGCGGTGGAAAGCCTACCAGCAGCATTCCGTCCACCTGTCCGCCGGGCGGGATCTTCATCTCCGCGGCGAGCGGAGGCTTTTCATATTGTTTCAGTTCCGGGTAGGCCTGAAAGTATCGGTTGAAGTCCATGGGAGCCGCCGCATCGTCCGTCCAGTTGCCCTGGGCGGTGTCGATCGTGACCGAGGCGCTCTTGATCCACATCAGCCGCTCGCCAAGGTTGCTGATGTGCACCTGCACCACAACCAGCACACCCGCCTGACCCTTCTGGTCCACCGCGTACACGCCGGCGATGGTCCCCGAACCGCCCGGCTTGGGGCGACCGCCGAGCAGGATCGTGCCCAGCACGACGGCTACGATCGCCAGTCCGATGGCCACGGGCACGATCGGCGGCAGGGTCCACTTGGCGCTGTCAAACTCCTCGGTCATGGGTACGTGGCCGGCATCGGGCGGGGCTTTTGGAGTGGGCTTGGGCGCGTTCTCAGGCATGCGGCGCTCCTTCGTTCACTGTGATGCTCCGACCCGGCGCATCGGGTTTCCACGTTGCAACGCCGGAGGCCCAGCGCGAGTTCTTGCTACCAGGCATGCTTCATCGCCTTTGCGAACTTGTCAGGAGGCAGCGTGTTCAAGATGTCCTCCTTGGTCAGCCACGCACGACGCGCCTGCAATACGCCGTACTTGATTTTCTCCATGTGCGAGGTGTGGTGCGAGTCCGTGTTGATGACGATCTTCACCCCGCGCTCTTTCGCCATGCGCAGGTGGCGGTCGTTCAGGTCGAGCCGGTCGGGAAACGAATTCAATTCCATCGCGACCCTTTTCTTCGCGGCTGTCTTCAGCACGGCGTCGATATCGAACTCGTAGGCCTCGCGGCGCAGCAGCAGCCGCCCGGTCGGGTGGCCCAGCGCCGAGACGTTCTTGTTCTCGATCGCGCGCAGGATGCGCTCGGTCATCTTCGCCGGCTCCTGGCTGAAGTGCGAATGCACGCTGGCGATGACCAGGTCCATCTGCTCCAGGACAGAATCGGAGAGGTCGAGTTCGCCGTCCGCCAGGATATCCACCTCGATCCCGGCAAGGATCTTGATGCCCTCGAACTTCTTCGCCGCCTCGTGGATGCGCTTGATGTGCTTTTCCGCGCGCTTGTCGTCGAGCCCGTTGGTCATGGCCAGGTTCTTGGTGTGGTCGGTGATGGCCATGTACTTGTATCCGCGCTCCCGCGCCGCCTCGGCCATCTCCTCGATGGTGTTACGGCCGTCGGTCTCCACGGTGTGCATGTGCACGTCGCCACGCAGGTCCTCGATCGTGACCAGGTCCGGGATATCATGCTCTTCCGCCGCCTCGATCTCCCCGCTGTCTTCCCTGAGTTCCGGAGGGATGTAGTCGAGTCCCAGCTTGGCGTAGATCTCCTCTTCGGTCTTGCTGGCGACGGGTTTCTCGGTCTTCAGGCGCGCCAGGCTGTACTCATTCAGCGTGTAGCCCAGCTTGAGCGCGCGCTGGCGCAGGGCCACGTTGTGGTTCTTCGAGCCGGTGAAGTACAGCAGGGCCGCGCCGAACGACGCGGGGGCCAGGATGCGCACATCCACCTGCATTCCGGTGCGCAGCTTGAAGCTGACCTTGTTTTCGCCCTTGGCCAGCACTTCCATGATCCCCGGCAATTCAAGGATCTTGGCGATGACGGCGTCGCGCTGTTTCTCGTTCTCGCCGCACTTGCCGGTGACCAGGACGTCGAGGTCGCCGACCGTCTCGCGCCCCCGCCGCAGCGATCCCGCGGGCGTCACCTTGTCCACGCCCGGCATCCCCTTGAGCTGCGCCACCAGCTTCTGCGCAACCTCGTCCGCCACGTCGATATGGAACCGGCCCGAGACCTTCCGGTACTGCTCGATGGCGCGCAGGATCTTCTGCTCGATCTTCTCGCTCAGGCGTGGCAGGCCGCGCAGCTTGCCTTCTTTCGCCAGCTTCTCTACCCCCGCCACATCGCACACCTGGAACGCATCCCAAATGAGCGCAATCGTCTTCGGCCCCAGCCCCGAGATCTTCAGCAGCTCCAGCATGCTCGGGTGGTACTTCTCCAATAACTCCTGGTGCAGCTTGAGCTTGCCCTGGTTCGAGAAGATCTCCTGGATGTTCGCCACCATGCCTTTGCCGATTCCCGGGATCTCCAACAACTTCTTCGGCTCCTGCCAGATCTCCGAGACCTGCTGTGGCAGGCCTTCGATGGCCTCGGCCGCGCGCCGGTACGAGCGGATGCGGAACGGGTCGTCGTTCGCGACCTCCATCAGGTCCGCGGCTTCGGAGAGGATGTTGGCGATGTACTTGTTATCGAATGTCGGCATCTGCGATTGGAATTCTATACC
Organism: Terriglobia bacterium; assembly: GCA_020073495.1. Taxonomy (NCBI): domain Bacteria; kingdom Pseudomonadati; phylum Acidobacteriota; class Terriglobia; species Terriglobia bacterium. The sequence goes on from JAIQFD010000002.1 coordinate 7,800, forward strand.
GGCGCCTTCTGGGCCCACGACCGTCTAGCAGAAAGCCCGGCGTCGCCGCCGGGGCTTAGGAGTGCAGAAGGTGACTTTCGAATCGCTCGCCTAGGGACGGGAGCGGCGGCGTGTGCGCCATCCCCGCTCTAGCCATAACAGCCCTACGATCGTCTTTCCGTCACAAATCTTGCCCGACGCGATCATCCCCAACGCCTGGCGGAGAGGGAAGAAGCGCTTTTGGATGACTTCGTCTTCCTCGGGCTGCGCTTTACCCGGGGTCAGACCGCTGGCCTCGTAGATCGCCATGGTCTCGTCCATGAACCCGGGCGATGAGTAGTAAGTGAACAGGTGCTTCCAATGCTTCGCGATGAATCCGGTTTCTTCCAGGAGTTCCCGCTTGGCGGCCGCGAGTTCACTTTCGCCGGCGTCGATGCGCCCCGCCGACAGCTCCCACAGGCGGTCGTTCGCCGGATAACGATACTGGCGGAGCAGCAGCACCCGCGGCTCTTTCCTGGTGTCGTCCACCACCAGCACGACGATCGATCCGGGGTGGCGTACCGCGTCGCGCCGCGCGCGTACCCCGCTTGGCTCCACCACCTCGTCCACGGTCACGGAGAACACCGGCCCGTGGAACACCGTCTTCGACGAGATTACCCGGACCTTTGCAGGACTCTTCTTCGTTGCCATCCGATCAATATATTGGATGGTGTCATCCTGAGCGAGCGCGGCTGGGTTTGCGACGCGAGTCGAAGGACCCCTACCGCTGCCGAGGACCGACTGATATCCTCCCCGCGTGGCGAAGCCCACCATCGCGCTCGTCGGCGCCGGCAACCTTGCCCGGGCTCTTGCTCGCGCGCTCCAAGGCGCAGGGTATCGCGTGACGACAGTCGTGGCGCGCAACCGCGCAGAGTCGCGCCGCCGGGCCCGTGTCCTGGCGCGGCAAGTCCAGGCCCGCGTTCTCAGCCGCCAAGACGCGATCCCGGGCGACATTCTCTGGATCTGCGTGACGGATGACGCGATCGCCTCGACCGCGGCGGAACTGGCCGCGAAATGGAACGGGCGAATCGCGCTGCACTCCAGCGGCGCCCTTACCAGCGACCTGCTGACGCCACTCCGCCGGCGCGGTGCTGCCGTCGCGTCGCTGCATCCCATGATGACGTTTGTCGGCCGCTCCAGCCCCTCGCTGTCGGGGATCTCGTTCGCGGTCGAGGGCGACCCGGCTGCGGTGCGCGTAGCCCGACGGATCGCGCGCGACCTCGGCGGTTCGGTGTTCGATATCGCGAAAGAAGGGAAGACCCTTTATCACGCCATGGGGTCGTTCTCCTCGCCCCTGCTGATCGCCTCGCTGGCGATGGCCGAGCAGGTCGGGCAGGCAGCTGGCCTTCCGCGCAGGTCCATCCCCAGGATCATGCAACCGCTCCTGCGCCAGACGCTTGAGAATTACTTCCGGGGCGGGGCGGCTCGTGCTTTTTCCGGTCCCATCGTGCGCGCCGACGTGGAGACCGTTCGCCGCCACCTTCGCGCGCTGAAGAAGGTGCCGGGCGCGCGCGACATCTACCTTGCCCTGGCGCGCTCCGCGCTCGACACTCTCCCGGTCCGCAACCGCTCCGCCCTTCGCAAGATCCTGAAATGATCTTTGCTGTTGCGCAAAAGAAAAAGCGCTCGATTCAGAGCGCCTTTGCTGACCAGCGACGACCGCCGACGGGCGACTACCGGGCCGTGAACAGATGCCCCATCTTCTTCCTCTTGGTTTCGAGGTACTTCTTGGCGTGCGGCTGCGCCTCGACCTCGCAGGGGACCCGCTCGATGATCTTGATCCCCGCCTTCTCCACGGCCTTCACTTTGTCGGGGTTATTGGAGAGCAGCCGGATCTCCTTCAGCCCGAGCGCTTTCAAGACCTCGCCCGGCAAGGTGAATTCCCGCAGGTCGGACTTGAAGCCCAGCTTCTCGTTGGCCTCGACCGTGTCCATGCCCTGGTCCTGGAGCGCGTAGGCCTGCAACTTCGCCATCAGCCCGATGCCGCGGCCTTCCTGCTGCTCGTACACGAGCACCCCGCTCCCGGCCTTGGCGATCATTTCCAGAGAAAGCTCCAGTTGCTGCCGGCAGTCGCAGCGCAGCGAGCCGAAGACGTCTCCGGTAAGGCACTGGGAATGGATCCGCACCAGTGGCGCCTTCTTGTGGATATCGCCCAGGACCAGCGCCACCGCGGTCTCGGTGCGGCGGTCCATCAGCCCCTGCCCCTCGAAGCCCATGATGCGGAAGTGCCCCCACCGCGTGGGGAAATCGGCCTCGGCCACCTTTTTCAGCTCGTAAGAAGCCACGCATTCATTATATCGGCAGGGATGCGTCGCCGTGTGACGCAGGTCACAGCAGTTCGCGCCGCGGCACGCTCCCCGTGCTAGATTTATGCCTTCGTGGATCCGCGCCTTATCTCCGTTTCGCTGCTGGTTCGCCTCGGGGTGGCGGCCGCCGTGGCCAGCGCCCTGTCCCGCTCCCGCTACTTCAAGTCGCTGCTCTACCGCGAGGAGCGCAACGCCACCCAGGCCATCCACCTGGCGCTGTTCATCGCCGTCCCCTTCGCTCTGGGCGTGGTGGTGCGCATGAGCGTGCGCAATTTCATCGCCGCCGACTTGGCCCTGGAGAGCGCGGTCCTGATCGGAGTGATCGGAGGGCGGGGCGCCGGCGTGGTCGGTGGCATCCTGCTCTCCCTGCCTTCGATGTTGCAGGGTGAGTTCGCCAGCATGCCTTTTTACATGGTCGCCGGGTACTTTGCGGGCGTACTGCGCCGCCTCACGGCCAACAAGGAAGACATCTGGTCGTTCACTCCCTTCATGGATCTGAGCATCTATCGCTGGATCCGCCGCAACGTCCATCATCTGCGGCTGGACTGGCAGATCTCGTTCTTTCTCTATATCGTCCTGTTGCATTTCCTGCGCGTGGAACTGGGCCGCGCCTTTCACGGACGGCTGTTCTATATCCCGCCCACCGGCTGGCTGAGCGCCCTGGGCCTGTACGCGGTCACCGTGGCGTCGGTCGCCATCCCGCTGAAGATCTGGAACAACACGCGCATCGAGAAGAAGCTGGAGGACCAGGAGCTCCTGCTGCTGCAGGCGCGCATGGAGGCCCTGCAGAGCCAGATCAACCCGCACTTCCTCTTCAACACGCTGAACTCGGTCGCCTCGCTGGTGCGCTTCGATCCCGAGATGGCGCGCGTGCTCATCGTGAAGCTGGCCAACATCCTGCGCCGCATCCTGCGCAAGGCCGACTCGTTCGTCCAGCTCCGCGACGAGATGGAGTTCATCGACGACTACCTCGACATCGAGGTGGTGCGATTCGGGCGAGACAAGCTGCGCGTCATCAAGGAGCTGCAGCCGGATACGCTCGATTTTGCCGTTCCCAGCATGCTGCTCCAGCCGCTGGTGGAGAATTCCATCAAGCACGGCCTCTCGCCCAAGATCGAGGGCGGGAGCATCACTCTGCGCAGCCGCGTGGCCGAAGGCCAACTCGTGATCCAAGTGGAGGACGATGGGGTCGGCATCAGCGAAGAAGCGACGGACCTCGGGGTAGCGGGCAGCGGCATCGGCATGGCCAATGTCGCCGAGCGCCTGAAGGTCCTGTATGGCGAGAATGCGAAGATGACGGTGCAGAGCCGCAATGGCGAGGGCACGCTGATCACCCTCACCCTGCCGATCCTGCAGTCGGTGGACACCGACGACACTACCCGCCGGCTTTACGAGGAGCGCGCCAGCACGCGCTCGTAGAACTGCTCGTATTGCGGAATGATCTTGGTGGAGCAGAAGCGCGACTGCGCCGCGCTGCGCGCCCGCTGGCCCATCTCCGTGAGCTTCTTCTCGTCCGACAGCAATTCGACCGCCCAGCGCGCCATGGTGTCCACGTCGCCGACCTCACCGAGGAAGCCGGTGCGCTCATGCTCGATGACCTCGGGCACGCCGCCGACGCGGGTGGCGATCGCAGGCACTTCCGACGCCATCGCCTCCAGCGCCGCCAGCCCGAAGGACTCGAGCTGGCTGGGCAGCAGCATCAGGTCCGAGATGGCCAGCTTCTCGTGCACCCGGTCCTGCTTGCCCAGGAAGAAGACACGCTCCTGGATGCCCTTGCGCCGCACCAGCCACTCCGCGGCCGCGCGGTCTGGGCCATCGCCCATCAGCAGCAACTTGGACGGAACCTGCTTCTGGACGCGGTCGAAGATCTCGATGACGTCCAGCAGCCGCTTCACCGGCCGGAAATTCGACAGGTGGACCAGGAGGCGCTCCTGCGGGTCGGCGAACTGCGCCCGCCGCTGCCCCGCGCCCGGGTCGCGCCGGTAGATGTCGCAGTTCACGAAGTTATAGATCACTTCGATCGTGTTCTCGATCTCGAACACCTGCTGCGTCTTCTCCCGCAGGTACTTTGAGATCGCGGTCACGCCGTCACTCTTCTCGATGGAATACTTGGTGATGGGCAGGTAGGACCGGTCCACGCCGACCAGCGTGATGTCCGTACCGTGCAAGGTGGTGACGAAGGGAAGCTTGCGGCCGCGCGATTCCAGCATCTGCCGGGCCAGCAGCGCGCTCACCGAGTGCGGGATGGCGTAATGCACGTGCAAAAGGTCGAGATCGTACATCTCCGCCACCTCGCCCATGCGCGTCGCCAGCGCCAGGTCGTAGGGCGGGTACTCGAACAGCGGGTACATCGACACGTCCACCTGGTGAAAATGGATGTTCTCCATCTCCACTTGCAGGCGGAAGGGCTGGGAGTAGGTGATGAAGTGCACTTCGTGCCCGCGCTGGGCCAGTTCCATGCCCAGCTCGGTGGCCACCACGCCACTGCCGCCGTAGGTCGGATAACACGTGATCCCGATCTTCACTTGGGCGTCATCCTGAGCGAGCGCCGTATCTTTTGCGGCGCGAGTCGAAGGACCTCTACCTCAACATCATGGACGTTATTGGATGGCGTTCGTTGGGGCGGGATTCACGAATCCGCCATCGCGACTCGGCCGGCGTTGAGCACCGGCCTGCGGACGCCCCGAGTGTACCAGTCCGCCCCCTGCTGGCCGCGAGTGGCCGAGTGTTTGACCGCTCTGGATACGCCCGCGTATACTTTTTGTGGAGCGAGAGTCCTGACTCGGATGAGAGGCTTTCTCCGGGCGGTTAGCTCAGCTGGTTAGAGCGCCTGCCTTACAAGCAGGAGGCCGAAGGTTCGAGTCCTTCACTGCCCACCAGTTTTTGCTCTCACCGCATATCGCGGGGACGTAGTTCAGTTGGTTAGAACGCTGCCCTGTCACGGCAGAGGTCGCGGGTTCGAGTCCCGTCGTCCCCGCCATTCATTTCTGGCTCAGAAGCGAAGCTTCATTCTCCCGCACATCGGTGCCGCTCATACATCACTGACCCGAAGCCGTCTGCCGTGGTAGCAAGGACTGGCAGAGGGGAGTCTGATGCCCTCGATCGTTTCAGCCAACGAAATCGCCGTAGAGCAGTCGGACGTGCTGCCGGCCGACCGGTTCGCGGACGTGTCGTTCGACCGGCGCACGTTTCTGAAAGCGGCCGCGGCGCCGTGCATGATCGCGCTGGTAGGAGCCGCACTGCGCGAGCGATCGTTCGCGCTCCCCACCCCGGCTGCCGGGGAGGACGACCGCTTCGTGCGCGAGGCGCGTTTCTACGAAAAGCTTCCGGGAAACCTGGTGCGTTGCAAACTGTGCCCGCGGCAGTGCGAGGTCCCTGAAGGCGAGCGTGGATACTGCCGCGTGCGCGAGAACCGCAAAGGCAAGTACTTCACGCTGGTCCACTCGCGGGTGGTGGCGGCGCACGTGGACCCCATCGAAAAGAAGCCGTTCTTCCACTTCCTGCCCGGGGCGATGGCGTTCTCCATCGCCACCGGCGGCTGCAACGTGAACTGCAAGTTCTGCCAGAACTGGGAGATCTCGCAGGCGCGTCCGGAACAGCTCCGCGGCCTCTACCTGCCTCCTGACGACCTGGCCGACAACGCGCGGCGCAGCCAATGCGGCGTGCTCGCGTACACCTACAGCGAGCCAGTTGTTTTTTCCGAGTACGTGATCGACGCGGCGAAAACGGGCCGGCGCGCCGGGCTCAAGAGCGTGGTGGTGTCGAACGGGTTCATCCAGCGCGAGCCGCTGCACGCCATGTGCGACGCGGTGGACGCCATCAAGATCGACCTCAAGTCGTACTCGGAGAAGTATTACCACGAAGTGGTGCGGGGCGAACTGCGCCCCGTACTGGACAGCATCGTCAACGTGCGCAAGTCCGGGCGCTGGCTGGAGATCGTGTACCTGGTGGTGCCGACGCTGAATGACAGCGACGCCGAATTCCGCGGCGTCTCCCAGTGGATCAAGAAAGAGGTCGGCGCCGATGTCCCCATCCATTTCACGCGCTTTCGCCCGCTCTACCTGCTGACCAACCTGCCGCCCACGCCGCTGGCGACGCTGGAACGCGCCAAGTCCATCGCCGATGCCGAAGGATTGCAGTACGCTTACGTGGGAAATGTCCCGGGCCACCCGGGGGAGAACACGTACTGTCCGGGCTGCCGCAAGCTCCTGATCGAGCGCATGGGTTTCACGGCGACGCAGGTGAACCTGGACAAAGGGAAGTGCAGGTACTGCAAGCGCGCGATCCCGGGGGTGTGGAGCACCTAGCGAGCGGAGGCATTTTATGAAAGCGCTCAAGCTCATCTCCTATACAGTCATATCTCTCATTTTCTTGGCAGCACTTGCGCCGGATGCACCGACGGTGCGTCCGCCGGCGGTTGCGGGCAGCTTCTATCCCGCCGATCCAAAGGCGCTCACGGCGATGGTGGATGGCTTTTTGGCGCGAGTGGACCAGCCAGCCACGGCGGAGCCCATCCTGGCCATGGTGGCGCCGCATGCCGGATACCCCTTTTCCGGACCCGTCGCCGCCTACAGCTACGCGCAGCTGAAGGGACGCAAGATCAGCCGTGTGGTGGTCATCGCCCCATCCCACTATGAATCCTTCCCCTTCGTCGCTGCTTACGATGGCGACGCGTACCGCACGCCCCTGGGCGAGATCCCGGTGGACAAACAATTCGTGAAGGAACTGGCGAAGGCCACACCCGTGGTGCAGATCTCCAGCCGCGGACATGCGCCGGCGGCGCACGGCGGCGAGCATGCGCTGGAAGTCGAGTTGCCGTTCCTGCAGAGAGTCCTCGGGGAGTTCACCCTCGTGCCGCTGGTGATGGGCGACCAGAGCTTCGACCAGGACCGCTCCCTCGGCTTGGCCCTCGCCAAGCTGATCCATGGGCCGGAAACTCTCATCGTGGCCAGCTCAGACCTTTCCCACTATCACCCGCAGCAGGACGCGGCGCAGATGGACCGCAAGATGCTCAAGGCGCTCGAGGAGTGGGACTACCGCGCGCTTTCCCGCAACATCGATGCGCGGGTCTGGGAAGCGTGTGGAGGCGGACCGATCATCGCCGCGATGATCGCGGCCGAGAAACTCGGCGCCAACCATGCGCAGGTGCTCAAGTACGCCACCAGCGGCGATACGAGTGGGGACAAGGGACGTGTGGTCGGGTATGCCGCGATCGCTTTCACCCGGGCAGCGCACGCCGGCACTGCGGAGAAGTTCTCGCTCACCGCGCAGGAGCGCGCCGAGCTGCTGAACATCGCCCGGCAAGCGGTGCGGGCGGCGGTGCTCGAGCGGAAGCGCTATGAGCCTCCGACGCCGAAATCCGATGCGCTCTTACAGGAGCGCGGCGCATTCGTGACGCTCAAGCGCCGAGGCGAATTGCGGGGATGTATCGGCGCTACAGTGGCGCAGAAGCCGTTGTACGTGACGGTCCGTGATGTCGCCGTCTACGCAGCATTGCAGGACCCGCGGTTTCCTCCCGTCTCGGCGGCCGAGTTCAACGATCTCGAATTCGAAGTGTCCGTGATTTCTCCCTTCCGCCGCGTTCTCGATGTCCGCGAGGTTCGGGTGGGCGAGCACGGCTTGCTGGTCCGGCGGGGGCGCAACGAAGGTCTTCTGCTGCCACAGGTCCCGATCGAGCAGAAGTGGGACCGCCACACCTTCCTCGAAAAGTGCTGCCACAAGGCCGGCCTGGACGCGGATGCCTGGAAGGACAGCGGCACCGACATCTTCGTGTTCACGGCGCTGGTCTTCAGTGACGCCGACCAGCAGCGCCGAGAGCGCTAGCCGCAACCGCCGCCGCACTTATGTTGGACAGGGCGATGAGGACGGCGGTCCGGCCCAACCCGAAGACGGGAAGGAGGAACACGCTCACACCCAGCGCGCCCACGCAGGAACCCACCAGGTCCACGGCATAGAGGGCGCCCGCGTTGCGGCCGTCGGTGGAGAGAAAGAACGACCCGCTGGCGAGGGGAAACTGGCTGCCGCCAACGAGCCCGCACACTGCGGCCATCAGGGGAAATGCCGCCTGAGTGATCAGCGGCAGATACCGCGGGTCGCGGACCTCCGCCAGCCCGAACAGAGCGGCCCATAGCACGAGCGAAATCGCCGCGGCCGCCAACTGGATCACGATGGCACGGCGGAGCATCGATGCCTGGGTCAGGGGATGTCCGCGCCGGGCCAGCCACGTCCCCGCCGCCAGGCCCAGCATGAATCCCGCGATGATCACCGCCAATTGGTGGAAGACATAGCCGTAGACTGCCTGGAATCCCAGCAGGAGGAACACTTCCAAGGCCAGCATGGTCATGCCCATGGTGGCGACGCAGAGGGCGGCGCCGGCCGCGACGCGGCGCGAGCGTGGGAGCACCGCCAGAACGGCCATGCAGAACGCGGTTGCGCCGGCCAGGGCCGCCACCAGGGAAGCGAATCCGACGTGTGTGAGAGCGGAGAAGGGCGTCGCGTAGGAGCGGTCGAAGTGGGTGCTCCACGCCGCCACGTCCAGGTAGTAGGCCACGGGAGCGAAATCACGATTCGCCGGCGTGCCGGGCAGCGGCGCGGTCTGCTGGTCCATATCTGCGATGCGCTCGGCCGTCAGCCGGAAGGAAAGGAAGTAATCGCGGACGTACGCCGTCCGCAGATGCCGCTCCTGGATGCGCTGGGCCAGCAGGCGCGCATCGGTGGTCAGACGTCCCGGCTGGTTCGAAGCGAGGAAGTGAAGCGTATCCCCGGGAATGATCCGCACCTCGGCGAAGCTCTGGCGCAGCGTCTGCTGGATGCACTGGAAAAATGCAGCGCGGACAGGGTTGAGGTAGTTCTCCGCAGCGGGCAGCTGGAAACCGAGCACTCCGCCTGGATTCAGCGCGGCGGAGGCTTCGCCGAAGAACTCGCGCGTGTAGAAACGGTTCAACTGGGCGGTCCGCGGCTCCGGGAGATTAAGGATGATCACGTCGAACTTCTGCCTGGTGGTGCGCAGGAAGGCGCGGCCATCGAGGGCATGGACATGGATGCGCGGATCCTGCCGGATGCGCGCCCACTCGGCCGGGAAATGGCGCTCGGCGAGTGCAACGATCCGCGGGTCGAGTTCGACATAGTCCAACCGCTCCACCGAGGGATGCTGCATGACCTGCATCGCGCTCCCGTTCACACCTCCACCCACCAGCAGTACCGCGCGCGGATCGGGATGTTGCAGCAGCGCGAAGTGGACTGCCTCCTCCGCGGCCTCCAGGTCAGCGGAGGTGAACAGGATGACCCCGCTCTGGGCCACGCTGCGCGTCCCGCCGGCGTCGAGCACGGCCAGGTTACCGTATCTCGAAGTCACGGCTTCCACCAGCTGCAACCCGGGCCACTGGCGGGATAGGGAAGCCGCCTCCCAACCAGGCGTCGATCTCCAGGCCAGGGCAGAGCACAGCAGGAGGAGCAAAGTCAGCGTGAGTGCAGGCCGCGGTCCGGTCGCGATCCACACCGCGACCAGTAGGCTAGCGGCTGCCACCAGAACCGCGATCTGGAAGGTGGAAAGGTAGGGAAGCAACACGAAGCTGGCGAGCACTCCGCCGCCTGCGGCGCCCAGCGATTCCAGCATGTAGGCATAGCCAGTGGCGGCCGCGGGCGAGGCTGCGATCTCCTGCATGTACCAGCGGCTGGCGACGGTGAAAAGCAGTCCGGAGATCGGACAGAAAATTCCCAGGGCGACGACGGAGGTCAGGAACATGCGTCCCGGGCCGAGCACCTCGCCGGGGACGGCGGGCACGACGACCCTGCTGTAGCGGACGACACAGATAGCCAGCGCCAGGGCCGCCGCGGACACCACCTGTAACCCCGCCACGAACTGGCGGTCGCGTTTCATGCCGGATGTCAGGCGGCCGAGCAGCCCGCTTCCGAATGCCGTCCCCAGCAGCCAGACGGCCAGCATCACCCCGATGGAAAACTCATTGCCTTGGAAGAGTGAGAGGAGCTCCCGGAGCAGCACGATCTGTGCCGTCACGGCGGTGCCACCGATCAGCAGGAGCGCGCAACGCACCCCGCGCGAAGGACCGGTAAGGACGACTTGGCTGGGAGCGGCCATGGACCGGCAGTGACCGCGGGTTCCGGTCCCGCCGTCCCCGCCATTGTTTCAAGAAGAAGTTCCGCGCACAATCGAGCGATTCTGGGTCTTCTTGTTTCGGATGGGTTGGACTCTGTCTCTGGAGATAGGGACCCCGATGGCAAGAAAACCCGCGTGTCGCGAGGTAAGGTCTCGCAAATAATCGAGGCAACCTTGTGTCGGAGCACTGTAACGACAGACTTTTCCGTGAGCCGCCCAACTCGGCTGTCCGAACCATCCGGCGGCTCCGCGGTTCGCGAGATGCCCGCTGTGCGTGTGACACACATCACTGTGAGCGGTGCGAAGGCTTCCTATCCTCTAGGGTTGCCACCGCTCCCCCTGCAGGACGGAGGTCCTCGCGTGTCCACCATCGCACCACCACCCACCGAACGGAACCCGGAAGTGCGACCATCCGTCGCGGTTGATGCCGAGACGACATCGCTTCCCGCAAATGCGTACGAACCGCTGAAGCCCGGAGAGTCGTACCAGCCGCTTGTTCCACCCGCAGCCCGGCTGCCGGAACTCACCACGCGATCGATCGCCTGGGGCATTGTGCTCTGCGTGATCTTCACCGTGGCGTCGGCCTACTCCGGCCTCAAGGTCGGGCAGGTCATGGAATCCGCTATCCCGATCTCCATCCTGACGATCGGCCTGGCGCGTATGTACAAGCGGCGTTCCAGCGTGCTCGAGAACGTGATCGTGACCGGGCTGGGCGGCATTGCGGGATCGGTGGTGGCAGGCGCCATCTTCACTCTCCCGGCGCTGTATATCCTCAAGCTCGATCCACATCCCCTGCAGACCATCTTCATCTGTGTTGCAGGCGGCTGTCTGGGTGTCCTCTTCCTGATTCCGCTGCGGCGCTACTTCGTGCGCGACATGCACGGTCATCTCCCCTATCCCGAGGCAACCGCGATCACCGAGGTGCTGGTCACGGGGGAGAGGGGCGGGGCACAGGCGAAACTGCTCTTGCAAGCCACGGCCATCGCCGGCGTCTACGATTTCTTCGTTACCACCTTCCAGGTGTGGAAGGAGTACGTGGACTTCCAATTCGTGCCTGTGATCCGCGCGCTGAATGAGCGCGCCCGCATGGTGTTCAGCTTCGACGCCATCGGATTCATCCTCGGGCTTGGCTACGTCATGGGCCTGCGGAGTTCCATGATCCTGTGCGCGGGCGGCGTGCTGTCCAACTTCGTGCTGGTGCCGGTGATCTGGTTCATCGGCAGTCACCTGGATTCGGCGGTGTATCCCGCTGCCATCCCCATCTCGAAAATGACGGCGGTGCAGATCTACCGCAGCTACGTGCGCTTCATCGGCGTGGGCGCCATCGCCACGGCCGGCATCTTCGGCATCATCAAATCGCTGCGGATCGTTGCCGGATCGCTCGGGATCGCGCTGCGCGTCTTCCAGCATGGAGAAGCTGCGGCGCCGGAACGCACCGACCGCGACGTATCCATGATCGGCATCCTGCTGGGGATCGTGCTCAGCGCCCTGGGCGTCGCAGCTTTCCTGGGACATCTGCCGGTTTCGTGGACGGTGGTGGGCATCGGGTTGGCCCTTACGCTGATTTTCTCCTTCTTCTTCACCTCGGTGGCCGCGAACGCGATCGCGACCGTCGCCCGCAATCCAGTCTCCGGGATGACCATGCTCACAATTATCATCTCGTCGGTGGTGTTGTTGCGCTTCGGCGTCTCAGGAACGACGGGCATGTTCTTTGTCATGGCCATTGCGGGTATCGTGTGCACGGCATTGGCGGTTTCGGGACAGGCGATCACGGACCTGAAGACCGGCTACTGGCTGGGCTCGACGCCGGCGGCGCAGGAGAAGATAAAATTCGCCGCCGTGGTCGCGGCCGCCATCGCCGCCGGCCTGACCATCGTGATGCTGGCCCGCACCTTCCAATTCGGCGAAGCGCTTGGCGGCGATATCCGCCCGGTGCTGGCTTCCCCGCAGGCGTCGATCATGAAAGCGCTGGTGGAAGGCTTCATGAGCCACCAGCCGGTCGCGTATCTATTGTTCGGAACGGGCGCCATGATCGCCGTCATGCTGGAAATGCTCGGACAGCCGTCGCTGATCTTCGCTCTCGGAATGTACCTTCCGCTCGAGCTGAACACGCCGGCGCTGGTGGGAGGCTTTCTGTCGCACTTCCTGAACAAGCGTGCGGAGCAGAGCGGTGGCGAGCAGGGCAAGTCGATCCGCGAGCGCGGCGTGATCATCGCTTCGGGGCTGATGGCGGGAGGTGCCCTCGGAGGCGTACTGGGCGCGGCCCTTCGCCTGCTTCCGGCGTATCGTGAAGATCTGATCCGCACGCCGTTCTATTCCTCCGAGCCGGTGTCGCAGACTGTCTCGGCTGTGTTGTTCGTGGGACTCTGCGTGTACGTCTGGTTTGGATCGCTCAAGAGAAAGAAGGGACTGCAATGGAGCAAGTAAGAGGTTTGCAGGTAGAGAAGGGATCCGGTGCTATGGACCAGGCGGGAAAGTTCGTCGCCGACGCCATTCTTGGGATAGACACGCTCTGGGGCGGCGACGTCATGTGTCCGTCCGGAGCCGGACGGTTCATTGCTGACTCGTGGTTTTCCAACGAGCCTCTGCCCGTCGCATACACCCATCCGGCCGCTGCGCGCCTGCGGGCCAGCGGCGGCATCACGGGGAAGAGCCTCGACCGGGACGCAGTCAACGACTACCTGCGCCAGGTCGATATTCCCGCGGCCGTCGCCGGGATCAGGAACGAAGCAGGGAAGGCCGGCGGGCTGCGCGGGGGCTACTTGCTGGGTCTGGCGATCTGCGTGGAGACCATGTGGGAACTCGCCATGGAGATCCTGGGCAAGGGCGCTCCTGTCCCTTATGAGGAGTGTGTCCATGCCTCGACAGGCCGGGCGCCGGAACCCTCGAAGCCCGAGCGGAAGCGGGAGAGGGTCGCCGAATTGCTGGGGCGCGCGGGTTACAAAACTTTGGGGCCCAACGCATTGCTGGCTGCCGTGGACGAGTGGCGGCGCGAGCGTTTCGTCCCCATGGCGTCGGTGCGAGCGCTCAGCACGGCAGTGATCGCGCAGTTCGATCGCCTCAGCGAAGTCAACCTGCTGCCCCATCTTCCCCCAGAGCTCTGGCGTGCACCGCGGGCCAACATCGAGTTCCTGCCCATCAAGGAGGCCTGGTTCTCCGGCTCGATGAATTACATCGGCCGGGCGCGCAATGCGGACGGCAGCCCCAAGTACGAAGCGACCTACGAGATCAATGCCTCCCTTCACATCTCGGTCCCGGAGTTCCAGCAGCTCGTCAGCCACGAGGTCGTACCCGGACACGTGACGACCTTCGCCTACCTGCAAAATCTGTACGTGCGCGGGCTCGCCGGATTCGAAGCCACCGTGCTCACTATGAACACGCGTGCCGCGACTTTGTTCGAGGGCGTCGCCAACAACGCGATCCTGATCGCGTATGGAGTGAACGAGGTCGAACAGTTGCCCGATGACGATCTTCAGATCGGAGTGCTGTTGGCGCTGCTTCAGGACGACGCGAAGAACCAGTCGTCCTATCTGACCTGGGGCGAGGGGCGGCAGCGCGACGAAGTCGCAGCCACGCTGCGGCGGGATTTCCTCGTGACCGAAGAGCGCGCCGACAAGCTGTCCGGGGCATGGGGACGGCACCCCCTCCTCGGCCGCATGTATCTCCCGGCGTACAGGTCCGGCACTTTGCGGGTCGCCGAGATGCGACGCACTCATCCGGCCAAACTCGTGCTTCCGGCGCTCTACGGCTGCCATGGCCTGGTCGATATCGAGACGATCGAGGACGCACTGAAGAGCGGCCGCTCGAGGTAGCAAGGCTGCAGGCCGCCGATGTTCCCAAGGAGCGCGCCGACATCGAAAAGTTGGTGGGGAGCCAGGCAGGGAAGTAGCAGCCGTCAGTACACAGCCGGTGGGAAAGCCCCGGCTGAGGGGCTATCACGTGACGACATCAACTGACGACTAGATCTCCCGCCTGCCCTCCATCGCCTTCAGCATCGTGACCTCGTCGGCGTACTCGATGTCGCTGCCGACGGGGATGCCCATGGCGATACGTGTGACCTTCACGTTCGGTCGCCGGATCGCTTTCGAAAGGTAGACCGCGGTGGCCTCTCCTTCGACCGTGGGGTTGGTGGCGACGATGACCTCATCCACCTCGCCGTGGTCGATGCGCTTCATCAGGTTGGAGATGCGGAGCTGCTCCGGACCCACGCCCTGCAACGGCGAGATGGAGCCGTGCAGCACGTGGTACACGCCGTTGAAGTGGCGCGTCTTTTCGATCGCCGCGATGTTGGTGGGTTCCTCGACCACGCACACCAGACGCTGGTTGCGCGTGGCACTCGAGCAGTAGCTGCAGGGATCGACGTCGGTGATGTTGTTGCACACCGAGCAGAGGTGGAGCTTTTCCTTGACGTCGCGGATGGCACCGGCCAGCGCCTCCGCGTCCGCTTCCCCCGAGCGCAGGATGTGGAAGGCAAGCCGCTGCGCGCTCTTCGACCCCACCCCCGGCAGCTTCTTCAGCTCTTCGATGAGTCGAGCCATCGGCTCGGCAAACTTGGACATATCAGAGCAGCCCCTGCAGCCCGCCCAGCATTCCGCCCAGGCTGGAGTGCATCGCGTCGTCCACCTTCCGCCCGGCTTCGTTGACCGCCGCGACGACCAGGTCCTGGAGCATTTCGACGTCGCCGGATTTCACCGCCTCGGGATCGATGGTGATGGAGAGCACCTGTTTGTTGCCGTTCATCTTCACCGTTACCGAGCCGCCACCGGCCGAGGCGTCCACAATGGTCCGGCGCATCTTCTCCTGCAACTGCTCGGCCTGCTTCCGGGCCTGCGACATCATTTCTTGAAGTTTTCTCGGATCAAATCCACCCATTCCAAACTCCTCGCAAGCGGCTAGCGGCCCTTTTCTTTATGGTCGATCACGGTGCGGATCTCCGCGCCAAACTTCTCCCGCATGCGGCGCACGACCGGGTCCTCGGCCGCGCGCGAGCGTGCACCGGGGCCTCCGTTCGAGGGCCGGGGCGGAGCCGCTTCGGGGACCGCCTGCCCGGGAGCCACGCGCACCTTCATCGGGCGTGAAAGTGCAGCGGTTGCGGCGGCGTTGGCGATCCGCTTGGCCTCCGCATTCATCGCCATGTCTACGAATCTCGCGCCGGCCGAGACTTTGACCACTACCTCGGCGCCCTCGGTACTCCACTCACCGCCCGCGAGCATCGTGGCCACGCCCTGTTGTTTTGCGTTCTCCAGCGCTCCGATGACTGCCGAACGCACGTCGGTGGACGCGGGCGCCGGCGGCACCGCAGGCGCAGGGGCCGGATCAGCGGCGATAGCGATTGCTGTTGCCGTCCGGCTGTACGGCGGCGCATCGGCCGACATCTCCGGTTTCGGCGCAGTGCCCTTCCGCGCGCGGTCCGCCTCGAACGGCGACGGGCCACGGGGCGCGGCCGCTCCCGGCCGTGCAGGAGTCGCCGTGGGCGTAGCCCGAGGAGCGACGTTGTTCGCAACGTCTCTACCGCTACTCTTCGCAGGCGCCGGATTCGCCACCCCGCTCAGGATCTCCTCGATGGGCAACAGCCGCTGCGCGTGCACCATCTTCAACAGGCCCAGCTCCAGGTGAAAGCGCTGTTCCTGCTTGTAACCGAGCTCGCTGTGCGTGCGCAGCAGGATCTGCAAGAATCGCGCCAGGTCCTCTTCGCTGAAGAGTCCGGCGACACGCGTCACGCGCGCGCGCTCGTCCGATGAGATTTGCAGCAGGGAAGATTCGCCGCCGGCGATCTTCGCCACCGTGGCGTTGCGCACGAAGCGCACCATCTGCCGCGCGAAGTGAGTCGGATTGTGCCCCTCGGTGACCAGCTTGTCCACCAGCCGCAGTGCCTCTTCGCTGGAGTTGCGAGCCACCGCCTGCATCACCTGCTCCAGGATCTCGGAGGGCACCGCACCGACCAGGTCGCGCACCACGTCCGCACCCAGCGTCGTGCCGCAGCAGGCGATGGCCTGATCCATGATGGAAAGTGCGTCCCGCATGGAGCCGTCGCCGGCCTCGGCCAGCATGGCCAGCGCGTCGTCATCGGCCTTGACCCCTTCCTTGTTCCCGATCTCGCGCAGCTGGCGCACGATCTCCTCGAATTTCACCGCGTGGAACGAGAAATGCTGGCAGCGCGAGCGGATGGTTTGGGGGATGTCCTCCGGCTGCGTGGTCGCCATCATGAAGATGACGTGGCCGGGCGGCTCCTCCAGGGTCTTTAACAGCGCATTGAAGGCGGCATCGGTGATCTGGTGGGCCTCGTCCAGGATCCAGATCTTGTAGCGGTCGCGCGCCGGCCGGTAGCGCGTAGCATCGCGCAGTTCCCGGATCTCGTCGATGCCGCGGTTGGTCGCCGCGTCGATCTCGACCACATCCACCGCGTTGCCCGCGCGGATTTCCATGCAGGAGTCGCACACCCCGCAGGGTTCCGGCGTCGGCTTGCTGGTGGAGCGGCAGTTCAGCGCCATGGCCACGATGCGTGCGATCGTGGTCTTCCCGATCCCCCGATGTCCGCTGAAGATGTAGCCGTGCGCGATCCGGCCCTGCTCGATGGCGTGTTTCAGGGTGCGGGTGACGTGGTCCTGCCCGATGACCTCGGAGAACGTCTGCGGACGGTACTTGCGTGCCAGGACCTGGTAGCTCATGGAGAAGTCCGATTATACCGTGTGCCGCCCGCGCTATTCGGGACCGGAGGCAAGGTCGGGGGCGGGCGTGTTCAACACGCGCAGCGCATCCTCGGCTTCCGACTCCAGCACCTGCAGCCGGACCCGCCCGCCGAAAACGAGATGGAGTGGCCCGGCGATGCGGGCCAGGTTCTCGTCGGCGATGAACGCCTCGATCCCCGCCGCTTCCAGCAGCATGCGGCCGGTGATCGCCTGGTGGAGATTGTCGTACTCGGCGACGGTCACCAGGCGGTCTGGAGTATCTGGGTCCCAGTAGGCCATTTGGGGTCCCACCCATTATCCTGCCGATCCGCCCAACCGCTTGGAAGGATTGCCTGCAACCGGGCGGGTAGTCGCTCCCAAGCCCCGTTCTTACTTGCAAACGGGCCTGTAACAGGGGTAGGCTTGCGGCCACAATGGATCGCTACTCGCGCCTTGGGAGGACGTTATGGCTCTGAAGTTGTCGGTCAAGAACGTCAACGGCGTCACCGTCGTGTACTGCTCGGGAAGGATCGTCTTCGGCGAGGAGGCAGCGGATCTGCGTGAGCGCGTCAAGGAAATGCTGGCCACTGTCCACCAGATCGTGCTGAACCTGGGCGGCGTCAGCTACATCGACAGCGGAGGTCTCGGGACCCTGGTCGGGCTTTACACTTCGGCGCGCGCTGGCGGCGGAGAGATCAAGCTCGCCAACCTCACCCAGCGCGTCCGCGATCAGCTCCAGATCACGAAGTTGGTCACCGTATTCGAAGTGTTCGACAGCGAGGAGAAGGCCATCAGTTCCTTCGCGGAACAAGCTACAGCATAAGACCAGCACTCCCTCCTGGGGACGCTAAAGCGCCCGCAATAGCGGGCGTTTTATGTTTGCGGGAAGGGAAATCTGAGGTCCGCGAGCGTGCTTCCTGCCCCCTGGCTCCGTGCTAGCTGGCTATCCCTAGCTCTTCGCAGCGGTGCTCGGCGATATGCCTGGCGATCATCAGGGACGTCTTCAGGAGTTTGCGTTGCAGGAACAGCTCGAAATCATTGGAATGGCTGCCGCGGCGGTCGGTCCGGCGGTCTTGTTTTTCATGCTCCCGCGCCTTCTGACGACTGGTGCGCAACTTCTCCTGGAACTGCCTGGCCTGCTCCCGCAGGCGCAGCATCTCCGAACACCCTGCCGGCAGGACGGGTGCGACTGCCTCGGACGTTGCCAGTGTTGCCATTTGGGCTCGGAACCTGTTCGGGGAGGGGCTGTAATAATAGTACGAAGAGGTCTGCTCCGCAAGTCCGTCGTTTGCCCCTTTCGCCAGGGTTCGTCGCCCGGCAGGCCAGCCGGGGCGTCGGACGAGGTTTTCCCTGTTGCCGGTGCGGCGTACTTCCAGCTCGCGGCTGCCGTTTACACTCCTGTAGCTTCCGCCGCAAGCACGACAGTTGCCTTTTTCGCGCCCTTCGAAGTCGTGGCGAAGATCGAGCCGAGGTTGACACCTTTCCGCGCCAGCGTCTCCAGGTACCTGGCTAATGCGCCCGGCTTGTTGGGCAACTCCACCCGATCGACAGTCGTCTCGGAGTACCTGCACCGCGCCTGGTCGAGAGCGCTCTTGGCCTTCCTGGCGTTATCGACGACCACGTAGACGCTGCCTTGGGCTCCGTGCGCCATGCCCAGGAGGGCGAGGATATTGACCTTGGCATCTCCCAGGATCCTCGCAACCTCTGCCACCGTACCTGGCCGATTTTCCACCTCGATCGTGAACTGTTTCCCTTTCGCCATAGCAGCACCTCCGAATGCAGCTCGTGCGCCCAATCCAAACTTACGAGCGCGATTATATAGCCAGAGAACACACCCGGATTGCAGCAATGCCGCCATCTCTCAGGGCTTGGAGTTTCGATGTGAGGTCGACGGCTCACACCGCACTGGGGCTCGAGGCTCTCTTGGTCAGAGGCTTTTCGGGTCTTCCAGCTCGTTCAGAAGGGCAGTTTCCAGGCGCTTCTGCTGCTCGCGGGTGAGCTTGCCGTTCGCCGATGTAAGGTAAAAGACGTCGATCGCGGTCTGTCCTTCCGTGTCGATCAATGCGATCTCGATATTGCAGTTCTGACGGGAAAAGCAGGAGCTGATCCGGTGCAACAGGCCCGGCCGATCCTGCGCGATCACTTGCGCCAGCGTGCTGCTGGATGAGCATCGATCGTCGAAATCGATCCGAGTCGGCACCCGGACCTTGGCGGGCAGGTTCTTCTCCGCGCGCAGGCGGTCCTTTAACATGCGCTGCAGGTCAGCCTCTCCCCTCAGGATCGCGGCGATGTCGCGCTTGAACCGATCCCATTCGGGCAGGTTCAGTTCCAGCGTCCGGAACCGGTCCGTGAAATAGAAAGTGTCCACCACGGTCCCGGCCTGGTTGGAAAAGGCATTGGCCTTGACGATGTTCATGCCCCAGGCGGCGAGCACGCCGGACACCGAGGCGAAAAGAAAAGGACGGTCTTTCGTCACCAGCGTCAGTTCATACCAGTGGCGCCCGCGTTTGAGGTCGAGCTGGATGGAGTCCTGGCTGAGGAGCCCCGCCATCTTGAGATGTTGCAGCACCTCCTGGGCGGGGTAGGATTCGAGATACCGCTTCGGCAGACCTTCCAGGAAAGTCTTGAGTTTCTTGCTCGAAGCCGGCGCCAGGCTGTGCAGACGCGCCACGTGCTCGCCATCGCCGTCGGCATGGAGCCGCTCGTCGAGGGTGCGGTTCAAGTGGTTCACGGTGGCAATGTAAAGTTGCCAGATGTTCTCCGCCTTCCAGGGTGTCAGGGCATCGGGGTTCACTGCCTTGATGTCGGCGTAGGTGAGTAAGCACAACATCTTCAGACGCTCCGGCGTGCCGACCTTTTCCGCGAAGGCGTGGATCGTCCCCGGATCGAAGATGTCCCGGCGCAGCGTCTCCGACACCTCCAGGTGACTGCCGATCAGAAAGCGGACCGTTTCTTGGTCCTGGCGGTCCAGGTCTAGCCGGTTCAGGCACCGTTCCGCGATCTCCAGGCTGCTCACGACATGGTTCCCGCTGGGCACGCTCTTGCCGGTGTCGTGCAGCAGGAAGGCCAGGTAGAGCAGCTCCGGTTGGACGAGTTCGTCCAGGATCTCCCGGTAGCCTCGCTCCCACTCGGTCTGCGATTGGCGCAACCGGTGCAGGTTCTCGATGGCAAGGAAGGAATGCTCGTCCACCGTGAACCGGTGGTGAAAGTCACGCACCACCAGGCAATCGATGGCCTCCAATTCCGGCAGGAGCAGGGTCAGCAGCCGCAACGAGTGCATGGCTCGAAGTGCGTCGGCGGCGTGCGGCTGGACCAGGATCTCCCACAGATGCAGCCAGAGCTCGGCGCCGCGCGGGGGTGTCGCCGCCAGCGAGGGCAGCACTTGCTCGATCCGTTGCTCTGTGGTCGCGCTCAGCTTCAGCCCGTGGTGGGCCAGGAAATGGAAGGTGCGCAGCAGAAGGTCCGGGTTCTGCAATGCGGACGGCTGCCGCAGGTAGATCAATCCATCCACCACGGAGAAGTCCGCATTCGACAGGCGCGACCGCCAGTTCTGGAACTGCCGGTGCAGCGAAGACCATGCGGCCGGGATCTCCTCCAGCAATTGCGTCGAGACACGGTGGATTGATCGGGCATGGCCGAAATAGATTTTCATCCAGTCCGCAGCGCTCAGCGATGCACCCCCCGGAGCCCCGATTGTGCGGGCCGCCGCCTCATCCTGGGCCTCCCAAGTCAGGGTGTTGTCGTCACGCCCGTGGCGAAAATGCAGAAAGCAGCGGACCGAGAACAGGAATTCCAGCGCCGCATCGAATTGTTTGCGCACCCGCTCCGGCAACAGCGACTTCGCCTCCGGCCATTCTCGTAGCTTGTGGATGGCCGAGATCAAGGCGAGCCAGCAGGCCACGTTGTAGTCGCGCAGGCCTCCCGGTGTCTCTTTGAGGTTGGGTTCCAGGTGGAAGATCGTGTTGCCGAACTTGGCGTGACGAGCGCGCGTGACTTCCGCCAGGCCTTGCACCAGGGTCTGCGATTCCCGCATGACCAGCTTGGGAATCAGCTCATCGTGCAGGCGCTTGTAGAGTTGCGGATCCCCGCCGATGTATCGGCAGTCGAGCAGGGAAATCGTGAACTCGACGTTGTTCGTATCGAAGCGGTCGCACTCCGACAACGTGCGCGTGGTGGGACTCAGTCTCAGGCGCAGGTCCCACAGTTCCTGCGAGAAGCGCCGGATCCTGTCCTTGAAGGCCTCTTCGGTGTCCCGCTCGGCGTGCAGGAAGAGAAGGTCGATGTCGGAGTGAGGGAAGAGCCAGCCTCGTCCGAATCCGCCCAGGGCCACGAGGGCAAAATTACGCGGCCCGCTCGGTTCGGGCGAAATGATCTCTTTCCAGAGCCGGATCGCGATGCCCTCGACCAGGGCTGTCCGCTGCTCCAGCGCAGCCCGGCCATCGCCGGTGGACAGGAAGCTTTGCTGGATCCGCGCCGATTCCTGGGTGTACAGGTCCCGCAATTCGCCGCTCAATGAGGATGCCGTCGCCATGCGGCGTCTTTTCTGCTGCGCTACAGGGCGCCCTCGCCGCGCTCCTCGTTGCGGATGCGGATGGCGTCATCGACGCGGGAAATGAAGATTTTGCCGTCGCCGATCTTGCCGCTGCGGGCCGCGGTGATGATGGCTTGCACCGCCTTCTCCACCATTTCGTCCGCCAGCACCATTTCCAGCTTGATCTTGGGGATCAGGTCGACGGTGTACTCCCGGCCGCGGTAGAACTCGGTGTGGCCCTTCTGCCGCCCGTGACCGCGCGCCTCCAGCACGGTCATGCCTTCGACCCCGATCTCGTGCAGGGCGCTCTTTACGGCGTCGAGCTTGAAGCTCTGGATGATGGCTTCGATCTTGGTCACGCCGGCATCTCCCAGTAGTAACCCTCTTCTCCGTGCTGCGAGAGGTCCAGTCCCTGGATCTCGTGTTCCTCCGGAACGCGCAGGCCGACGGTCATTTCGACGATCTTCAGGATGACCAGCGTGCCCACCACGGCGAGGACCCACGCGATCGCCACGCCTACCAGTTGGTTCAGCAATTGGTGTGCGTTGCCCTCCAGCAGCCCCGAAGCCAGCGTTCTTCCTTGCGCATCCTTGAAGACCGGATTCACGGCGCTTGCGGCGAAGACCCCGGTCAGCAATGCTCCGATCGTCCCTCCGGCTCCATGGACGCCGAAGGCATCCAGCGAGTCGTCGTAGCCGAACTTTGCTTTTACCTTTGCGACCATTGTGTAGCAAGAGACGCCGGCGATCAGTCCGATCGCCAGAGCCGGCATGGGGCCGACGAATCCTGCGGCCGGGGTGATGGCCACCAGGCCGGCCACAGCTCCGGAGATCGCTCCCAGTGTGCTCGGCTTCCCGTTGCGCACCCATTCTGCGCCGCACCATCCCACCACCGCCGCGGCGGCGGCAAAATGGGTAGCTACGAAGGCGCTGGTCGCCAGGCTGCCGGCTCCCAGTGCGCTGCCCGCGTTAAAACCGAACCAGCCCACCCACAGCAGGCACGCCCCGATGAAACTCAGCACCACGCTGTGCGGCGGCATCGCGTCCTTGGGATAGCCGATGCGCCGGCCCAGGTAGAGCGCGCACACCAGCGCCGATACGCCCGAGGTGACGTGCACCACCGTCCCGCCCGCGAAGTCGAGTGTAGGGAAGCGGCCACCCAGCGCTGCGTTCAGCAGTCCTCCCTTGCCCCAGACCATGTGCGCCATCGGATCGTAGACCAGGAACGACCACAGCACCATGAACAGGACCATGGCGCTGAATTTCATGCGCTCCGCGAAGGCGCCGGTGATCAGCGCCGGCGTGATGATGGCGAACATCAGCTGGTACACCATGAAGGTCTGCTGCGGGATGGTGGCCGCGTAGTCCGGGTCGGGTTGGGCCCCTACGCCGCGCAGAAAGACGTGGTGCAGGCCCCCCACGAAGCTGGTGCCGCCTCCGAACGCCAAACTGTAGCCGATCAGGGCCCACAGGATGGTGACCAGGGCCATCAGGGCGAAGCTCTGCATCATGGTGGCGAGAACGTTCTTTTTCCGCACCAGGCCGCCGTAGAACAGTGCCAGGCCGGGGCCCGTCATCATCAGCACCAGGGCAGAACTCATCAGCATCCAGGCGTTGTCGGCGGAACTCTTGGCCTCGACGGTTTGCAGCTCCAGTTTCGCGATGCGCGCGGTTTGCGCGTCCGCGGCCGCTGCAGCAGATGTTCCGGCTCCCGTATCGGCCGGGGTCTGTGCCCTAAGGCCCGGTGTGCATGACAGAAGGAGAACGGATATCAATCCCGGAATCAGATATTTGTGCATGATTACTTGCCCGGCTCCGCGGTGCGAGACAGGGCCCAGCGTGCCACTCTAACCGTCAGCGCCGACCTCAAGGAAATCAAAACTACTTATCGCCTCGATTAGAAATTGTTATTGCGCACCGCAGCGGAACTCCGACGGCGCGTCGTGGATTCGGTTCCCCGTGAGTACCAAAGTGGGACTCAGACCCCGTGCCCGTATCCCACTTCCGTCACGGACACGTGTTCGAGCCAATCGGCGGAGCGGGGATGATGGCCCCGGGTCACCTCGCGGAACCCCTGCTGCAATTTCCGGCAAATCGGACCAGTGCGGCCCGCGCCGATCGGACGGAAGTCGATCTCACGCAAGGCGATCACTTCCGCCGCAGTGCCGCACACGAACACTTCGTCCGCGGTGTAGAGCCGGTCGCGGGAGATGTGTTCCTCGATGACGGTGACATCGAGGTCGCGTGCCAGCGCCAGCAGTGTGTCGCGCGTGATCCCATCGAGGATGGCGGCGGTTGGCGGCGTGTAGAGGACGCCGTTCCGCGCCAGGAAAAGATTTTCGCCGGTACACTCGGCGACGTACCCGTGCGGGTCGAGCATGATGGCTTCGTCGAAACCCAGCCGCCGCGACTCCGTTTTGGCCAGCACCGAGTTGACGTAGTTGCCGGCGATCTTCGCCTTGGTCATGGAGGCGTTCGGGTGGTGCCGCGTGAACGAGGCCGTGTTGGCGCGCACCCCTTGCTGAAGCGCCTCCTCGCCCAGATAGCTTTCCCACTTCCAAACCGCCACGCCGACGTGCGGGACCCCGCAGTCCACGCTGAGGTTCCACCCGCCTTCGGCCAGATAGATCAATGGCCGGATGTAGCACTCGGCGAAGCCATTCGCCGCCACCACCATCTTGGTCGCTTCGGTCAGCTCGGAGAGCGAGAAGGGCAACTCGATGAAGCCCAGCACGCGCGCCGATTGCAGCAGGCGCTCGAGATGGTCTCCCAGGCGGAAGATCGCCGGCCCGTCGCTGGTCTGGTAGCAGCGGATCCCCTCGAAGACGCCGATCCCATAGTGCAGTCCCGGTGTCATGAAATGCAGAGTGGCCTCTTCGAACGGCACCAGCTTGCCGTTCATCCAAACGAATTGTGACGTCTGACTCATGACTCTCCTCACCCCTGTAGATCTGGTCTTACGTTCACCGCATCGAGGAAGGGCATCATCTTCCGCAATTCGGCGCCCACCTTCTCCAGCAGTTGGTCCTGTTCGCGGCTGCGGGTCGCCTTGAACCACGGGCGGCCGTTCTGGTTCTCGGCGATCCACTTTTTCGCGTAGGTACCGTCCTTGATCTCGGCCAGGATCTTCCGCATCTCACGGCGGGTTTCCTCGGTGATGATGCGCGGGCCTCCGGTGTAGTCGCCGTGTTCCGCCGTGTCGCTGACCGAGTACCGCATGTAGTTCAGCCCCCCGCGGTACATCAGGTCCACGATCAGCTTCAGTTCGTGCAGGCATTCGAAGTAGGCGATCTCCGGCTGGTACCCGGCCTCGACCAGGGTTTCGAACCCCGCCTTGACCAGCGCGCTGACGCCTCCGCACAAGACCGTCTGCTCACCGAACAGGTCGGTTTCCGTCTCCTCGGTGAAGGTGGTTTCGATGACGCCCGCCCGGGTCACTCCGAGCGCTTTGGCGTAAGACAGGGCGAGGGCCTTGGCCTGGCCGGTCGCGTCCTGGTGCACGGCGAGCAGCGCCGGCGTTCCGCCGCCCTCTTGATAAAGTTCGCGCACGCGGTGCCCGGGCGCCTTAGGCGCGATCATGGTCACGTCGACATCCTTCGGCGGCTCAATGGTCTTGAAGCGGATGTTGAAGCCGTGGGCGAACATCAGCATCTTGCCCGCCTTGAGTTGGGGCGCGACGCAATGGCGGTAGAGCTCCGGCTGGGCGGTGTCGGGGACGAGCAGCATGATCACGTCGGCCCACGCCGCCGCCGGTCCCACGCCGCAGACGGTCAATCCGGCTGTCTCGGCGGCCTTGCGAGAGCGGCTCGCATCGTGCAGGCCCACGCGTACCGCCACTTCGCTGTCCTTCAGATTCAGAGCGTGGGCGTGCCCCTGCGACCCATAGCCGATGATGGCCACTTTCTTCTTGCGAATGAGCTCGAGATCCGCCGCATCGTCGTAATACATGGTTGCCATGAGCGTCTTCCTCGCTTTCGTCGTCACTGTTCGCCTGCCGCTCGAGTCAGTGCGTGTTTAGACCGAACACTGGACGTCTTCCGACTGCTCGGCTGTCGTCGTCGTGGCCTGTGTCTGGCTGGTGGCCGAAAAGTACGATTTCGGTCCTCGTAACATCCCGACCCTTCCGGTGCGCACCATCTCCAGCACGCCGTACGGCCGCAGCACCTCGAGCAGGCCGTCGATCTTGTCTTCGGTCCCCGTGATCTCGATGACCATGGACTCCGGGGCCACATCTACGACGCGCGCCCGGAACACCGTCACCAACTGCATCAGGTGGGTGCGGCTGTGTTCGTCGGCCGCGACCTTGATCATGGCCAGGTCCCGGAAGATGGCCGGCAACCCGTTCACGTTCTGCACGTGCAGCACGTTGACCAGCTTGTAGAGGTACGCCTCGATGCGCTGCGCCGCGTGCACATCGGCCTCCACGGTGATGGTCATGCGCGACACGCCGGGCTGCTCGGTGTGGCCGACGGTGAGCGATTCGATATTGAATGCCCGCCTGCGGAAGAGCGACGCAACTCGGTTCAGGACTCCTGGCTTGTTTTCGACGTACACGACGAACGTGTTCAGCATCGTCTCCTCATTTCCCTGCGGCTGCGGCCTGCTGCTGCGGTGCGGGCCGCCGGATCATCTCGTGCAGGTCCGCGCCCGCCGGAACCATCGGGTAGACCGTGTCTTCCTTCTCCACGTGGAACTCGATCAGGCACGCGCCGCGGTGTCTCCGCGCCTCCTGCACCGCTGGGCCGACCTGCGAGCGTTCCCGGACCGACATGGCGCGCAGGCCGAAAGACTCGGTCAGCTTCACGAAATCCGGATTGCGCAACGGCGTGGCGTGATAGCGGCCGTCGTAAAAGAACTCCTGCCACTGCCGCACCATGCCCAGATAGCCGTTGTTGATGAGCGCGATGTTGATGTCCAGGCCTTCCTGGCCGATGGTCGCCAGCTCCGCCATGGTCATCTGGAAACCGCCGTCCCCGACCACCACCCAGACCTCCGCGTCCGGCCGCGCGAACTTGGCGCCGATGGCGGCCGGCAGGGCAAAGCCCATGGTGCCCAGTCCCCCGGAGGTGATCAGCGAGCGCGGTTCCGCGTGGTGGTAGTACTGCGCCTCCCACATCTGGTGCTGGCCGACGTCGGAGACGACCAGCGCGTGGCCCTTGGTCTCGCGCCACAGGTCGTTGATGACGTGGGCGGCATACAGGTGCCCGCTGTCCGGCAGGTTCTGGATGTCCCGCACCGCCGAGTCGCCCTTGATCTCCGCGATGTGGGCCAGCCAGTCAGACCGGTCGCCAGGTTCCGCTTGCGCCGCCAGGTGCTCCAGCACCTCGCCGACGTCAGCCACCAGGGCGACATCCACTTTGACGTTCTTGTTGATCTCGGCGCGGTCGATCTCGACGTGGATCTTGGCCGCATGACGAGCGTAGGTCTTCAGGTTCCCGGTCACGCGATCGTCAAAGCGCATGCCCAGCGCGATCAGAAGGTCCGCCTCCTGGATCGCGTGGTTGACCCAGGCTTCGCCGTGCATGCCCATCATTCCGAGATTCAGCGGGTGCTGTGCAGGAAGACATCCGATCCCCAGCAGGGTCATGGCCACCGGGACATTGGCTTTCTCGACGAACTGCCGGAGCGCCTGGGTCGCGCCCGAGAGCATGATGCCGTGACCGGCCAGGATCAGCGGGCGCTTGGCACGGTTGATCAGCTCGAGTGCCTTGTCGTATTCCGCCGGGTCGCAACCCAGAGAAGGCCGGAAACCGGGCAGCTGCGGTACTGCCTGCTCCCAATCGAATTCGCACGAGCCCTGCTGCGCGTCCTTCGTGATGTCCACGAGCACCGGGCCCGGACGGCCCGCACGCGCGATATGGAACGCCTCCCGCAGGGTGCGCGCGACCTCATCAGGGCGCGTCACCAGTGCGTTGTGCTTGGTGATGGGCAGCGTGATGCCCGTGATGTCGATCTCCTGGAATGCGTCGGAGCCGATCAGCTTGCTGCCCACCTGGCCTGTGATGCACACGATGGGGGAGGAATCCAGCATGGCGGTGGCGATGCCGGTCACCATGTTGGTGGCTCCCGGGCCCGAAGTCGCGATCGCGACTCCGACCCCTCCGCTGGCGCGCGCGTATCCGTCGGCCATATGGGTCGCGCCCTGCTCGTGACGCACCAGCACGTGGTGGATCGGATATTTCCAGATCGCATCGTAGGTCGGCAGGATGGCTCCGCCGGGGTAGCCGAACACGTGCGTCACGCCCTCGCGCACCAGGCAATCCCATATGATCTCCGCGCCTGTCTTCTTCATCTCTGCTTCCTTTCGCTACTCCGTCACCGCTCCCTGCGCCGCCGACGACACCAGCCGCGCGTACTTGGCCAGCACGCCGCTGGCGTAACGCGGCTGGGGCGCGCTCCAGCCCGCCAGCCGCGCCTTCATCTCGTCCTGCGACAGCTCCACGCGCAACTCCCGGCGCGGTATGTCGAACACGATCATGTCGCGGTCGCGCAGCGCGGCGATCGGACCTCCACACGCGGCCTCTGGAGCGACGTGGCCTGCCATCAGTCCGTGCGTCGCCCCGGAGAACCGCCCATCCGTGATCAGCGCCACCGAGTCACCGAGCCCCGCACCGCTGATCGCGGCTGTGACCGCAAGCATCTCGCGCATGCCTGGTCCGCCCCGCGGCCCCTCGTACCGGATGACCACCACGTCGCCGGCGCGGATGCCGCCGCTCTGCACCGCGGCGAAGGCTTGCTCCTCGCTGTCGAACACGCGGGCCGGCCCCCGATATTGCAGGAGGTTGTGTCCGGCGACCTTCACCACGCAGCCTTCCGGCGCGAGATTGCCCTTCAGGATCACGATGCCGCCACTGGTCTTGAGCGGACGCTGCAACGGGCGCACCACCTCTTGCCCAGCCGTTTCCTGCGCCTCGCCAGCCTCTTCTCCAATGCTTCGTCCCGTCACCGTCATGGCGTCGTGGTGCAGCAGGCCAGCCTGCCGCAGCCGCTGCGCCACCAGGCGCGTGCCCCCCGCCTGGTACAGATCGGTGGCCACGAACCTGCCGCCTGGCTTTAGATCGGCGAGCAGAGGTACCCGGGCGCTGATGCGGTCAAAGTCGTCGATGCTGAGGGAGACGCCGGCCTCCCGCGCGATCGCCAGAAGATGCAACACGGCGTTGGTGGAGCCGCCCGTGGCGGCGACGCTGGCGATGGCGTTCTCGATCGATTCGCGGGTGATGATCTCGCGGGGCCGGAGATCGCGGGAGTAGAGCTGCATCAGCATCGCACCCGCTTTCCACGCGGCACCGGCCTTGTTGTGGTCTGTCGCGGGCACGCTGGAGGCCCCCATGGGCGCGATACCGAGGAACTCGCAGGCGGTAGCCATGGTGTTGGCGGTGAACTGGCCGCCGCAGGCGCCGGCCCCGGGACAGGCACTGTTCTCCAGCGCCGCCAGCTGCGCGTCGCTCATCTGCCCCTTGGCGTGAGCGCCGACCGCCTCGAACACGTCCTGGATGGTGACGGCGTGGCCCTCAAAGCTCCCCGGCGCGATCGAGCCTCCGTACAGCACTAGGCCGGGCACGTTCACGCGCACCAGGGCCATGACCGCCGCCGGGATGGTTTTGTCGCATCCCACTAGGACGATCAGGGCGTCAAAGAGATTGCCGCGCGCCACCAGTTCGATCGAATCTGCGATCACCTCGCGGCTCACCAGCGAGGTCCGCATGCCTTCCGTGCCCATCGTGATCCCGTCGGAGATGGACACGGTGTTGAATTCCATCGGCGTGCCGCCGGCGCTGCGAATGCCCTGCTTGACGTATTCCGCGAGTTGCCGCAGGTGATGATTGCAGGGGCCGATCTCGATCCAGGTGTTGGCGATGCCGACGATGGGGCGTTGCAGATCTGCGTCGGTGAAGCCTGCACCCTTCAGCATGGCGCGCGCCGGCGCCCGGCTGGCCCCGTCGGTCACTGCGCCGCTGCGCTGTTTGCGCAGCGGTCCGCTCTGGGTCTCGCGCGGTCCGCCGAACAAGCTCGCCTGCGGTGGTCGCTTGGACGGTTCCGACGTCGCCGCTAGGGACGAAAAGTCGCGCGGTTCACCGAAGAAATTCGGCTGGGGGGCCGGCTGCCGCGTTGCCATGAAGACTCCTAATCGTTCTATGAAAAATGAAAAAGCCCACTCGCCATTTGCTTCTGGCGGTGGGCTTAAGCTTCTTGCTTTACTTAGCTCAAGTCCTGCCGGCCAGAACGGGGGTAATAAGCAGTACTACGCTTACGCCGATAAGCAGCAGTACCCCTACCGTGTTCTGGCCAACGTGTGACATGTGAAAGGGCAATATACGCGGGATCGACGACCAGGCGTACGCGTAAATTTTCGATTGGAGCTATCGAAAAATCAGGAGCGACGCCCGGAGTGCCGGAGCACGCCGCTCCGGCACGCGCAGGGGCTATTCCGCAAACATCAATTCCTTGGCCCGCTCCGCCGCTTTGACCACCGCCTTGATCAAGGTGACGCGCAGCTTGCCCTCCTCGAGTTCGAGGATGCCATCGATGGTGCAGCCGGCGGGCGTCGTGACCGCGTCCTTGAGCAGAGCCGGATGGTCGCCGGTCTGCAGCACGACCTGGGAGGCCCCCATGGCCGTCTGCGCCGCCATCAGCGTCGCGATGTCTCGCGGCAGGCCCACCTTCACGCCGGCCTCGGCGAGTGATTCCAGGATGATGTACACGAACGCGGGGCCACTCGCCGAGAGGCCGGTCACCGCGTCCATGTGCTTCTCGTCGACGAACACCGTCCTGCCCACCGTTTCGAACAGATGACGCGCGATCTCCAGGTGGGACTGGTTGGCGTTCGCTCCTTTGCAGATGCCCGTCATCCCGCACCCCACCATGCACGGCGTATTCGGCATGGCGCGCACCACCGGCACGCCGGCGGGCAGGCGCGCTTGCATGTAGCTGGTCGGTACCGATGCCGCCACCGAAATGACGAACTGTTTCTTGGTCACCACCGGAGCGATCTCTTCCAGCACCGGACCGACGGCCGGAGGTTTCACGCAGATCAGGATGATGTCGGCGTTCCGGACCGCTTCACGATTGTCCGTTCCCACCGCGATGCCCAGGGACCGGCTGCGGCTCCGCGCGCTCTCCGCATGCTGCACGGAGGCCCGCACGCGTCCCGCGGGCAGGCCCTTTTGCAGTAGGGCTTGCAGCAGGATGCTCCCGATCTTGCCTGTGCCGATCACCGCTACGCGCTTGCTCGCGAGAGCAGGCTCCAGCGTTCGTTCTTTTGTCTTTCGTCCGGTTCGTTTCACCGATCTTGCCCAGCTTTCTCCCGTCCAGTCCTCCACCCGGCGTGGGCGGGGCCTTTCTGGCGACGGGAACCCCCATCGTACTAGCAACCGATTGTACGTTTCCGGTTTTCTCAGACGTGAACCAGTTCGCTTCGGTTCTTCCGATAGCTCTCATCCAAATTTTGAGTTTCTCATTGCGCTCTGTGGCGGGTAAGAAGGAGAAGTAGTTTTCTCTTCCTAGGAGACGCCATGTTCTGTCCGTTCTGCCATACCGATTACGACGACGACGCTCCCTGCTTTTGCCATCCTCCCTCACAGCGGAATGCTGCGGCGTCGGATGCGAAGAGGATCGTGGCTCTGCCGGATGTTCCCAAGCCACCGGAACCGCCCGCCGGCCTCGACAATCCTTTCTGGAGGCCGGAGGCGACCATGCCCGTGGCAATTCCTTTGACCCCCAACGCCAAGAGGATCGCACCGCTCTCCTGAGCGGAGTCGAGGGGCGAAATCCTGTACGCCGACCGAAGCTCGGCCGAAGGATCGCAATCCGCATTACTCATAAGACGAAGATTGGTGGAGGCGGCGGGAGTTGAATTGTGCAGCCGTGTTGCAAATAAGCAGCTTATTGAAAACTAAGCACGCTGCAATCTCTTGAAACGCGGGATACGAGGATATCTGGTACGTATTAAGTACGCGAGATTTCCGTTCCGTCACATCGAGATCTGTTCTTCGCTGAACCACTCTGCCTCAGGATTCCTCCTCTGGCCCTGGGCGGGTCATCCGACATCGAGAAGTCACATTCCCCGTGGACTAATTCTCCGGGGGCAGGTCAACCAAAAGTCCTGAGTCTTGACAAAATTGCACATTAGATAGAATCTAAATCATTCATGGACGCCGAGGCGATTAAAAGGTCCTTGCGAGGCAGCGGGTTGCGGTGCACTCCGCAGCGCTACGCCGTGATGGCATTCTTGATGGAAAACAACAGGCATTCCACGGCTGCGGAAATCTTCGAAGCCGTGAATCGCGTGGATCCGCGCTCTTCAAGGGCCACGACTTATAACAATCTGCGGGACCTGGTGCAGGCGGGTTTGGTGCGTGAAGTGGCCGTCGAGGGCCGCGCCGCGCGATTCGATGCGAAAGGCATGCGGCATCACCACTTCATCTGCGACCGCTGCGGCAATGTTGAGGACATCGAGTGGTACGACGTGCCCAGGCCTGCCTCGCGCTCTCTCGGTAAGCGGATTCTTCGCGAATGCGAACTCATTTTCCGGGGACTCTGCACGAAGTGCGCGCTCCGCAACACGCTTCCCGTAAAGTGTCGCAGGCGCGTGGATACCCGATGAATGGCCCGCGTCGGCAAAGCGCGGCCGGCGATTGCGCGAATGGGAAAGCCTGGATGGTTTTTTATTTCATCGCAGTCCTTTTGGGCTAGTACGAAGGAGGATGAACTCATGGAAAAAGAACTCGCCAAGCAGGAGCAAAACATGTCAACCGAATCCAAGTGCCCGGTAATGGGCGGCGCTCGCAGACATGCGGCCGCGACGAATGCGGACTGGTGGCCGAATCAGCTGAACCTGAAAATCCTGCACCAGCACTCCCCCCTGTCCGATCCTATGGACAAGGGGTTCAACTACGCGGAAGAATTCAAGAGCCTCGACCTGAATGCTGTGATCAAGGACCTGCATGCCTTGATGACGGACTCGCAGGATTGGTGGCCGGCCGACTTCGGCCACTATGGACCACTTTTCATTCGTATGGCGTGGCACAGCGCGGGTACGTACCGCATCGGCGACGGCCGCGGCGGGGCAGGCTCTGGCACACAACGTTTTGCGCCCCTGAATAGCTGGCCGGACAATGTGAACCTCGATAAGGCGCGCCGGTTGCTCTGGCCGATCAAGCAGAAATACGGCCGGAAAATCTCCTGGGCCGACCTCATGATTCTCGCCGGTAACGTGGCATTGCAGTCGATGAGGTTCAAGACCTTCGGTTTCGGCGGCGGGCGCGAGGACGTCTGGGAGCCCGAAGAGGACATTTACTGGGGCCCGGAAGGCAAGTGGCTGGCGGACGAGCGCTACAGCGGCGATCGTGATCTGGCGAATCCTCTCGGCGCGGTTCAGATGGGCCTGATTTACGTCAATCCGGAAGGGCCCGATGGAAAGCCGGATCCAGTTGCCGCAGCACGGGATATCCGAGAGACGTTCGCCCGCATGGCGATGAATGACGAGGAGACCGTTGCGCTCATTGCCGGCGGGCACACGTTCGGCAAGACCCACGGCGCTGGCGACGCGTCACTGGTGGGCCCAGTGCCGGAAGCCGCCAGCATCGAGGAGCAGGGCCTCGGCTGGAAGAGCAAGTTTGGCACGGGCAAAGGGGGTGACGCGATCGGCAGCGGCCTGGAAGTCATTTGGACCACGACGCCTACGAAGTGGAGCAACGACTTCTTCGCGAACCTGTTCGGCTACGAATGGGAACTGACCAAGAGCCCGGCCGGTGCACATCAGTGGAGACCGAAGAATGGCGCAGGCGCCGGTACGGTGCCGGATGCGCACCATCCATCCAAGCGTCACGCGCCATCCATGCTGACCACTGATCTCTCCTTGCGG
The DNA here is from genome assembly GCA_020073495.1 of Terriglobia bacterium. Taxonomy (NCBI): domain Bacteria; kingdom Pseudomonadati; phylum Acidobacteriota; class Terriglobia; species Terriglobia bacterium. Next base: position 41,301 of record JAIQFD010000002.1, read on the forward strand.
TTCGACCCTGCTTACGAAAAGATCTCACGGCGCTTCTACGAGAATCCGGATCAGTTCGCAGACGCGTTCGCGCGAGCGTGGTTCAAGCTGACGCACCGCGACATGGGCCCGATCTCGCGGTACCTTGGCCCGCTCGTTCCGAAGGAGCCCCAGCTCTGGCAAGACCCTGTTCCCGGAGTGGATCATAAATTGATCGGGGAGCGGGACATCGCTGCTCTGAAGGCCAAGATCCTCAAATCCGGACTGTCGATCTCCCAACTGGTCACCACTGCCTGGGCGTCGGCGGCGACGTTCCGCGGCTCCGACAAGCGCGGCGGGGCGAACGGGGCACGCATTCGCCTGGCTCCGCAAAAGGATTGGGAAGCAAACCAGCCGGTCGTACTGGCGAAGGCTCTCAAGACGCTGGGCGCGATCCAAAAGGAGTTCAACAGCTCGCAGTCCGGCGGGAAGAAGGTCTCGCTTGCCGACCTGATCGTGCTGGGCGGCTGCGCAGCTGTCGAGGAAGCTGCGAAAAGGGCCGGGCACAAGGTGAAGATTCCCTTCTCGCCGGGGCGCACGGATGCTTCGCAGAAGCAGACCGACGTGGACTCATTCGCTGTACTGGAGCCGACCGCGGACGGGTTCCGCAACTACCTCCGGAACGGACACCAAATGCCGGCGGAGGAGCTGCTGGTGGATCGGGCGCAGTTGCTGACGCTGACTGCCCCCGAGATGACGGTTCTCATCGGTGGCCTGCGCGCCCTGAATGCTAACTTCGGGCATTCCAAACACGGCGTCTTCACCAACCGGCCCGAGACGCTGACGAATGATTTCTTCCTCAACCTGCTCGACATGAATACGAAGTGGGAGCCGTCCTCTACATCCGAAGGCGTGTATGAGGGGCGCGATCGCGCGACGGGCAAAATCAAGTGGACCGGCACGCGTGTCGACCTTGTGTTCGGTTCGAACTCGCAGCTGCGGGCAATCGCGGAAGTCTACGCATGTGACGACTCGAAGAAGGCGTTTGTGAAGGACTTCGTGGCTGCGTGGAACAAGGTGATGAACCTTGACCGCTACGACCTTGCCTGAGCTCGGCGGAAGAAGAGAGCTGTCAACATTGATAATAAATTACTTACATGGTGGAGGCGGCGGGAGTTGAACTTGAGCCGTTTTGCGGGCGTGAGCCGAGCCGCAGGCGAGGCGGGAGCCCGCAGGCGAAATCCTGAGCCGGAACGAAGTTCGGCGAAGGACCTCAATCCGCATTACTCATAAGGCGAAGATTGGTGGAGGCGGCGGGAGTTGAACCCGCGTCCGAAAGGGTCACTGGCAAAGAGCCTACATGCTTAGTCCGTTCCCGCTTCCGTTGCCGGAAACATTCGCCTCTCGCGCTCAGAAACGGACAAGAAACGCGATTGGCTAGCCTGAAAGTCTCGCCCCAAGCCCCCAGACGTAGGACTCAGAGCCAGCCCGCTGTGCGACGCCCTTCCGCAGCCCGCGGACGAAGCCGCGGAGGACGGCTACTTAACTAATTAAGCAGCGTATGCCAGTTCAGTGTTGGCAATTGTTGTTTTGCACGCGATTTCGGGTGTGTGCACCCCGGCATGCCTCTCAGCCGCAAGCTCTTCCGTCGAAGCCGTGACGCCCCCACTTGGCACCCCGGTCGGGGTGGTCGGGACTGGCCACAACAGGGCCTCTCGGGCCCTTGCAGCGAGTCAAAGATCTACTTCCACGGTAGACCGTATCTGCGTGGGAGTCAATCGGTTACAGAGATGCTTCCAGTGGCGCAAGACTCAGGGAAGGTCATGGATCACGGCGGACAGCCGACTGAAGACTGCTTCCCAAAATTGCATCCCGCACGTCAAAACCACATCCAACCCCCTTGCCGGTAGAATTGGCGGTCCCAGGAGAATGGATGTCATCGGAGTGTTTACCGTGTTCCGCGATCCCGCATACCACCGCATTATTCGCGGACTACCTGAATCACTTCGAGAGAACGCGCTCTTTCTATCCGCGCCCGCCATTCGATCGCTCCTGGATATCAGAAGAAGCCGGACGCATCCGCTACGACCAGCAGCGACGTGAGCGTGTCGCCGCCATCCTCGACCGGCAGAACCGCGCCTGGGGCGCCTCCCAGGAGACCCTCGACAACATTGCCCGCCTGCGCTCGGGGGCCTCGGTCATCGTCACCGGGCAGCAGGTCACGCTCTTCGGCGGACCGCTTTTTTCTCTGTACAAGGCCCTGACCGCCGTCAAGCTTGCCACAGAGTTCTCCCAGGGCGGAGTGGACTGTGTCCCGGTTTTCTGGCTGGCCACGGAAGACCACGATCTCGAAGAGGTCAACCACGTCACGCTGTTTGCGGCCGACAACTCCCTGAAGCGATTCTTCACGTCGGCGCGAGGGACCGAAAATGCGCCGGTCGGATCCATCCGTTTCGGCGCCGACATGGAGTCTCTCGCCGCCGAAGCCGCGCAGGCACTGGGCGATTCCGAGGCCGCCGATTTTCTGCGCCAGAGTTACCGTGCCGGCGAGACCTTCGGCAGCGCCTTCGGCACACTCTTCTCCCGGCTGTTCAAGCATTCCGGCGTGGTACTGCTCGATGCCTCCGACCCCGAACTTCGCCAGGTGGCGGCCTCGGTGTACCGGGCCGCGGCGGTCGGGGCTGCCGACCTCGATGAAGCCCTCTTTCGTCGCAACCAGCTGCTCGAATCCGCCGGCTATCACGTCCAGGTCCATGTCACTTCCGAATCCACCCTGCTATTCGCGCAGCAGGACGGCGGCCGCTTTCCCGTCCATCGCGCCAACGGAAAGTTCGAAATCGTCGGCGAAAAGCTGTCGGAATCGGAGCTGGTGGCGCGCATCGCCGCCGCACCCCAGGAGTTCAGCGCCAACGTTCTGCTGCGCCCGGTGGTGCAGGATTACCTGCTCCCGACGCTGGCCTACGTCGGTGGCCCGGCCGAAGTCGCGTATTTCGCCCAAGCGGCGGTGGTCTACGAGGAACTACTGGGGCGTGTTACGCCCATCCTGCCGCGCTTTGCCGCCACCTTGGTCGAGGCCCGCATCAAGCGCCTGCTGGACCGCTACCAGATCAAGGTCACCGACACCTTCCACGGCGACGAGCACCTGCGCGTCCTTCTGGCCGAACACACCTTGCCCGAGGATTTGAATGCGACCTTCGGCCAGGTATCCAAGTCTGTGGACGATTCGCTGCTCCAGCTCAACGCAGTTCTGGAGCGCGTGGATAAGACCTTGCTGGACGCCGCTGCCACGGCCGCGTCCAAGATGCGCTACCAGATCGAGCGCCTGCGCGAGCGCGCCGCCCGCGCCCAGCTCCGCCGTGGCGAGGACCAGGCTCGCCACGCCTCCGAACTGAGCGCGGCGCTGCATCCCAATAAGAATCTGCAGGAGCGCGAGGTCGCCGGCATCTCCTACCTCGCCCGCCACAGCACTCAGCTCCTGCTCCGCCTTTACGACGCCGCCCAGACCTCCTGTCCGGACCATCAGATCGTCTACCTCTGACAGCTGTGAACGGAGAACTGGTATGATTCCGCTATGGCGAAGGGCGCCAAACAGTTCGACGTCACTTGTCCCTGCTGTAGTGCCGTGCTGAAGGTGGACGCTTCCGACCAGGCGGTCATCTCTCACACCCCGCCTCCGCGCGTGAAGATGTTTGCCGACCTCGATGCCGCCGCCAAGGCCATGCACGAGCAGGACAGCCGCAAGGAATCTCTTTTCCGTCAGGCCGTGGACGCCGAGAAAAACAAGGCCAACCTGCTGGAAAAGAAATTCCAGGAGGCGGTCAAGAAGGCAAAAGAAACTCCTGACGAGAAGTTCATCCGCGACATCGACCTCGACTAGCGGTCATGCCTCGCCCTCTCCTCCTTGGCCATCGTGGCGCGCGGCGTTACGCCCCGGAGAACACCCTCCAGGCCTTCGATCTCGCCCTAACCCACGGCTGTGATGGCTTCGAATTCGACCTCCGGCGCACCGGCGACGCACGGTCGATCCTCTGCCACGACCCCAAGCTCCATCACCTTACGGTCGCCGAAAGCACCTACGCCGACATCCAGTCGGCGGTGAGCTCCGTCGCCTGCCTGGAAGATGTTGTGTCACGCTATGCCGGCCGCGCCTTTCTTGACCTCGAGCTGAAGGTCCCGCAGTTGGAAGACGCCGTGATCACCGCCCGGCGCGAGCACAAGCTGCGGGATTACGTGGTCTCATCGTTCCTGCCCGATGTGCTCGACGTCCTGCGCGCCCGCGATCCGCTCACTCCTCGCGGCTTCCTCTTCGAGCATGGGGAGGGACTCATGCGCTGGGCCGCGCTCGACGTGCAATACGTCCTGCCGCAGCACCGCCTCGTCTCGCGCGAACTCGTGGACGACATTCACTCCGCCGGGCGCAAGGTCCTGGTCTGGACCGTGAATCACGAAAGGGAGATGCTCCAGCTTGCGGAGTGGGGAGTGGACGGGATCATCTCCGACGATACGAGACTTCTCAGCGCAACGCTCCGCGGCGGCTGATGGGGGGAAAGGGGACGACTGCGGACCGTCAACTGTGTTTAAATCTTTTCCGCATGTCCACCGGTGAAAAATTCGAACGGGCGGTCGGCATCATGGCCCGCCTTCGCGCCCCGGGTGGCTGTCCCTGGGACCGCGAACAGACCTTCGATTCCATCAAGCCCTACACCCTCGAGGAGACCTACGAAGTCCTCGAAGCCATCGACCACCGCGACTGGGACGAGCTCACGGGCGAGCTCGGCGACCTGCTGCTCCAGGTGCTTTTCTACGCGGAGATGGCGCAGGAAGAAAAACGCTTTTCCATCGACGATGTCCTGGACCGGCTCTCCAACAAGCTCGTGGACCGGCACCCGCACGTCTTCGGCGATGTGAAAGCCGAGACTTCCTCCGACGTCCTGCGCAACTGGGAGGCGCTCAAGGCGGAGGAGAAGAAGAAGCGTTTGGCTGCCGGCGGAGGCAAGGCCGCGAAACCCGGAGACGAATCGAGATCCGTGCTGGCCGGCATCTCCTCGGCCATCCCCGCACTGCTCGAGTCCTACAAGCTCAGCTCTCGCGCCGCTCACGCCGGCTTCGATTGGCCGAACATCGAGGGACTCTTCGAGAAGCTGGGGGAAGAGACCGGCGAACTGCGCTGCGAGGTAGCCAAGCTGCCGCCCCCGGGGCCGCGGCCGCAGCTTCGCGGCGTGGCTGGCGCGCGCGGCGTCGCCATCCCCGAGGATCTGCGCTCCCGCATGGAAGACGAGGTCGGCGACATGTTCTTCGTGCTGGTCAACATCGCGCGCTACCTGTCGCTCGATCCTGAGTCTGCCCTGCGCAAGACCAACCGCAAGTTCAAACGCCGCTTTCAGTGGCTGGAGGAGGAGCTCCGCAAGTCGGGCCGCTCCCCGCAGCAGGCCTCGATGGACGAGATGGAATCCTTGTGGCAAAGGTCCAAGCAGCAGGAACCGCACCGCACATGAGCGAGCTCTCCATCCGCCACTGCCATGCGGTCGAGGAGTTCGAGGCCTGCGTCGTCCTGCAGAAAGAAGTCTGGGGCTTCGACGACATCGAGGTCGTGCCCCTGCGCATGTTCGTGGTCGCCAGCAAGATCGGAGGCCAGGTCATCGGCGCCTTCGAGCAGAGCCGGCTCATCGGATTCGCTTTGGCCATTCCCGGGAGCCGCGGCGGACACCAGTACCTGCATTCGCACATGCTTGCGGTCCGCGAGGACCACCGCAACACCGGCATCGGCCGCCGCATCAAGATGGCGCAGCGCGACGACGCCCTCATGCGCGGCTTCGACCTCATCGAGTGGACCTTCGACCCGCTGGAGATCAAGAACGCTTTCCTCAACCTGGAACGCCTGGGCGCGATCGCCCGGCGCTACAACATCAACCAGTATGGCGTCGCCACATCTCCCCTGTGGGGCGGCTTGCCCACCGACCGCCTGGTTGCCGAATGGTGGGTGCGTTCGCAGTGGGTCGAGAAGCTGATCGCGACCGGCGCTCATCCGCCGGTCGTGCCCGTGCATACCGTTTCCGTGCCTGCCGACATCTACACGTGGAAGTCGAAGCCCGAGACCCGGGACAAGGCGCGCGACATCCAGGCGCGCAACCGCGAGAAGTTTCTCGCCGCCTTCCGCGACGGGCTCGTCGTCCTCGGCTTCCGGCGCACCAAGCGCGGCGACGGCACCTATCTGCTGGCGCGCTGGGATGAAGATTGGTCCTACGCTTCGGAACCCTAGACCATGAAGATCGAAGCCCTCACGCTCCGCGAGATCCGCATGCCGCTCGTCCATTTCTTCGAGACGAGCTTCGGGCGAACCTCCGAGCGCCGCATCCTGCTGGTCACCGCGCACTGCGAGAGCGTCGACGGCTGGGGCGAATGCGTCGCCGGCGAGGGTCCGTTCTACAACGAAGAGTCCACCGAGACCGCGTGGTACGTGATCTCCCAGTTTCTCGCCCCGGCCACCGTCGGCAGACCCCTGGAACGCCCCTCCGACTGCGTCTCGCTCTTCACTCACGTTCGGGGCCACCGCATGGCCAAGGCCGCAGTCGAAGCCGCACTCTGGCACGCATTTTCTCTCCAGGCGGGCCAGCCGCTCTGGCGCCTGCTCGGCGGCACGCGCCGACAGATCGAGTGCGGCGTTTCCATCGGCATCCAGGATTCGGTCGAGCATCTTCTGGACAAGATCGCCATCGAACTCGCCGCCGGCTACCGTCGCATCAAGGTGAAAGTGAAGCCCGGGTGGGACATCACCGTGCTCGAGCGCATCCGCTCGCGCTGGCCCGACATTGTGCTCAGCTGCGACGCCAACTCGGCGTATACGCTCGACCAGGTCGAACACCTGAAGAAATTCGACCAGTTCCGGCTGCTCATGATCGAGCAGCCCCTGTGGAACGACGACATCTTTTTCCACGCGCGCCTTCAGAAGCAGCTCCGGACCGCGCTCTGCCTCGACGAATCCATCCATCACGCGCGCGACGCCGACACCGCCGCCGACCTCGGCGCATGCCGCATCATCAATATCAAGCAGGGAAGAGTGGGCGGATTGACCGAAGCCGTTCGCGTCCACGACGTCTGCCGCAACCGCAACACCGCCAACTGGTGCGGCGGCATGCTCGAGTCTGGCGTCGGCCGCGCCCTCAACATCGCGCTCTCCACCCTTGAGAACTTCCGCCTGCCCGGCGATGTGTCGGCCTCGAAGCGCTACTGGAAGGAAGACATCATCGATCCCGAGGTCGAAGTCACCCCCGACGGTCTCATCCGCGTCCCCGAGTCCCCCGGCCTCGGCTACCGCGTCAAGACCGAACTCATCGAAAAGCTGACCGTGCGCAAGGAGACTTTCCGCGCCGGCTCCGACTGCACCTGAGCCCACTGAACGTAACGCCCGGCAGATTCGCCGGGCGTCACCAGCTGCCGATCACCAGCTATTTCTGTCCCGCTATTGCCGCATCCTGCTTCTTCAGCAGTTCCAAACCCTGCGCGAAGTTCAGGTCATTGGGAACCACGCGGAAGTTCGTCGCCGTATCATCGTCGCGGATGTGGATCGGCTTGAAGATCAGCACCTTGCCATCGAATCGCAGGCGCATCGCGGTGATCTGCCAGTCCTCGTTCCCGGTCACATCGGACTGGTGCACCATGAACTCTCCTCCCTTCTCCAGGTGTCCCAGGATGCCCCACCCGAAATTCACGTCGCGGAACAGCTTGGCGTCGATCTCCACCAGCCGCCCCGCCCGCGGATCGATGAGCATGTGGCCTGCCATCCCTTGGTACACCTGCAGCTCCCGCGACGGAGGATCGTAATCCGGGTTCGGTTTGAAGCTCAGCCGGACCACGGGGCCGCGCGGCCCTTCCTCTCTGCCTTCGAACTCATAGACGAAGGCGTCCGGCAGGGCGCGCACCATCTTGCGTGTGCGCTTGTCGTCCTCTTGCTGCTGCTTGGCCTTTTGCTGGCGGGCCTGGGGATCCCTCATCAGTTTGTTGAGCCGCTCATCGTCGGCCTTGCGTTCCTCTGCGGTCAGCGGGCGGTCGTTGATCGCCATCAACCGCGCGATGATCCCGTCCTTGGTTTCGATCATCTCCTTCGTCAGGATCCCGCGCTTGCCATTCTCTTTCAGGATGTACCGGAACGACGGTCCGCCACCCTTTTCGTCGGCCTCCATCTGTCGATCGATCGCATTGCGCACCAGCGCCTGCGCCTCTGGCGCCGTCAGCGGCTTTTCGCTGGCTAGAGTTGTTCGTGGGCGATTATTCGCCGCACCGGCAGCCGGCTTGGCCGGTTGATCCTGCGCCCGCGCCGTGACGCACATCGCTGTCGCCAGGAGCGCGCACCCCAGCGCACGCACATTTTGGGTCCCAGGGTTCATGGCTTTCATAGATTAGACGACGGCGCTCCGTCTTGCTGTTGCTTTTTGAGCACTTGGTGGTCGATTCGGAGTTGGGCACCGCTCTGATTCCAAAGAAGTTAGGCTACTAAACGCCATTATTCGTTAGCAGTTAGTATTCATCTTGCAATCATCCATCCAACAGCAGGCACCGTGCTTCGATCTGTGGGCTGCGCATCGGCCCGCGCCGGAACAGCGAAATGCCCGCTTTTTTCCTGTATGCTCACCTCCTCGCGAGCGCTTCACCAGATCGAATTCTGGACCAACTATTCACTTCCCGTTCACTCCACCTATGATTGCCGTCTTCATTTCTCCAGGTTAGATTCGCAGGGACGTTTACCAGTAAGTTACTGCACGGACTTTGGTGCTTCCAGATACCACACTCCGCGAAAAACCCGATTGCCCGCCGCCATGCCGTCGGGTATAGTCTGCACAAGCTATTCTGTTTCGGTACTTTGCAACGCAACTTTTGTGCGCAGCTTCCGGAACTGTGTGGCTCACGATGCGTCGTGGAGGGCCTCGCCTATGTGGAAAACTCATAAAGAGGAAGTCAAGCCGCCGGCGCCAACGGCCCCGCAGCCATTTCCTTCGGCATTCACACCGTCCAAGGAGGTTCGTCCCATGGAAGCGCCCAAGCCGATCGATAACTTCAAGGCTGACGTGGCTCATATCGGGAAGTCGGTTCTCGTGAAAGGCGAACTCTCCGGCAGCGAGGATCTCTATCTCGATGGCGAAGTCGAAGGCAGCATCGAGCTCCGCGATCACAGCTTGATCGTTGGGCCCCACGGCCGCGTTCGCGCCAATGTCCATGCCCGCGATATCGTGGTCCACGGCAAGGTGGACGGCAACGTCCGCGGCACCGAGCGCGTGGAACTGAAAAAGTCCGCCGTGCTCGTCGGCGACATCTCCACCCAGCGCATCATCATCGAGGACGGTGCCTTCTTCAAGGGCGCCATCGACATTCAGAAGGAAGCCTCCAAGCCTGAGACCAAGTCCGAGACCAAGCGCGAGATGGCCATGGCCGCCGCTGCTTCGTTCTCTGCGGCGGCTTCCTCATCGTCCAGTTCAAGCACAGGATCGGCGGGCACCTCTCAGTCGTCCCTGCTCGAGAAAAAGTACTGAATTCCCGGGACTTGACTGAGCGCCGAGTGCTGAGTACCGAGTACTGAAGTCATGGGTTCCGTTACACACTCGATCTTCCGCCTGTTTCGCGGCTCGCCGGAGGCCGAAGCTCCGGCCGTCGAGGTTGCCGAAGTCTTCTCGCGCCGCTCCAGTGGGCTGAACGAATTCACCCGTGCCATCGCGGGGCAGGAAGGCCTGCGCATCCTCGACCTGGGCACCACTTCTCCGGTCAATATTGCGCGTCTCACCGGCTTGGGCCACAAGGTCTACACCGAGGACGTGCTCACCGCCTCCGGCGATCCCTCACTCATCATCGCCACCGAGAACGGCAAGCCGATGTACGACGTGCCCCGCTTCCTGGCCGAGAACCTGGTCTTCGAGAAGGAACTCTTCGACGCCGTCTTGTGTTGGGACATCCCGGATTACATGCCCGAGGCCTTCGTCAAACCCATGGTGGAGCGCTTCCATTCGGTGATGAAGCCCGGCGGCATCCTGCTGGCCTATTTCCATACCCGGGATGCCGGGCCCGACGCGCCCTGCTATCGCTACCAGCTCACCGGCAAAGACACCCTCGAGCTTCATCTTGGCCCCCGCTTCCGCCTGCAGCGCGTCTTCAATAACCGCAACATCGAGAACCTCTTCCGCGGGTTCGCGTCCCTGAAGTTCTTCCTCGCTCGCGACAACGTCCGCGAAGTCCTCGTCGTCCGCTAGGCAGAGTTTCCTGCGGAGACGCCCGTCAGGGCGTCTACCGCGCCCTCGTGCTTCGTACCAACGCCCGCCCCACGCCCGGCGATCTCATCGCCGCTACGATGGGCTTCCTCAATAGCCGCGGCAGGTCCATCACCCACCGCAACCATGAGGCGTTCCCGAACACTGGCTGCAATCTCGCTCGATATTCCCGCGCATACCACTCCACATCGCCTCGCACCGCGGCTTCGGCCGCAAGCCGTCCGCTGCGCAGCGCCAGCGTGATGCCATCCCCGATGAAGGGATCCACGAATCCGGCGGCATCTCCCGCGCACAGCACCTGGTCCCGCACCGGTCGCGGCCGCTCGAACACCAGCGGCGACGTGGCCACCGCTTCACCCACCGCGCGCCATCCCCGGCTCCGCTCCGCAAGCGCCGGATGCAGTGCAAACACCTCCGCCAGGCTCGACGCCCGGTCCGCGCGCACCATGGCACACGCGTTCATCCGCCCTTCGCTGACCGGCTGCACCCCGCAGTAGCCACCTTCGAAAAAATAGAGATCCACAGACGGTGGTGCGGTTACGCCCAGCTCGCCCGTCGCGAAATGAGCCTTCAGCCCGATGCAGCGCCGCCTGCCCGTCGGCTGTGGCAGTGTGCCGCTGCCTCTTCGCAATCGCGACCACCTTCCGCTCGCGTCGATGAGTGCGGTCGCCTCCAACTCCTGTGGGGGACAGCCGCCCTCGGCTGTCACAACCGTGACTCGATACGGACCCTCGCCTTCGACGGCTTGCGCTTCGATCTCCTGCCGGCATTCCGCTCCCGCCGCCTCCGCCGCGCTCCACAGGGCATGATCCAGAGCGTAGCGCGTGATGCTCGCCGCTTCCGGCTCCACCGGCACCGCGACCGTTTGTGTATCCACGAACAACCGCGCCAGCCGGATCCTTGGCGCTCCATCCAGCAACCGCTCCGCCGTCTCCGGATCGAGTTCCCGCAGCGTTTCCACGCCCTCTGCCGACACGAACTCGCCACAGACTTTCTGACGCGGCAGCCGCCCGCGCTCCAGCAGCAGCACGTGTTGGCCGGCGCGCGCCGCAGTGATCGCCGCCGCCGTCCCCGCCGGCCCTCCACCAACCACGATAATGTCGTACTTGCTCATAAAATCCCGGCGATTACGGCGATCCCGGCGATTTCCAAACGATCACTCCCATTCGGTAAAGGTAGTGATTCCTGATCTCCACCCGCCCCAGCACATCCTTCAGCAGTTCGCGGATCTCCTCGGGTGTGTACGCCGCGCGCACCGACGCCGGCCCGTCATTCCTCGTCAGCGGGCTGCGGAACAGCGGAAACCCTGCGTACACCAGCGCCAGGTGCACCGGGCTGCGCCGCAGGTCGTTGATCAGCACCGCTCGTCGGCAGACCCGCAGACCCTCCTGCACGAATTCTTTGACTTGGGACGGATCGAGGTGGTGCGCCAGCAGCGAGCATCCCACCACGTCGAAGCTCTCACTACGGAAGGGAAGCGCTGTAGCATCACCGGCTACGCCGGGGCACTCATGGTTCAAGTGGGATGGTGCCCGGTCCGCGACCGTGACCCGGAGCGTGATTCCGAGCGGCGCCAGTCGTGCCGCCGCGTCGCGCGCCAGGTGCCCGCCGGCTCCGCCGACATCGAGCATTCTCAGCTCGCTCGCTCCAGTCTCCCGGGCGACGCGCTCCAGCATGTACGCCATCGTCCCCACCCCGCCGAACCAGCGGTTGATGAGCTCCAGGTCCGCCAGGGCCGTGCCCAGCTCTGGGGCCGTCCAGGCTTCCGCGTCCAGCAGTTCGGGGGTGACCACACGTTTCATCGGGTAATTGGAAAATCGGGTAATTGGGTAATTGAGCTCACGACCACAAGCCCGATTACCCAATTACCCGATTCCTCAATCACACGATTTCCAGCTCTTCCTCGAGTAGTTGCTTGTTATAGAGTTCGGTGTAGTACCCATTGCGCGCCAGCAGCTCGTCGTGCGTGCCGTATTCGACGATGCGGCCGCCGTGCAGCACCGCGATGCGGTCCGCATTGCGCACCGTGGAAACGCGGTGCGAGATGAAGATCGTCGTTCGCCCGCGCATGATCTCCCGCAGTTGGTTCAGGATCTTTTCCTCGGTGTAGGTGTCCACGCTCGACAGCGCGTCATCGAGCACCAGGATCCTGGGATCGCGGACCAGCGCCCGCGCGATCGCCGCGCGTTGCTTCTGCCCGCCGGACAGCGTGATACCACGCTCCCCCACCATGGTGTCGTACTTCTCCGGGAAGCCCTCGATATCCGCCGCGATGTTGGCTGCCTCCGCGGCCGCCCGCACTTGTTCTTCGCTGGCTTCTTCCGTGCCGAACGCGATGTTCTCCCGCACCGTGGCGCTGAACAGGAAAGTCTCCTGCGGCACGAACCCGATCTTGCGCCGCAGCGTTTCCAGCGGGATCTCGCGGATGCGCCGCCCGTCGATCAGGACCGAACCCTGCGCCGCGTCATAGATGCGCGGGATCAGGCTCACCAGGGTGCTCTTGCCCGACCCCGTCGGTCCCACCACCGCCAGGCTGCTGCCCTCCGGGATCGTCAGGTTGATGTCGCGCAGCACCGGCGTCCCGTTGTACGAGAAATTCAGGTTTCGGAACTCGATTTGCCCGTGGATCTCTTGCAGGGCGAACGCCCCCGGTCCCCCAGACTCGTCCACGATCTCCGGCTGCTCCGTCAGGATCTCGTTGATGCGCCCCAACGACGCCGTGCCCCGCTGGAAAATGTTGATCACCCAGCCCAGCGCGATGATCGGCCAGGTCAGTTGCATCATGTAGGTCAGATAGGCGGCGAACCCGCCGACCGTCATTCGCCCCATCACCGTCTGCCGTCCGCCCAGCCAGAACACCAGGATGAACGCCAGACCCAGCATGGTTTCCAGCGTGGGCCAAAGCATGCCCATCAAGCGGATCAGCGGCAGGCTGCGGTTCACGTACTCGCGGTTGGCCGCCTCGAACGCGCTGATCTCGGAGTTCTCCTGCACGTACGCGCGCACCACCCTCACGCCGGAGAAATTCTCCTGCGCGCGCGCCGAGATGTCGGAGAACATGGCCTGGATCCGCTCGAACTTTTCGTGGATCTGTCGTCCGAAGTACTGCACCACGACCGATACCACCGGCAGCGGCGCGAACGCCCACAGCGTCAGCTTCGGGCTGAGGGCCCACATGAAGAACAGCGCCCCCGCCGTGAACACAATGGTGTTCGCCGAGTACATGATGGCGGGGCCCAGCAGCATGCGTACCGCGTTCAGGTCGTTGGTGGCGCGCGCCATGATGTCGCCCGTGCGCGTCCGCTGGTAGTAGGAATACGAGAGCGATTCCAGGTGCTTGAACAGGTCGTTGCGCAGGTCGTACTCGATCTCCCGCGAGATCCCGATCACCACCCACCGCGTCAGGAACTGGAAGATGCCCTTGGCCAGCGCCACCCCGACCAGCAGCAGGGAATAGGTGAGCAGCTTCTCCCGGGTCACCTCGGTGTTCAGGCTGTCCACTGCCCGCTTGATCACCTGCGGGAACAGGATCCAGATGCCGTTGTTCAGCAGCACGCAGAGCGTGCCCGCCACATATCCCCAGCGGTATCTCCACAGGTACGGCTTCAGCGGTCCCATCGATTTCAGCATTTTGTCGGATTTCCCGGACCTTCCTCGATCTGCTTAGATGACCGGATCAGGGAGGCAGTTACAAAAGAGAATCTTCTTCCGATCCCGGCGATCTCCAGCTCCCGGCGATCCCCCGATCGTTTAGGTGGGCACCTTCAGCAGCAGGTACCCGCCCGCCATGGCAAAGATCACATCCGGTGACCACGCAGCCAGCGCCGGGGGTAGCTGATTGACGTTCCCCAGCGCCTCAAACAGGCTTGCGCCGACCCAGTACACGATGGCGATGCCGATCCCCATGGCCACACCGGTGAGTGCCCCGCGCCTGCCCAGCCCCAGCGCGAAGGGAAGTGCCAGCAGCGCCATGACGAACGTGATGATGGGGAACGCGAACTTCTTGTGCAACTGCACCCGCAGGCGTACCGTCTCGAACCCGCTCTGCTGCAGGTCCTGGATGTAGCGGTTCAGCTCGTCGTAGTTCATCTCCGACGACTGCTTCACTTCTTTCTTGAAGTAGGTCGGCGGCTCGTCCATCTCGTCGAAGGTCCGGGCGTCGAACCTGCGGAACTCCTCGATCGCCGGCCCATGGAAGCTGCGCGTCCAGCCCTGCTCGAAGATCCACTTGTCGATGTTCGCTCCCCAGTGCGCCTCGCGCGCGTACACCCGCTTGGTCAGCTCGAACGTCCGGGGATCGAACTCGAACGCCGAGATGCCCCCGAACTGGTTGGCGTTCGCGTCGAACAGCTCGTAGTAATAGATGGTCGAGTGCTGCCCGAAGATCCACTTGCGGTCCGGACGCAGGTAGGTCTGCGCCGGCCTGCCTTTGATCTGGTTCCACAGCGCGTCCTGACGCTTGTTGGCGTGGGGCAGGTAGAACTGGTCGAAGAAGAACAGCCCCACCGGCAGCACCGCCGCGAACACCAGCACCGGCAGCGCCGCCCGGTAGATGCTGATACCCGTCGCCTTCATCGCCGTGATCTCGTTCGATTTCTGCATCAGCCCGAAGGTGACCAGCACTGCGATGAGCACGCTCATCGGCATCATCAAGTACACCATGGACGGCAACACGTTCAGCAAATACTCGCCCACGGTCACCAGCGGCACGCGGTTCCGGATGATGTCCCCCAGCAGCTCGAAGAACGAGAACACGATCGTCAGCACCAGGAACATCGCTAGCACCATCGCCACGAACGTCAGGAAGTCGCGCAGGATGTAGTCGTCGAGGATCTGCGGGAAGTGCGCGCTGAACACCCGCCGCCGCGAAGCAGCGCGCTCGAACGCCCCGGCCGCGGTATCGGTCCGGCGCTGCATCCTTTGCAGCAGGCGCGCCCACAGGCCCCGCAGGGAACCGATCTCGATGGGCATCCGGTCTACCCGCCACAGCAGGAAGATCCCGCCCACCGCGAATGCGAGGTTGGCCAGCCACGCGCCCAGCGTCGGCGGCAGCTTGCCCTGCCGCGCCAGCGCCACGCCGCCCAGCGACGCGAAGTAATACAGGAACACCAGCAGGATGGTCAGCACGAATCCCGCGCTCTTGCCGCCCTTCTTTGCCGACAGTCCCAACGGGATCCCCACCATGGCCAGCACCAGGCACGCCGTCGGCAGCGCCAGCCGCCGTTGCAGTTCGATGGTCAAGAACCGCCGCGCTTCCGGGAACATGCTGCGGGAATGGTGAAAAAGCTCCGCCGAGGTCAATTCCGGGATCGGCCTCAGCCCGTATTGCAGCTTCTGGCCCGACTCTGGCTCCGGCAGCGTGATCGGGATGTTGGTGTCGCTGAAGGTCGTGATCGAGTACTGCTGGGGATTGCGCGGCACGCTCTCATGTTGCGATCCGTTCTTCAGGCGCAGGCGCAATCGGTTGGGCGATTCGCTCACCACTACGCCCTCTTCCGCCAGAGTGATCTTCGGGGCCGATGGGGTCGAGATGTCCGCCAGGAAGATGCCCTTCCAGATGGCGGCTCCCGACGCCGCCTGAACGTCCTGCACGTACAGCACGTAGTTCTCGAAATTCTCGTAGAAGACCCGCGGCTGGACCTCGAACGAGGCCTGCGAGCCTTTCAGCCGGTTCTGCAGGTCGGCCAGCTTGCGCGCCGACCACGGCGCCACCCACACCTGGTTCACCAGCGCGATCATCCACGCCGCGATAGCGAACAGCGCGATCACCCGCACGAACAGGCTCACTCCGATGCCGCTCGCCCGCATCGCCGTGACCTCGCTGTCGGCCGCCAGCCGGCTCAGCCCGATCAGGATCCCCACCAGCACGCCCATCGGGATGGTGACCGTCAGCGCCGTCGGCAGCGTGAAGGCGAAGATCTCCGCCACGCTGGGCACGGGCGCGCTGTTGCGCACCACCAGCTCCATCAGCCGGCCCACGTCGCGCATGAAGATGACGAACGTGAACACACCCGCGCCGATCAGTGCATGCCACAGCACCTCGCGCAGGATGTACTTGGTCAGGATCCGCACGTTCGCTCAAGTATACCCGCTGCTCCGCGGGTGCCCCACCCTAGCCCGGTTTTGGCTAGGGTGGGTAGAAAGTACGAAGGGCCCGCTCTTCAGCAGGCCCTTCTGAGTACCGAGTACTGAGTACTACTGATGTGTGCTCGGCTGCGGTCCCGTCGTATCCACGATCGGCGGCACCGGCTCGCTGACTTCCTTCGGCAGCGGGCTTTCCAGCGCCACCCGCAGCACCTCGTCCATGTTGTCCACGAAGTGCAGCTTCATGGCGCTGCGCAGGTTCTCCGGCACCTCGGCCACGTCCTTCTCGTTGTCGCGCGGCAGGATCACCTCGAACACCCCCGCGCGATGCGCCGCCAGCAGTTTTTCCTTGAGTCCGCCGATGGGCAGCACCTTGCCCCGCAGCGTGATCTCTCCCGTCATGGCCACGTCGCGCCGCACCGGGATGCCGCTGAGCGCGCTGGCGATCGCCGTGCCCATGGTGATGCCGGCCGACGGCCCGTCCTTGGGGATCGCTCCCTCGGGCACATGGATGTGGATGTCCACGTTGCGGTAGAACTCCCGGGGCACGCCCAGCCGCGCCGCCCGTGACCGGATGTAGCTCATCGCCGCCTGCGCGGACTCCTGCATCACGTCGCCCAGTTTGCCGGTGAGCAGCAGCTTGCCCTTGCCGTCCACGATCGTGACCTCGGTGCTCAGGATCGACCCGCCCACCTCGGTCCACGCCAGCCCTGTGACCAGCCCGACCTCGTTCTTTTCGTGCACCAGCGTGTCGCGGAACTTGGTTACGCCCAGGAACTCGCCGATATTCTCCCCGCTGATCGCGATGTTATAGCTCGCGCCTTCCTTCACCACCTTGCGGGCCACCTTGCGGGAGACGTTGCCGATCTCGCGTTCCAGGTTGCGCACGCCCGCTTCCCGCGTGTACCCCCGGATGATCCCCGTGATCGCGTCCTCGTTGAAGCTGATGTTCTTCTCCGTCAGACCCGCCTGCAACCGCTGCTTCTTCACCAGGAACTGCTTCGCGATCTCGATCTTCTCCTGCTCCGTGTAGCCGTGCAGGCGCAGGACCTCCATGCGGTCCTGCAGCGCCGGCGGGACGGTATGGATCACGTTCGCCGTCGCGATGAAGAACACCTGGCTCAGGTCGTATTCCACGTCCAGGTAGTGGTCCACGAACATGAAATTCTGCTCCGGATCGAGCACTTCCAGCAGCGCCGCCGACGGGTCGCCGCGGAAGTCCATGCTCATCTTGTCCACCTCATCCAGCATGAATACCGGGTTCTTGGTGCCGGCCTTCTTCATCATCTGGATGATCTGCCCCGGCAGCGCCCCGATGTAGGTGCGCCGGTGCCCGCGGATCTCCGCCTCGTCGCGCACCCCGCCCAGCGACATGCGCACGAACTTGCGCCCGGTCGCCTTGGCGATCGACATCCCCAGCGACGTCTTGCCCACGCCCGGAGGCCCCACGAAGCACAGGATCGACCCCTTCGGGTTCTTCACCAGTTGCCGCACCGCCAGGAACTCGAGGATGCGCTCCTTGATCTTTTCCAGCCCATAATGATCTTCGTTCAGCACCTTCTCGGCGCGCTCGATGGAGCGGATCTCTTTCGACTTCTTCTTCCACGGCACGGCCAGCAGCCAATCCAGGTAGTTGCGCGAAACCGTGCTCTCGGCCGACATCGGCGGCATGGCTTCCAGCTTCTTCAGCTCCTGCATCGCCTTGTCGTGGACGTCCTTGGGCATTCCCGCGGCGTCCACCTTCTTCTTGAGCTCGTCCCATTCACTCTTCTCGCCGCGTCCCAGTTCCTTCTGGATGGCCTTGATCTTCTCGTTCAGGTAGTACTCTTTTTGCGCCCGTTCCATCTGCCGCTTCACCCGCGACTGGATGGTGCGGTCCATGTTCAGCTTCTCGATCTCGATGTCCAGCACGTCGGCGATGCGGTTCAGCCGCTCGATGGGATCGAAGATCTCCAGCAGCTCCTGCTTCTCCTCGATGGAGAGCTGGAGATTGGCCGCGATGGTATCGGTGAGCTTGGCCGCGTCTTCCATCTTGACCGCGGCGATCATGGTCTCGTAGTTGAGCGACTGGCAGAGCTTGACGTACTGCTCGAACAGGGAAGTGACGCGCTGCATCGCGGTCTCGACCGCCGGCGTCATCTGCAGCTCGTACTTTGCCGTGCGCACCGTCGCCTGCATGTACCCGTCGACCTCGGTCACCTGCAGGATCTTGCCGCGCTCGATGCCCTCGACCAGCACCTTGATGTTGCCGTCGGGCAGCTTCAGCGACTGCACGATGTTGACGACTGTGCCCACCTGGAAGATCTCGTTGGGCTTGGGCTCGTCCACCGTGGCGTCGTGCTGCGTCGCCAGGAAGATCTTCTTGTCGGCGGCCAGCGCCTCTTCCAGCGCCCGCACGCTCGACTCCCGGCCCACCACGAACGGCGTCATCATGAATGGAAAGATGATGACGTCCCGGATGGGCATCATCGGCAGCTTCCGTTGGTCGAATTTTTCCCGTGTGCTCACTGGGCTCCCTTTTTAAGACCCCTCAACCCTGATTCTAAAACACTGCTCCCCGCCGTGCCTCTTGCCCTTCATTACCACAGTCACAGGCCGATTAGGTACTTGATTCTTGCCTCTGGAAACCGGCTGGTCATCCCCACTACAGCGAGATTACACGACCCTCGCCCTCGCTCGCAACCGCACGTCGTCGTCTCCGCCTGCATCAGGGTTTGGCCTTAAACTCGGTCCCATGTATGCGGAATAGAAAAAATCTCGGGGCGGCCTCGCGGCCGCCCCGCACCTTGGTTCTCCCAAGCGGAATTAGAAGCTGTACTTCAACGAAACAGTTCCCACATTGGCGTGGAAATCGCGAAGAGTGGTTACCCTTAGCAGTACTAAGCTATCGGGATGGTCTTTCGAGTTGTAGTCGTAGTAATCCCACAGGCCCTTGAACTGGACTCCCTTGGCGACATCAATGGCAACGCCTAAATGAGCCTTGTGCCAGTTGATGGCTTGAGGACCGAGAGGCTGATCCGGGAACGGACCGGGGAAGACGCAGCCCGCGGCTACGGCCGCTCCTGGACATGGGGTGATCGGGTTGCCTGCAAGCGGGGGTGAGTTGCCGTAAATGTCCCCCACCACGAGGAGCGGCATGCCAGTATCGATCCGCAGCCAATCGGTCTTCCCGTTGTCGCCAGTGAATTCATAGCCTGCGCTCAGAGTGAGGCGTTTGACCGGTTGGTAGGAAATGTTTGTGTAGGCGGAATTCGTGGTCTCCTGATAAGCCAGAACAAGCGCCCGAGCGGTGTTGCCGTTAGCACAGACACTCGGAGGGGTAAGGCCGGGAAACGCGTTGGCTGGTACCGGCATGCAGGTCGCCGCCTTGATGTCCTGGTCCAGGTAAGTCCATCCAAAGTCGAAGGTGAGCTTCGAGTTGGGGTTCATCGTGGTCCCGAGTGTGTAGTAGCGCCAATGGTCCTTGTGTCCATAGACCGGCACGACCCCGGTCGGGAACAGGGGGTTGTTTGTGCCTGCCACGGTATCAGATTGGGCAAAGGCGTTGCGGCTCTCGACGAAATGCAGGCCCCCATTGATGCTGACCCGGCGATTCACCTTGAAGGTGCTGTAAACCCGCGCCCGTTGCTGGTGACGCGGATTGAGGAGGACGAAGGAGTTGTCGGCATCCTGTAATTCCACATCGCCATTGATCCGCCATGCGTCCACGGGCCGGACAACGACGCCCATCAGGGCTGTGTGCTGGTTGATTCTTTCGCCGTCCACGGTGCCGCTATTGGTCACAACCGAGGAAATCGGCGGAACCGCACCGCTTCCATCGTTTGCAAACGTGGTGGTCACCTGGCTGAGGATGCCGCCGACAGCAGCATTGCCATCCCTCAACTCCCGCCCTGCGTAGCGGTATCCGATGTAACCGCTGAAATGACGGCTCGGCTGCCAGTTCACCTTAAAGGTGTTGAAGTACGAACGCTCCCCTACGAGGCTGCTGTAGGCGGTTACTTGTTCGTAGTTTCCAGAAGCCGCGTTGCCTGCGGTCGTCAGGCCTGTGAGGGTGAGAATGTCGCTGACGCAAGGGTTCCGGAGTGGTGTCAGCGTCACAGCGCCGGCTGGAAATCCGGCAGGCGCCCCCAGGGCGCCAGCGGGGAGAACGCAGTTGAACGCCGTGTTCGTGAAAGCACCTGGTTCACGCCAGTTCAGCCAGCGGAACTTGTCCGAAATGCTCCAGTTCTTGCCGAAGTGGTAGGTCACGCCGAGGTCGACGTTGGCCGAGACACGATCCGTGCTGGGAATACCGCTGTTCAGGGTAGCGGTACTGCCATGCATGAACTCGTTGAAGTTCAGGTAGTCGGAAGTCGCGGAACTGTACGTGCCGCTGGCGGTGATATCCAGATTGCGGAAATAGTTCGACTGCAGCGAAAACTGTCCGCTCGGAATGTCGGTGCGGACATTACCGCGCCTAAAGTAGGGGCCGCCTGGGCCGGTATTCAGGAGAACGCCGGTGCATCCCGCGTTGATTATGAAAACATTATTCGGCTGGATGGTCTGTCCGTTAAAGCACGAGGGCAGGGTACCACCGAGGGGCGGTAACAGAACGCCAATATCGACCTGCGGTCCACCCGTGTTGCCCAACGCGTATAACACGTTGCCATCCAGGAAGCCGATATCGTTCTTGTCGTGCTCGAAGAATGCGTCGAGGCTGATGGTGGTGCGTGGAAGCATCTTCAGGTCCACGCCGAACTGGTAACGGTCGGACCGCCATTGGGAGTCCTCCGTCAAGATGGTGCGGATGGGGGCCTCCAGGCTGGTGTCGACGGTTCCGTACGTGGCATTGCGGGCATAGCCCAGGCGGAAGCTGATGGCCGACTCGGGCA
The DNA here is from genome assembly GCA_020073495.1 of Terriglobia bacterium. Taxonomy (NCBI): domain Bacteria; kingdom Pseudomonadati; phylum Acidobacteriota; class Terriglobia; species Terriglobia bacterium. The sequence continues at coordinate 62,467 of JAIQFD010000002.1, forward strand.
GCAGCGTCAGGGTGAAATCCCCCATGTTGCGCGCCGTGGTCTGCAGGTGTGGGCTATCCGTGTACCACGGCAGTGCCGACGGGGTGATTGCGTTCGTGCAACCCACGCCGCACGTGGCGATGCCCGGATTCAGGTTCATCGGATTCGCGAACAGGTTGTAATCAAAGTAATTCTTATCGCGCCGGTAAAGGGCGACGAAGTTGTACCACTTGTTCTTCTGCATCCGCAGGCGGGCCACGCTTTCCGGATCGCCGCCGAATCCGAAGCTGCTCACGTACAGGTTGTCGAAGAGCAGGCCCTGGTGGCTGATCGATTGCATGGACAGATCCGCACCCAGGATCCGCGGGCCGCTGTACAAGTTCACGAATGTGCCGTACGTCTGCTGATTGCCTTCGGCGTCCGCGATGTGGCCGCCGAGTTCGATGGACTGATGCACGGTGTAGTCGCCCCAAACACGTCCCTTGTCATCTTCCCCTTGGCTCTGCGCCAGGGTGAACAGCGGCGACGCCAGCATCAGGATGGCGACAAAGATTGCATGCTTCCTTTTCATACGTCGGCTCCCATCCAACGGCTCTTCTCCGCGAAGGAGAGGCCGCGGCGGATTTTGATTTCGATTTGCCATGGTTCTTCTCCTTCCTTATTTGAAGAAAATATTGCTCACGTTTGAGCCGTGAATACTCATGTGGCAAACGATGCAAACTTGCCGGTACTGGTTCTGCGCGCCATGCACGCCCGTCGGGATTTGCTCATGGCACTGCAGGCAAAGGGTGTTGATGCGTGCGGTGAGCAACATGCGCGGATAGACCGAGGAGTGCGGGGTGTGGCAGGCCATGCATCCCTCGACCCTCACGGGTTCGTGCTCGAAGACGAACGGTCCGCGTTTGTCCGCGTGGCACTTCGTGCAGATGAGGTCCTGATTGGGCGCCGACCGGACCATGCGATCTCTCACCGCGCCGTGCGCATTGTGGCAATCGGTGCACTTGATCAAGCCCTCGTTCACGCGATGGCGGAACGTCTTCTGGAAGTCGGCCTTCTGTTCCGCGTGGCACGAGTAACACAGCCCTGGCTGCTTGTTCACCAGCAGGTACTCCGCCTTGGTGTGGTGGATGGAGTGGCAGCTCGTGCAACTGACGCCGTTCTCATTGTGCGTTGACCGCATGAACTCCCGCTGTTCCACCTTGGCTTCGTGGCAGGTCAGGCAGCGCTTGGTGATGTCTTGGCTCTTGGCCCCTGCGAAGGTGAAGATCTTGGTCTTATCGCCCCCACCTTCCACGTGCGCTAGCCCAGGACCATGGCACGATTCGCAACCGTGCGCACCGTGTGTCATCTTGGTTTCTTTGGTGGTCATCCAGTGCGGCGACGCCTCGAAGCCCTTGTACAGTTCGTCGTGGCACCCCTGGCAGGTAGCCACGCCAACATACTGGCCCGAATCCGTTGCCTGAGACGATGGCGTTGCGGCTTTAGCCTTGTCCTCGGCAGCGCCTGGATTGGCGCCCATGAGGAACGTACCGGAAAGTGCGCGGGCCGAATGCGCTGACACCGCACTCGCGCTCACCGCCAAAGCCGCAACAACTGCGAGAAGGGCTGCTGTTCGGAATCTCATGGCCGGCTTCGCCTGCCTCCCTCGATCCTTGGAATGTTTGACCTTCCCTGGGATGAATGCGGGAAATAGATCGCTACCCTTGTGCCCCACCTGCCGCGAACAAGTCTGTGATGTTCGTCACATAATGCTGTTCCCGGAATCACTTTCTGTACGTCGACAGCGGTGTCCATTGCACGTCCCTCTCGCCTGTTCGAGAATTTGTGAAGACGATCTTCATCTGAAACGCCCGCGCCGGTCCGCTCCCGTGATCTTCACGAACTCCCTGCGCGTCGGCCCATTGTGTCTCTTCGGCATGAGCGCTTCCTCCCTTTCTCCAAGGGGCCGGATTGCACCAGTAACGCCAGGGCCGCCCGCCGGCAAGCGTGTCGGCCTTCGAATTCATCGTCCTTTAACCATCGCCATTCGGATTCTCACTAAACTTCGCCGCATGGCGGATCAGAAGCTGCAGATTCAAACCTCGGCCGGGTCGCGCGAGGGATGCATCGTCGTCCATCTCAGCGGGCCGCTTACCATCGCCACGCTCTTTGAGTTCCAGACTCTGCTTCGCTCCGAGCGATCGCCCGTCCTGGTTCTGGATCTCGCGGGGGTGCCGTACCTCGATTCGGCGGGCCTGGGTTGCCTGCTGGGGGCGCACGTGTCGCGTCAGAAGGACGGCAGGAAGCTGATGCTGGCCGGGGTCAGCGACCGGGTGAAAACCGTCTTCCTGCTGACGCACGTGGATCCATTGTTCCAATTCTTCGACAGCGTTTCCCAGGCGGAAGCGGCGCTGGCGACAGACTCCTGCGAAAAACCCGTCAAGCCGCATGTCGGCTTCCGCATCAAACCCGGCGCCGGATGGGGAGGCTGATCGGCGCTTGGTCGCCTTCTCCATCATCGCGATCGAGATATTCCGCTTCTCCGCCATCTGGCCGCTGAAGCTCGAGCATGGGCGTATTCTTGCGCTTCGGTATTCGTGAGGTTCCTCAATGCAGCGTCGATGACGCCGACGAGTTCCGTCGAAGACTCGGTGTCTCGGCCTTCGGCGACCGCACGTATTGCCGCAAAGGGCGTGAACCACGTGGGGGCCCTGTAGTCCTCCTCCGGAACGCGGCGCCGGAGCACCTCGAGCAGGTAGGCCTCTACCAACAGGATCTCGTCGCCGGAATCTTGTTTCCAGTACCGGAAGGTCTGGAAGCATCGGGGCTCGATCTCTCCTATCGCGCCGGCTTCCTCCCAGGCTTCGCGGGCCGCCGCCTCACACTTGGAAAGCGATTCATCCGCGTGGCCCTTGGGAAAGATCCATCTGCCGCTGGAGGTACGGACGAGCAAAAACTCTATTTCCGGCCCGCGGCGGCGGTAGCAGACGGCCGCTACTTGAACTCGGAGCGGGATCACCGGCACGGTGTTTCGCAGTCGCATGGTCTTTTGTGCGTCCACTGTCATACCTCCCAATACTTCTGGTCGCGCAGAAAGTGCTTTTCGTTCCACGTGTTGAGCGCAGTCCAAAGGAACAGCGAGACCATCTTGAGGTGCCCCATTTTGCGGAACCGCCGGTTGGTGGTGTAGGCGCCGCCATGGATGATCGCGAATCGTCCCGGGGACACCTTCTTGCTCAGCAGGTAATCCTCCGCGAACAGCGCCTGCTCATGGAACCCGCCCAGCTCCCAGAACCGCTTCCGGTCAAAGAGCATGAACATCCCGGTCGCGTACGGGCTTGCGAACTGTGAGAGCCACTGCGAGATGTTATTGCCCAGATAGAGCGCTTGGTCGAGCGCCGTGCCCGACTCACACCAGATATTGGTCGTGAGGCAGTGCAGTTGACGCTCGCGCATCATCTCCACGGCGCGGGCGATCAGCGTCGCGTCGTGAAACTCCATGTCCGCATCGATAAAAAGGACGTACTCGCCGTCAGCCAGACGGGCGCCAGCGTTCCTGCCCACAGACGGCAGTCCGCCGGGAATGACCTCGAGTTCCAACCGGCCACGAAAAGTCATTGCCAGTTGCGGCGTGTCGTCGCTAGACCCCGCGTCAGCAACGAACACCTTCGTCTTCCGGTTCTGCAAATAGGTCTGTTTCGTCAGCGAGGTCAGCAGCTTTGGCAGCAACGTCGCTTCGTTCTTGGCAGGGATCACGATCGTCAATTCCGGCATATTGGTGGATTCGCACTCCTTCCTCTCCCACGGTGATGAACGTCGGCGGCACGCCAACCCACGATCCAGAGTTGTAGTACCGGACTCCGTCGCGCTCCGCTTCCATCGCGATGTGAGTGTGCCCGCAGAAGATGCGGTCGATGCCCCGGCGCCGTGCATGTTCCAGTGCTCCCTTCGACACCTTTGCCGACAGCCGCAGCCAGCGGGTGTTCAACCCGTCGAGCAAGCGGCTGAAACGCTTCTTCTCCGAATCCAGCTTCTGCAGCTGCAAGTGCACGAGCGTGCCGAAACGGCTGAGACGCACTCTGTTGATGGCGAATTGGTCGAACTGGTGCCCGTGGATCGCCAAGTGCCGCAGACCGGCGAAAGTCCACGTATATTCCTGATACACGCGCACCCCCACCAGATGCGACATGAGCGTCGCCAGCCCTTGGTCATGGTTGCCTTCCACCCACACCACCTCGATCCCGCGCTTCGGGTTCGAGAGCTTGCGGATCTGCGACAGGAATCTCCAGTGGTCCTTTTTCAGCCTCGAGAAGTTCAGGTCGGCGAAGATGTCGCCGAGAAGGATCAGCCGCTGGAACGAGGAGTGTTTGATCAGGCGGAGCGCCTCGCGCGCGCGGCTTAGGTCCGAACCCAGATGCACGTCGCTGATGATCAACGTGTCTGCCGATACGGCCTGCATGCACCAGATTATGTGCAATTGCGATTGCAGCCGCGTGAACGCACGATGAATATCCCGTGACGATTCACCTTGGGAATCAGCCTCTTCACAGGTGACCAGCTAGGCTCGGATCGACAGCTCCTCTTCACGCTGCGCGTCTGCTCGCTGCTAGACTCCGATTCGACCATGAAGACTGCTCTCGTCGTTTTCAATCCGCTAGCGGGCATGCGGTGGAGGTGTCGCGACAGCGAGCTTCACGCCCTGCTCTCCTCGTTGACAAGGGCCGGCGTCAACACCATCACCACGACCACGCGAGGCCCCGGCCATCTGCCGGACGCGCTGTTCGATGGCCTGGCTGATTTCGACACTGTCCTCGCCTGCGGAGGGGATGGCACGGTCAACGAGGTGCTCCAGGCACTGATGGCAAACGGCCGCGAAGCATCGCTCGGGATCGTTCCCTTCGGATCGGGAAATCTTCTAGCCAGAGATTTGGGCGTCCGCCGCAGCGTTGAGCTTCTGGTTGAGGGCCTAATTCACTCCGCACCGCAATCGTGCTCGGTCGGATGCATCGAGCGAACGGCTGATGGTTACCGTCGCTATTGGCTCGCCGCCGTCGGCGTTGGCGCAGATGCCCGTGTGATCTGCGAATTAAGTCCATCGGCCAAGGCTCGTTTCGGGATCGCTGCCTACTACGCGGAATCGGCGCGCCAGCTCATTTTTTCGCGGGAACCGTTCCCGCTGTTCTGCGCCCAGTTTGAAGACCTCTCCTCGGGTGAGACCCGCACGGAAATCGTCGCCCAGGTTGTCGCGGAACGGATCGGATACTTCGGACATTTCCTTGAACCGAAGGGACCGGCTCTTCTTCCAGCCGACCAACTTCGGGTTGTGCTCTTTAAGACCGCGCGTCGCACCGCGTTCCTGAACTACGGCCTCCAGCTTGTCGCATCTCAAGTGTTTGGGAATTCTTCGCAGGCGCGATTGAGTGACATCGAGGTCGTTCGTACTCGCGAACTCCGCTGCCATCCCGCCGAGGCCGCCAGCATTGCCACGCAGCGCGTGCATGGAAGCAGCAAGAGCCTGGCCGAGGTCGATGGTGAATTGTTCGGCGAACTCCCCGTGCGCGTATTTCTGGTGCCGCGCCAGGTTACGATTCTCCGCCCGTCTCTCCGTAGGCCGGTCTCATAACACAAGCGAACTTGTCTCTTCTATCTCGCTACCTGCGGACGTGGTTCCGCCAAGCCGCTTAAGTGCCGGCGTCGGACATCACTCTTGGCGACGATGACCGATTTGGCTGAGGCTTTCCTCGATAGCGCGCGTGGCACGACCATCGGGGTCCGGTTCTGGGTCCGGAGCCTTCGCGGGTAAGCGGGCGAGAGCCGTCCTTGCGATCGCATGAGTCAAAGGCCTTTCCGAGTCTCTAACGCTTTTACCAAGCGCGAAACTATCGTCAACTGGAATTTCGCGGCTGTAAACCACGCGCCAGCAAGCAATTGCCAGCCGTCCACAAGGAGGTGACGAAGATTGGTGCAGAAGGTTCTGGTTCACTCGCGCAGCGCGTGCGCGATGCCTGTTTAGCAGCTCAAGACTGTGTGGAAAATATCGGAAAGCCGCTGCCAGCGTGGAATCAGCCAAGAACGGAATCGCCTGCTGGGATGTTCTTGGGCCAAAGTGAAATTCATCATCTGTTCATCATCTCGTAACAATTGGGCCCTACGTTGAATTCAGGAGAAGCCGATGTCCCCCTTAGCCATCGGACTGTTGGCGATTGCTGTACTCCTGTGGGTATGTGTACAGCTCTGGAGGACTCCTGATCCCCACCATCAGCAACTGGTCTCGCTTCTACCCCTGCTCGATGTGGAACACAGCGTCGGGACTCCTCGGCCCGATCCGCAGTTCGACGCTCAGCGGATTACGCAATCTGAGGCCGTGACCAACAAGGCTGACTAGCGTAGCCCAGCATGGCCTGCCCTGTTTTTGCCGACACTTAGCGGAGCGAAGGGGAGCCCTGAGCATCGTCGAAGGGGCAGCCGAAGGGAAAGTGCTGGGCATGCGTCCCCCACAATCCTCCGAAGCCCGTAGGGACGACTCAGGTAGCCCCGGGCGGAACCTGTCCCGAGCAAAGCCGAGGTAGCCCTGACTCGCTTCGCGACCCTGGATTCGGGACGCGGTCCCGAACCCCGGGCGCGGGATGGGGAGGGTGATCGGCGCTTAGCCGCTGCGGGAAAGGGCACGACTTAAGTTCGGACGGTGCTCCACTGGGATTCGACTGCGAAGCGGATTTATGAGCGCCTAGCATTGTCCTTCCTCATGGGCGGAAATGGTGACGTGAATAGCTGGTTCAACACGTGCAGCGCCCTGACAGTGCCATCGGCTGTGAGACTGGTGGAGCAGCGCTTCCGTGCTGCTTTTCAAGAGCCCTCACCAGTGTCATCTCCGAGCGAAGCAGCGTTGTTTGCTTGCGAATAATCGCGCGAAGTCGAGAAACTCTGACTTTCCGTTGGTTGATCACTTTTGACCAGTGTTCACACGCCCGAAGCTTGATACTGACCGTGGGGAGCGCTCTCCCAACGGGAGACGAGACAAGAGTTGTAAAGGGTATTTCTACAGCCAGTGTTTTGATCTCGCCAAAACTCGGCAGTTTATCAGCCCACTGGGGTCTTCGCTCCGCCGTTTCCAATTCGCTCAACCGGTATCTTCCCGGCAGGCATGACGAGCCTGGCTGGGCTGTCGTGGTGTCTGCGGCATGAGGGGGATGGTTGAGAGGGCCCGGGCCTGGAAGTCTACACGAGGTAAGCCATGCAGGAAGAAACGGAACCCAAGCGCTCGGACGATGCGCTACGAGCTTCTGAGCTTAGATACCGTCGCCTCTTCGAAACCGCCAAAGATGGGATCCTGATTCTCGACGCGCAGACAGGACAGATAAGGGACGTTAACCCATTCCTGGTTAATTTGTTGGGCTACACGTATAACGAGTTTATTGGGTTGCCACTCTGGGAGATCGGGCCCTTCAAAGACATCAAGGAATGCAAGCTGGCTTTTCTGGAGTTGCAAGACAAGGAATATATCCGCTATGAATCTCTCCCGCTTGAAACCAAGGACGGCCGGTCCATTGCCGTGGAGTTTGTTAGCAACGTCTATGGATTGAGCGGTGGGACGAGGGTCATTCAATGCAACATTCGTGACATCACGAAGCGCAAGCAAGCCGAGGATGCGCTGCACCGAAGCGGGGAGGAAACCCGGCGCTTTTTTGAGGCGAATCCCGCGGGCAGCTACGTCGCAAGCCCCGATGGAAGGTTGCTGACCTGCAATTCGGCCTTCGCGCGAATGCTCGGTTTCGCCTCGGTCGAAGAGGCAATGCAAGTTGATCTGGTCTCACTCTATCCCGACCGCGCGTCGCGAAACGTATTCCTGGGGCGCCTCAAGAAGAAGGGGCGGCTCGAATACAACGAAGCTGAACTCCTCCGCAAGGACGGCAGCCTGGTCCACGCCGTGGAGAATGCCGCCGGAACGTTCGACGAGCGGGGTGAGCTGGCCGAGATCCATGGCTGCCTCATGGACGCGAGCGAGCGGCAGACAGAGCAGCAGTTGCGCCAGGCTCATAAACGACCGCTCTTTCGTCTTAAGACTTTTCTCTCGAAAGCCGGCGCAGGCAGGACGATTGTATATGTACCCGGAAAACAGATCCTCTTTGAACAAGGCAAACGGGGTGATGCTGTCTTCTATGTCTTGACCGGCATGGTGAAGCTCTCGGTAGTCTCTCAGGGTAAAGAAATCACGATTGGCTTTCTCGGCCCGGGGGACTTCGCAGGCAAGGAATGCCTGGCGACAGTTCGGCTCCGGCGCACGGCGTCAGCCAGGGCGTTCACAGATTGCACGATACTCAGGATTGAACGAAAAGAGATGTTGCGCGTGATTCAACAGGAAAAGACCTTTGCGGCATTTTTTCTCGATTACTTGCTTGCCCGCATCAGTCGCTACCAGGAAGTCGCAATGGATCAGCTTTTGCACTCCAGCGAAAAACGGCTGGCCCGAGCTCTTCTCTTACTTGCTGCCTTTGGCAACGGTGGCAAACCGGAGGCTGTCGTTCCGAAGATCCATCAGGAAGAGCTGGCGGAAATGGTCGGCACAACCCGATCCCGAATCAGTTTTTTTATGAATCGCTTCCGAAAACGGGGTTTCGTTGCCTACAAGGGGCAAAGCTCTGTCACCATCCGTACCGCCAGGTTGTCGCGGTTCGTAATGGCTTGATTCATCACGAATATGCGTCCCCCCAAAATCTTCCGAGTCCCGGAGGGACGAAGCAGCTAGCCCTGGGCGGAACTTGTCCCGAGCAGAGCCGAGGGAGCCCTGACGAGGGACGAGAGTCCCAAATCCCGGAGGGACGACAGAGGTAGATCAGGGCGGAACTTGTCCCGAGCAGAGCCGAGGGAGCCCTGACGAGGGACGAAGTCCCGAAGCCCGGAGGGACGACAGAGGTAGATCAGGGCTCGGTAGATCAGGGCTCGGTAGGTCAGGGTTTTAACCCTGACTTCGCGACGCAAGTCCCGAACGAGGGGTAGGCTACGAAAGAAAACCAGAGCCCCTTCAGGGGCGAAAGAGGTACCCCGGCCCCTCACCGCCGGACTCGAGCTCTCACATCGTTCCCATTGCCTACTCTCCATCCAAGTAGCACAATTCCGACCCATCAAGGTGCGCTTCTACGTCGCCATCACCGACTTCGACTGGTTCACCTGCCTCTCCGCGCAGAAGCCCGACGAGGTGAATTTCTGGCAGCCCTCGGGCAGCAGCCAGTTCCGCGCCCTGGAGACCGGCGAGCCGCTTCTCTTCAAGCTTCACAGCCCAAGGAATTACATAGTCGGCGGCGGGTTCCTTAGTCGCTTCACCCTTGCGCCCCTGTCCTTCGCCTGGGAAGCCTTCGGAACGAAAAACGGCACCCAATCGCTCGACGAGATGCGCGACCGTGTATGGAAATACCGCAACTCATCCCCTACAGGAACGACGGAAGAGGTGATCGGCTGCATCCTGCTCCAGCAGCCGTTCTTCTTTGATGAACCCGAGTGGATTCCCGTCTCCGACTGGGCGCAGAGCATTGTGCGGGGGAAGGGCTACGACACCGCCGAAGTCCGCGGCAATGAGATCTGGACCGAGGTTCAGAACCGTCTCGCCAACCCGGTACCCGTGCCGGACGAATCGGTCGCCATGGCCGAGGAGAGATTCGGCAAGGCGCAGATCGTGCTGCCACGCCTGGGCCAGGGCGGATTCCGCGTCATCGTAGCGGACATCTACAACCGGTCCTGCGCGCTCTCTTCGTCTCACATCCTGCACATCCTCGACGCCGCGCATATACGGCCCTACGCTCAGGGCGGCACCCACTCTCCCACCAACGGCCTGCTTCTTCGCCAGGACATCCACACCCTCTTCGACCGGGGCTACATCACGGTCACGCCGGAGTACCGGGTCGAGGTGAGCAAGCGCATCAGGCAGGAATTCAACAACGGGGCTGATTACTACGCCATGCACGGGCGGCCGATCCATCTGCCCGGCATCGAGCAGCTCCGACCATCAGCGGACGCTCTGAGGTGGCACAACGACGTCGTCTTCCGCCCGTAACCACACCCGGGGCTAGATTCCTACGCGCCTGCGGCGCTAGCCTGCTTAAGTGGGCGAAGACTACGTGTCGAAAACGTCTCAATTACCATTACGGCAAATAGCCATGTCCTGCTGCATCAGGTCTTGGACTTGAACCTTGTGCAATGTGTGCGGAAAAGAAGTGGTTTCCGCACCGCTGTCTTGAAGATGCGAAATTCGGTGCTCAGTGCGATGCTTTGTCGACGTCGAGTACAAAGACGGTTTGATCGTCGGTGAGTACGACCAAACGCTTGCTGTCAGAGGTGAATTCGGCGAAGATGACGCGTGCTCCGAAGGTAAGCTCATCTCGCTGGCGCAGGCCAACGACATCGTAGAGCGCAAGACGCCCCGGCTCGCGCTCTACGACGACGCTCCCCCCGTCTGGCGAAAGAACCGCATCGCCCCCGAATAGCCCGCCTAGTCGCTTACCTTTGAAGGAGTACAGCAGGACGCGGTTCTGCGTGTCGAGCATGACGACGGTTGAGCCGGCCGCGGCGGAATGGCGGACAGAGAATGAACCAAGCCCGGTTTCGACGGGAAATTTGGCCAGGGGCTTGCCGGAGCGAAGGTCCACAACCTCGACCAGGTAGCTGCCTTCGCTCTCCTTGACGGCCTTCACCAGTTCCTTTGCCTCAGGATCGTCTTTCAGCTCCTCCTTAGCGCCGCGGGTTCCCAGATTCCAGGAGAACACCACCGCTGTGTCCCTGCCTGCGTCGCCGTTGATATAGGGAAAACTCTTTGGCCGGCGCGACCACAAAACCGCATCGGTCCGGGAATCTCTTGCCTCAAGGGTGATGTTATCGAAGGGTTTCTCGTCGTCTTCCGGCGTCCAGGTGAGCACGACTGAGCCGAATTGATGCACATGAACGCGCTTCTGCATCTGGCGTATGGGGATGATGGAGCGGGTGGCGAGGTCGGCGCGGGCGAGACTGTCCCCGGGCTTTTCGGCTTCCAGCCTGCGCACCTCTTTCTCGCTCTGCCCTTTGAGGGGCTGCAAAGCGAATTGATCGGGGGGAGCAAAGTCAAGAAAGATCGAGCCACCGTCGAAGTAGGCACCGTGAAAGCCGCGAATGTAGAAGAGTCGCTCACCACTGTTCAGATCCCACACGGAGCCGCGGGAGCGCTCGCTGAGCGCGATTGCATTCAGGTTGGGGGCCACCGCCGCCGTGGCCAGACGCGCAAGCGGGCTGAGCGGCAGGGCCAGGGTCGCGGTGGGCTTCTGTCCCGCCTGGGTATATAGGCCGATCTCGCCGTTGGTGCGCTCGTTGACGAATGTGGTGTCATAGATATCAAGCGCATCGGTGCGGCTGGCCATGAAGATCTTCTTGGCCTCCAGGTCCATCAGGCCGACAGGTGCCTTTTGCATGGGGCGGACAATCGCGTAAAGACCTTTGCTGACCGGGTAGAGCGCACGACCCCCGATTGGGATGTCCGAGGAAATGATCTCACCCGAGGGGAAGCGAACGAGCGAGGCGTGTTCGAGGTTCTGGCTGTCGGCGCCGACGATGCGATCGGGCCCGACAAAAGCGAAGCTGACCGAAGTAATCCTGCGCAGAGGGCCCGGCACGGCGATTTCAGCGAAAGACTTCATGTCCAGCAAAAGATGCACTTCGGAACGGCCGGCCAGGAAGTAGCGCCCATCGGGGGAAAACGCCATGGCCGCAACCGGCCGTCGGCCACCCTTCAGCAGTATGTAGTTCAAGAACGTGTTGTAACCGAACTTCACGGGCCCGATATAGTTCTTCTTCGTGAAGACGGCGGCGCCGGTCTTGACGTCGAGTAACAGGAAGTCTAGAGGGAAATAGGTATCACGGTTTGGACGGATGCAGGCGAGGTAGTGACCGTCGGGCGAAAGCGCGGTTTGCACGCAACCGTTGAACACGTACAATTCGTCGACGTCGTCGAGACGTTGTTCGGTGATGTTCCACCGCTCGACGCGCAGTCCGGACGTGTAGAAGACGACATAGCGGGAATCGGGGCTGAACTGAGCGCCGTGAGCGTCCAGGGCGTCAATGCGAAACAGGAAGACGAGCGGGTCGCGGGTGAGCACGAAGATGCTGGTATTGTCCTGGGCGAGAAGGTACTTGCCGTCGGGACTGAATCGAAAGACCCGGATGTCCTCGCGAAGCACAGGATCGAGCGCGCGCTTCAGCACTACCTTGTGCAGTGATTCCTTCTTGCCGAAGCCCTTGTAGTTGCGAACGGCGGCCTGCCAGCGCTCGAAGTCAGCCGAGGAGGCATGGCCAGTGGCATTGATGCAGGATGCCGGGATAGCGCCCAAGTTCTTGACGAACTCGCGAAGGCGCTTGGATTCGGGGCGGGTGGAGCCGAAAAAATCTGAGAGCCAACTCCCCTTGCGTCCGTGGGACTCGGTGAAGCGATCCCAAAAGTCCACGACGGCCTGCGGCGAGTAGCCGGCGCGGGAGACGGCGTAAACAGCGACCTGGTCGGCGCCCAACTGCTCGCGCTCCCCGCGATTCGACTGGGCAAATATGCCCTCCTTGGTGCGGTACGCATCGAGCACCTGGTTGTACTTGTCTTCGATATCGGAGCGGTCGCCAAGCTTGGTGACGCCCAGCATGTCGTGGAAGATGCGGCTCCAGTCGAGGGCGGAGTGATGGGCAAGTTGATGGCCCATTTCATGGGCGACGACGCCAGCAAGTTCGTCTTCGGAGCGGACCGCCGTGATCAGCTTGCGGGTGACGTAGACGCGACCTCCAGCGACGGCGAAGGCGTTGGCGTCAGGACTGTCCACTAGATAGAAGCGGAACCGCAGCCGGGTGGGGGGCATCTGGAGCAGGAGGCGGTCGCCGATGTGCTGCAAGCGGCCGGCGACGGCATCGTCTTCAATGACGTGCAGGGAGTAGGAAATCTTTGCGGCGAGAACCTCGCCGAAATCAATCTCCTGCTCTTCACTGAACAGGTTCAACTCGTGGGAGGGTGACAGCGCAGGAGCTTGGGGGCATTGCTGAGCGAACCCAAACCCGACCAAGAGCGAACCGACGAAAACCAAGAGCCACCGGCGGGGCATCGCGGTTTTCCTAACGGACATGATTCCACGTTCTTTGGCGACTCAGTCTATGATTGCTTCCTTCGAAAATCAATAACAACGTGGGGGATGAACACGTCGGCATGAAGGGACGTCAATCAAATGAACCAATCTAAGAATCCGGCATAGCCGCTTTTTTTCTCGTGTATCTTGGCTCACTAGTCGAGCAGGGGAGACTCTAGGAAGCGGGATTCCCGGCAACCAGAGACGTAGCGTGTCCGAAACCATGTGGTTTCCCCACACCCATTTCGTCCCTCCTTGTCAATCAAACGCAATGACTTTGCGGGCTAGGACTCAACAGGTTCTCGGCAAATAGCGGGGCTGTAGGCCGGTCATTCGCGCGGCATACTTGTTCTCACAATCGGAAAACTGCGCACCCCACCACTTGCAGCTTGGGTCCTGCGCGGCAGGCACCGGGATTGCAATTGACACAAGAAGGCCGTGCCACCCGGCACGGCCTCTCTGCTCTATGCGCTCTGTACTATGCGCTATGCGCTATCCCGCCTTTTCCATCATCGCGATCGAGACGTCCCGCTTCTCTACCATCATCGCTCGCTTCACTCGCGACCCAGGGCTTAAGCTCTGGGCTACCTCTGATCGCTCGCTTCTCTCGCGCCCCAGGGTCAAAACCCTGGGCTACCTCCTAGCCAGCTTTTTCCATCATCGCGATGGAGACGTCCCGCTTCTCCACCATCTCTTTCGTGACCTCGAACTCTTTCACCTTCTTCTGGCTGGGCAGGTGATACATCAGGTCGAGCATCAGTTCTTCCAGGATCATGCGCAGTCCGCGCGCCCCCACCTTGCGGTTCATGGCTTCGCGCGAGATGGCACGCAGCGCCTCCTGCGAGAACTTCAGCTTCACGTTCTCGAAGTCGAACAGACGCTGGTACTGCTTGATGATCGCGTTCTTCGGACGCGTCAGGATCTCGATCAGCGCGCTGTCGTCCAGATCGTCGAGGATGCCGACCACCGGCAGCCGTCCCACGAACTCCGGGATCAGCCCGAACTTGATCAGGTCCTGCGGCTGGATCTGCTGTAGCAGTTCGGTGTCGCGCTTGTTCGGCCCCGCCGGTTGCTGCGCCGCCGGCTGCTGTTCCTCCTGCTCCGGACTGAGGAAGCCCATGGCCTTCTTGCCCACCCGCCGCCCCACGATCTTTTCCAGCCCCACGAACGCTCCGCCGCAGATGAAGAGGATGTTGGTGGTGTCCACCGGCGTGAATTCCTGGTGCGGATGCTTGCGCCCGCCCTGCGGCGGCACGTTGGCCACCGTCCCTTCCAGGATCTTCAGCAGCGCCTGCTGCACGCCCTCGCCCGAAACGTCGCGCGTGATCGACGGGTTCTCGTCCTTGCGCCCGATCTTGTCCACCTCGTCGATATAGATGATGCCGGTCTGCGCCCGCCCCACGTCTCCGTCCGCCGCCTGCAGCAGCTTCAGGATGATGTTCTCCACGTCCTCGCCGACGTAGCCCGCCTCGGTCAGCGTGGTCGCATCCACGATGGCGAACGGGACGTCGAGCATGCGCGCCAGCGTCTGCGCCAGCAGCGTCTTGCCCGTCCCCGTCGGCCCGATCAGCATGATGTTCGACTTCGACAGCTCCACCTCCCCGGCCCGCTGCCGGTTCATGTGGATGCGCTTGTAGTGGTTGTAGACCGCGACCGCCAGCTTCTTCTTGGTCTGCTCCTGCCCGATCACGTATTCGTCGAGGAAGGTCTTGACCTCTTGTGGCTTGGGCAGATGGTTGGGCGCCGCCGCCGCGTGCGATTCCGTCCGGTCGTCCTCCAGGATCGAGTTGCACACCGCCACGCACTCGTCGCAGATGTACGCCCGCGGATAGTCGCTGGGCGACGAGATCAGCTTGGCCACCGCGTCCTGGCTCTTGTGGCAAAACGAGCAGCGTAACGTTTCGTCCGTTCCCGACCGCGTTTTCACCTGGATACTCCTTTACCGCACGTCTTCATCACTTATGTTGGTAAATGATGTCGTCGATGATGCCGTACTCCTTGCTCTGCTGCGCATTCATGATGAAGTCGCGCTCGACGTCTTTTTCGACTTTGTCGAGGCGCTGGCCGGTGTGCTTCGCAATCAACTGATTCGTTATTTCGCGCATGCGGAGGATCTCGCGCGCGTGGATATCAATATCGGTGGCCTGGCCGGAGAGGCCGCCCATCGACGGCTGATGGATCAGGATGCGCGAGTTGGGCAGCGCATAGCGCTTGCCCGGCGCGCCGGCGCAAAGCAGCAGCGCGGCCATCGAGGCCGCCTGGCCGATGCAGATGGTGGTGACGTCGGGGCGGATGAACTGCATGGTGTCGTAAATGGCCATGCCCGAGGTGATGGAGCCGCCCGGAGAATTGATGTACAGCGCGATGTCTTTTTCCGCGTCCTCGGCTTCCAGGAAGAGGAGCTGGGCAATGATCAGGTTGGCGATCTGGTCATCCACGGGCGTGCCGAGAAAAATGATGTTGTCCCGCAGCAGCCGCGAATAGATATCGTAGGCGCGCTCGCCGCGGGCGGTCTGCTCGATGACCATTGGCACCAGGGCCATATGCTCCCTCATTTCAACTGCCTACACTTCGTTCGCCGACACCCCGGCCACACACTTCCAGGGCTGGGGGAGGGCGGACGCAGGCCGCATCATGCCGGCCTGCTGTACAAGAACTCGAGTGTCTTCTCGCTGCGGATCCTATCGCGGATTCTATCCAGCGCTCCATCACGTGTCAAACGAGCGCGGACCGCTTCCGCCGGCTGCTTGGACTGAGTGGCCAGGGCCTGCACTTCTTTCTCCAATTCCTCGGCGGAGACCTCGATCTTCTCCGCGTCGGCGATGCGCTCCAGGATGAGCGAGGCCTTCACTTCCTTCACCGCGTTCTCGCGCTGACCGGCGCGCAGACGGGTGAAATCCATCTTCTTCATGTCCTCGGGACGCATGCCCTGGGCGGCCAGCGCCCGCAGTCCGCGCTCCAGCCGCAGATCGATCTGGCGCTCGACCAGGGCTTCGGGGACGGGAAAATCGTTGCGCCGCACCAGCTCGTCCATCAGCTTGTCCTTGGCTTCGTGCTCGGCGTGATGCTGCTTCTCGTGCTCCATCTGGTCGCGGACCTTTGCCTTCAGCTCGGCCAGGTCCTTGAACTCGCCCACTTCCTTGGCGAAGTCGTCGTTGATGTCGGGCAGGTTCTTCTGCTTGATGGCCTTCACCTGGACGGTGTAGCTCATGGTCTTGCCGCGCAGGCGCTCGTCCTGGAAGTCGGGGGCGTAGGTGACGTCGAAGGTGCGCTCGTCGCCGGCGTTGGCGCCGCGCAGGTTCTCCGTGAACTCCTTGACCGTGCTCTCCCCGCCGATCTGCACCAGGACGTCGTCCAGGTTGGAGGGCTTGGCGTCCTCGGTCTCTTCCTTGGGCCGGCTCTCCAGCGAGACTTGGGCGAAGTCGCCGTCCTGCAGCGGGCGTCCCTCGATGGCCGCGAAGCTGGCGTGCTGCTCCTGGAGCTGCTTGAGATATTTTTCGACCTCTTCGTCGCTGACCGCGATCTCCGGCTTCTCGGCGCGCACCTCTTTATATCCGGCGACTTCGATGGGGGGCAGGACTTCGAAGGTGGCCTTGAAGCGCAGCGGCTGGCCTTCTTCCAGCTTGAGGTCGGTGACCTTGGGCTGGGAGACCACGGTCAGGCCCTGCTTCTCCACCTCCTGGCGGAAATACTTGGGCACCAGCTTGTCCACGACCTCGGACTTGATGTCCTCGGCGAAGCGGGAGCGGATGACGCTGGCCGGCACCTTGCCGCGGCGGAAGCCGGGCAGGCGCGCATGCTTGGCGAATTGCAGGAGGGTGGCGTCGGTTTCTTTCTTGACGATGTCGGCGGGGATCTCGACCGCGATCTCGCGCTCGCAACTCTGTTCTTTGGTCTCGGGGCTCACTCTAGAGGTTCCTTCCTAAGGTGGGACAATCCTTGATTTTAAGGGAGGGAAGGGAAGGAGGGCAAACGGGGGAGCGAAGGCCTGCGCGAGATTCCTACGTTTCGGAACAGAACGGCACTACTGTATGGTGTCGGGAATGCGGCGAAGAAATCCCACGACGTCGCGAAATTCGTTTTCTATGTGTTCGGGCTTAAGCCGGTCTCCTACATAGCTAGCCACTCGCGCCTTCCACCCATCCCCATTGAGTGCAGCCGTAATCTTCGACACGACGGGCTCGTCTTCGTTCAATGTGAGTTTTTCCAGGTTGATTTCCGGGTAGAAGGACTGCAGGGCCGCCTTGAGCAAATCTTTCGGATACAAGTCTTCAATATCGCAGTCTCGCGCGGCCCGTAAAGTTTCCTTATCAAGTATCTTGCAATTATCCCGATCAACTTTACGTGCGTTTATTACTTCTTCGGCTTCGGCCTGAGCATTCTTATCCAGCAAGAGAAATGCTGGAATTCCCGCGTCCTTCGCAGCCTCTAACCAGACGCTCAGGTGATACTTGGACTTAGACTTGCCCCTTAAAGGCATAATCTTAACGTTAGTGAAGTCCAGACGAGCTTTTTCCACTAACGATGGAATAAATACCTCTTCCGACCGGCCCTCAACAAACAACACTTCATTGGCGAAGAAGAAATCGCTGGGTCTGATACCCAATTCGAAAAGGACTTCACGTAACTGGTCGTTCTCCAGACGCGCAACCTTTGTTTGCTTTCCCTCGCATCGGGTAAGCCACGTGTTATTGAGGAACGCCTTATCCACGAAGACTGGAGAATGGGTTGCGACAAAAATTTGCCAGTCGCCAGCTACCCTGCGCAGATACTTGAAGAGCTTGCGTATGTAGTCGTGGTGTAAACGTGTTTCCGGCTCCTCCATGCCGTAGAAATACTTGTGGGGTTGGTGGAACTGCCGCATGAGGATGAGTAACGCTTGGTCACCGCTCCCGCTAAATTCAAGCGGCAGCGCCAGGTCCCGGTGGCGGAATTCGATCTCCGTTCCCCTCACTTGCAAGCGACGTCCGGAAAATCTCTCGAAATCGTCTGCGTACTCATTCCATAGTTCCTCCTTCGCCCGATCCTTCTCAAGGGCCAAGGTTGTGAAAAACGTCTTGCTTTCCGCGTCCAAAATCGCCGCACGTGCCGGGGCTGCAGGACGTTCTGTGGATTCACGGGGGCCGCGAATCATCTTGAACTGGTTCTTCAGTTCGGTGGTAAGACACTTGAGTAGAGCCTGAGCGGCTTCCGGTTCAAGTGGCCCCTCGGTACTTACTTGGACTCCGACAACTGCCGGCGTTCCTTCTGGATTTGCCTGAGGTACGTTCGTGAGGACTCTCTTGAAAACGATTTTCCCGTCTGCCAAATGGAACACATTCTCGAGAGTTATTTCGACATTCTTCCAGACCTTACCAACAATCTGTCTTCGAATCGTCAGTTTTCTGCCCTGCTGTGGAGGCGTGTCCAGCTTGAGGACGGCCAATACCTCTTTCGAGAAGATGCGATCTAGCCCATCCCATTCTTCTGCCTTCTCGACCTCGAGAACTACTCGCATATCGATAGGCGTGTTGGTGCGCTTATCAAACCACAGCTCTGGAGTTGCCTGTTTCTCGACGTCGGTTGTAAGGTTTAGGTCGGCGAAGAACAGTTCCAACGCCTCTAGAATGTTGGACTTACCTGAGCCGTTCCGACCGATGAAAATAACAAAGTCACCGAGGTTTTCTAGCTTTATGTGGCGCAAGGAACGAAAGTTGCGGATTTCGATTTCTCTGATTCTCAAGAGCAGCCTCCAGGGCTAGAAGCGGACCGTGGGAACCGAGGACTAACACACGCAAGACGCGCTGCATGGTCGGGGGCTGCAACGGCCAACGATTTACGCTTATCGCTACGAGGTGTCAATTATCGCGCCGGGGGCTGCGACGTCAAGCGCTAATCGAGAAAAGAACTCGGCGGTTGGCCCGGCCTCTCCGAGGTGTGGGTGGCCCAACCGCCGGGTTCTCAGTCGCATTTTGGCCGGTGTTGGGCACACCAATCCTCGACAGCGGGTAGATCAAAGATATGGAACTGAGTATTTGTCAATTCTCGCAATGCGAGGAATGCGGCAGCTACCGCGTGTGCATTGCCCGAATGGCGGATGACTTCCACTACCCCTTTCACGGTTGTTGGCGCTGGGGTAATCCAATTATCCAGCATCTTTTTTCGGGCCTCTCCAGAGGGCACCCCTTCGATGAGGACATTTTCGTAATCGGCCCCTATCATTCTGATGGTGGACTTGGCGTACTCTCGAACGGCTGGGTTCGGACTCTCCGCCTTCTTAGTCAACGTGTCGAGTGCAGGGCGAAACCCTAACCTGAGACGGGCACCCGCGTTAGAGATTTCGCCCGTCTCGGTGATTTGATCCTGGAGGATCTTCATCCTCTGGGCAAGATTTTGATTAATTTCGCGCTCAACGGCGGTGCCTACCTTCTCTTTTGCTGCGCGCTCAATCAATTGCTGCACGTTGCCCTTTTCAAACGCTTCGTCGATGCGTTTCTGAGCTTCAGAACGAGCGATTGTAGCCGCCTCGCTCTCAATCTTTGCAATCTGACGATCTGCGCCGCTCTTTGCTGCGGCGATGGCGTCGGTTGCTTCCGTTTTCACCTCCGAGACGTTTTTCCAGATCAACAATCCGACCGCTGCGAGCACGACGCCAATAGCGATGTATGTCAGCTTTACGAGTTTCTCGAAGTATGCATTCAGGCTTCTGTATTCGACTTCTGCCACAGAAGGCGCGGAGTGCTCCGTCGGGGTTTCTGGCGCGTTCCCGGTGTCAGCCATGTGCTGGCATTCTAGCGACTCAGGAGGGTGAAGGAAAGAACTGGCACCGGTGGTGGCCCTCGTTAAGAGGGAAGGCGGGCGGGTGGCCTGTCCTTCCAAGAATAAGCGTTCTCCATCCTTCCAGCTTCAGTTGGCCTGACTAATGAAAGCCTTCCAAGAGCCAACGTCGAAGTGTCGGAAATCCGAATCTTAGGCATCTCCAACACCAGTTGAAGTACCGATCTGGATAGTTGTCCCAGTACCCAGGCAGGACAGGACCGGGTCGGTTATTGAAGGCGAGATCGATCCAAACGAGAACGTAGAGAACCGGGTAAACGAACGGGTGAAGGATGAGGATAGCTATGCTAACCAATAGACCAACCCCCGCGAGCCACCACCAAATGTAAGCTACCCAAAGAGCACCCAATACGAGAACAACAACGAGTCGAAGCGCAAACCCGACCTGCTTCCGAAATTCCGGTACTCGGCTCTCCATAGGCTTTGAGCGCGATGCGCACCTCCTTTGCACGTGCGGTCCCGGAGCCCAATTGGCAGACTTCCGTATTCATAGACTCCCTACTTCGTGAGGATAAGGACGAAGAGCAATTTGTTCTGTTTTCGGAACAACGATGGGCGGGTGGCCCAGACACGTGAGAGGTGGCCCACACGAACGCAGCCCATGGAATCGCCGACATCGCCGGAATCGCCGGGAACGCCCCTTCGACTCCGCTCAGGGCAGACTGTGGCAGGCTACTTCCAGCCGCCGGCTGCGCGAGAGGTCTGTGGTCGGCCCTCGTCAAATCACCCCCTGAAATTCAAATGCCCCTGGCCTCTTCCTTTCGTCCCGGCCCGCCACTTTTCTTGCGTTTTCTTCTTCACCTCGTTCAGAAAGATAGCGAGGACACCCAGCAATTGGACAGATACAACCAGGAGAACCTCGTCCTCACGCCCTTCGCAAAGTCGGCTCCAGCTGCCCGCGAGAAACCAGAAAAAGAGCCAAGGTACGGCGAGTATCAAGAGTATGCCTGCCGCCTCATAGGAGGCTTGTCGCCAGTCTTCTCTGTCGGCTTCTAGCCATGGGTCAAGCCACATGCCTCCACCTCCAGTCGGTTCTAAACCTCACAAGGGCGGTGAGCAAGCCTTTTGGACAGTGGCGGGTGGCCCTCGATAAGAGCGAAGGCGTTGTCAAGAGACACGTAACCGGTTCGGTGCGCAAGCACCGAGTTGTTCGTCCGTGGAGTGAGGTCTGAAGCCGTCTGGCAGATTCCACGTTACGAATCATCCTGCGGTCGTTGCACCAACCATCGATTCGGGCCTGACTGCGCCCATGATTCTTCTATGCGGACATCCCGCCCTGGTGCGGGATGCGAGAGCGCCCAATCAACACCTACGGCCTAGCTTGCGCCGGCCAGGGCCACCCGCGGGCTGCTCTCGATGGCAACGCTCTCCGGATGCGGGTTCTTGTTTCTCAACATCCAGTAGAGCTTGACCGCCAACTTGCGCGCCGCCGCCACCTTGGCCACCTGTTTCGGGCGGCAGTGGCAGCGGTGCAGATAGTCGCGACGAAACTCCGGGTCGTAGCGAATCGCGGTATGCGCCGCCTCCACCAGCAGCATGCGCGTCATGCGGTTGCCCTGTTTGCTGATCGCTCCCAGCTTCTGCCGCCCCGCCGAACTGTGCTCGCGCGGGATCAGTCCCAGGTAGCTGGCCACCTGCTTGCCGCGCGGGAAGCGGGCGACGTCCCCGATGGTCAGCACGAAGGCCAGCGCCGTGTTCGGTCCCACTCCCGGCTGGGTCATCAGCAGACGGGCGCTCGGGTCCTGCTGGGCGGCCTCGGCCACCGCCCGATCCAGCGGTGCGATCTGCTGGTCCAACGAAGTCAACAATCGGAGCAGGTCTTCCCGCCGCCGCGCTGCCCAGGGCGCCAGCGGCAGCGCTCGCAGCGTCTCCATCCCGGCCTCGCTCCACAGCCTGCCTTTCTTCTGCACTCCCTGGTTCATCGCCAAGTGCTGCAGACCGTTCTTCACCCGGGCGCGGATCTCCACCAGCTTGTGGCGATGGATCAGCAACTGCCGCAAGTCGCGCGCCGCGCGGTCCGGCACCCACAACCGCGGAAAGCGCCCTTCCACCAGCAGCTTCAGGATGTGCGCCGCGTCCCGCCGGTCGGTCTTCTGTTTCCGCACGTAGCTGGCCCGGATCTGGGCCGCATCCCCGATCCACACCTCGTGCCCCAGCTCCGTGAGCAGGTCCTGCAGCCAGTGGCAGTTGCCCGTCGCTTCCATCCCAATCAGAGCCGCTCCCGTCAGCGACCGGTAAAATCGTTCCGCCTCGCCGTCGCCATGCACCAGCTTCCGCTCCCCCGTCTCCCCGCTCTCCGGGTCCAGCCAGCAAATATGTTCCCAGCTGGGATGAAAATCGCATCCTATAATCAGCATCGAAGGCTCCTTCTTCCCCAGCGTCTTCAGACCTCAATCCAAAGACACGCTAGGGTAACGTCGGAGCCTTCGCTCTTATCCAATCAACGCTTCGGACCCGGCTTAGAATAGTTTGAGGGGCTTCGGACGGAGGCCAAATGCAATACCAGCAACCGGCCATGTACAAGATCGTACCCAGCGGCGATTACCTGCACGTTATTTGCGAGAAATGCGGCGAGGCTTGCGAGCTTGATTTCAAAGGGATGGAACCCTCAGTGCCACTGATTGAGATCACCTGCCCGAAGTGCGGCACGTCAGGGGAATGGAAGCTGTGGCGCGGGGGCATGGGATTCTTCAGGATTGAAAAACGGCGCGCCAGGAAAGCAAATTAGTGCGGAAGCCCGGCGGGTGGCCCAGGGGCGCTTACGCATACGGCAAAACCAGGTAGTGGTGCAGTTTGACGTGGCGGGAAGTCGTGGGAGGTGACAGGATGGTCCCATGCCCAAAAAGAAAATGCCCGCCAAACGGGGCAAGCGGGCGCTGGCCTGGCTGGAATCGTCCGGCTTCATCGGCTGGAGCTGTAAGGGCTGTTGGTGGCTACGCCCGTCCCGAAGCTTTCTAGCTGCCGCCAAAACGCCCTCGCGGGACACTCAAGATGCATTCAATAAGCACGATTGCAATCGGTATCCGAAGCACGCGAAAAAGCGCAAGGACTCCAGCCAAGCCGCTGCGCCAATCGTTCCCGAAGCGACGAAGCACTAGGCCTTAAGTTCCTCCTCAAATCGTGGGAGGCCCAGACAAGTGAGGGGGTGCCCCACACGGGCGCAGCCCCTGGGATCGCCGGAATCGCCTGAATCGCCGGGAACGCCCCTTCGGCTTCGCTCAAGGCAGGCTAGAAACCGGGGCTGCCCTTCCGCCGCCCGCTGCGCGGGCTCCCGATTCCACGAATTCCTCTGTGCGCTCCGTGCCTCTGTGGTGAGATTTTCTTCGTGCCCTTCGTGCCTGCCCTTGTGTCCTTTGTGTTGAATCTTTGATTTTTCTAGTTCCTACCGCGTCCTCTGCGCCCTCTGCGGTGAAATGGTTGTCGGTCGTTTGCTGTGCGTGTAGTGCGTCTCTGTGGTGAGATTTCCTTCGTGCCCTTCGTGCCTGCCTTCGTGTCCTTCGTGGTGAGGCGTGTTGCCGACGACTTTTCTCTGCGCGCTCCGTGCCCCTGTGGTGAGCTTTTCTTGACCGCCGGCTCCGGATATACTTATAGCTCCCAGCTATTGCAAGAACTTTATTTTTCCTCCTCCTAACCCCCTGATTCCACACGTCTTTCCACTGCCCCATTCAGCGGACCTTCCTCTCCACAGTGCTACTCTGGATGTGTCGGGTGCATTTCCGCCCAGCTACTAGCTACCAGCTACTAGCTACTGCTCTTTGACATATCTGACATATTTCCGCCCCTAACTCCTTTGTTTCGACATATCGAGGGGGAGGGGGAGGGGGGCCTGATCTGTCGCGGCTCGCCTCTGCGTCTTCTCAGCGGCCTTTCTGATACTGCTCGACGAGTTGGCGGATGCGGATGGCGTCGGCCTTGGTATGGCCGTGGCTCAGGATAGGATTTGTCCCGCCGCTGGAATCGATGCGGATGTTCGACCAGAAGATCCCGGTGCTGATCTGCACCGAAGCCACCTTATCGATGGCGATGCTCTCTTCGGTCTGGCCGAACAACCTGGGCTTGATGCGCAGGACATGTTCCGGGTCCACCTCGATGCGGGTGGGGAAAATCAGATTTCCGTGGGTCAAGCGGCTGGCGGTGAAGCATTCGACGGGCATGAGCACCTTTTTATCCGAGTGCGCGCGGGATCGCAACCAAGATCGAGTGATTGGGTGATCGAGTGATCGGGGAATTGGAATGGCGAAAGGATCCCATCGCGCGGGCTACTCGCTGCGGAGGTCCACCACCAGCAGCGCACTGAGCAGGACGACGATCAGCACCATGGCGGCAAAAGATGCCGAGAGAAGTTGGTCTACGACGGTAAGCAGATCCACGGAGACCTCCGATCAACGAGTCACCGGCGAATTCATCGGCCGAGCCGGGTGGTCCCGTTCAGCTCGAGAAGGGAAGCAACACATGCCGCCAGCAGCGACAGGCAGGAGTACGTGGAGCCGAGGTAAACCGCCTCGTGGAGCGCCGTCACCAGGCGTGCCCCCACCGCCGACATCGGGACCCGGGTTCTGAGCAGCTCCAGCATGTGCCTTCCTGATGGCGTAAACCCGGAGATTGCGCAGAAAATGTAAAGATTTGTAATCCTGGCGGGTGAGCCACCCCGGAAGAATCGCCGGGACCGCCGGGATCGGGGGATCGGGCCAACGGTTCATGTGGGAACGCTACCGCGGAGCGGCGCCAGTCGGTGTGGTCGCACGTTTTCCGCGAGCTGCGATGCGCGCGGCGGCGCGGAAGACGTCGAGCAGCATCTTTTCGGTCAGCTTGCCCGTATTGGTGTTCTGCAAGGACGGATGGTAGGAGCAAAGCAGCGTCACGCCGTGGGGCAGACGATAGCGCGCGCCGTGGGCGAAGGTGAGGCCACTGCGGGAGTTGAGCACGCCGGCGCGCTTCAGCGCAGCCAGGTAGCGGTCGAAGGCGATCTTGCCCAGCGCGACCACCACCGTGACCTTCTTCAGGCCGGCAAGTTCGCGGTCGAGGAAGGGCGCACAGTTGGCCAGCTCCGTGGGCGTCGGCTTGTTGCCGGGAGGAGCGCAGCGGGCCACCGCGGTGATAAACAGATCCTTTAACTTCAGCCCATCATCTTTATGTGTCGCAGCAGGTTGGGAGGCGAAGCCAGCGCTGTGCAGGACGCGGTAGAGGAAGTAGCCGGAGCCGTCGCCGGTGAAGGGGCGTCCGGTACGGTTGGAGCCGTGGGCGCCGGGAGCGAGTCCGAGGACGAGCACGCGCGCGTCCGGGTCGCCGAAGCCCGGCACGGGCTTACCCCAGTAATCCCAGTCCATGTAGGCGCGGCGCTTCTCGCGCGCGACCTTTTCGCAATGCCGGCGCAAGCGCGGGCAGAGCTCGCAAGCGACGATCTCGCGGTTGAGATGGGTGAGCCAGGAGGGCATTGGCTTCATTGTATGCGGGAGATCGGAGAAATGGAGGAACGGGATCTCAGCGTCGTGACTCGGGGACGACCGCTAGACCGCCCTGGGTTAGCCGGGGCTCCCGAACCGGGCACGGATATTTTGCCAATCAGGTACAAAACTGGTAGTGTTGTGCCGCCTTTGCGCTTCGATTCCTGACCTGCATAGACACGCGAGAAGCGATCTCGCCCTGCCTGACTCGTCGAAAAGAACGCAATGTCAGTCCCACACTCGGAAGGAACATCGAAATGAAGAACATCTATGTTGGCAATCTCGACTACAACGTCAATGAGGAACAACTGCGGGCTGCGTTCGAGGCGTACGGGCAGGTGGACAAGGTAACCCTGATCCGCGACCGGGACACCGGCCAGCCGCGGGGCTTCGGCTTCGTGGAAATGGCGGGCGACACCGAGGCGGGGAATGCGATCCAGGGCCTGAACGGCTCGCAACTGGGCGGACGCGCGATCACGGTCAACGAGGCGCGGCCGAGGCTGGAACGCAGCGGCGGAGGCGGCGGCGGTGGCCGTCGCGAGGGCGGCTTCGGCGGCGGCCGGGGCGGATTCCGCGGCGGGCGCGGACGCTAGTAAATCCCGGCGCACTCGTCAGAAACTATCCATCGTCAACCCAGGGCTACGGCTCTGACCCATCATAAATCGCGACCCTGAATCCAGGGCCTCGCTCTTTTTCCGCATTCTCGACGCGCTCCAGGGCGATCACGGCTGCCCACTGTCCTTTTCTTTCCTGCTGCCAGACGATGCGCCCGCGGAGTGCGCGCGCGATGAGCCCGGGCGGCAGATCGCGGTGATAATCGAAATACGGTTCTTGGGTGCGCTCCCACCAGCGCAGCAGCGCGGGCTGCGAGGGCGCCTCGTACTTCGTAGAGAAGACGTAGGCGACGTCGAACAGGGAAGTGTCGTGGGCGGCGCGCGCGATCTGGGGCGCGGAGAAGTCCTCGACGGGCACGACGGGGACAGCGGATTTCACGTATCCCAGATACGGTTTCTCCAGCTCATTCGTCGCCGGCCAGGCGGTGAGCACGCGCGCAGTCGCGTGATGCGCCGACAGGAAGTCCGCCGCCGACTTGTGCAGCAGGACGTAGTCGCGGTAGGCGAGGTTGTCCTCCATGGGGAAGCGGTAGGGCGGATTGACGAACAGTCCCAGCAGAAAAGCTGCGCAGACCAGAGCGATGATGGCCGGCCATCCACGCACGCGGCGGCGCAGCGTGGAAACGCAAAGGATGATGACCAAGGGGACGGCCATCAGCATGTAGCGCGCCAGCACCGCGCCTCCGATCAGCGAGAGGGCGAAGACGTGGGCGAGGACGACGAGCGCGAAGATGGCCTGGATGTGCGGCAGGATCCTGGGACGCGTGACCGGCCCGACAGCGGCCGCGGGCTCGGGCAGCGGTGGCAGCATCATGGCCAGAGCGCCCGCGACCGTCAGCACGAACAGGTTCATGTATCCGGTCACCTGCCACAGGCGGCGCAAGGTGGCGAGCAGGATACGAACGGGCTGAAGCGTGGCAGAGACGTTGTAGCGGAAGAATTCCGGGTTGCCGAAGACATAGCCGGTGCGGTGATAGTGATAGGCGAACCAGGCGGAGAGCACGGCTGAAGGGACCAGGAGCAAGGCGAGCGACTCCCACCCGGCACGCTGCCGAGGCGCAATGGCGGAGCGAACGCGTCCCAAGCGTTCGGCCATCCACCAGCCGATCTCCCACAATGCCAGCGTGACCGGAACGAGGACAGCAGTCTCCTTGGCGAGCACCGCCAGGGAAAAGGCGGCAACGCAGGGGACGCGGCGGTCCTCGATGAAGAAGGCCAGGCCCCACAAGCCGAGCGCGGCTGCGGCTATGTCCACGTGGGCCATCGAGCTTTGGGCGAAGAAAACGGGATAGAGCGCGGTGCAGAGGGTGGCCGCGACGGCAACCCCTGGGTTCATGACGGAGTGCGCAAGGCGAAAGACCGCAGTCAGCCCCAGCGCGGCGAGAAGCAGCATCGCAGTACGAGTGACCGCGGGTACGAAGCCGGAAAGCTTCCACCAGAGGGCCAGCCAGGCCATGACCAGCGGCGGGTGGGCGTTGCTGGGGACGCTGTGCGGGATCAGAGCGCCGGTCTGGAGGAGGTCGTGCGCGGCGGGAACGTAGTAGCCCGCTTCGTCCCAATAGTAGGGCAGGCGGAGCAGGGGCGCGTGCGCGAGGAAAATCGCGCAGAAGATCAGGGCAAACGTGGAGACGAGGGGAAGAGAGCGAGCGCGCAAGAGTTTCCAGCTTCTCGTTTCTAGTTTCTCGACAAATCCCGTCGCACCGAAGTATCCCCTCAGTTCACCACGCCGGGCTGGGCCAGGCGAGGATCGAGTTTGATCTCGCCGAACGTCTTCTCGTAATTGACGACATTCTGCTGCAGGATGGTGAGCAGCGCCTTGGCCTGCTGCGGGCTGAGATAGACACCCTGGAAATTGGTGATCTCGACCGCGGTGGGCGTCTGCTGCTGCAGCGTGCCGAAGACCAGGAAGAAGTCCCAGACGCTGACGCGGATCTGGACGCTGTTGGAATAGCCTTCGCGATAGTCGCTCGTGTTCTTCAGAGTGATGTTGGGCTGCGGGGGCATGGTCATAGTCATGATTCCTTCGCGCAAGAGTGTAACTCGCCGGGGGTGAAGAATGCTGGGACGAATGGCTGCCCGGGGCCCCTGGATTGCGCTAGACTTTGTATATGCACCGCCGGGTGGTCATTGCCGTATTGGCCGCCGCGCTCCTGGTTCCCACTCTCGAAGCGCAGATGAGGGGCGTTTCCGCGCGAGGTCCGGTGCACGTGGCCCCTCGCATGGGGCCGGCAACCCGGATGATGGGTGCTCCGCGCAGGGCCGGAGCTCCGGCCGGTTTCGGGTTCAGAACGTCACCCGGATCCCGCCATGGTCCCATCATCGTGAATCGTGGGTTCCGCAATTTCCACCGCCACCGATTCATCCTTAACAGTGGCTGCTTCAACGGCGCATTCTTCGATCCCTTCTGCCGCAGCCAGTTCTTCGTGGCGCCGCCCATCTTCTGGCCCAGCTTTGACTACGGGATGCAGGCTTACCCCGTGGCGCAGCAAGTGCCGGCCGCCAACTACGACGACAGTGCGCTGCGGGTGCAGATCGAGAGGCTCACCGACGAAGTCGATCGGCTCAGGGAAGAGCAGGCCGCGCGCAACAATCCACCTTCGCCGCCCGTCGAAGCGCGCCCGACCCGCGCCGAACCGCCCACCATCCTGGTCTACCGCGACGGCCACCGCAGCGAGATCCAAAACTACGGCATCGTCGGGCAGACGCTCTGGATCTTTACTGAGCGGCACGCGAAGAAGGTCGCTCTCGGCGACCTCGATGTGGAAGCGACGAAGGCGGCGAACGAGGAACGCGGGGTGGGGTTCGTACTGCCGGAGCGGCACTAGAGCGGACGCTCACCTACCCGCCGGCAATGGCCCCGATGATCAAAAAGGGCTCCGTGCCCGAGGCGACCACCTCGGGCAGCGGAGTGTCCGGCGATTCGAGCGACCAATCCTCTTCGCACACATAGAATCGGAGGAAGTCTCTGCGTTTCAGGGTTACGTGGTCGCGGATGGTACCGCGCAGCATGGGGTACTTCGCCTCGAGGGCGTCAAGCACCGAGCGTTGCGTGATCTGACCGGCGACCTCGAGCTTCACCTCGCCCTCGACCTTCGCGAGCGTCCGCAGGTGCGCCGGGAGTATGACCCGGATCATGGCAGCGCCTGGGCCTCGACGGAGAGCACGGCGGGAAGGTCGCGAACGATCGCGGTCCAACTGTCTCCGCCATTGGCCGACGCGTACACCTGCCCGCCGGTGGTGCCGAAATAGACGCCGCAGGGATCGAGCGTGTCGACGGACATGGCGTCGCGCAGCACGTTCACGTAGCAGTCGCGCTGCGGCAGTCCCTTGCTCAGCGGCTCCCACTCGTTGCCGCCCTTGCGGCTGCGGTAGACGCGCAGCTTGCCGTCGGGCACGAAGTGCTCCCCGTCGCTCTTGATGGGGACCACGTAGATGGTCTCGGGCTCGTGCGCGTGGACGTCGATCACGAAGCCGAAGTCGGTGGGCAGGTTGCCGCTGACCTCGTGCCAGTTGTCGCCGGCGTCGTCGGTGCGCAGGACGTCCCAGTGCTTCTGCATGAAAAGCACGCCCGGGCGCGAGCGGTGCATGGCGATGCGGTGCACGCAGTGGCCGACCTCGGCGTTCGGGTCGGGGATGTATTGGGAACGGAGCCCGCGGTTGATCGGCTTCCAGGTCGCGCCGGCGTCGTCGGTGCGGAACGCGCCCGCCGCTGAAATGGCGATGTACATCCGCTTGGGATTGCTTGGGTCCAGGATTATGGTGTGCAGGCCCATGCCACCGGCGCCCGGCGACCACTTGGGTCCTGTGCCGTGGCCGCGCAGACCCGCGAGTTCGTGCCAGGTCGTGCCGCCGTTTGTCGAGCGGAAGATGGCGGCGTCCTCGACACCGGCATACACAGTGTCGGGGTCGGTAAGCGAGGGCTCGAGATGCCAAACGCGCTTGAACTCCCACGGGTGCTGGGTGCCGTCGTAAAACTGATGGGTGGTCAGAGGCTTGCCGGTCTCTTTCGATGTGTCATAGACGAATTTATTGCTTTGCCCGGCAGGCGGCCCGCCGGGCTCCGGCATCTTTTCGCCTCCGGGCGTCTCCCACGTCTTGCCGCCGTCGCTGGAGCGCTGGATGATCTGGCCGAACCAGCCGCTGGTCTGAGATGCGTAGATACGGTTCGGGTCGACGGGCGAACCTTTCAGGTGGTACAACTCCCAGCCCGCAAAGAGGGGGCCGCTGATGTCCCATTTGTCGCGCTTTCCGTCCGACGTAAGGATGAATGCGCCCTTGCGCGTGCCAACCAGGACTCGTACTCCGCTCATGTGTTTCTCCTTCTCATCAGTATTCAAGTGGGCGCAGAAGCGTCCGTCCTCTCTTACTCAATCGCCTTCGGATCCCGCATCGAAGATGATGGCGATATGCGAGCCCTGTCGGGGAGCACGATCGTGCTCCCCGACAGCCAAGCTCGGTCCCTGGTGATCGTGAGTTGGTTTAGGCGGCCTTTGCGACCTGGGCCCGCCATTGCTTCATGAATTGGCGCATAGCGGCGATATGGCCCGGAGAGCGGGTCTCGATCCAAGTCTCATATCGCTGCGCTGCCTTTTCCGTGTGCGCGAGGAACTGTTGGCTCACCCACTGTTGACGGGTTTGGGCCAGGATGGGCCGCACCCGCTCGAAGACCCCGAAGAATTCTCCGCTGGTCTCGAAGAACAGGTCCTCGTGCAGCAGCCCGTAGTTGAGCAACGCGCAGGCTTGCTCCCAGTAGCTGAGCACCATCATGACGAAGGTGCCGTTCTCCGTTCCGGGAGCCGCGATCTTCATGGACTCCTCTACGGTCTCCGGAAAGTAATTCTTGAAGAACCAGTCGCGGGCTTGGCGCAACCGGGCCTCGCGGCGCTGTTCGAAGACTTGCAGGTGGAGTTGTGCTTGTTCGTGCGTAGGTTTGGATTCCATGGTCTTTGTCTCCTTTTCTCTTCTATGAGTCGGCTAGGTTGAGTTTTGAGTCGCCAGGCTCCATCCGGGAAGCGCGCAAGCGCACGCTCGCGGATGAGAGTTCAGGCCCCACATCGGACAAATCATGGCCACTGCCAGCCCCCGGACCTGGGGAGCAGCGGGAGCGGGTCCCTGTCCCGCCAGCGCCGCCGGACTTCCGCGAGCACCTGTTCCCGATCCATCGCGAGTTTCTCGATGAGGGCGCAATTTGCTCCCGAGTTTTCGTGCCGAGCCCCCCAAATAAGCAAGTCCAACAGCAGCGGCGCGAGATCGATGCCTTTTTCAGTCAGGCGGTAATGAGCCCTTCGCCGGTCCTTCACGTCCGCCGCCGCCGTGATGATGCCGGCCGCTTCAAGCCTCTTTAGACGCTCCGAGAGGATATTCGTCGCAATCCGTTCGCCCGACTGCTGGAATTCCTTGAAGGTCCGGAAGCCGCGCACCATCAAGTCGCGGATGATCAGCAGCGACCAGCGGTCTCCGAATACCTCGAGGGAGATACTCACCGGGCAGCCGGAACGTCGTTTTAGCTTAAGTTTCCCGCCCACATTGGGAGACACGATACCAGCATGACTTGCAATAAGCAAGTCATCTGAAGGTGAGAATTGTGGATTTCAGATTGCAGATTTGGAGTGAACTAGGGGTGGTGCGAAAGGGGGATTTGAGCCCCCGCGGGTTTCCCCGCCAGATCCTAAGTCTGATTTTGGGTCGCGCAGGCAAACGCACGGAATTGCGCGGCGTGACAGGGTCCATCAGTCACGGGTTCGCTTGGCGCACAGGGCTGCGTCCAGACGCACGGAATCTGAAAACGAACAGCCACCACTTTACGCTGCGAAGCAAACCGACCCGGACTAGAGCGGGAGCGGGTTTTCCCAGTTGACATGCGGCGCAAAGAAAAGCAAACTTCCGCCACTGTCCGCAGACTTCCTACAGGCATACACGCGGTGGAACCTGCCGAGTCCTGAAGCATCGGCCTGTTGACGCATGGACGACCCAAGAAAGCTACCTCCAGATCCGGATGGCGCGACGTATGTCCCCGAGGCGGTGCAGACCCCGATCCCGAGCTCGGCGGCAGACGCGCCCACCCTGGTACCGGCGGGCGGCGGTGCGGGTGCTGCACCCGCCCGCGCCCTAGACCCATCCATCGCGCCCCCACCGACCTTGAAACCGGGCGCAGTGCTGGCCGGGCGCTACGAGATCGTGCAGGTGCTGGGGGAGGGCGGCATGGGCGCCGTCTACAAGGCGCGCGACAACGCACTCGACCGCCTGGTCGCGCTCAAGGTCATCCGGCCGGAGCTGGCCGGCAATCCCGCCATCCTGCAACGCTTCAAGCAGGAGCTGATCCTGGCGCGGCAGATCACGCACCGCAACGTCATCCGCATCTACGACATGGGCGAAGACCTGGGGATGAAGTTCATCACCATGGAGTTCGTCGAAGGCCAGGACCTGCACCACATCCTCAAGGAGCGGGGCAAGCTGCCGCCGGCGGAGGCGGTGGAGATCATGCAGCAGGTGTGCCGCGCACTGGCGTCGGCGCACGCCGAAAACGTCATCCACCGCGACCTGAAGCCGCAGAACATCATGCGCGACACGCAGGGCCGCATCCTGGTGATGGACTTCGGGCTGGCGCGGACGGTGGAGTCGTCCGGCATGACCCAGACCGGCGCCCTGGTGGGCACCATCGAGTACATGAGCCCGGAACAGGCGCTGGGCAAGGACCTGGATGCGCGCTCCGACCTGTTCTCGGTGGGGCTGATCATCTACGAACTGCTCACGGGCAAGATGCCCTACAAGGCGGACAGCGCCATCGCCAGCCTGATGAAGCGCAACCAGGAACGGGCGGTGCCGGCGTCGCAAGTGGACGCGGACGTTCCGGAGGGGCTGAGCGCGATCGTCAGCAAGTGTCTGGAGCGCGATCCCAAGGACCGATATCAGAAAGCGACCGAAATCCTGCACGACCTGGACGTGTGGCGGGGCGGTGGACGGGTTGTGTACAAACCCAAGCCGCCGGGCGTGCTCGAAGGGGCCAAGCATGCCAAGCCGTGGAAGTGGATGATGATCAGCGCGTTCGGCATCGCGCTGGCGTTCGGGATGAAGTATGCCAAGCGGATCACCGGTGGCGGAGAGCACTCCACCCAGGAGGCGGCGTCGGGCCCGGTGGTGTCGGTCGCGATCTTGCCGTTCCGGAACGCCTCGAGCGATGGGTCGCTCGACTGGCTGGGCCCAAGCCTGGCGGACATGCTGACCACCGACGTCGGCCAGTCGGCACAATTGCACCTGGTTTCCCAGGACAGACTGCAGCAGATCGCAAAAGACTTGAAGATCCGCACCGATGAAGGTGTCGATCCTGCCACGGCACGGCGCCTCGCCGACTTCAGCAGCGCAGAGACCGTTATTTCCGGGCAATTCGTCAAAGTAGGGGAGCAGATCCGTATCGATGCGACGCTGCGCGACATCAAGCGGGACCGTTCGACCACGCTGAAGGCAGAGGCGCCGAACGAAAAGGAGCTGCTGGCGGCGGTCGGACAGTTGGCACAGCAGATCCGCGACACTCTGGGGTCGGGCGAAGCGGCCAAGTCGATCCGCGGAAAGGTCTTTGCGCCGTCGTCGAAATCCGTGTCGGCAGTCCGCTACTTCAACGAGGGACTGCAGCTTGCGCGACAGGTCGACAATCTGAAAGCCCGCGAGCGCTTCGAGGCCGCGACCAAGGAGGACCCGGAGTTCGCCCTCGCCTACTCCAAGCTGGCGCAGACATTGTCGGCCCTGGGCTACGACAGCGAGGCGGAGACGGCCTCGCGCAAGGCTGTGGACCTTAGCGACAAGCTCGACGAGCGCGAACGCTATCTCATCCAGGCGAATCACGCGCGCATCACCAACGACAACGCCAAGGCGATCCAGGCGTACGAGAACCTGGCGCAGGTCGCGCCCGACGATCTCGACGTGCAGTTCACGCTCGGCGGCCTCTACGAGTCCACGGGAGCGTT
Organism: Terriglobia bacterium; assembly: GCA_020073495.1. Lineage (NCBI taxonomy): Bacteria > Pseudomonadati > Acidobacteriota > Terriglobia > Terriglobia bacterium. The sequence continues at coordinate 96,378 of JAIQFD010000002.1, forward strand.
CGACAAAGCCAAGCTGCACTACGGCAGGGTGCTGGCGCAGGATCCGAAGTATGTGGACGGGCTGCTGGCGACCGGGCGGACCGAGATCAAGAGCGGCAATCCCCAAGGGTCCCTCGACTACTTGAGTAAGGCGCTCAATCTGGCGGTGCAGTTCGACAACCAGGAGGAGAAAGCGAACATTCTCCAAGCGACGGGGATCGCATACAAGCTCATGGGCCGGCCCGAAGATGCGCTCAGCAATTACCAGCAGTCGCTGGAGATCAAGCGGAAGATCGGTCAGAAGCGGGGAATGGCCGCGAGTCTCGACCAAATTGCACAAGTCCAAAACCGGCTGGGACACGCGCGTGAAGCGCAGCAGGCTTACGAGGAATCACTGCGGATCCGCCGAGAAATCGGGGACAGGAAGGGAATTGGGGATACTCTCATCGATGTGGCCCAGTTCTATGAAGATCGTGGTCAACACGATCAAGCACTGAAGCTGTACAAACAGTCCTTGCAGGCGCAGAGAGAGGTCAGTGATGAGGCAAAGCAGGCTCTCTGTCTGGATTCTATCGGCAACGTCTACCTAGCTAAGGGCGAATACGAAGACGCGCGGACCAATTACGAGCAGGCGCTTCAGATAAGAGAGAAGCTGAAGGCTCCGGAACTCGCAGAGACGCTCCACAACTTGGGCGAGACCGCGAACAAGATGGGGCAGTTCGACCAGGCGCTGAAGTCGTATATGCGCGCCCTGGACCTGCAGCGCAGTGCGGGGAATACACGCGACGCGGCCATCGAGTCGTACAGCCTAGGGACGGTGTTCGGGTACCAGGGCCGTTTCGGTGCGGCACTGAAGGCCAAGCAGGAGGCGCTGAAGACGTTCCGCGATTTGAAGGACCGCAGCCCATGGATGGCGGAGATCCTGGCGGGCTACGGCGAGGCCCTGGCGGAGGTGGGAAGAAGCAGCGACGCGCGCGGAGCTTTGGAGGAATCGCTGGCGCTCTCCCGCGAGATCCAGAATGACGCCGCCGCGGCCATCGCGCTCGACGCGCAAGGCGATATGGCCATGGCGAATGGCGACAACCGCGGCGCTCGCTCATCGTACGAAAAAGCGCTGCAAGCCGCCGTCCGCGCCAAGGACCGCGAGCACGCGCTCGCGGCCAAGGTGCGGCTCGCCCATGTCGATATTCGTGAAGGCCGCCCCCAAGCGGCGATCGCCGCGTTACGATCTCTGGGCCCGGAGGCGGACACCATGGGTTTGAAATATCTCTCGGTGCGCTGCGCGGTCGAGCTCGGTGAGGCCTACCTGGCGGCGAAGGACTATGCGAAAGCGCGGCAGGAACTGGAGCGCGCCACCGGGCGGGCGGAGAAGCTCGAAGCCCGCGCCCTGATGGCACGCAGCGAGTTTGGCATCGCGACGGCGCTGCGGCTGCAGAACCACGCGGCCGATGCCGCCCTGCACTATCGCAAGGCGGTCCGGCTGCTCGATGAGATCAAGACGGATGCGGGCCCGGACGCCATCGCCAAAGACCAAGAGCTCAATGGCATCTACGCAGACGCGAGCAAGTTGATGTGATCGGCTTGCCCGCGCGAAAAAAAGCAGGGGCGCGGAACCGCGCCCCCATTCGTCTTGCCGCAAACGCTTACTGCAATGTGAACGTGACCTGTTGCGCCGGGAACGAGTTCGAGAACACGGTCAGTTGGTACTGTCCCGCCGGCAGTCCCGTCGTATCCAGGTAAAACTCGTAGGCGTGAAGCGCCGAGTTGTACTTAAAGATATTGGGCGGCGTGCCATGGGTGTTCGCCAGGTGCACAGGCTCCGGCGTCACGCCGGTGACCAGCGTGAGCTTGGCTGTGGCATTGGTCACGAACGACTGCACCGAGATGATATTCGGCGGGGAGGTAACCGAGCTCGAAGGAACGACCCGGAACGTGATGGGGATGGTGGCGCCGTGCGAAAACACCCGGGCGTTGGCCGGCCCCAGTGGCGCCAGGAAGCCCAGGAAGGTGCCGGCCGGCACTCCCGGGGCGGGTCCGAGGTCCACGACCACGAAATCAGAAAACTGATCTGTATTGCCCTTGATGGTGCCGTCGATCTTGGGCAGGTAGAAGGCGGTGAAGATGTTGTGCCAGTTGTTCGTCCCTGACGGCGCCTGGAGGAAGCCGGGATTGACGATCGGCTGGGAGCTGTCAAAGGCCGTCTTGACGGTGATGTTCGGCTGCGGAGCGCTGGGGCAGGGGCTGGGCGTGCACTTCACCTGGAAGACGGTGCAACTGCCGCTGCTGCCGTCGTAGACGATGCACTGGGCGCCCGGAAACGAAGGCGCGATGCGGGTATGGAAATCGGGGGTGGAGACGAAAGCCGCTGTCACCGCGGCCGTCACACCGGCGAAATCCGTTCCCGGCGGATACTGGATCCCATAATTGAACGTGGTGCCGGGGAAGTTGAAAGTATTCTGATCGGTCGGGCTCAAGGGCTGCGTGACGGTGACGCTCTGGGTGCCGTTGGCGTCCAGGCTCACGGCCTGCGGACTGTAAGGTGCGTTGTCGCTGATGTACAGCGTGCCGGAGACGGGACCGGTTGCCGCCGGGGTCACGGTCACGGTAACCGTGCAGAAGAGCCCCGGATTCAGCGAAGGCGGGCAGGTGTTGTTGCTGATGGCGAACTGCGGGTCGCTGGTGGTGAAGCTGTTGAACAACAGCGGCGCGGTGCCGGTGCTGGTAATGGTGACGTCCTGACCTGGGCTGGTGAAGTTCACTCCCACGTTCCCAAAGTGCAGGGCGGCGGGCGTAACTATCGCCGCCGCGAAGGTGGGGATGCCGGTGCCGGTGAAGGTGATGATCTGCGGGCTATCAGGCGCATCATCCCTGATATTCAGTTGGTCGTTGAAGATCCCGAGGCCCGGCGGCGTGAAGGTGAACGAGGCGCTACACATCGCTCCGGCGGCCACCACGTCGCCGCAGTTGGTTGTATAGAAGAACGGGCTGCCCGGGTTCACCGGCCCGCTGAGCGCGTGGTGTTCAATGTGCAGCGGCCCGGAACCGGTGTTGGTGAGCGTGACGATCTGCGGCGGGCTGGTGAGGTTTTGGATCACCGGACCGAAATTCAAGGCGTGGCTGCTCAGGAGCACCGCCGGAGGGAAGAAGGCGATCTTGCTGATGAAGTTCGTTCCCCCGCCCACTGTGTTGTCCACCGATTGGAAGGGGCTGACCAGCGGGAAATCCTGGGAAGTGGCCAGGCCCGCGACGTAGACGTCGCCGGTCGCATTGGCTACGACCGCATCGCCGTTATCGAATCCGCTGCCGCCAAGATACGTGGAGAACTGTACCGCGCCGTTCGAAGTCAGCTTGACCACGACCGCATTCTCGCCACCACTTTCGGAGTTGAAACCTGGATACGGCTGGGTGGCGTTCTCGGTGACCGGAAAATTCGACGATCCGGTGTCACCTGTCAAGTACAGGCTTCCGGATGCGTCGACGAACAAACTGCGTCCGTCTTCGTCGCCCGAGCCGCCCCAGAAGGTGGAGTACAGCACAGAACCGCCGGGAGAGAACTTGGTGATGAACAGGTCGAAGAACCCGCCAAAGCCGGGTTGCGCCGCGTTCACTGTCGGGAAGTCGGGCGATTCTCCGCTCCCGGTCACGTACACATTTCCGGCGGAATCAGCGGTCGCGGCGAAGCACTGATCCAGCACCGTGCCGCCCAGATAGGTGGAGAAGACGTAGGCGGAACCCGCCGGGTTGATCTTGGTGACGAAACATGAGCTGCCGCTCGGGTTGACGCCCTGATAGGCATTGACGATCGGCAAGCCCTCGTCCGATTGAGTCGCCCCGGCCACCGACGCACACCCGAACGGATCGGCTGCGACACCAAGCACGGAGTCGGTGCGGTTGCCTGAGATGTAGGTGGAATAGAGCACTGCCGCGCCGCCTGCCGCCAGCTTGGCCACCCAGCCATCCTGTGCTGTCGTGCCGACATAAAGGATGTCGGGCGAGCCCGCCACCACCGCCATCCCGCGGAACCCAGCCTGGCTCAGTTCGAACGACCAATTTGCGCCGCTGTCGGTACTCTTCACCACCGAGTTGCCGCGGCGCGTTGCATAGATCCGGTTGGGCACGGTGGGCGAGGGCCTGATGTCCGTAATGTTGGAGCCGTCGAGGCTGTGCAGCGGCCACGTCGCCCCACCGTCGATGCTCCGGTAGAAGCCGTTCGGCGTCAAGTTTGTGCCGTTGAGCACGGATGCATAAAGAGTATTCGGATAGAACGGATCGACGGCGATCACCTGCGCCGTGGGCAAGCCGCTGCCCAGCGATGTCCATGTAGCCCCGGCGTCGGTGCTGACGAACACGCCCGCGCCCGCCGCCGCTAACACGCGGTTGGCATTGCTGGGATCGACTGCCAGCCAAAACCACGTGCCCGACGTGCCGGCAACATGGGTGAACGAGCCCCCGAAATTCGTGCTGCGCCAAACGCCACCATTGGCAGCGACCAGCACAATGTTGGGCGAGGCCGGGTTCACGACGATGGAGCGGATGTTGCGGCTGAGCGTCGTCGTCCAACTCGCCCCGCCATTGGTGCTCCGGGAGAATGCGGTGAGCGTTCCCACGTAAACGTTCGTGGGGGTGACGGGATCGACGGCGAGCGCCCGGACACTCAAGCCGGTGTTGATACCCGTATTAGTAGCCGTCCAGTGCGCCCCCGTGTCGGTGCTCTTGTACACACCGCCGCCGTTGGCGCCGGCGTAGATGGTGGCGTGGTTGGTGGGATCCACGGCGATGGCCCAGACGTCCGTTCCCGTCAGACCGTTATTGAATGCGTTCCAGTTCACGCCGTCGGTCTGGGTGTAGAGTCCCGCCTCGCCTGGTTGGGATTGCAGGGCGCCCACCAGCGGAAAATCCGTTGAGTCCGTGTTTCCGCCCAGGATAATGTGGCCGGCCGCGTCGAGAGCGATGCCGATCGCATAATCGTTGGCGGTGCCCCCGTAGTAGCTGGAGAACAGCAGCGCTTGCCCGTCCGCTCTGAGTTCAAAGACGAACGCGTCGTTGTCGCCGCCACCGTGGTTCGCCTGGATGGGGCCCATCGTGGGGAAGTCGTGCGACTGCGTCAGCCCGGCGACGTAGGCGTTGCCGGAGCCGTCCACCGCCAACATGTTTGTGCCGAAGTTGGAAAAGGTTCCATCGGCGCCGGAGCCGCCCACATAGGTGGAGTAGACCAGCTTCCTGCCCAGTGGGTCGAGCTTGGTCACAAAAATATCGGAGTTGCCCAATGGTTCAGGATACAAAGCGTTCTGGATGGGGAAATCTGGAGAGATCGTGGTGCCCGCGATGATGATGTCGCCCTGAGCATCCAGCGCGATCCCCAGCGGGATGTCGGACCCGCTGCCGCCCAGATAGGTCGAATACGTCAGCACCGGGTCGATGGTCAGCGCTCTCGAGCGGTCGTACGCGCCCAGCGCGAAGCTGACCCGGTTGTCCGCGCGCACTACGAACTGTGCGTCGATCGGCTTGCTCGTGTCCGCCTGGTAGACCAACGGCTTGTGCACGGTGACGGTCTGGCTGCCGGCGTGGATGAGCAGATCACCGGAGGCGGATTTCTCGATCGTATCCGCGCCCTCGAAGGCCAATTGGATCTTGCTGGGATCGGCGCCGGGAGCGGCGGTGAAGTCAAACTCCAGCCGCTGCGGGTTGCCGTAAAAGACCAGATCGATCCCGGGATAGACCGAGCTGTAGGACACGCGGTCGTAACCGGGAACCTTGGTGTGCCACTTCTTGGGGTCGTTACCGATGAAGTAGTTGGTCGTGCCTGCCTGCGGCGACGCAGCTTGCACCGTGGCGGCCGGGTCGGCGCCGACCAGGCGCATGCGGACCACGGAGGTCTCGAATTCCGGCGGAGCCGCCTCGGCATCGTCAGGATCGATCCTGTGTCGCTCGGATTTCTCACCCTTGATCGGCTTTGCCAGGGTGAGCACCGCCTCGTCCTTGGTCAGAAAGAGCGTGTAGCCCGGTCCGTGCGCCATGTATTTCACCCGCGCATCCGTCTGCCCCTGATTCGGCTCGAAGCGGAGTGGCAGCCTGCCCAGATTCTGCACCACACTTTTCGCGCTGGGTGGCATCGCCTTCGCTGGGGCGGAACTTTTCGACGAGGTGGGCAAGTCGGCGGCGGCTGTGTTGACGGCGAACAACGCCAAGCTGAAGATCAGGCAAAGCAGCGTGCGGACTGCGCGCATCTGGACCCTCCGGGGTGGGTCAGCGAACCTAAGACTTGGGAACCTGTGGATAGAGATTGAGAAGAATGATTGCATCCGGACTGCCAAATCGGGAGGCCACTATACAGGACAACGACAAGCTCGTGTCAAGACATTGATTCTGCGGAACCAAGTTCTCATGAAATGTCTTTGGCGAAGTAAGAATGCGAATCTGTCGGGCCGGCAAGGATGAAAATTCTTGCACAAAAACAGCAAGAAGCCTGTCAGCGACCCTGCTGCAATCTTCTGCTTGCCCAGAGGATGCTAGAGGGTGTCTCCTCTCTTCGAAAGTCACATGGTTTCGGCAAGCAGAGCCGAAGAGGATGTAAAGGCCTGGCCTTCTTCAAGGCATCAATCTCTTGAGCGCAGCACGAGCTTCAGCGACCTGCGGCAGTCGGGTATGGGAACTCTCGAAGTGCAACAGGAACGATTGATATTCATTCACGGCTTGGTCGCGCTTGCCGGTGGCTTCGTACAGTTGGCCCAGATAGAAGGGGCAAAGCAGCGCCACGAGAGGAACTTGGCGGCGCATATCACTGTAGTTGCCTCGCTGAGTTCCCTCTGTAAAGGCGCGTCGAAACTCCTGCTCGGCGGAGGCATAATCCTTCAACAGCAAGTGCGCGCGCGCGTTAGCAAACAGCACGTCTGCCACCTGTTGGTTGGGGAGGCGAGCTATGGCGGCCAGCGCGCCGTGGGCGTCGCTGTGAACCAGAGCGACGGCCATGTCGTTGTAGGCGCGCTGGCGTTCCAGGGCATGGCGACCAATCCAGGGATGCTCGGTCGCTAACTGCTGGAGGCTGCGCTCCGAGGCAGCCTGCTCTCCACGAATCGCTTCCAAGAACGACACGGACTGCAATTCTTCACCATAGAGCTTCTGCTGCCGCGCGAAGGACAGCGCGCCAGAGCTATCGCCCATGAGCGTCGCCAGAATGGCGAATGAATAGAGAGCCTCGCCGGCTCCCAGGGATTGGCCCGCACGAGCGAGCTGCGAGACCGCTTTGTGGTAGCTTTCGAAGGCACCGTCGAGATCACCACGCATCTGGTGGAACTGCCCCTGGAACACGGGCAGGTACAAGCGAGACAGAGGCGTGGTGCGCTGTGCGTACTCCAGGAAGGCCGCATCCGCCAGCGCATATTTCCCCTGATCAGCGTAAACCAGAGCCAGCTTCAGGTACTCGACGTAAGCCTGAAAGTCCGGCTTAAGCTCCAGAGCTTTGCGGTAGGCGGCGACGGCTTCGTCATCACGCCCGAACCGGTGAAGGACATCGCCACGAGTATCCCAAGGATTGGGATCACCGGGGCGAAGTGCGCTGTACTGAGTACACGCGTCGAGCGCGGCGGCCTGGTCGCCCCGCCTGGCCTGCACGTAACAGAGCTCGTTTAGTAGGGCTTCGTCTTTGGGTTCGGCCGCCAGGCCGTCTCGAAGGATGCCCAAGGCCCGTTCATCCTGATTGAACTGGTGCAACCAGTCAGCCAGGTTGGCGCGCGAATCCGTATCGCGTGGAAACTCCGCGACCACAGATTCGAAAGCCTTAATCACCGCTTGCCCGTCGCGGGAACGATAGGCCTTGTTGACCTGAAACAAAAGCTGCTCGCGGCGCGGCAAGCGGGACTGGAACTGGTCAACCTTGCGGGCCATCTCGTCCGCCTTGGCCAGGTCTCCCTCGGTCTCGTACTGACCGGACAGCAGCAGATAAGACAATGCAAACTGGGGATCGAGACGCACGGCTTCCTCGAGCTCGCGTATGGCGTCGTCAGCAAGGAAACGACGGTCGTATTCGCGTGCCAATTGGTAATGACGGTAGGCCTCGATGTTGGAAGTGGACGCTTGCTCGATGGCCGGGGCGTTCTCGGGCAGACTACCGGCGGGCAGAAAACGGCGAGCGATGCGCGCGGTGAGGGAGTCCACCATTCCGAAGATGTTTTGAACGCTTTCCCCTTCCAGCTTGTCGGAGAAAAGGATCTGGCCGGTACGGGTGTCCTGCACGCGGACGTCAAGACGGAGTTGGGCGGGCCCAACCTTCAGCAGGGCGCCGCTGACGAAGGCGTCGGCACCAGCGTCGCGCGCCACCGCCTGCGCGAGCCCCGGGTCCATGGTGGTGTCCTTCTTGCCGACGATGCGCTGGAGCGAGCCTTCCACACGCTCGGTGGAGAGCACATCCAGGCCTTGGACTTGTGCCAGATTGGTGGTGAGCATCTCCGTCAGGCCCCGGTCCAACCAGTCGAGCGAGCGGTCTTGCGAGAGGTTATTGAAATACAGCACGGCGAGGGCCTTGTGCCCTGCGCTGGGACCGGCCACGCGGCCGCGCAAAAGCCACCAGGCAAGCACGGCGGCAACCACGACAACCGCAGCGACAACGGGAATAAGCCATTTTCGACCTATTGGCTGGGGCTGCCCAGGAGGCAGCGGAACGGTGCCACTTGCCGTGGTGACGGTGGAAGTACCAGTAGAAGGGGTCGTTGTGACGGCACCGATCGCTGGGGTCACGGTTGCGCTAACCGGACTGCTGCCGCTCGCAGGCTGGGTCGATGCGGGTGTCACCGCCCCCGTCGATCCGGATAACACTTCCATAGGCGGTGCTGGCGCCGGAACCTCGGGCACGGCAGCCGCGATGGTGCGACCGGAATCACTGTCGCGCTTCAGACGCGCCAGGTCGGCTCGCAAGTCTGAGGCGTTTTGGTAGCGGAGCTTCCGGTCTTTCTCCAGAGCCTTGTTGATGATCTCTTCGAGCTTGGGCGGCAGATCGGGATTGAGGCGGATAGGAGACACCGGCGTACGGTTAAGAATCGCCTCGGTGATGACTCCAGAGGTCTCGCCTCGGAAGGGCAGGACTCCTGTCGCCATTTCGTAAAGTACGACGCCGAAGGAGAATAGGTCTGTCCGTCCATCCAACTCCTTGCCCCGTACTTGCTCGGGCGACATGTAGACCACAGTGCCCACGGCAGTACCCGGGCTGGTCAAGTGCTCCTCGCCGACCGCCGTCGCTGCCGCGGCCGCCATTGCCGGTTCCAACCTGGGCTGGATCACCTTGGCCAGGCCGAAGTCTAGAACCTTGGCGTGTCCATGCTCGGTCACGAAGATGTTCGCAGGCTTGATGTCGCGATGGATGACGCCTTTGGCATGGGCGGCATCCAGTGCATTCGCCACCTCGATGCCGATTTCCAGCAGTCGCTCCAGTTCCAACGGCCGGGTGGCGATTGTATGCTTCAGCGTCTTGCCATCGAGAAACTCCATGACGATGAACGGCTGACCATCGTGTTCTCCGATCTCATGAATGGTGCAGATATTGGAATGGTTCAGCGCGGAAGCGGCTCGCGCTTCCCGACGGAAGCGTTCCAGCGCTTGGGGATCCCGGGCAAGTTCTTCCGGGAGGAATTTCAAAGCAACAAAGCGTCCCAGCGTGGTGTCTTCGGCCTTGTAAACCACACCCATGCCGCCGCCACCGAGCATCTCCAAGATGTGATAGTGGGAAACGATTCGCCCGACCAAGGCCCCCCCAATTGGCCGCCCATGTTAGGTTGCCGAGGTAGGCGAGTCAATGCGGAAGCTCAGTGGGCGAAAACCGTTGGTTTCGCGCACGGTTCTTTCTAACGCCCCTCTTCCAGTTTGGACGACGCCTATTGCGCGCGGGCGTGGAACGGTCAGAACCAACAGCCACCGGAACAGCCACCATCCGCCGCTCCCCGGCCGCCATGGTCCAGTAAACCATTGGTGCGAAAGGGGGGATTTGAACCCCCACGGGTTTCCCCGCCAGATCCTAAGTCTGGTGCGTCTGCCAATTCCGCCACTTTCGCTCTGTTACTAGGATACACCGGGGCGGAACGGTGTTTGCCAGTGGTGCCGCTGGTTCGTGCGAAAGAAAAAACTCAATACATAAGGACACAAAGGAAGGCACGAAGGTCACGAAGGAACCCTACCGCTTCTTGGCGGGGACCTGCTGCCAGACATCCTTGAAATCGAAAAAGCCTTCCTTGCCCTTGAGCCACTCGGCGCCCAGGACGGCGCCCTCGGCGAAGCCGCGGCGGGACTTGGCGTCGTGGATGAGCATCATGGTGTCGTATGCAGAGTCGAAGAGGATCACGTGGGTGCCGACGATGTCGCCCTCGCGCAGGGAGGTGATCTCCACCTCGTCGCCGCTGACCGCCTGCAGGATCTTCTTGATCTTCACCGCGGTGCCGGAGGGCGCATCCTTCTTCTGGGCGTGATGGCGCTCGACGATCTTGGCGGTGTAGCCGTGCTGCAGTCCGGCGGCGGCGGCGCGCGCGATGTCGTAGAAGACGTTCACGCCCACGGAAAAATTGGAGGCGAAGAGAAAGGCGATGTAGCTCTGCTCCACCAGCTGGCGGACGTGCGTCATCTGCTCTCCCCAGCCGGTAGTGCCGACGACCATGTCGGCGCCGGCGCGGCAGCAGGCCTCGATGTTCTCCACCACCGCGTCCGGGGTGGTGAAGTCGATGACCATGTCCACGCCCTTAAGCGCTTCCTTGGTCAGCGCCGAGGCGTGCGGGTTCTCCTTGCTGTCGAGGGCGCGTACGTCGTGGCCGCGCTCGCTCGCGATCTCGGCGACCATGCTGCCGGTCTTGCCCTTGCCCAGCACCCAGATCTTCACTCAAACACCTCAGGGTCGGGATCGCTGAAGAAGGCGTCGTGCAGGCGGCGGACGGCCTCGGGGACGTCGTCCTCGTCGATCACGAAGGTGATGTTGATCTCCGACGCGCCTTGCGAAATCATACGCACGTTGATGTCGGAAATCGCAGAGAAAACTTTGGCCGCAATGCCGGAGGTGCCGCGGATGTTCTCGCCCACCAGGCAGACGATCGCCTTGCGGCCCTCGTATTTCACGTAGGCCAGCTTGTCGAGGTCGGCGGCGATGGCGGGGATGGCCTCGTTGGAGTCCACGGTGAGCGAGACGCTGACCTCGGAGGTCGAAACCACATCCACCACACAACTGTGCTTGTCGAAAACATCGAAGATGGATTTCAGGAAGCCGTGCGCGCCCAGCATGCGGGTGGCGACCACGTCCACGATGGTGATGCGCTTCTTGGCGGCGATGGCCTTGAAGACGTTACGGCAATGGGGCGCGCGCGAAGTGATGCGCGTGCCCTCATTGTTCGGCTTCCGCGAATTCAGCACCTGCACCGGGATGTTCTTCTGCACCGCGGGCAGTAGAGTCGCCGGGTGCAGGACCTTGGCGCCGAAATAGGCGAGTTCGGCGGCCTCGTCGAAGCTGATGACCTTGATGCGGCGCGCGCCGGGACAGAGGTTGGGATCGGTGGTCATCATGCCGTCCACATCGGTCCAGATCTCGATGACCGCCGAGTCGAGCCCGGCGCCAACGATGGCGGCGGAGAAGTCCGAGCCGCCGCGCCCGATGGTGGTGATGGCGCCCTGGGGCGTAGCGCCGATGAAGCCGCCCATCACCGGCACGCGCCCTTTCTCGATCAACGGCTTGACCTCGCGCCGCAGGCGGTCGTTGGTCTCCTCGAAGTCGGGGACCGCCCGGCCAAAGCGTTGGTCGGTGACGATGACCTTGGAGGAGTCCACATGCGTTGCATCGATCCCGCGCAGCGAGAAGGCCGCGGTGGCGATCTTGCTGGAGATGCGCTCGCCGAAGGAAGCGATATTGTCGGCGGTGCGGTCGGTGAGTTCGCCGACGGCGGCGATGCCGCGGAGCAGCTCGTCGAGCGCGTCAAAGTGCGATTCCAGCTCGGAGTGGAACTGGGTGAAGACGCCGGTCCCCAGCACTTCGCCGGCGACGGTGTAGTGGCGCTCGCGGAGCTGGCGGGAGAGGTCGAGCGCCAGGTCGCGGTCGCCGGCGCCGGCCGCCTTGCCCATGGCGAGCAGCGAGTCGGTTACCCCCGCCAGCGCGCTGACCACCACCGCCGGGCGCAGGCCGAGGCGCGAGCGCACGATCTCGGCGGCGCGCTCGATGGCGGCAGCGTCCTGCACGGACGTTCCGCCGAATTTCATCACGATCATTCGAAGTAGCCCTGCGCCTTCAGGAGTTCTGCGTTGAGCAGGGCCGCACCGGCCGCGCCGCGAATGGTGTTGTGCGACAGGACGGTGAATTTCCAATCAAGCAGGGGACACGGACGCAGCCGGCCGACGCTGATGGCCATGCCCGCGCCGCGGTCGGCGTCGAAGCGCGGCTGCGGACGGTCGGGAGCAGGATCATAGACAATGGGCTGCTGGGGCGCGCTGGGCAGGCGCTTCTCCTGCGGGATGCCGCGGAAGTCGCTCCAGGCGGCGATGATCTCCTGCGCCGTCGCCGGCCGCTTCAACTTTACCGACACCGATTCCGTATGCCCGTCCTCGACGGCCACGCGGTTGCACTGCGCGCTCATCACAAAATCGGCGGGGACGGCGGCGGCTCCGTTGACCGAACCCAGCATCTTCGGGGTCTCGGCCTCCATCTTCTCCTCTTCCTGCGCGATATAGGGGATGACGTTGCCCAGGATGTCGAGCGAGGCGACACCCGGGTATCCCGCGCCGCTCACCGCCTGCATCGTGACCACAAAGACCTTTTCCAGGCCGAAGTGTTTCTGGATGGGCGCCAGTGCCAGCGCCAGGCCCATCGCCGAGCAGTTGGAATTGGTGACCACGAAGCCGCGCGACTTCTTGTGCCAGGACTGCGCCTCGATCAGGCGAAGGTGGTCAGGGTTGATCTCGGGGATGACCAGGGGCACATCCGGCTTCATGCGCATCGCGCTGGAGTTGGAGATCACGGCGCAGCCGGCATCGGCGAACTGCGGCTCCAGCTCGCGCGCGATGGCGCCGTCGAGCGAGGCGAAGACGATGTGTGGTGCGCCCTCGGGCGTGGCCGGGGAAACCACCAGGCCGGCGACGGACTCCGGCATCGGCGTCTTCAGGCGCCAGCGCGTGGCATCGCGATATGGTTGTCCGGCGGAGCGCTCCGAGGCGGCAAGCCACTTCACCTCGAACCACGGATGGCGTTCGAGCAACTGGATGAGCCGCTGGCCGACTATTCCGGTCGCGCCCAGGATCCCTACAGGAACTCGGTCTGACATCGCTTTCAGAGGATTCTACACCGGCGTACGAGCACAGATTCGCTCGGGGGTTGTCGGATTGGGGGAGCGAGGCGCCGATGTCGCCCTCGTCACACGGCACCAGGCGCGGAATCACACGCCGACAAGGCGGGATTTTGGTATGCTGCGCGGCTGGAAAGAAGGAGGGATCCATGCCCGAGCTACGGCAGAACCGCTTCACCAAAGAATGGGTCATCATGGCCACGGAACGTGCGAAACGGCCGGAAGAATTGTGCGTGAAACGCGACATCAAGCCGCTGCCGCACTATTCGGAGAAGTGCCCGTTCTGCCCGGGGAACGAGAAGCTGGCGCCGCCGGAGGTGATGCACGTGCCCGACGGTAACGGGTCCTGGCGATGCCGGGTGGTGCCGAACAAGTTCGCGGCGCTGTCGCGGGAAGGGCAGCCCACGTTCAACGTGCATCGGTCGAGACGGACGATGAACGGGGTCGGCATCCACGATGTGATCGTGGAGACGCCGGACCACGCGGCGACCACGGCGCTGCTGGCCGACGACCAGGTCGCCGACATCATCCGCTGCTACAAATCCAGGTTTGACGAGTGCAGCGCGGACCCGCGCGTGGAGAACGTCACCATTTTCAAGAACCACGGCGCCGGCGCCGGCACCAGCCTGGAGCACCCGCACTCGCAGCTGATCGCGACGCCAGTGATCTCCTCCCAGGTGCGCTACCGCCTGTACGAGGCGTTGCGCCACTACGACGAGTTCGGCGAGTGCATGTTCTGCTCGGGACTGGCGGAGGAAATCGCGGAGAAATCGCGCATCGTGATGGCGACCGATCATTTCGTGGTGGGGGAACCATTCGCGTCGGCGACGCCGTTCGCCACCTACATCTATCCGCGGCGGCACATGGCGAGCTTCGGGGCGATCGACCCGGTCGAGATCGAGGACCTGGCACACGTGCTGCGCGCCGTCCTGGCGAAGCTGTACGTCGGACTGGAGAACCCGGACTTCAACTACACCATCCGCACCGCGCCGCACGAGAACTCCGGCGTTAAGTACTACCACTGGTACCTGAGCGTGATCCCGCGGCTGACGCGGGTCGCAGGGTTCGAGCTTGGATCGGGGATGTTCATCAACACGGTGCTGCCGGAGGCGGCGGCGGAGTTCCTGCGGAACGTCAAGACCGATCAGTTGACCGCGGCGGCTACGAAAACCTAGACACAGCGAACACAGAGGAACACAGAGGCGGAGCCCCCGGCCCTTTGTCTCTTAGGTAGCGATCCTTCGACTCGCGCGCCCAAAACGGGGCGCGCTCGCTCAGGATGACACCGTGGAGGATTTTGTGGCGAGGCGCACGAGGCGCGCTGCGGGGTAGAGCCAGCGCAGACCGCACGGCAGGCGGACGTAATTCCAGTCATCCAGCGTGGGGATCAACGCATAGCGCAGCAGGTAGGCGAGCCGCTCCGCGGAGGTATCGCGTGACGCTCGGATGAACCGGTGCCGGGCGGCGAGATCCTCGTCCAGGTCAGCGCCGTTCTCGAAATTGCGCTTCACTATTTCCACCAGAGGTTTGGTTTCACGATCGTTTGCAGCGACAGAGCGAACGTCCTCCGGCAAAGGGGCACCGCACCAGTCCGCAAGCATGCAGGCGATGCAGAATCCCAGGCCGGTGCGGCGGTCCAAGGCTTCCCCCTTCACATAGTCCCAGTCCATTGAGCATGCGCGCAGGAGGGCGGCTATATCCGCGACGTGCGCCAGCTTGTTCCAGCCGTGTTTGGTCGCGTGGACCGTCAGCATGAGTAGATCGTCTTCTGGCGAAAGCGCGGGTATGTCGCGGTCGCCGATGCGAACCTTTGCCGATCGGGCGAAAAGTTGATCCAGGTCGAAGACATCGCCGAATTGTCGCGGAACGTATTGCCAGTGGAGTTCGACATGGATGCGGCCGTCCGACATGGCGTACTCGCAGCCGGAACGCAGATGCGCCTGGAGCTGCCAGGGCTCCAGCGGCAGCGCGGCGGTGAAGCCCATCTTTCCGAGCGTGGCGATGGCCGCTGGGATGTCGTCGGGGCGAAGTAGCAGGTCGAGATCGCAATACTCGCGCGCGGCGACGTCGCCGTACAGACGCTGTGCCAGGACCGGGCCCTTGAAGGCGAGCGCGGGCGGGAGGGCGTCGAGCAAGCGAGGCAGCTCCGAACTCAGCAGCAGCGAGCGCCGTAGGTTCTGCTGGAAGCGTTCTTCGAGGCGGGGGCGAAGCTGTGGGAGGCGCCGATAAAGCTGCGGCGCAAGACCGTGGCGAATGGCGAAGGACAGGTCCGCGTGAGCGAACTGGGTGTCGTCGCCGCGCAGAAAGGCGATGAGGGCGGCGAACTGGTCGTGCGGGGCGACGATGGAGGTGGCGGCGATGGCCACTATTCTAATGCGCCCGCGCTAGTCGGCCTGCGGGCTCAGGGCCGGCGAAGCGGGACGCGCCGTACGGCTGCGTCCGATGGCCGGCACGATCCACAAGGCCAGGCGGGACAGCATCAGGATGGCGAAGATGACAGCATACGTCTGCGGCTTGACGGTCACGCGCTTCACCAGCCAGAGGAAGTGGATCACGCCCGCCAGGGCGCTGAAATAGATCAAGCGGTGAAGCGTCTGCCAGCGTTTGCCGCCCAGGCGGCCGATCCAGCCGCGCGTCGAAGTAAACGCCAGCGGCAGCATGAGGACAAATGCGCTGAATCCGGCGGTGATGAAGGGACGCTTGTAGACGTCCGGCACCATGCCGGCGAAATTGAAGTTCTGGTCGAGCCAGACGTAGGTCGTCAGGTGGAGCACGCCGTAGAAGAAAGCGAACAGGCCGAGCATTCGGCGGAAGCGGATCAGGTCGGCGATGCCGGTGAGCTTGCGCAGCGGCGTGATGGCGAGCGTCGCCATCAGGAAGACCAGGACCCACTCGCCAGTGGAGCGTGTGATGAACTCGATGGGGTTGGCGCCCAGCGTCCCCTGGACGCCCTTCCACACCAGCCGCACCAGCGGCCCCAGGCAAGCGAGGAAGACAGCGACTTTCAGGATTGGGACGCGTTTCATAGAGATCAAAGCAGGTCCCTCGACTCGGACGCGCGCGGTTCGGCGCGTCCTCGCTCGGGATGACAATTCAATAATATTTTTTCAGGTCCATGCCGCTATACAGGCCGGCGACCTCGCTGTACCCGTTGAACATCTGCGTCTCACGCTTCTTAATGGAGGCGAAGAAGCCGCTGCCGTCGATGCGGCGTTCGGTCTTCTGGCTCCAGCGCGGATGGTCCACGTTCGGGTTGACGTTCGAGTAAAAGCCGTACTCGTTGGGCGCGGCCTTGTTCCACGCGGTCTTAGGCTCGTGGTCCACAAAGCGGATCTTCACGATGGACTTGCAGCTCTTGAATCCGTACTTCCAGGGCAGCACGACGCGGACGGGAGCTCCGTTCTGGTTGGGCAACGTTTCACCGTACAGGCCGAAACAGAGCAGGGCGAGCGGGTGCATGGCTTCGTCCATGCGCAGACCCTCTACGTAGGGCCAATCGAGGACCGCCTGGCGCACGCCGGGCATCTGAGCGGGATCGGCAAGGGTGACGAACTCGATGTACTTGGCCTTCGACGCCGGCTCCACCTGCTTGATGAAGTTCGACAGCGAGTAGCCGACCCAGGGGATCACCATGGACCAGCCTTCGACGCAGCGGTGGCGGTAGATGCGCTCTTCCAGCGTCGCCATCTTCATGAGCTGGTCAATGTCGTATTCGAGCGGCTTCTTGACGAAACCTTCCACCAAGACCTTCCACGGCTGTGGCTTCAGGCGGTACGCCTCGCGCGCGGGGTCGTCCTTGTTCACGCCGTACTCATAGAAATTGTTGTAGGTGGTGAGGTCCTTGTACGGCGTCTGCTTCTCGTCGGTCTTGATGGTGGTCTTGAGGCCGGGGAGCTTGGTCCCCGCGAGCGCGGACTCTGGCGATACGAACTCGAGCAGCCTCGGCCCGGCCAGCAGCACCGCCCCCGCGACTCCCATGCCGGCCATGAACTTGCGCCGGTCCAGGTAGGAGCTTCTGGGCGTGATCTCGGACGACGGGATATCAGACGGCTTCTTGATCAGCATGGCTGCAATCTATGTATGGTCCGGACGCTGGATTCCCCCTCTCATCAGACACGTATCCCTTGCAAAAGTTTCAGAGAGATGAGCAGAGAAGCCAACGAAGAACGACCGAAGACCAACGACTCCTTACTCGTAGCGCAGGGCCTCGATGGGGTCGAGTCGAGCGGCTTTGCGGGCCGGATAGAAGCCAAAGAAGATACCGACCGCCATCGAGAAGAAGACGGCGACGCCGATGGCAACGGGCGAGACCAGCACCGGCCAGCCGAAGACGGTGACGATGACCTGGGTGGCGCCCACGCCGGTCAGGATGCCGACCGTTCCGCCCAGCAGGCTGAGCGTCACTGACTCAAGCAGGAATTGTTTCTGCACGTCGGTCTCGGTGGCGCCGATGGCCATGCGGATGCCGATCTCCCGCGTGCGCTCCGTGACCGATACCAGCATGATGTTCATGATGCCGATGCCGCCCACCAATAGCGAGACGCTGGCGATGGAGAGCAGCAGCAAGGTCATGACGCGGTTCTGCTGGTCGCGAAGCTCGGCCAGGTCGGCGAGGTTGCGGACGAAGAAGTCGTCGTCCTGTTCGGGGCGGATGCGGTGGCGGTCGCGCAGCAGGCTGGTGATCTGCTGCTCGGCGGTGTAGCTGCCTTCCTTCGAGACCGCCGAAACCATGATGTAGCGCAGCCAGGTGTCGCCGGTGAGTTTCTTCTGGTGGGTGGTGTAGGGGATGATCACGACGTCATCCTGGTCGTTGCCCATGGCCGCGGACATACCCTTGGATTCCAACACGCCGACCACCTTGAAGGGCATGTCCTTAATGCGGATGGTCTGGCCGAGGGCGTTGGTGGAGCCGAACAGGTTCTTGCGCACGGTTTCGCCGACCACGGCGACGTTGGCGGCCATCTCCACGTCCTGCTGGGTGAACTCGGTGCCCTGGGCGACCGCCCAGTTGCGGACCTCGAAGAACTCCGGCGAGGTGCCGCTGATCTGGGTTCCCCAATTGTCGTTGCCGAAGACCACTTGCGCCCCGGTGCCCACACCCGGCGCAGCATTCTTCACCGCGGGACACTCCTTGAGGATTGCGGTCAAGTCGGAGTAGATCAAAGTCTTGGTGTTGCCGTGACCCATGTGCAGGCCGCCGCGGGTCACCGTGCCGCTACCAACGAAGATCAGGTTCGAGCCCATGGCGGCGAGCTGCTCCTGGGCCTTCTGCGCGCCGCCCTGGCCGATGCCGACCACGGCGATCACCGCGGCCACGCCGATGATGACGCCCAGCATGGTCAGGATGGAGCGCATCTTGTTGCGCGCCAGGGCGCGCAGCGCGATGCGCAATGTGGACATCAGGTCCATATCAATCCTCCAGCGTGGGCATGGTATTCAGCACCTCGGCGGCGCGCGGGCGCTCGAGGACCTGCTCGTCCTTGCGGATCTTGCCGTCGCGGAAAATGAGGACGCGGCGGGCGAACTGCGAGATGTCGTGCTCGTGCGTCACCAGCACGATGGTGATGCCGCGCTCGTCGTTGAGCCGCTGGAATATGTCCATGATCTCGATCGAGGTGCGGCTGTCGAGATTGCCCGTGGGCTCGTCGGCCAGCAGGATCGAGGGGCGGTTCACCAGCGCGCGCGCGATGGCCACGCGCTGCTGCTGCCCGCCCGACATCTGCGACGGGAAGTGGTGCGCGCGGTCCATGAGCCCGACCATCGCCAGAGCCTCGAAGGCCCGGGCCTCGCGCTGCTCCCGGTCCAACCGCGCATAGATGGCAGGCAGCTCCGCGTTCTCCAGCGCGGTGGTGCGCGCCAGCAGGTTGAATCCCTGGAAGACGAAGCCGATCTTCTGGTTGCGGATGGAGGCGAGCTGGCGCTTGTCGTGCCCGGAGACGTCGGTGCCTTCCAGGAAGTAGCGGCCGCTGCTCGGCTTGTCCAGGCACCCGAGCAGGTTCATGAAGGTGGACTTGCCGCTGCCGCTGGCGCCCATGACGGCGACGAACTCGCCGCGCGCTATGTCCACAGTGACGCCGCGCAGGGCGTGCACCCGGGTCTCGCCCAGGTCGTAGTACTTGTGCACGTCGTCCACGCGGATGAGTACTTCCGCCCCCGCGGCATGATTCTCGCTGGTCGGTAAGACGTCGGTTACAGCCAATGTTCCCTCAGCAATTTACACAGATTCATGAAAGTATTGCTTGAATGTGGACCGGCCCCCACGTTCTTAGCGCCGCGGCGGGCCTCCCACCGGGCTGCTGGTCGCGCGCACGGTCTTGGCGCCGGTGACCAGTTCGTCGCCCTCCTTCAGTCCGCCGCCCTGGAGCGCCTGCGTCAGCTCGGTGAAGGTGTGATCGGTGATGCCGGTCTTCAGCTTGAGCGGCTGCAGCGTGTTGTCGGGGCGGAGCTTCCACACGATGGAAACGTCGTACCTCGGCGGGCGGGGCGCTCCCGAAGCGCCCGCCGGAGCCGCCGGTCGCGTGCCGCCCGGGGCATCGACTCCGTACTGCTGGTACAGCGCGCGGATCTCTTCCGGCTTCAACTCCGGCTTGTAGCGCAGGGCGCCGTTCGGCACCTTCACCACGTTCGAGGCGGTCGCGACCGGAATGGTGACGTACGCCGTCATCCCGGGGAACAGCTTCATCTCCGGGTTGTCGAAATCCACCACCGTCGTGTAGGTCACCACGTTCTGCACGGTCGTTGCGTTCAGCCGGATCTGCGACACGTGGCCGGTGAACGTCTCCCGGGGGAAGGCATCCACTTTGAAAGTGGCGGCCTGACCCGAACGGATGTTGCCCACGTCGCTTTCGTCGGTGCTGACGTACACCTGCATCTTGGTGAGGTCCTGCGCGATGGTGAACAGGGTCGGGGCCTGGAGCGAGGCGGCGACGGTCTGTCCCACGTCCACGTTGCGGGCGACCACCGTGCCGTCGATGGGCGAGCGGATGGTGGTGTAGTCCAGATTGGTCTGGGACACCGCGACTGCGGCAGCTTTCTGCTGCACCTGGGCGGCCGCCTGCGTGACCTGGGCCTGCGAGGCCGAGACTTGCGCAGCGGCGCTCTCGGAAGTGGCCTGGGCGAGGTCGAGTTGCTGCTGGCTCATCACGCCTTCCTTGGCCAGTCCCTGCGTACGCTCGTAGTCCGCCTTGGCCTGGACCGCGGTGGCGCGCGATTTCTCCAGGTTGGCCTTGGCGGAAGCCAGGTTGGCCTTCGCGTTCTCCAGGTCCGCCTTGGCCTGCAGCATCGCGCCCTCGAAGAGCGACGGTTCGATCCTGGCGATGACCTGCCCTTTCTTCACGCGCGAGTTGAAATCGGCGTAGAGCGTCTGGATGGTGCCGGAGACCTGCGAGCCCACCTGCACGGTGATCACGGCGTTGATGGTGCCGGTGGCTTCGACCACATCGCGGATGTCGCCGCGTTCGACCTTGGTGGTGAAGTATTGCGGTTTTTCCTTCTGGGTCAGGCGAAATGCCGCGAAGATCGCCACCGCGGCTACGATGACTGCGATAATGAACCACTTATTTCGGAGGATTTTCACGTTTGACGATTCCGTACTGTATGAATTCGGCGCTGGAGTGGAGACCAGGATTTGCCGCTGGAATAAACCCGCAAGACACAGCAAAGTCGCGGCGATTCCAGACACCTTGATTGTAGCAGCGGGAAGCATCGGCAGAGCAGCTTCTTTAGCGCACTAGCGGGCTGCGGCGATGAGCTTCTGCGCGTTGCTCCAGATGTCGTCCTGCGCGGCTTCCACCCGCTTCCGGAGGTCCTTTTCGAGCTTGCGATGCTGCTCCTCCAGGTTCTTCTCGACCGCGGCCGGGCAAGAGGAATTCAGCGTGGTACGGTACACTCCTCTGCCGAGGACCGCTCAGCCCTGATGAAGCGCCTGCCTCTCACTCTCGTTGTGGTGGCCGCCGTGGCGTCGCTCACGGTCGCGTGTTGGGCACAAACGGACATCACTTATTCCGCCGACTGGTGCCGCAAGCTGCCCCGTCCCGAATACAAGAAACTGGTACGGGTGCCCATCAAGTCGGACTGGTTCGAGGTGTATCGCGTCCGCCCGGGGGTCTTCGCCATCTACGAGCCGCACCAGGCGGAAGAGGTCATCTCGTACCTCATCGTCGGCTCCCGCAAAGCCCTGCTCTTCGATACGGGCATGGGGATCGCCGGCATCCGCGCTGTAGTACAGCAATTGACCAGGCTGCCGGTCACAGTCCTGAATTCGCATACCCACTACGACCACATCGGCGGGAATCACGAATTCGCCGACATCCTGGCGATGGACACCGACTTCACCGGTGAGCGCGCCGCGCACGGCTACTCCGATCAGGTGATGAAGAACGAGGTCAGCCCGGAAAGTTTGTGCGGCAGATTGCCGAAGGGCTTCGATGCGAACGGCTATCGCGCGCGGCCCTTTCACATCACAGGAACCGTTCGCGACGGCAGTCTCATCGAGCTGGGAGGACGCAGACTCGAGGTGCTGTCCGTTCCTGGCCACACCCCGGACTCGATCGCCCTGCTCGACCGGACCAATCGCCTACTGTTCACCGGCGACACGTTCTACGCGGGACCGATCTGGCTCTTCGAACCAGAGACCGACTTGAACGCCTACGCACGATCCACCGCGCGGCTGGCATCTCTTGCCGACTCGCTGGACCTGCTGCTGCCGGGACACAACACTCCGGCCGTTTCCCCGGCGTATCTGCGCAAGCTGCGCGACGCGGCGCAGGCCATCGTCACGGGGGCGGTCAAAGAGACATCGCGGGAGGACGGTCATCGGCGGTTCCAGTTCGACGGCTTCTCGATCTTGACGCGGTAACCCCGCCGGTTGACACCCGCACAACTCAGAATCCGACAAACACCGGCTCGGGCAGGAGCTGGATGCCGAAGGTGTCCAGCACGCGCTGCTGGATCTCGTTCTTGAGCGCGATGATCTCGGCCGCCGTGGCGCCGCCACGATTCACGATGGCCAGCGAGTGCCGCCGCGAGATCCCGACAGCGCCACGGGTGTAGCCCTTGGCAAAGCCCGACTGCTCGACCAGCCACGCGGCGGCCAGCTTCACCCGGCCGTCGGGGGCAGGATAGCTCGGCGGCTTCAGGCCGCGTCCAGCCACGATCCCGGCGATCCGCGCGTACTCCGTGGAATTCACGATGGGGTTCTTGAAGAATGATCCGGCGCTGCGGCAGTCGTCGTCGCCGGGGACGATGAGCATGGCCTTCGACAGCCGGATCTGCCGCACCGCTTCACGCGTCTCCGCCAGGCTGGGCGACGGGTTTCCGGCAAAGAAGTTCTTCAGGTCGGCGTACTCGATCTTCGGTGCGCCGCCGCGGGTGAGGACATAGCTGACGCGCAGCACGATGTAGCGCCCGCGCTGCGACGAATTGAAGATGCTGGTGCGATAGGTGAAACCGGCGTCGGCGTTGCTGAGGTCGAGCACGTCGCCGCCTTGAACGTCGAGCACGCGCACGCTGGTGATGGTGTCGGCGACCTCCTGGCCGTAGGCGCCGACGTTCTGCACCGGAGTGCCCCCCACCGTGCCGGGAATGCCGCTCAGGCACTCGATCCCGGCGCAGTCGCGGGAGACGACGCGGGCTACAAAGGCGTCCCAATCCTCGCCCGCGGCGGCGTCGAACACAGGCCGGCCGCCCTCCTCCCGCTCTTCGATCCCGCGCAGCGCGATCCTCAGCACCAGGCCGGAGAAACCGGCGTCGGACACCACCAAGTTGCTGCCGCCGCCCAGCACGAACAGGGGCAGGGTGCGCGCTCCGGCGTGCTCGACCGCGGCGCGGACGTCGGCCTCGCTCGCCGCCTCGACGAACCAGCGGGCCGGACCGCCCACTTGGAAGGTGGTCAGCGGCGCCAGCGGCACATGTTCCTGGATCTGCACCGAGGCCAGAATAAATGAGGATCGGGAGATTGAGGCATTGAATCATCGAGTCATTGGGCCAGACTGGCGGCTGGGACCCAAGGGATCAATCACTCAATGAGTCAACGATCCGATTCCCCGATTGGTCGCTTCCCGACACTCTTGGTATATTGTTGCGAAATCCCCGAGAGGAGAAACAGGCCAGAATGTATCCAGAACTGATGGTGGTGCCCATGCGCGAGGAGCTGACCCGGTTGGGGGTCCAGGAGTTGCGGACCGCCTCGGAGGTGGACTCGGTGCTCTCAAGGAACGAGGGCACGGTGATGGTGGTGGTGAACTCGATCTGCGGCTGCGCCGCCGGACGGATGCGTCCCGCCGTGCGCCTCGCGCTGGAACATTCGATCCGGCCCGACAAGGTCGTCAGCGTCTTTGCCGGACAGGACCGCGACGCCACCGAGCAGGCGCGCGGCTACTTCACCGGCTACCAGCCGTCCTCGCCCTCCATCGGCCTGCTGCGCGACGGCCAACTCGTCTTCATGCTGGAGCGGCACGACATCGAGCACCGCGAAGCCGGGGACATCGCCGCCGACCTCACCAGCGCCTTCAACAAGTTCTGCGCCAAGGCATCGGCAAACTAAGGACGGATCAGTCGCAAGAAGTAGCCCGGCAGGCGCCGGGCTTTCTCATTTCTTGGGTTTTCGTACCGTTGGCGGCTTGGAGTCGGCAGGGGGCTCGTGCGCACGTAGGTTGTCGAGCACCTGCTGCGCTTCTTTCATTCTTGGATCCAATCGTAGCGCAGTCTGCGCCGCCTTTCTGGCTGGGTCGGCTTTCCCCTCGGCGGCGTACGCCATCGCCAGGTTCTCCCACGCGTCGGCATCCTTGGGATCGATCTGGATGGCGCGCAAAAGTGGGGCCTCTGCCTCCTTGGGCCGATCCAACCGCACGTATGCGTAGCCAAGATTGGTGAATCCGCCAGCTACGTCCGGAGCAAGCTGAGTCGCGGTTTGCAGTACCGGAACCGCGTCGGCGTACTTCTCCTGGACAAGGTATACGTAGCCGAGGTCAAGGTATGCCTGGGCGAATTTCGGATCGTGCGAGATGGCATCTTTGAACGCGGCGACCGCCTTGTCGTACTGCTTGGCTTGCATCGCCTGCACGCCGTCAGCCCAGGCCATCGGCGCCGCGTTGACGCGCTTGGCGTAGGTGAAGCCGGTGAACAGCAGAACAACTGCAAGCCCGAAGGTACCGATCTTTTTGCCCGTACCCTCCTCGGAGCCCGCGATGGGCAACAGGGCCCCGAGCAAGAGTCCCGTGGCCAACCCGCCCAGGTGCGCGGAATTGTCAATATGTGGGCTGATGAACCCGAAGAAGAGGTTGTAGCCGATGAAGGCCACAATGCTCTTCGAATGCCGCTTGAGGTACTCCGCCGGAAGTGCAAGCTGACCGGAACGAAGAATGGTTACCAACATCCCGGCGGCGCCGAAGATCGCGCCCGACGCTCCCACGCCCACCACCAGGGGATGCCACCACACGCTCGCCACCGCGCCGCCGATCCCCGCCAGCAGGTACGCGGCAGCGAAGGTCGCACGGTCCAGGTAGCGCTCCACGAACATGCCCAGCGACCACAGGCACCACATGTTGAACAGGATGTGGAGCAGCCCCGCGTGCACGAAGCAGGAAGCCAGAAGCCGCCACGGCTGCCCACTCAGCGTCATGGGACCGAAGTCGGCCCCCCAGCGCAACAATTGATCGCGAGTCGGCTCGGCCGGAGAAACTCCCTTCGCCACCATAACGACAAACACCAGCACGTTCAGCGCGATGATGGCGGAGGTCACCGGGAACTGCTGCACCAGCACCGAGAGCGGCGGGCGCTGGAGCTGCGGCGCCGGCTGCCGTGGCGGAGGTAGCTGTTCCTGCCGGCACTGCGGGCACAGGTCGGAGGTCGCGCCCAGGATGGGAGGCGAGAACTCCGCCCCGCAATTGCGGCAGGTCGTGATGTTGATGCGGCTCATCGAAAGCTCACTGTGCGCCCGCCGGCGTCTGGCTGACGAATGCCTTTACCGCGATCTGGTTGGGCTGCAGCCCGACCGGGATCAGCAGGAACATGACATACGGGCTGGTGTCTTTTCCCTTGGGCTTACGCTTCTGGATGACGGCGACATCGGCGCTCTGCGTGTCCACCACGAGCACGTAGTTCTCGCGCGGCGAGAGAGCGATCGCGTCCGGCTTGTTGCCGACGGGAATCGACATCAGCAGCTTGCTGTTGTCGATGGCGAAGACGGAGACGGCATCGGAGCCGAAGTTGCTTACGTACAGCAGCGTGTTGTCGCCGCTCACCGCGCTGCTCACCGGGCTGGTGCCGATCAGGTAGGTGCCACCCACCTCATTCGCTCCCGTCTCGATCACCGAGATCGAATGTGCGTCGAAATTGCTCACGAACATCTCGCCCCCGTCGGGCTTCAGCGCCAGATGGATGGGCGTCTTGCCAACGTCGAGCAGCGCCAGCAACTTTTGCGACTTCAGGTCGATGGCCGCCACCTGCGCCGCGCCGGTGCAGGCCACGAAGGCTTTGGACGAGTCCGGCAGGATGGCGATGTCCTCGGGCTGATGGCAGATGGGAATGGTCGCAACCGATTTCATCTGCCCGGCGTCGAGCAGGGAGACGGAATCGCCGCCGCGGTTGGAGACCACCACGATCTTCCCGTCGGGCGAGACGCGCGCCAGCCCGGGCGCGGCGCCGACGCCCACCGTCGCCAGCACCCGCCGCTGGTCAAGGTCGAGGATGGAGACGTTCGCCGAGCCGGAGTTGGCCACGTAGCCACGGCGCCCATCCGCTGAGACATCGATGAAATAGGGCTTGCCGTGCACGCCGATGGTCGCCACCACCTGGTTGCTCTCCGCGTCGATCACGCTCACGTTGCTCGAACCGGTGTTCACGATGTAGACCTCGTTCTTCTTCGGATTGACGTCGAGGCCGGTCGGCCCATGTCCCACCACGAGAGTCTTGACGACCTTCAACGTGAAAAGATCGATCACGCTGACCGAATTGCTCTTTCCGTTGGTGACGTAGGCGTACTCGCGGTATCCGGGAGGGAAGTGCTGGCTGGAACAACCGCTGGTGAGGGCCGGTAAAACGGCAGCGGCTATCACCAGGACGACTTTCTTCCAACGTCCCCGGTGTCTCCCCGCCTCAGTGGTTTTGTTCGGATGCATCACGCGCCGTGACACACGTTAATGGATGGGCAGACCGGGCGCAATTCAGCGCGCCGCGGCCGGCTGCGCCGATGCGGCCGGCGCTACCACACGGTCCACAATGGGTGCAATCTGCCGCACCTTCTTCATCAGGTCGTCGAACTGGTCGGGATAGAGCGATTGCGGGCCGTCGGACAGGGCGCGGTCGGGATCGCAGTGCACCTCGACGATGAGCCCGTCGCAGCCCGCCGCCACCGCAGCGCGCGACATCGGCACCACCTTGTCCCGCTTGCCTGTGCCGTGGCTCGGGTCCACCAGGATGGGAAGGTGGCTCAGCCGCTGCACCGCCGGCACCAGGCTGAGGTCGAGCGTGTTGCGCGTGTGGTCGGCAAAGGTGCGCACGCCGCGCTCGCACAGGATCACCCGGTAGTTGCCCTCGCTCATGACGTACTCGGCCGCCATCAGGAACTCTTCCAGCGTCGCCGACATGCCCCGCTTGAGCAGCACCGGCTTCTTGGAGCGCCCGGCGCGCTTCAGCAGGGAATAGTTCTGCATGTTGCGCGCTCCGATCTGGATGACGTCGGCGTATTCTTCGACCAGGTCCAGCGACTCGTAGTCGATGGCTTCGGTGACGATCATCAGGTTGTACTGTTTGCGCACGTCGGCGAGGATCCGCAGTCCCTCTTCGCCCAGCCCCTGGAAGGCGTACGGGGAAGTGCGCGGCTTGTAGGCTCCGCCGCGGAAAAAACGTGCCCCGGCGCGGCTCACGCGCTCGGCCACGGCGAAGGTCTGCTCCCGGCTCTCCACCGAGCACGGCCCCGCGATGATCATCAATTCCTTAGCGCCGACCGAGCCGCCGTTCGCGAACTGGACGACGGTGTTGTCCTGCTTGACGTCGCGGCTGACCAGTTTGTAGGGCTTGCTGACGCGGATGACTTCGCCGACTCCGGGCATCTCCTCCAGGCCGATCTCCACCACTCCCTGGTTGCCGGTGATGCCGATGGCGGTACGCTGCGCCCCCGGGATGGGGTGCGCCCGCAGACCTGCGCGCTCGATCTTTTCACATACCGCACGCACCTGCTCTTCGCTGGCGTGCGCCTGCATGACCACCAACATGGCCGGGACCCTCGGAAACCTTGTAGTTTACCGCATTGTGCGCTTGCGACCCAGGACGCAAGTCCGGCCGGCATTTAGAATCGACCTCCGCATGCCACGCTCCATGGCCAACGAGCAGGACATCCTCAAACGGCCGCCGCCGAAGCATCCTCCCAAGCTGACCTCGCGGCGCATCGGCATCCACACCTCGACCCAGGGAGGCGCAGCGACCGCCGCCGAGCGCGCCTACCGCCTGGGGTGCAACACCTTTCAGATCTTCTCCTCGAGCCCGCGCCAATGGAAGCCGTACGCGCTGGCGCCGGAGCAGTGCGACGCCATGCATCGCCTGCGCTCGAAGTACGGCCTCAAGCCGCTGGTCATCCACGCCAACTACCTGGTGAACCTGGGCGCGATCAACGAGACCTTCTACGGCAAGACCATCGCGGCATTCCGCGGCGAAGTGGAGCGCGCCCTGGCGCTCGGCGCCGAGTATCTCGTCGTGCATCCCGGATCGTTCCGCGGCGCCAGCAGGGAAGAGGGACTCGCCCGCGCCGCGCACGCCATCACCCAGGCCACACAAGGGCTCGATCTGGCGAAGGGCGGCCTCACCGTGCTGATCGAGAACACTGCGGGAGCGGAGTTCTCCCTCGGCGGAAGCTTCGAGAAGGTGGCGGCGCTGGTCGGCGTCCTGCGCGACATCGTCCCCGTCGCCGCCTGCATCGACACCTGCCACACCCACGTCGCCGGCTACGACATCGTCTCCGATGCGGGCTACCACGCCACGCTCGCGCAGATCGACGTGACCATCGGCCTGGAGAACGTCCCCGTTTGGCACTGTAACGACGCCAAGGCCGCCTTCGCCTCCAAGCTCGACCGCCACCAGCACATCGGCAAGGGAACCATCGGCCTGGAGCCCTTCCGCCGCCTGCTCAACGATCCTCGGCTCAAGCGCGCCGCCTTCATCGCCGAAACCCCCATCGACGAACCCGGCGACGACCGGCGGAACGTGGACGCGCTGAAGAAACTTGTCGCTAAGAAGCACCCCATCTAAACGCAAAAAGGAGAGCGTGATGAGAATAATCCTGCTTATCGCTTGTTTAGCAACTGCTATCGCGGGCTCCGCACAAACAAAAGTTCCACCCAAAGTCGTTCGGCGATTGGAGCCAACTCTTGCGGCTCTTAAGAAACCTCATGTGGACCCGGAGTGCCGGGGTGTCGACTACACGGGGCGCTGCGCCGACATGTTCCGCGCGTATGAAGAACGACTTTACGACCTATTCAAGGACAAGACGGCCACGGGTGATGAGTCAGTTGCAGTCTTATTCTCCTTTTACATTGGTGAACACCCGGGAGAGGAGCTACTGTGCGAGGCTGCTGGTCGAGGACGCCCCATGATTCCTCTTCTCAAGAAGTACCGGACTTGCAGCCCAGACATACTGTCACGCTACCCACGAAGCATGCATCTGGAACAGAACATTTGCCGAGAAAACATCGATCGAGCGATTGATCTCATACGCACCGACAAAGTGAAGAAACAATGCGATTTCGATTAGAAGTCGCTGTGTTTTTTCTCTGCGTTCTCTGCGTCCTCTACGGTGAAATCGTTTCGTCGTTGTAAAATCAACAATTCCGCATTCATCCGCGGTCTATCCCGATGCCGGAAATGAAGTCCGACAAGCCGACCACCGAACGCGAGGAGCGTTTCGACGCCCAGGCCATCGAAGCCAAGTGGTTCGAGCGCTGGCAGGCCGATCCCTCGCTGTACGCCGCCGAGCCCGCCACCAGCAAGCGCAAGAAATACTATGTGCTGGAGATGCTGCCCTATCCCTCGGGCGAGCTGCACATGGGACACGTGCGCAACTACGCCATCGGCGACGCCCTGGCCCGCTACATGTGGATGAACGGCTACAACGTGCTCCACCCCATGGGCTGGGACTCGTTCGGGCTTCCGGCGGAGAACGCCGCTATCAAGAACAACACCCCGCCCCGGGAATGGACGCTGCGCAACATCGCCTACATGAAGCGGCAGATGAAGCGCCTCGGATTCGCCTACGACTGGTCCACCGAAGTCACCACCTGTTTCCCCGAGTACTACCGCTGGAACCAGTATTTCTTCTTGAAGATGTACGAGCGCGGGCTGGCCTACCGCAAGAAGAGCAAGGTGAACTGGTGCCCGAAGTGCGCCACCGTGCTGGCCAACGAGCAGGTGGCGGGCGGTTACTGCTGGCGCCACGAGGACACGCTGGTCGAGCAGCGCGAGCTGGAGCAGTGGTTCCTGCGCATCACCGACTACGCCGACGAACTGCTGCGCGACATCGGAAAGCTCGAGCACTGGCCGGAAAAAGTCCGCGTCATGCAGCGCAACTGGATCGGGCGCAGCGAGGGCGCTCTGGTGGACTTCAAGCTCGACGTGCCGGCCGGCAAGGCGGGAAGCAAGATCCCTGTCTTCACCACCCGCGTGGACACTATCTTTGGCGCCACCTCGGTGCAGCTCGCCCCCGAGCACCCGCTCACCGCTGATCTGATAGCCGGCGATCACGGCTTGCAGAAGAAAGTCGCAGCCCTCATCGCCGAGCAGCGCAAAGCCAGGGAGCAGGGTGACGTCGGCGAGATCGAGAAGCACGGCGTCTTTACCGGCCGCTACGCCGTCAATCCCTTCAATCACGAGAAGCTGCCCATCTGGGTGGCCAACTACATCCTGATGGACTACGGCACCGGGGCCATCATGTCGGTGCCGGCGCACGACGAGCGCGACTACGAATTCGCAAAGAAGTACGACCTGGAGGTCCGCGTGGTGATCCTCCCGCGGCACGAAGACGGCCCCGGCGAGCCGATGGTGCCGTTCACCCATACGGACAGCTTGCTCATCAATTCGGGACCGTACAACGAGCTGTCGTACGCCGAGGCCACAAAGAAGATGACCGAAGACGCGGAGAAGGGCGGCTTCGGCAAGGCTTCGGTCACCTACCGCTTGAAGGACTGGGGCATCTCGCGGCAGCGCTACTGGGGTACGCCCATCCCCATGGTCTACTGCGCCCAGTGCGGCATCGTGCCCGTTCCCGAGAAGGACCTGCCGGTGCTGTTGCCCGAAAAGATCGATATCACCGTCGCCGGCGGCTCTCCGCTGTCGCACGTGCCTGAGTTCGTCAAAGTGAAGTGCCCCAAGTGCGGCGCCGCCGCCCGCCGCGAGACCGACACCATGGACACCTTCATCGACTCATCCTGGTACTTCTACCGCTACACTGACGCGCAGAACTCCAAGCAGCCCTTTGATCCCAAGGCCGCCGCCTACTGGTTCCCCATCGACCAGTACATCGGCGGCGTCGAGCACGCCATCCTGCACCTCATCTACTCGCGCTTCTGGACCAAGGTGATGCGCGACCTGGGCATGGTGAAGAACTCCGAGCCGGTGGAGCGTCTCTTCACCCAGGGCATGGTGATCAAAGATGGCGCAAAGATGTCGAAGAGCAAGGGCAACGTGGTCGCCCCCGACGACCTGATCAAGAGGTACGGCGCCGACACCGCCCGCATGTACGAGCTCTTCGCTGCGCCTCCCGACCGCGATTTGGAGTGGACTGACTCCGCCGTCGAGGGCATCTACCGCTTCCTGGGCCGCGTGTACCGCGTGGTGGTGCGCTTCGGCACGCCATCCGACCCCGAGTGGAAGGGCGCTGTCCCGGCCGAGAGCAAGCTTTTTCCCGACGAGAAGCGGCTTCTCCGCAAACTGCACCAGACCATCCACCGCGTGAGCGACGACTTCGGCGGGCGCTGGCACTTCAATACCTCTATCGCCGCCATCATGGAGCTGGTGAACGAGGTCGGCCCCGCGCTGGAAGCCACCAATCCAACCGCGCCGCCCAAGCTCGAGCCCGCGCACACCGCGCGCACCGGCTTCATCACCGGCGTCGAGATCATCCGCATGCCGGTGCGCCGCGAACTATTGCGCAAGCTGGTGCTGCTGCTAGCACCCTTTGCGCCTTATCTGGCGCACGAACTCTGGGAGATGATCGGCGAGACCTCGAACCTGCTACGCGCGCCCTGGCCGAAGTTCGAACCCGCGCTGGCCGCCGAAGAACAGATCGAGGTCGTGGTGCAGGTCAACGGCAAGATCCGCGGACGCATTACCGTGCCCGCCGGCACCGCCGATGTCCGCCTACGCGAGCTCGCCCTGGCCGACGAGAAGGTCAAGTCCTGGATTGCCGGCAAGCATCCGGTCAAGGTCATCGTGGTGCCCGGCAAGCTGGTGAACATCGTCGTGAAGTGACGGTGCTGCACAATTGCTGATGGCGTCACCCTGAGCGATCGCTGCCGCGACGGAAGTGCCGCCCCTCATGTAAAATTGGGATCGGCGAGTAGCTCTTACCCGAAGTCTTACTCCCGACCCAAATCTGATCCCGCAATTGTCGGGAGAAATCTGCCAGGAGAGATTTGCATGGCGAAGATTGCCAAGACGGCCGACCGCAAGAAGGTGATGGACACCAGCGTGAGCACCGATTGTCCCAAATGCGGCAAGCCTACGCGTATCGTGAAGCGGCTCAAGGATCGCGACCGGGGCGTGCCCGGCGGGATCTACATCTCGTGCTCGGCCTGCGAGTTCTACGAAAAACTGTAACCGCAGAGAACGCAGAGACCGCCGAGAACAATCAAGCCACAGATTCGCACGGCTCCTCACGGGTCGAATCAGGTCCGGGTTCATCCGCGTGAATCCGTGGCTTTCTTCTTGATTTCTCTGCGATTTCTGCGGTCAAATCTTCCCGCACGCAGCGCCGATCTCCTTCAGGATTGCCTCCGCCGCTTTTGCCGGATCCCTCGCTTCTGTGATCGGCCTTCCCACCACCAGGTGACTGGCGCCATTCCGGATCGCTTCGCTTGGAGTGGCCACGCGCGCCTGATCTCCGGCGTCCGCACCGGCCGGCCGCACCCCCGGCGTGACGATCGCGAAGGCTCCACCCAGCACCGCCCGCAGTTGCTTCACCTCCTGCGGCGACGCCACCACCCCCAGGCATCCGCTATTCCGCGCCAGGACCGCCAGGCGCAGCACCTGTTCGGCGGCCCGGTCGCTCACTCCGATCTCTCGCAGGTCGTCATCCCCCATGCTGGTCAGCACCGTCACCGCCAGCACCAGCGGCGGGTTGTTCGCCGACTTGGCGGCATCGGCGGCAGCGCGCAGCATTTTGGCCCCGCCCGAGGCGTGTACCGTCAGCATGCTGACTCCCAGCCCCACGGCGGAGCGCACCGCTCCCGCCACCGTATTCGGGATGTCGTGGAATTTCAGGTCGAGAAAGACTTTCCGCCCGGAGCCGACCAGGTCGCGGACCACTTTGGGTCCTTCAGCGGTGAATAGCTGCTTACCGACTTTGAAGGTTGAAACCGAGTCCCCCACCGCTTGGACTATCTTCTGCGCCTCCGCGGCGGTGGGCACGTCGAGGGCGACGATCAGCCGGTCGCGCGCTTCCATTGTCCAGCAGTGTACACGACTCCAAACCAACGGGGTTGTAGCGCGGACGCTGCCGGCTGCGCTACCGTGCAAGGAAAAAGGCACGCCCTGTGGCGTGCCTTGAGACTTTCCGTGGATCCTATGGCAATGGAATCGGCCTGTTAGCTGCCACTACCTTCGGCTCGATCGGGACTAGGTCCAACTGCACCTTTTCCAGCCCCTTGGCGCGGAAGTCCAGCATCTGGGCGGCGCCGTAGGACAGGTCGATGATACGGCTTTCAGGAACCGGTCCGCGGTCGTTCACTCGGACCATGATCCACCGGCCGTTGTGCAGGTTCGTCACCCTGACCCAGGTGCCCAGAGGCAGGCTCCGGTGGGCCGCGGTGAATTGGAACATGTCGTACGCTTCGCCGCTGGCGGTGGTTTTCCCGTGGAACTGCTTCCCGTACCAGGAGGCTTTGCCTACCTGGTATGGCTTGGGCGCGGTCTTGGCCTGGCTGGGGGTATTCTCTGGAGACCTTGAGCCCGTGCCGGCGGGTGCCGCCCCCAGGCTGGCGACCGTGACAAAAGTCGTCAAGATGAAGGGTAGAACTCGTCGCATTTGGTTACCTCTCAGTCCTCAGTTACCTTCCTCCCCTACCACGTATCCGAAAATGCTACGGGGGAGGTGGCCTGGAGTCAACTCAAATGTTTGTCACTCTTTTGTTTTCAATAGCTTACAGACGAAAAAACACGCCAAAATGGCGCTGTTTTCCTCTCATTTGAGGCAATAGGGCTGTTTGGCTAAGGTGGGTGAATTGCCCCGATGACCCGATTCCTAGCGATGCACTGGTTCCACAAACTCTGCCGCCGACCGGGGCGTCTCGTCCATTCTATAGAGGTGGTGCAGCGGCCCAGCCCCCTTGCCAAGAGGGTAGGCCTTGGCAATCGCCTTCGTGACGTACACCTTGGCCATGATTACCGCATCGGCTAACTGCCGTCCCAGAGCCAGGTTACAGGCTATCGCTGTGGCAAAAGCGCAACCCGTGCCGTGGGTTGAGTTGGAGCGCAGCAGGTTGGATCCGAATTCGGTCTGCTTGGGCGGCCCCTCCGGCTGCTTGACGCTCAGGAGGTCGATGGCCTTTTCCAGGTGTCCGCCGGTGACCACCACGTTGACCGCCCCCATGTCGTGCAGTTTGAGGGCGGCCACCTTCATCTGGTCCAGGTTGGTGACCGGCACCCCGGTCAAGGCGGCAGCTTCATCTATGTTGGGGGTCAGGACGTAGGCCAGCGGCAGCAACGCCCGAAGCTTCTCGGGCGCCCCGTTGTTCAGGAGCTTGGTCCCCGAGGTGGACTTCAGGATGGGATCCAGCACCACGTTGGGCAGCCGGGCCGACGCCAGGAAGTCTCCCACCGCCCCCACCACCTCCGCGTTGCCCAGCATCCCGATCCGCACCGCGGCGATGGGGATATCGTTGGCCAACTCGCGCAGCGTCTCGCCGATCAGCTTGCCCGAGACCGGCTCCACCCGGCGCACTCCCTGCGTGGACTGTATGGTCAGTGCCGTAATGCAGCTCAAGCCGTAGCAGCCGTGTGCGGCGATGGTCTTGATGTCTGCTGTGATCCCGGCCCCCGAGGATGGATCGAAGCCGGCGATGCTGAGGACGACCGGGGGCGTTTGCGCCATGCGCGAAATGTACGGCAAGTCGCGCGCAAGGAAAAGAGCTTTTTTCAATCCCCCCTATTTTTTCGCGTGACGGCTGCCGGCGCTTCGCAGCACCCGGCCCATATCTTCGGGGCGATAGGTATTACGTTTTGAGGGTTGACCGGCCCATCGGTTAAACTGCGGACTCATCCTCCCCATGAATCCCTGCCTCACGCTAGGCTGTCGGCGGATTTTCTGGCTCATGGTCGTGGTATCTGCGCTGGTCGGATTTGCAGCGAATCCGGTGCGGGCCGCGTCTTCCACCGACAAAATCACAAACTCCCCTGCCGAATCCGACCCGCTCACCCGCTCCGGTTTCGAGCGCTTCTACAACCTGGAGTACGACGCCGCCGTCGCCGATTTCGAGAAGGCGGCCAAGGCCCATCCCGACGACCCCTTCGCCGTCAACCATCTGCTCAACGCGGTGCTCTTCCGCGAGCTCTACCGCGTCGGCGCTCTTGACACCGGCCTTTACGCCAGCAACAGCTTCGTCACCAAGAAGAAATTCGAGTTCGATCCCAAGTTCAAGGAGCGCGTCGCCGAACTGATGGCTCGCGCCATGGATCTCTCCGAGCAGCGGCTGAAGGCCGACCCCAACGACCTCCAGGCGCTCTACACCCGCGGCATCACCCGCGGCCTGCGCGCCACCTATCTGGCTCTGGTGGACAAATCCTGGTTCGCGGCGCTGCGCAGCGCCGTCGGCGCCCGCCACGATCACGACAAGGTACTGGAGAAGGTCCCGGACTTCGCCGACGCCAAGACCATCGTCGGCGTGCACAACTACGTGGCCGGAAGCCTGCCCTGGGCGGTGAAGGTTGCGGCTTCCGTGGTCGGCCTGAGCGGCTCCAAGCAAAAGGGACTGGAGTACCTCTACGCCGCGGCCGCTGGCGGCGGAGAGACCGCCGTCGACGCCAAGATCACCCTGGTCCTTTTCCTGCGCCGCGAGCAGCGCTTCGACGACGCCCTCAAGGTCGTCCGCACCGTCACCTCGGCCTATCCCAGGAACGCGCTGTTCGCCATCGAGGAAGGGAACATCCTCAACGCCGGCGGCCACGGCATGGACGCCATCGCCGTATTCCGTAGCGTCCTCGAGAAGGGCAAGCAGGGCTACTACAGGGACCCGCACCTGGAGCTGGCGGCCTGGACCCTGGGCGAGGCCCAGCGCGGACAGAAGCTCTACAACGACGCGGCGGAAGCCTACGAGATGGTGCAGACCTTCCCCCACCGCGATCCCGAGCTCCTCCAGAAGGCCAAGCTCGCCGCCGGACAGATGTACGATCTCCAGCAGCGCCGCGACCAGGCCGTGGCCAGCTACAACTCCGTAATCGCCGCCGACGCCACCTCCCCCGAAGCCGAGCAGGCCAAGCGCTTCCTCCGCCAGCCCTACCGCGCCACGAATCCCTAGCTACGAACGACCAGCTACTCGCCCGGGAACTTTTGCCTCTCACCCGTCGTATCATTTCTTGGGAGGCCCGTATGTACTGCAACTACTGTGGCAAGGTCATCCAGGACGACGCCCACCTCTGCGCCTACTGCGGCAAGCGCGTAGCGGCGGTGATCGCCCGCAAGCGCCTGGTGCGCCCGCGCCAGGGACGCAAGATCGCCGGCGTCTGCCTCGGCCTGTCGGAATATTTTGACCTCGACGTCACCCTGATCCGCTTCGTCTGGGTGTGCGCCGTGATCTTCGGCGGCACCGGGCTGCTGGCCTACGCCATCGGTTGGATCGTCATGCCCGACGAGCCCGAGCCCGCACCCGAACCCGCCGGCCAGCACATCACGAATCCTTGATCGGCTGGTCCTGAACAGGGCGCGCCAGACGGAGATTCCGAGTGCGGCTAGTACGGTTTGGAAGCTACACCGTTCCGGGATGACCATAAGACTCTAGCTGGACTTGGCGCCGCATAGGCTCCCCATCGCGATTGCCCTCGACGTCACACGACCACGGGACCCAAATCACTGCGCCCGTTCACTCGTGGGTCTAGAGTTTGCACATACAAGGAGCAAGGCATGATCAGCACGATCCTTTCATTCCTTCTGCCCGCTGCTGCCGTTGTGGCCACCAAGTCCGCGACGGCGGAAACCACTAAGACACTCGATAATCTGCAAGCCGCCTTCAACGGCGAGAGCAACGCTCATGCGCATTACCTGGCGTTTGCCAAGAAGGCTGACGAAGAGGGTTACGGCGAAGTCGCGAGCCTGTTCCGCGCGGCCTCCAAGGCCGAGGGGATCCACGCGGCAAATCACGCCCGGGTGATCCGGGAAATGGGGGCCGAACCGGAGGCTACGATCGAGCCGGCGCACGTCAGGTCGACCCGCGAGAACCTCCAGGTCGCCATCGACGGCGAGACGTACGAGCGCGATCAGATGTATCGAAGCTTCGTCGAAGAAGCAACTGCCGCCAAGAATGCCTCTGTCATCAAAACATTTACCTTTGCGCTCAAGACCGAAGCCGAGCACGTCCGGCTCTATAGCGAAGCACTGAAGAATCTGGAGAAACTCCGCGGAAAAAGCCACACATACTACGTCTGCTCCGAGTGCGGTTACACGGTCGAGACCTTGAATTTCCTGAAGTGCATAGTCTGTGGACATCCGAAAGACGACTACATCCGTGTCAGCTAAGTCGTTGTCACCAAGCCAAAGGGGCGCCGCGATGGCGCCCCTTTTTCGACCCTTCGGGCAACGTGCCCAAGGCCTTCCCATGTTTCACGAATGTCCTCCCGGCGTCTACAATCCCACTCCATGCGCTTCACCAGCGACGACGCCGAGATCTATTACGAAGTCATGGGCGACGGGCCGCCCGTAGTCCTGCTGCACGCCTTTCCCGCGAATCACCAGCTCTGCGTTCCGGTGGCGGACATGCTCGCGGCGCGCTACCGCGTCATCCTGCCCGACCTGCGCGGACACGGAGACTCCACCCCCGGCCAAGGCCCGGCCACCTTGGAAAAGCACGCCGCCGACCTGGCGCGCCTTTGTGACGCCGAGCGCATCGGCCGCGCCGTCTTCACTGGTGTCTCCATCGGCGGCTACGCGCTCTTCGAGTTCTGGCGGCGGCACCGCGAGCGCGTCGCGGGGCTGGTCTTCTGTGACACCAAGGCCGCCGCGGACAGCGAGCAGGCGCGGGCGGATCGGCTGAAATCGGCCGACGACGTCCAGCAGCATGGACCGGTCGGCTTCCTCGACACCATGGCGGGAAAACTTGTGGGCGCAACCACGCGCACCAACCGTCCCGACCTGGCCGCGGCCGCGCGCAAGTTGATGTCGAAATCCAGCGTCCCCGGCATCGTCGCCGTGCAGCAGGGAATGGCGGCGCGTCCGGACTCCGTGCCCACCCTGGCCACTATCAATGTTCCCACCCTTGTGGTCGCGGGCGAGGAGGACGTCACCACGCCGCTGGCGGATTTGCAGGCCATCCACCGCGGCATCGCCGGCAGCCAGATGGTGGTGATTCCCAAGGCGGGGCACTACGCCATCTTCGAGCGCTCCGGCGACGTCGGCGGCGCCATCCGCAAGTTCCTCGACGCCCTGCCGCCCTGGTGAAGGAAGTAGCTGGTAGTTGGTAGCTAGTAGCTGGGGACCGGCAGCGCGCGATGCCATCGCGACCGATTACTAGCTACCAACTACTAGCTACCAGCTACTACAATGTCCGCCATGTTCGAAACTCTCCTGGTTCCCGAGAAGACGGTCGTCACCGCCAAAGGTGACGGCCAGCCGGTGGACGCCTCCGCCGCTGCCGGCAAGACTTTGCTGCTCACCCTCACCATTACCCGCATCATCGAGCAGGAGTCCATCGACGTCAGCGTGTGGGGCTCGCCCGACGGCGCCAATTTCGGCGCCAAGCCTCTGATCGCCTTCCCGCAGAAGTTCTACGCCGGCGAGCATCCACTGCTGCTCGACCTGGCGCAGCACAAGGACGTGAAGTTCCTGCGCGCGCACTGGGAAGTCGGCCGCTGGGGACGGGGCTCCGAGACCCCCATGTTCGAGTTCCAACTCAGCGCGCGCGAGATTCCGGCCGACATCCTGAAAGAGGCCCAGGCCGAGGCCCGCAGCCGGGCCTGAACAGATTCGGGATTTGTGATTCTCGATTTGTGATGTCGCCGGTTAGTCATCGCCAACTTGAAATCATCCATCACCAGTCACAAATCACAAATTGCCAATTACAAATTACCAATTACAGATCCCGATTTGCTCGCCCCCGACGCCAACTCGTTGACCATCCGCCCTGCCAGGAACGTGAGCGGAGCCGTGCGCCTGCCCGGCGACAAGTCCATCTCGCACCGCTATGCCATGCTGGCGGCGCTGGCCGAAGGCCGCACCCGGCTGGAGAATTTTTCCACCGGCGCCGATTGCGCCAGCACGCTCGCCTGCGTCGAGGCGCTGGGCTGCCACGTGCAGCGGGACCCCTCCGGCTCAGTCGAGATCGAAGGCGTAGGTACTTCGCTGCGTGCGCCCTCGCGGGTGCTCGACTGCGGCAACTCCGGCTCCACCATCCGCATGCTCTCCGGGATCCTCGCGGGCCAGAAGTTCACGAGCGAGTTGGTGGGCGACGAGTCGCTCTCCCGCCGGCCCATGGGGCGCGTCATCGATCCCCTCACCGCCATGGGGGCGCGCATCGAGAGCGCGGGCGGACGCCCGCCCCTGCGCATCACAGGCGGGCGCCTGAAGGCGATCGAGTACAAGCTGCCCGTAGCCAGCGCCCAGGTGAAGACCTGTGTGCTCTTCGCCGGATTGCTGGCCGATGGCGAGACCCAGGTCGAAGAGCCTCTCCGCACCCGCGACCACGGCGAACTCGCGCTGCGCGCTTTCGGGGCGGAGGTCACGCGCCAGCGCAATCGCGCGGCGATCGCTGGTGGACAGAAGCTGCACGCCATCGAGGCCGTGATTCCCGGCGACATCTCCTCCGCTGCCTTCTTCCTCTGCGCGGCGGCGCTGTACCCGGAATCGAATCTGGTCATCGAAGGCCTGCTGCTGAATCCCACGCGCGCCGCTATCCTCGACCTGCTCGCCGCGATGGGAACGCGCACCACCATAATCAAGGTGGAAGAGCGCCACGGCGAGCTGGCAGGCAGTGTGGCGCTGCAACCGGGACGCCTGCACGGCGCCACCATCGCCGGCGCGCAGACCGCCTTGCTCATCGACGAATTGCCGGTGTTGGCGGCCATCGGCCCCTATACGGAAGAGGGCATCGAAATCCGCGACGCGCGTGAGCTGCGCGTGAAGGAGTCGGACCGCATCGCCGCGGTCGCGCGCAACCTGCGCGCCATGGGCGCCGCGGTCGAAGAGCGCGAAGACGGGCTGCGCGTTCCCGGACGCCAGCGCCTGCACGGCGCCGAGATCGATGCCATGGGCGACCACCGCATCGCCATGGCCTTCGCCGTCGCCGCCCTGCGCGCCGAAGGCGACACCCTCATTCGCGGCGCCGCCTCCGCCCGCATCTCCTTCCCCGGCTTCTTCACCACCCTCGACGCCATCGTCGAGCGCTGACTATACTGTTGCTGGGTGGGTGCGTAGCTCAGCTGGTAGAGCAATGCCCTTTTAAGGCATGGGTCGCAGGTTCGAATCCTGCCGCACTCACCAAATGAGTCCTGTCGTTTGTCGTTGATGGTTTGTCGCTGGTGGTTGGTGGTGAAGAGTCGGCAGCCAAGCGAAACGCTCCTTCCGATCGTGATGCGCAAGTTCCTGATACAAACGGCGGTGATCTGCGCGCTGCTGGCCAGCGCGACGGCGCAGCGGGCGAGGGGCAAGCCGCCCACGGGCGGGCGGATCGCGACCCGGACGCGGCTGGTGGCCTTGTACTCCGACCTGGAGGCACAACTGGCGAGCGCGGCGCAAAAACAAGACCGGGCCAAGCTCGGCCAACTGCTGGGGGACGACTTCGAGCAGTGGTCTCCGGAACCGCCGGGCGATCCGGTGCCGCGCGAAGATTGGATGGCGGGCTACCATCCGGTGAGCGTCGGCACCCGGCAGATGGCGGTGCGGGCGTTCCCCGACACGGACGTGGTGAGCTTCGTACTCCACCAACAAGCCAAATTCGGGGACAACGATGCCAGCGGTGACTTCTTCGTGGTGGACGTCTGGCGGCACGAAGGGAAAGGCCAGAAGCTGGCCAGCCGATACATCTCCAAGGCCGCGAAGACTAGCGTCCAGCCTGCGTCCCAGGGCGGCAAGCGTTGAGATTCTCAACAGCTTTTGGGGTTGCGGACCAAACATTCGCGCGGACGCGGCGCGTGGCGACATCACAAACCTGAAGTTCCAAACCTGCAATCTGAATTCAGTTTCTGGCGCAGCTGCGATGGTCCGCTTGCTCACGCGCCGGAGTG
Organism: Terriglobia bacterium; assembly: GCA_020073495.1. Classification (NCBI taxonomy): domain Bacteria; kingdom Pseudomonadati; phylum Acidobacteriota; class Terriglobia; species Terriglobia bacterium. The sequence continues at coordinate 137,282 of JAIQFD010000002.1, forward strand.
ACTGGAATCACGGAAAACCGAGTCACGAAAGTGGTAGGAAAGGGCGAAGGAGAGGCGGGCGAAGTAAGCTCCTACCCATCGCGGCCTCTCGGGAGTGAGTCTCATGCGTAAGACGATCATTTGCGTATGCGCACTCGCGGTTTCGCTGGCCATGACGCTGGGAACGGTAAAGAGCCTGGCGCAAAGCAACCCGGTGGACCAGCGGGCCGCGAAGGCCGTGCACCCGCCCGGAAACCTCTCCGTCGCAGAGCTCGAGAAGGAGGGCGATGCGCTGCGGGAGAAGAAAGCCTACGAGGAGGCACTCAGCTACTATCGGGCTGCACAGCGGAAGGACAAATCGAATGCAGTCCTGTACAACAAGGCGGGCATCGCGCAGCTTCAGCTGCGTGAGCTGCGCGAGGCAGAGAAATCCTTCGCACGAGCGGTGAAGAAGAATAAACAGTACGCCGCGGCGTACAACAACCTGGGTGTGGCGGCCTACCTGCAGGGCGCTTACCAGAAAGCGACGCAGCAATACGAAAAAGCCATCGCGCTGCAGGAAACGTCGGCATCGTTCCACAGCAACCTGGGGACGGCATGGTTCGCGCAGGGAAAGATCGAGAAGGCCCTGGTCGAATACAACCGGGCGGTAGAGATCGATCCCGAAATCCTGACGCGGGTGACGTCCGGAGGAGCGGAGGCGCGGGTCTCGACACCGCAGGAGCGGGCGTACTACTTCTACGTGCTAGCGAAAATGTACGCCGCGCGGAAAGACGTGGAGCGGTGTCTCCACTGCCTGCGCAAAGCCAAGGAGGACAATTACTCGCGGATCGGCGATGTGTATAAGGACGCGGATTTCGAAACCGTGCGCGCGGACCCACGATTTGCCGAATTGATGTCCAGCAAGCCGGAATGAGCATAGCGAACCCGCCAGGCCATCCGGGAAGCGGGGTGGCCGTTTTTTTTCATCGGCCGCGCTGGTACTTGCCCATCAATTGCGCTTCGGCCAGGACGCGTCCTTTCATGGCCTGTTCCACGTCTCTCTTGGCCGCGCCAGCTTTTAGGTTCAGCTTCGTGTCCAGGGCATAGAGCTTGAAGAAGTAGCGGTGCGGCTTGCCCGGGGGCGGACAGGGCCCGCCGTAGCCAATCCTCCGGAAATCATTCGTTCCCTGGTGTCCTCCGCCGGGAAGGTCGGCGGTCTTGGCGACGTTCTCCGGCAACTGGCGAGTGGCGGCGGGCAGGTCCCAGGCGACCCAGTGCACCCAGGTGCCGACGGGAGCGTCGGGGTCGTCGGCGATGAGGGCGAAGCTCTGTGTTTTCTGGGGCGCCTCACCCCAGGAGAGTGCGGGGGAGATGTCCGCACCCTCGCAGGTGTATTGCCGCGAGATGTCGGCACCTTCCTTGAAGGCGGACGACTGCAGGGAGAAAGACATGGGGCCTCCTTTCTGGGCAAAAAGAGTTGCGGCCAAGAGGGTGACGAGGAGAAGAGGAGCAAGACGGAACATGGGCGACTCCGGCCAGGTGAGGTGGGGAGAATGGTACACCTTCTTTTTTCAGAGTGGGGTGCCCCGCATCTCTTCGTCCGGGCCACCCGCCCAGCTTCCGAAGTTGTCTACCCGGGCTGGTTGGAATCGCTCGGTCGCTGGTGAGGAGGGGGATTAATGAGATGGTCCGCCGCTCAATCAGCCGGATGGGATGATCGAGCACGACAGGAGGACCATCTCAACAGTTATCCAGGACGTCCAAATCCTATCGGGCCGGCCGATCTCTTCAAAGACATGCAGCCGTTCGCGAATCAGATGGAGATCGACTGGAGATGATTCTGAAGACAGTCGAAGCCTGGTTTTCGGGGAGCAGGTCACGTGGTTGTCCCAGTCTGGTCGTCTTTTCCAGGTGCCCTGGGACCGACGTCAGGGATAATGGCGACAGCGCAGATGGATAAGGCGGTCATCAACAGAAACCGACGCGACAAGAGTCTTGCGCAGTCGGCGGAGGAGCTCCGGCACCTTCCGGGCTTTTTACTCGGCTTGGCATTGCTGCTGGCGGTGGTCAGTTATTGGCCGGCACTGGATTACGGCTTCATTTATGACGACACCCAGCAAATCGTCGAGAATCCTGCGCTAAGGTCCTGGAGCTACCTGCCACAATACTTCACCGCCAACGTGTGGGCGGGCGTCTTTCCCGGGGGTGGGGGCAACTATTACCGGCCATTATTCTTGCTGTGGCTGCGCCTCAATCACATCCTGTTTGAAACCGCGCCCTGGGGCTGGCATCTGACCAGTCTGCTCGCGCACCTGGCCGCGACGGGGATGTTCTTCCTCGTATTGCGGCAGTGGACTAGCGATGGCGTTGTCGCAGGCTGGGGAGCCCTGCTGTTCTCGGTTCACCCCATTCACATTGAAGCCGTCGCCTGGGTGTCAGCCGTGCCGGAGGTTTTGTTCACGGCAGCCGGCCTGGGAGCGATCTATAGCTATGTTCGCTTCCGCCAGAGTCACCGCCGGGCGCCGCTGCTGGTGGCGGTGATGCTGTACGGGATTGCGCTCTTCACAAAGGAGTCGGCGATCGTGGTCTGGCCGATGATCTTTGCGTGCGAATGGTGGCTGGAGCGGGACTGTCGCGCGCAAGTTCGGCCGGCCGGCTTGCTCGCGACCGCGAAAATGCAGGTCCCATTCGCGTTGGTGACGGCGGTGTACATCGGGCTGAGGTTTCATGCACTGCGAGGACTGGCCGGAGGAAAGGCTACGTTCACGCTTGGGGAGGTGTTGCGCGAAGCACCTTCGCTGTTGTGGTTTTATCTGCGAAAGCTCGTGATCCCTTCCGGGTTGTCTCCGATCTATTCCGATCCGAGGAGCGGTTCGATCGCCTCGGCGCAGTTCTACTTGCCGCTGATCGCCGTCTGCGCGGTGGGCGTGGGACTGTTTCTCTGGGGCTGCAAGTCCAGGGCGGCCGCGTTCTCGGGACTGCTGCTGGCACTCTCTCTCTTGCCACCGCTGATCGGAGTGTGGGTTTTCAGGCGGAACGATCTCGCGCACGACCGCTATCTCTACCTGCCCTCAGCCGGAGGGTGCATGCTGCTTGCGTTGGCGTTACGGACGGCTACGCAACACGGGAAGCTACCCGCGGCGATAAAGGTGCGCTGGCTCGGCCATCTGACAATCGTAGCCGCGGCGCTCGGCCTTTCCCTTTCTGTCCGGGCTCAAGAGCCGCCCTATCGAAACGACCTCGCGCTCTTCACGCACGCTGTGCAGATTTCCCCGGACAATGCGATGGCGTGGGGCCTTCTGGGCGAAGAGCTCATGACACTCGGGCGCCACCCGGAAGGACTCGCCGCTTTTCACCGGGCGGAGGCATTGGAGCCCGATGAGTTCCTGACCAATTACCGGCTGGGCGCGGCCTACTATTTGATCCAGGACATGGCGTCGGCGGAAGGTTTCTTTCAGCGCGCCGTAAACAACTATCGCGAACGGGAAGTCATCAGCAACGATTACGCTCTTTACAGGCTCGGGTTGTCGCAGTACGCGCAGGGCAAGATGCCGCTGGCGGAAGCGACGCTCCGCCGGGCGGCCGAACTCGATCCCCAAACGCCCGGCTATCACCTGGCGCTCGCTGCGGCCATGAAGTACCAGGGCAAATTGCGTGAGGCCAAGGAGCAACTGGAGCTGGAGCTGAAACTTGGTGCGAATCCGGAAGCATCCAAAATCATGGGCGAGGTGGATGCGGGGTTGAACTCAAGTACGCATCGATAGCCAAAGGAGCGGACGCGGGGCGCCCTGACCCGCGCGTACGCCATGAGCGGCGACACCGCCAAAGCTCATGCCGCATATCAGGGCTTCCTGGCGCTTTGGAAAGACGCCGACCCGGATGTTCCCATCCTGAAAGAAGCCAAGGCGGAGTACGCGAAGCTGCGATAAGCGGACCTCCCTCTTGAGACCAGCAGTGAAGCTACAGATCTGAAGGTTCCGTTCACCCAAGAACGGGAGTAGACTGCCGCAGCATCGGTGGGCCAGCCGATGATGATAAGGAGAACAAGAAATGTTTAGATATCGACTCACGTCATCCGCACACCTGGGATTCGCGCTCATGATGATCGTGGGAGTGTCGCTGGCTGCTCCAGCACAAGAGCGTCCCAGCCCGGCTGCACTCATTGCGGCCCAGCGCGACGCCATGGTCCGGCTGGCATACATGGACGGAGTGTGGCGAGGCCCTGCGTGGACCATCCTGCCATCCGGCGAGAAGCACACCATCACGCAGACGGAGCGGATCGGCCCGTTCCTCGATGGGTCGGTGAAGGTCATCGAGGGACGGGGATACGACCCGGATGGCAAGGTCACCTTCAACGCTTTCGGCACCATTTCCTTTAATCCGGCGACAAAGGTCTACACGCTGCACTCACATGCGATGGGATACGTCGGCGATTTCGTGCTGACCCTCACTCCCGATGGCTACACGTGGGACATCCCCGCCGGGCCGATGACGATCCACTACACCGCCGTCATTAAGGATGGTGCGTGGCGCGAGGTTGGGGACCGCATCGTGCCCGGCAAGGACCCTGTCCGCTTCTTCGAGATGAACCTCAAGCGCGTGGGCGACACCGACTGGCCCGCCGCCGGCGCGGTCAGCCCCAAGTGAAAACTGCTGCCTGAAGTGCCTGTACCGTCAGTGTCGTGGGGGTGCGCCGCAGCTCTTCGTCCGGGCCACCCGCCTGGCTTCGAAAATTTGTTGCCGCGGGCTGGTTGGAATCGCTCGGTCGCTGATGAGAAGGGGATTCATCAGCACCTAACGGCAAAGGCTTCTGTGGATTCGAAAGCCCAACACTGAGCATTTGACTGTGACTAATTGTGAGTTTCGAATCCCGCGATGCCCGGTTACTTGCGTCATCGTCAAATGATGATGTGCGAACGGTCACTGCAGGCGGTACACACGTGGCGCAGAATGCGTACAATCGGTCCAGCCCATCTTCTCGGCCCAGAGACTCTATGAAGAGGCTACGACTGATGTCGGCACTTCTTCTGCCTCTGATGGTCGGACTGGCGTTCCGGCGAGAGCAAAGAGTTGGCTGGTGCGCAAGTGCCGGGGTTAGAGGGCGATGATTGCCACGGCACGAGTCTAGCTTAGCTTCTGTGCCGCCTACTCCTTCCATCCTTCAGGTACAGAAGGGCACCCTTCCGAAGAATATCCGCGATGGTCTCCTGTCGGCCGTGAGACGCCCGCATCAGCTTGGCCCGCTCCTTGGGGGACAGTCGGAGCAGGAATCGCATGCTGCGCCGTTCTGAGTCCGGTTTGCGAGGCCTGCCTATAGACGATTGTTGGATAACGATCTTATGTTCTCGCATTGAAACTCAAGTCTGCTTACTGATGTGTGACCGCAATTCCCTCCGGCCCTTGGCTCGTGTCGAAGGGCGACCCGGGAACCTGGGTGAGGGCTCCGGTCTGCTGGTTGATCTGAAAAACGTACAAGCCGGCCGTCCCTGGTACAGCTGGAGCCTTTGGTACTGGCGCGTCGCCGCCTGGTGTTTCACCTGCATCTTCGATGGTGACACCCACAAAGTTCCCGGATGGGTCCACCGCAATGCGTTGGGGATTCGGGCCAGCGGTAAACGGCGACCCGGGCACTGCTGTAAGCGCACCGGAAGATGGGTTCACGGAGAAGGCTGCGACATTGCCGTTTATGGCGGAGTCGAACTCCCCGTTGTTTGCGACGAACACGAACCTACCGTCCGGGGTGACAGCAACTCCTTGCGGATTGCTTCCCGCCACGCCCGTGCTGAACGGTGAGCCTGTTACGTTCGTTAGTGTACCGGTGCTGGGGTTGATTTGATAAGCCCAAACGGTATCGTTGTCCGGGTCCGTCACATACAGGAAGTTTCCTGCGTTAGGGATGGCAAGGATCTTCGTACTTCCAGCCTCGCCTCCAGCAGCTGGAGGCAAGATCTCCTTCAAGGCGCCGTTCGCGTCAATCGAAAAGACGATGACTCCCCCGTCTTGGGCCCCCACATAGAGGAAATTGCCGCTGGGGTGAATTGCTACACCCTGATCGTTGACTACTGACGTTGGAAACGGGGAATCCGCCATCGTCTTCAGAGTTCCGTCAGCGCCAATCGTGTAGGCCACTATTTGGCTGTCGGAATCCTCCGGAACATAAAGGAACCTGCCGGTGGGGTGGACGACTGGCTGTACGACGTCGAAATTGTCGGTGCCCGTGGGGAAAGGAGAACCAGCGATCTCTTTCAGTGCACCCGTGGTCTGATCGATGGCGAACACACCGACGGCGTCGTTGTCCGATTCCGGCACGAAAAGAAACCGGCCGCTGGGATCGGGCACCGCCTCGTCCTGCCCGCCGTTCCCACCAGCCACGGCGAACGGCGACCCGGGAACAGGGGTGCCTTTCCCGGTGTTGGGATCGATTGCAAAGGCAGTAATATCGCCATCGCACACGATGTAGACAAACTTCGGCTGCAAGCTTCCCACCGGGATCAGAAAGCCGTCAATCACAGCGGTGCCACAGCCGATGATGCTGGCAATAATCACCAGGCACGCGAATGCAAGCAGAACCATCAATCTTTGCTTTTTCATGTTCGATCCTCAGGTGCGCACGGCAACCCCCGCCGTGCGCGATCTCGCTACCTCTTGCCGAAGTGGAAGACCAGCCCCGCCGACAGCCGGAGGTTCTTCTGCGTCTCGTCCGCGTAACGTGTCCCCAATAAATCCGCCTGCACCAGCCGGACCGAGATCCGCTCCGTCCACTTGACGTCGATCCCGCCCCCCAGCGCGAACCCCAGCACCGTGTCGGAGAAGCCTCCGGTCGAGGTGCCGTGGCTGCCGCCCACCAGTCCGTGCAGGAACGGCTTCACCTTCCCATGCCCCAGGTTGATCTGCGGGCCGAACAGAAAATTGTGCATGGTTTGATCGCAGCAGTAATGGCCGTCGAAGTCGGCCTTCAGCGCCAACCAGTTGTTCCAGTTGTAGGTCAGGGCGCCTTCCCAGCCGCTGGCGTTCCCTGCAGGCAGACTGAAGCCCGGGTCGGACCGCACGTAGGAATACCCGCCGAACACGTCAAACTTCGGTGTTGTTTGGGCCACCAGGCTTGAGGAAAGAAGAGCAAAAACTGCGATGCAAATGCCTTTTCTGACCATTGAATTACCTCCGCCGCGTGTTTACACGCGGCAGTTGGATATGGAAGCATCTACAGGTCCGGGATCGTTGAGCGTCGCCGTGTGACACTGACGCCACCAGGGCGAATCGGGGCGGGATTCTATTAGGTCGAACCTTAAGGAAACCTTAAGGTTTGGTGCATAAGTTCCGGTCGGAAACTCGGCTGGACGGCCTCAGGAGGTGCTGCCATGATGGCATCCATCCGAAATGACCCGAGGCGCTGGTTCTCCCGGCTTTGCGGAATCTGCGATCGTGCACGGGCCGGCAACCAGTGCAAACGGCGGTCGAACTGGCAAGGAGCGACTAGTGCGTGCCCTCGTTGTTGAGGATGAGACTCGGTTGGCGGAGAATCTTGCCCGGATCTTGAAGACCGGTGCGGGGTATGCCGTCGACCTTGCCCACGACGGAGGCGATGGCCTGTCTATGGCGGCATCGGACGAGTATGACCTCATCATTCTTGACCTGATGCTGCCCGGGATTGATGGTGCCCAAGTCCTATCCCGGCTGCGGAAGGCTGGGATACAGACTCCGGTCCTCGTGTTGACGGCGAGGGACGACAAGGAATCCATCGTGAGGCTCCTCAACGATGGTGCGGACGATTACCTGGCCAAGCCATTTGATTTGGGAGAACTTCTTGCTCGTGCGAAGGCCCTGGTCCGCAGAGGAAAGAACCAGGCATCGCCCATCCTTGCGGTGGGAGATTTGCGTGTCGACAGCATACGGCGGACCGTCCATCGGGGTGAGAGAGAAATCAAACTGACCCCGATGGAATACCGGGTTCTGGAATACCTGGCCCATCAGCCGGAGCGGGTGATATCCAAGGCGGAGTTGCTCGGGCACCTGTATGACTACAACCGCGACCAGTATGCCAACGTCATTGAGGTCTACATCTGGGGCTTGCGAAAAAAGATCGACGAAGGAGCCGATGTGAAGCTGATTCACACGTTCCGCGGCCAGGGCTATTCGATCCGCTTCAAACCGGAAGGCGCATGAAGACGTTGTCTCTTTCGCAGCGAGTGATTGGGGCCATCCTTGTCTCTCAGCTCATCCTGACTGCCGGGTTGATTACCGTCGCGTTTGTGCTGACCAGGTCGAATTTCCTTTCCGCGTTCGACGCAACTCTGTACGCGAACGCCATGAGGCTCGCTGCCTTAGCCTACCTGTCGGAAGAACCGAACCCGCGGCTGGTGGTGGATGCAAAGTCCCTTCCGAGATCCGGGATCGCGGGCCATCCGGACTTTTTTGAGATGTGGGATGAACGAGGCTCTGTGGTGGCAGTGTCTCCGGATTGGCACGCCAGCTTAGATTACCGGGCCCCGAACCCTTCGGGAGTCGTTGTCTTTCTGAAGGATGGGGTTCCGTATCGAGGTGTCGTTCTTCACGATGTATCTATTCCGGAAGAAGAAGAGGTTGGCCTGGTGGAGATGAAAGTCTCCGTGTTTTATGCGTCCAGCACGGCTGAGATGAACCGGCGGGTGGCGCAACTCGGGTCTTATCTCGGCGGCGCGAGTTTGCTCCTCTTTGTTGGCACCAGTGTGTTTGCCGCCGTTCTCGTGCGCAGAGGCCTGCAACCGCTTCAAGATCTGGCTTCCCGGGCCGCGTGCATTTCCACTGACAATTGGGAGTTCCCGCCCGATCCGCGTGCCTCGGAGATTGCGGAGTTGAAGCCTCTGGTCCAGGCGTTGGACGACTTACTCTCTCGTCTCCACGCGTCGTTCGTTCGACAACAGGAATTCACTAGCGACGCTGCTCACGAGCTGAAGACCTGCGCTGCGATTGTGAAATCCTCCGTCCAGGTGTTGATGTACCAGGACAAGCCGGCCGCTGAGTATCGGGCCGGGCTCACCAGGATTCTTGAGGACACGCTCCGACTGGAGACACTCCTGGACAAAATGTTGCGCCTCGAAAGGATAGAGCAGCTCCCGGCGATCGACCCGGAGCGATTCGTTCATTCGTGTGAGCTCACATCGACCTGCGAAGGCGCAGCCATACGTGTGCAGAGTTTGGCGGAAGCCAGGAACGTCAAAGTCATAGTGACTTCTAGCGATCGGATCCACCTGCGCGGTGACAGCGAAGATCTGGAATTGCTTTGGACAAGCCTTCTGGAAAATGCGATTCGGCACAGCCCGCCGGGCGCGTCGGTAAGGATCACGGTTTCAAGACTCGAGGATAACAGGGCGGCGGTAACGGTCGAAGATGCGGGCGAGGGGATTCCGCCGGAACATCTGCCTAGGATCTTCGAACGTTTCTATCGTATTGATCCTTCTCGCTCTCGCCAAACCGGAGGTTCTGGACTGGGGTTGGCGATTTGCCGGGCCATCGTCACTGCCCACCGGGGTTCGATTAGTGTGGCCAGCACAGTGAACGTCGGCACGCGCTTCGAAGTGATTTTTTGCGGTGCCGTTGCAGGATCGGTAGCCGTGCCGCTCTGAACTGCAGCGCGCCGGGTGCCCCATGCAACCGAGCCAACATTCTCTATCGTGCGCACGTCCTTGCGTTACGCAGCAGCAACGCCAGTTCCGTAACTCAGCCTCGACGGCCTGACTACTGTCAACTGTCGAGAACAGCCCTTCTCACCAGTTACCCGACAGGAAGCTCAAGAGTGAGCGATGGGGTGTGCGGTCAGCCTTTGAACTGAAGAACACGAAGGCAGGCACGAGGGAACCTGACAGGAGAGGTCCCGGCGAGGGCGGGAAGGAAAATCGGCTGGTATAATCGGAAATTCGGCCACTAATGATCGGAGTTCCTAGAAAAACATGATCCGTTTTCTTCAGACGCCCGGAAAGTTCAAGAAGATCGCATTGAGCGCCGTCCTGTTGGTGTTCTGTTTCGCCATGGTCATCAGCCTGATCCCCGGCGGGTTCCTCGGGGACTCGTTCGGATTCGCGAACACCACGCCCGGAGTGCTGGCGCAGATCGGCGACCAGCAGGTCACGATGCAGGAGATCGAGATGCGCGCGGAACAAATCCGTACGCAGCGCAATTATCCGCAGCAGCTCATGCCGTTCATCCGCGAGCAGGCGGCGGAGGGCCTGATCACCGTCAAGGCGATGATGGCGGAGGCCAACCGGCTGGGCCTGAAGGTCACAGACGCCGAACTCCAGGACGAGCTGCACAACGGCAGTTGGGGGGCGACGCTGTTCCCCAACGGGCAATTCGTCGGCGAAGCGGCCTACGACGACCTGATCCTGAGAAATCTGCACATGGGGGTAGCTCAGTTCGAAGAGGCACTGAAGAGCGAGCTGCTGATGCGCAAGCTGCGCGGGCTGGTGCAGGACGGCGTTATGGTGACGCCCAACGACGTCAAGGCGTACTACCTGCAGCAGAACACCAAGGTCAAGCTGGAGTACGCGGTGATCTCGCCGGAAGACGCGATGAAACAGATCAACCCGAGCGAGGCGGAACTGCGCGCCTATTTCGAGCGCAACAAGACCAAGTACAAGGACGCGATCCCGGAGCAGCGCAAGGCGAAGTATGTGGTGGTGGACACGGCGCGGGTGGCGGAGAGAATGCCGGTCACGCGGGAAGACCTGCAGCGCTACTACAACGAGCACAAGGAAGAGTTCCGGGTGCAGGACGAGGTGAATGTCCGCCACATCCTGATCGCCACGCCGGACGCAAAGGACGAGAAGGCGGTGGCGGCGGCGCGCAAGAAGGCCGAGGACGTCCTGAAGCAGGTGAAGGCAGGCGGCGACTTCGCAGCGCTGGCCAAGAAGAATTCCGAGGACCCAGGAAGCAAGGACAATGGCGGGTCTCTAGGCTGGGTCGGGCGGGGGCGCACGGTGAAGGAATTCGAGCAGGCAGCGTTCGCCCTGGATAAAGGCGCGACCAGCGGGATCGTGCAGAGCTCGTTCGGCTTTCACATCATCCGCGCGGATGACAAGCGGAGCGCGCACCTGCAGAGCTTCGACGAGGTGAAGAGCCAGATCGAGCCGCTGGTGAAGAGACAGAAGGCGCAGCGCGACGCTGAACAGGTGGCCAATGCCATCCAGACGCAGGCGCGCACCAGCTCGCTGGAGCAGGCGGCGGCCAAGAACGGTTTCTCCGCCACCGACACCGAGTTCTTCACGCGCACGAGCCAGCTTCCGGGGGTGGGCGTGTCTCCCGACCTGATGGAGCGCCTGTTCAGCGCGACGGAAAAGTCGGCGGCGGCGATCGCGCCGGTGGCGCAGGGCTTCGTGGTTTACCAGGTGATGCAGATCAAGCCGGCGCAGACGCCGACGTTCGAGCAGATTCGGGCGCGGGTGGAAAGCGAATTCAAGCGCGAGCGCGCGCAGCAGATGCTGACGCAGAAGACGCAGGAGCTGTCGGACCGCGCCCGCGCCGCGCACGACCTGAAGAAGGCGGCGCAGGAGTCCGGCGCGACCGTCAAGACCAGCGAACTGGTCGGGCCGGACGGCCAAGTACCCGACATCGGTTCCATGACCGGGCAGGCGTCGGTGGCGTTCGGAATGAAGCCGGGCGAGATCAGCGCACCCATCCGGGGCGGAGCGGGGAACGGCATCGTGCTCTCGGTGGTGGAACGGCACGAGCCATCGCTGCTGGAGATGGACCAGAGCCGCGAGCAGCTACGCGAGTCGCTACTCCTGCGCAAGCGGGAGATGGTGCTGGAGAATTTCGCCGCCAATCTCCGCCAGCGCATGGAAGCCGAAGGCAAGATCCGCTGGAACAAGGACGAGCGCGATCGCCTCTTCAAGGAGAAGCTTGGAGGGGCGGGGCTGTAAGAAGCAGGGGTCCCCTCGGCTTCGGCCCGGGACAGGCTCTTCGACTCGGCGGGCCAAGTACGGGCGCGCCTCGCTCCGGATGACGCCAATCAGATTTTCCTAGCGGCGCAAACACGCGCAGCCTACAGTTTCCAATATGCCCTTCGAGCGCGCCTCCGGGATCCTGTTGCATCCGACTTCGCTGCCGTCGGCCGGCGGCATCGGCGACCTGGGGCCGGCGGCGTATGGGTTCGTGGATTTCCTCGCTAAGGCCAAGCAGGGCCTGTGGCAGGTGCTGCCGCTGTCGCCGACGGGATACGGGAACTCACCCTACTCATCCACATCCGCGTTCGCCGGCAACCCGCTGCTGATCAGTCTGGAGCGGCTGGCGGAGCGGGGATGGATCGAAGCGCAGAGGCTGTCGGCACTCGACGAACGACAGCCGAGGGCGGCTGTCCCACACAAGCCGGTGGAGTATGAGCGGGTGCGCGCCGCCAAGATGCCTCTGCTGCGCGAGGCCGCGCGCAATTTCCTGCGGCAAGGCCGCGACGCCGACCGGCAACGCTTCGAGCGCTGGCACCAGGAGAACATCTGGTGGCTGGACGACTACGTCTTCTTCGAGGCCCTGCGCGAGCGCTACCAGAACGCGAGCTGGAACACCTGGCCGCGGGAGTTGGCGCAGCGCGATCCCGCCGCGCTGGACCGTACCGGGCGCGAGCTGGCCGAGGAGCTGGCGATGCGGCGCGTGATCCAGTTCGCCTTCTACGAGCAGTGGCGTGCGCTGCATCACTACTGCCGGGAGAAGGGGATCAAGATCATCGGGGACGTCGCCATCTTCGTCAGCTACGACTCGGCCGACGTCTGGACCCATCCCGAGCTCTTCCAGCTGGACGAGGAGCGCAATCCCTACGTCGTGGCCGGAGTGCCTCCGGACGCATTCAGCACCACCGGGCAGCGCTGGGGGAATCCGCTTTACCGCTGGGACGTGCTGCGGCAGCGGGGCTACGAGTGGTGGATCCAGCGCATGCGCTGGGCGACGCGCACCTGCGACATCGTGCGCTTGGACCACTTCCGGGGCTTCGAGGCGTACTGGGAGATCCCCGCGAGCGAGCCCACCGCGGTCCACGGACGCTGGGTCAAGGGTCCGAATGACGATCTATTCACCGCGCTGCGCAACGCACTTGGCGACCTGCCGTTCATCGCCGAGGACCTCGGATTCATCACCCCGGAAGTGCACGCGCTGCGCGAGCGCCTGCGCATCCCCGGCATGCGGGTGATGCAATTCGCCTTCGGCAACAAGGGGGCGCACATCTACCTGCCGCAGAATTTTGTCCCCAACTGCGTCGTATATACCGGCACGCACGACAACGACACGACGGCGGGGTGGTGGGCGTCAAGCGCGACGGAGCACGAGAAACACGACGTCCGCGCCTACCTGGGCGAGTCGAGTGATGGGGTCCACTGGGATTTCATCCGGGCGGCCATCGGGTCCGTGGCGGACCTGTGCGTGATCCCGCTGCAGGACGTGCTGGGCCTGGGGAGCGAAGCGCGCATGAACGTGCCCAGCAAACCGGACGGCAACTGGAGTTGGCGCTACAAGCCGGGCGCGCTCACGCCCGCGCTGGCCGAGCGGCTGGCCACGCTGGTGGAGGTCAGCGACCGCGACCGCGGGCTCGCGGCTCGCCAGCAGAGATCCGGGGAAGCGGGTGAGGAGTTCGTGGCGTAAGAGCGCGCGCGGTCCCGCAGAGCGGATCAATCGGAGGGCGGACGAATCTCGCAGGTGGCTCCGGGCATGCCTGAGGTCTCGAAATAGCGCTGCATGGCGGCGCCGAGAGAGTTCATCTCTTCCCCTGACATCAGCGTCTGGCATTGCTCGAAGAGCTCGCGCTCCTCGGTGCGGATGTGCTGCGAGAGGGTCTGGTGGAAGCTTTCAAGCTGGCGGTTGTCCATCTTCTTCGCGGCGGCCATGGTGAAGAGGCCGCGCAGGGTGGCGTGCTCGGACAGCAGACGTTTGACCAGCGCTTTCAACGGCGCGTATTTCTCGCAGGCGGGAAAGAGGATCTTCTCTTCGGCTTCGAAGTGGTAGCGGATCTCGGAGGCGAAAATTTGGGCGATCTCATCGTGCCAATCGGCGGCGTGGCCGCCCGTCTTCAATGAGCGCTCGATGCGGACGCAGAGAGCGAGAGCGTGCTGGTGTTGGTGGGAGAGCGGGATGAGGTTCTTGTCGCGAAGCATCGGTCCTCGGAACCCGACTTTACTAAATCCCCGGCAGCGATGAAAATAGCAGATTCGCCGGCGCAGTTGCGGCGAAGCAGGACGTCCCGCCATCCCCGTGATGCCGGGAGGAGGAGATCATGTCAACGACCACCGGCGAACTCATCCGCATGATGAACTACATCGACGACATCGCGGCCACGCTGCGCCGCGTCACCGCCAACATGCCCATGATGACCGAGGAGGAGAAGAAGCGCCTCGCCGAGTACATGCGCAAGTCGGACCCCAACTACGAAAGGGTGCTGGAGACGCTGGAAAAGGGCGGCAATGGCTGAGATCAAAACCATTTCGGTGATCGGCGCCGGGATCATGGGGCGAGGCATCGCGCATGCGGCGGCGCTGGGCGGGTACCGGGCCATCCTGGAAGATATCCTTCCGACCAGCCTGCGGCGGGCGGAAAAGGAGATCCGCCTCAACCTGGACAAGGCGGTGGAGCTGGGCAAAGTGAGCGCGCCAGAGGCGGACGCCGCCTTCAACCGCATCGATTTCGCCGGTTCGATCGAGGAGGCTGCCCGCGCTGCCGACCTGGTGATCGAAGCCGTCCCGGAAGAGCTGGAATCCAAGATCGAGATCTTCACCCTGCTGGACAAGATCTGCGCCCCGGGCACGATCCTGGCGAGCAATACCTCGGGGCTGTCCATCACGGAGATCGCCTCGGTGACCTACCGCGCGCCCAAGTGCGTGGGCATGCACTTCTTCAATCCCGTGCACAAGATGAAACTGCTGGAGGTGGTGCGCGCGCTGGAAACCGACGACGAAACGCTGAAGGCGGCGGTCGAGGTGGGGCGACGCATGGGCAAGGAAGTGGTGGTGATCAAGGAATCGCCCGGGTTCATCACCAGCCGCATCAATGCCATGATCGGGAACGAGGCGTTCTACATGTTGCAAGAGGGCCTCGCGAGCGCGGAGGACATCGACAAGGCCTTAAAGCTGGGCTTGAACCATCCTATGGGACCCTTTGAACTGGTGGATCTTGTAGGGCTGGATACGCGTCTGCACATCCTCGAGTACCTGCAGAAAACGCTGGGCGAGAAATTCCGTCCTGCACCACTTTTGGTGCAGTACGTGAAGGCCGGTCGCCTCGGGCGCAAGTCGGGACGTGGGGTGTACGAGTATCCCGACGAAAAGGCGAAGGCGGCGAGCAGCGGGAAGGGGCTGGACGTGGCGGCGCTGACGGCGAGGGAGATGAAGACCAGATAGTAGCTAGTAGTTGGTAGCTGGTAGCTAGTAGCTAGCAGCTAGTAGCTAGGGGGGAGCTCACGCTCCCCTTATTTTTTCTCCTGCATCGGTAACAAAGGGCCGCAGAATCAGTCTCATACATGGCAGGCAGCAGGAACATTTCGGGTCGAAAGCGCGTACTTGAGAACATGCGGATCTTGCTCGACATCTTCAGCCAGACGCTGCGCACGCTGTGGGCGCACAAGCTGCGCTCGTTCCTGACCATGTTCGGGATCGCGTGGGGAGTGGGCTCACTGCTGCTGCTGGTGGGGGTGGGCGAAGGATTCCGCACGGGCAACAAGAAACAACTCGATCAACTCGGCGAAAATATCATGTTTATCTTCCCCGGGCGGGTGCCCGCGATGCCGGGGCAGAGCACGGGGCTGCGGCGCTACTGGCTGACCTACGACGACTACCTCGATATCGCGAAGCAGCCACACGTGAAGTGGGCGACGCCGCTGCTGATCCGCAACGACATCCGCGCGGTGAGCGAGTTCCAGAGCTCGAACGGGCAGGTGACCGGGATCCTGCCGATCTTCAACCAGATCCGCTACCTGCCGATCGGCAAAGGGCGCTGGATCAACGAATTGGACAACGAGCAGCGGCGCAACGTAGTGGTGCTGGGCTACGAGATGAAGCGCAACCTGTTCCCCGACGACGAAGCGCCCATCGGCAAGCACGTCCTATTGAACGGGATCCGGTTCGAGGTGATCGGCGTCATCTCAAACTTCACCAAGAATGAGAACAACTCGACCAGCGTGCGCGCGTACATCCCGTATGAGACGCTGGCGCAGTACTTCGCGGTGAAAGACACCGACGTTCCCAACGCCATCTCGTTCATCAACTACACGCCGACGTCGAAAGCGGACCACGACCTCTCGCGCCAGGAAGCTCGGAAAGTCGTGGCGCGCAAGCACAACTTCAATCCCAACAACGAGGACGCCTTCGAGGACTGGGACACGGTCAAGAACCAGGAGATGGTGGGGAAGATCTTCGACGCCATGAACATGTTCCTGGGGAGCGTGGGGCTGGTGACGCTGGCGCTGGGGGCGATCGGGATCATCAACATCATGCTGGTGTCGGTGGCGGAACGCACCAAGGAGATCGGACTGCGCAAGGCGCTGGGCGCCACCAACCGCAACATCCTGACCCAGTTCCTGCTGGAGGGGATGACGCTGACGGTGGTGTCGGGAGCGGTGGGGATGGGGGCCGCGGCGTTGCTGATGCACCTGCTGCACCGGCTGCCGTCACCGGACGGGTTCGATCCGCCAACGCTGGTGGCGTCGAGCGCGGCGCTGGCGGTGAGCTCGCTGTCGCTGGCGGGAATCGCCGCCGGGGTGTATCCGGCGCGCAAAGCGGCGGCGCTGCCGCCGGTGGAAGCGCTGAGGCAGGAGTAGAAGATGTTCACCGACCTGATCCACGAAGCGTATGGCGCCATGCAGCACAACCGGAAACGCGCCACCCTGACCATGCTGGGGATGGCGTGGGGGATCGCCACGGTCATCCTGCTGCTGGCGTACGGATCAGGCTTCGGGGTGGCGATCCAGCACATTTTCGAATCCTTCGGCGCCAAGGTGATCGCCATCTTCCCCGGGCGGACCTCGATGCAGGTTGGCGGCGCCAAGGCGGGCGCGCAGATCCGCCTCACGGTGAGCGATGTGGAGAGGCTGGCGGAAGCGGTGCCGACCATCAAGCATGTCACGCCGGAATTGTGGAAGGACGCGAATGTGCAGGCCGACAACCGCTCGTACCAGTTGCAGGTGATCGGCGACAATCCCTCGACACAGAACATCCGCGTGCTGAAGCCGGCGGTGGGACGGTTCTTCAACGAGGAAGACAACCTGCAGCGGGCGCGGGTGGCGGTGATCGGCAGCGAGGCCAAGACCAAGCTGTTCTCCGGGCGGTACGCGGTGGGAGAGACCATCCGCGTCGACGGCATCAGCTTCCAGGTGATCGGGGTGCTGGAGCCGAAGATGCAGGAGGGCGACGACAACATCAACCGCATCATCTACATCCCCTTCCTGACCGCGGGCGACCTGAAGAACAGCCAGTACATCGACGCCATCTGGCTGGACTACGAGGGCATGGACTGGGAGAAGACGGAGAAGATGGTGCGGCAAACGCTGGGCGCCGTGCACCAGTTCAATCCCGACGACCATCGCGCCATCTTCCTGTTCAACTCGATGAAGCAGCTGAACCAGTTCCGCGTCATCACCATGGGGCTGAAGGTGTTGCTGGCATTCATCGGCACGCTGACGCTGGGCATCGGCGGGGTGGGGCTGATGAACATCATGCTGGTGTCGGTGCAGCAGCGGACGCGCGAGATCGGGACGCTGAAGGCGCTGGGGGCGAAGAAACGCGCCATCCTGTTCCAGTTCCTGGCTGAGGCGCTGACCATCAGCTTCGCCGGGGGCGTCCTGGGGACGGTGCTGGCCTACATCGTGTCGTTCTCGGTGGGGCGGCTGACGCTGTACAGCGCGCTGGCCAAGAACGCGGAGGCGGGCGACATCCGGCTGATCATCGATCCCAGCAACCTGCTGGTGGCGACGTCGATCCTGATCGTGGTCGGCATCGTGAGCGGGATGCTGCCGGCCATCAAGGCGGCGCGGCTAAGCCCGATCGAGGCGCTGCGGTACGAATAGCTCCTAGCCGCTAGCTTCTAGCTCCTAGCTTGGAGCACTCCCTGTGATTAAATGAATCGGTGGCGAACGCGAGACTGCAGAAGGTCCTCGA
This sequence comes from Terriglobia bacterium, assembly GCA_020073495.1. Lineage (NCBI taxonomy): Bacteria > Pseudomonadati > Acidobacteriota > Terriglobia > Terriglobia bacterium. The sequence goes on from JAIQFD010000002.1 coordinate 155,341, forward strand.
CCAGCTCAAGCTCTACGAACACCCGGTGCTGAACTTCGACGCGCGCGAGGCCGGAGAAGCGGTCGAGGTGTTCATCACCTTCAAGAACCCCGAAGTAAAGGTGCACACGTACGTTTTCCCATTGCACCCGCGCGATATCGATGGCCCAAACTTCGAGTGGCAATTCCAGCGCCAACTCTACGATTGCCTGCACGATTATTTCGTCGAGATGTTCATCCGCACGCCGCAGGACCTGAAGGAGCGGCAGGCGAGGGAGCGAGGGTGACTCTGCGCGAGGTCATCGCCGAGGAGATCCGGCGAAATGGCCTGATGCCATTCTCCCGCTACATGGAGCTGTGCCTTTACCACCCCGAGCACGGCTTCTACAGCCGCAACGCGACACAGTTCGGCACGGCGGGGGATTTCTACACCTCGAGCGACGTGCACGCGGTGTTCGGGCGGCTGCTGGCGCGGCAGTTCGAGCAGATGTGGCGGGCGCTGGACGCTCCCGCTCCCCTGCGCGTCATAGAACTGGGACCCGGGCGCGGATTGTTCGCGCGCGACGTACTGGACTGGTCGAGAAAGAAGTTCCCCGAATTCTTTGCGGCATTGCACTACGCGCTGGTGGAGTTGTCGCCGGCGCTGCGCGAGGGGTTGGGAGAACGGCTGAAGGAACACGTGGCGGCGGGGAAGGCATCGGTGCACGATTCCCTGGATTCGGCGAGAGACGCCGCGAGTGGCGTTTCTACCATTGTGTTCGCAAATGAATTCTTCGATGCGCTGCCGGTGGAAGTCATCGACCATCGCGGCGAGGTGCGTGTGGATGTGAGCGGCGACCGGCTCTTCGAGACGTTCGCACCGGCGAGCCCAGAGTTGCTGGAGTTCCTGGACCGTTACTCGGTGCATCCCGAGGCGCACGAGCGGGTGGAGGCGGCGCCGTTGGCGCTGGAATGGATGCGGCGCATCGCCGATGCCGTGCCGCGCGGATTCGCGGTCCTGGTCGACTACGGCTACACGCGCGGAGAGCAGCTTGCGGGACGGCATCGCGGGACGATCATGACCTACCGCCAGCACACCGCCAGCGACGATCCCTACGCCGCACCCGGGGAGCAGGACATCACCGCGCACGTGAATTTCACCGCCTTGCAGGCGGTGGGTGAAGCCTCGGGGCTGGAACATCTCGGACTCTTGACGCAATCGCAATTCCTAATGGGGATCGGCGAGGCCAACCAGTTTGCGGATGCGTTCGAGGATTGCCGCCTGCCGCAGGAGCAAGCCAAGGTCGCGTTGCAGTTGAAGCACCTGGTCACCCCGGCGGGCATGGGCGAGACCTTCCACGTGCTGGTGATGTCGCGCGGGGTGGAAGAAGAGAAGACCGCCCGGCTGGGCGGCCTGAGCTTCGCGCGATAGTACGTGTCAAGGGACTGGGCTAGTTCAGTCTCCCCCAGCGGCTAAAGCCGCATTCAGTTGGCATTGTTGCGGCACGGCTAAAGCCGTGCCCTGACACGAACGACAGTATCGATTGTCGAGGGCGAGACGCCCTCGGGAGAGCCGGCGAGACGCCGGCGCTACGTCATCATCCCTTATCTTTCTCGCGGCTGTAGGGGGCCTGGAGGTACTTGCGGGCCTCTTCCTGCGCGCCCTGGGTGTTGTCGTTGGTGGCGAGTGCCTGGCGGTACTCGTTGGTGGCGCGCTCGCGCTGCCCGGTAGAGTCGAAGATCTTGCCCAGCTGGATGTGGCTCCAGACCTCGACCCAGCGCGGCTCGCCGTTGCCGTTGAGCGCCTCGCGATAGGAGTTGGCGGCGGCCTGGTAGTTGCGCTGGAGGAAAAAGACCTCGGCGATGCGATAGTGCGCCAGCGAGCTGTTGCGGTTCGACTCCAGGGCCTTCTGGAATTCGCGCAACGCGCCGGCCAGGTCTCCCTGCTGCACCAACGACTGGCCGCGCAGGATGTTGGCGCGCACCCGGAGCTCTGACGAATTCTTCAGCACGTCGTTGCCGGGGTCGATGGAGATGCGGCGCGGCTTGCCGAAGGTCTCAACCACGTAGGGAGAATCGGTGCCCACCACCTCGATCCGCTTGGCCTCGGGCTTGCCGTCGGTGTCGATGCGCAATTCGACCGGCATGCGGAACAGGTCGAGGTCCTGGGTGATCTCGCCGACGACGCGGAAGCCCTTGGGCGTGCGATAGACGGTGTACTTATTCTTGAACTCGGGCGCGCCGGTGGAGTCGAGCCACTGGCTGAAGAACGACGTCAGGTTTTCGCCGTAGACGAACTCGGCCATTTTGCGGAAGTCGTCGGCAGTAGCCGTTTTGCCGGCATACTGCTGGGCGAAGCCTTTCATGGCCTTGTCGAAGGCTTCGTCGCCGATGACCCAGCGCAGCATGTGCAGGATCATGGCGCCCTTGTCGGTGGTCTCGGACTGGAACTCGGGGGAGAACGGGTCGAGCTTGCCGATGCTGGAGAGGGGGACGGTATCGTAGGCGAGCGCGCCCACCGACATGTCCTTGGTGACCTCTTCGTAGCCACCCTGGCCGGCCGCCTGCTCGACATAACGGGCCTCGGAGTAGCGGGCGAAACCGTCACAGAGCCAGAAGTCGTTGCGTGTCGCCGGCGCCACCGAGACGCCCCACCACTGGTGGGCGAGAGTGTTGGCCAAAAGGCGGTAGTTGGTCTTTTCCTGGATAGCGCGCGCGGCCAAGGCCACGATCTCCGGCGCCCAGGCGGACGGGACGGTGTCGTCCGGCAGCTCGACCAGGTTGATCGTCCGGGATGGGGCGGGGCCATAAATCGAGCTGAAGAACTCGTATTCCTGCGCGGAGGTATCCGCGTAAGCGGTTTCCTGGCCCTTGTGGTTGGGTTTGAAGAAGGTCCGGATGGTCAAGCCGCCCCGGGTCTGCATGCCCGGCGAGAAGCGCCCGGCGATGATGGTTCCGGGGAAGCTCGGCCGGTCCCAGACAAAGGAGTACATGGTCTTGCCGGCTTCGCTGCGGGCGGCGGTCGCGGGCTTGGGCGGCGCGGGCCGACCGCGGCGATCGGAGGCAGAATCCGGCCCCGAACCGACCACCTCGGACTTCGCCGGACCGACGGTCATGCGCCCGCTGCCGATCACGGTGTATCCGCTGGGAACGATGACGCTGATATTCGCGGTAAAGCGGTTGATGCCGTATCCCGACATGGGGAACCAGCGCCCGGCGTACAGCAGGTAGCTGATGTCGTCATTGACGCTGGCAAGCTTCAGGCCCTCGACGGGACTCTCGTCGGCCGACTGGAGTCTACCGTCGTAGTCGAACGTGAGCTCGGTGGATTGTCCCTTGTTCAAGCCGTTGGGCAGGGCGACGCGGACGGTCGAGTCCTGTGTGACGCGCTCCGCGGAGAGCGTGTGGCCTTCGGCGTCGAGCACCCGGGTCGGACGCAGGGCGTTGTGCAGCTCGAAGACGGCGATGCTGATGTCCTCGAGCGCGGTGAACTTCACCCTGGCGCGCGCCACCAGGCGGTGCGTATTGGGCACCAGCTCCGCGTTGATGACGTAGTCGTTGACCTCGATGCGCGGCTTCTCGGCGGCGAACGACGCGACGCTGGACAGCGCCAGCAACAGGGCCAACAGGAATCGCGAATCGCTTCCCAGGGGCCGTCGTGCAAATGACATAGGTGAAAATCTCCAGGTCCTCGGCTGACTCCTAAGATGAAAGTTGGCGCAAAAAAGATGCGCTGAACCACTCGCGAGGCACGAATCACACCCGACGGCTACCCCCCTCCAACGGTCAAAATCGCGGGTCACGCCGGTGTCATCGCCCAAGCGCACGAAGAACGGCATCGGCGGCGCGTTCGCTGGCGGGCTGCGTCCGCTCCGGCTTGAGACAAGAACGGACTTCGGCCAACCCCGCTAGCATTTTCTCACGCGAAGGGCCGTCGGGCAGAATCTCCTCCAGCCGCGCCACCACGTTTCCCGATGTGAAATCGGACTGGATCAGCTCGGGGACGACCTCGCGCCCGGCGATGAGATTGGCCATGGCCACGTGAGGCACGCGCAGCAGTGGCCGTCCCAGGCGCCAGGTCAGGGGCGTCACGCGGTACACCACGACGAAGGGTACGGCGCTCAGCGCCGCCTCGACCGTGGCCGTCCCACTGGCCACCACGGCAGCGCGGGAGAAGGTGAGCGCGCCGCGGGCATGGGAGACGAGCGTGATCTTCTGATGAGTGCCCGCGAGCAGGCGCGTCACCCAGGCAGGCTCGAGCGTGGAGGCGACCGGGAGGATGAATTCGAACTCGGGCTCGATATGCTCTGCCGCTTCCACCATGGTGGGCAGGTTCATGCGGACCTCCTTGCGGCGGCTACCGGGGAGCAGGGCGATCCAGTGCTTGTCGGGATCGAGCTTGTGCTCGGCGGCGAACTGGGCGCGGGTCAGGGCGAGCGGAGTCACGTCGGCGAGCGGGTGGCCGACGTATTCGGCGTCCACGCCACGGTCGCGGTACCACTTCTCTTCGAAGGGAAAGATGACCAGGGCTTTTTTCACCCACTTGCGCATGCGTTCCACGCGGCCCTCGCGCCAGGCCCAGAGCTGCGGGCAAACGTAATAGATGACCGGGACGCCGCGGGCGTGCATTTCGCGAGCTGCCCGGAAATTGAAGGCGGGGGAATCGATGAGGATGGCGCCGCCGGGCTTGCGGCGCTCAGCCTCGCGCACCAGCCGGCGGAAGAGCGAGTAGATCTTCGGGACCCTGGGAAGGATCTCGGTGATGCCGACGACGGAGAGTTGGCGGGCGTCCACGACGGTGTCGCAGCCAGCGCGGCGCATGGCCTCGCCACCGACGCCGAAGAACTCGAGCTGGGGGAGGCGGCGGCGGAGCGCGTCGATGAGGGCTGCGCCGTACATCTCGCCCGAGGCCTCACCGGCGGAGATCAGCAGGTTCACCTGGCGGTTACGGCCTCCGGGCCGCCCACGTCGATGCCGAGATAAGGGTTGTAGAGATACTTCTCCCCGCCTTCCTGTCCGAAATGGCGGACCAGGATGCTGGCGGGATCGAAGAACCAGGAGCCGGGCGGGAGTCCTTTGTCGTCCAGGTCGAACCACACCCAGGGCGCAACGGCGGAGTTGGGGCGGGCGACGTCGCCGCGCAAGGCGCCGCCGATGGTTCCGATAGCGCAGGCGGGCTTGACCGCGCCCGGCACGTCACAAAAACGCTCGCCGAAATCCACCACCGTGCCGTAGGTCAGGTTGGGTTCGTGGGTCTCGAGCGCGTGCTGGTAGAAGGTCTTGCGGATGGGCACGAGCTCGTAGGTGGCCTGGCCGTCCTTAATCTGAGAGAGCTCGGTCGTTGTCCCATAGCGCAGGACGACGATGGGGCCGTTGCTCTCGGATCGCTCGCCACCGTAGGGATGGATGCCGTGCTTCTGCGATTCGATGTAGAAGATGGGGCGCCCGTTCTCGAGCGGCAGCGCCTGCCGCTTGGTGGTGGCCGGAACTTCGAGGCCGGAATCGGCGACGACGGCGCGCAAAAGGTGATTGTGTGCGACCGTTTCGGCGGCGACGACCTCGGGGCCGGAAGCGCCCCATTTGTCCACAATGACCATCACGCCTTCGAGATCGTTTTCGTGGTTGAACTCCACTTCGTCGCGCACACCCTTGGTGAGGATCTGGCCGAGCTTCTCCTGGAGCACGTCGAGCGCGCTGTCGTACGAGCCTTGGACTACGGACCAGTCGCGGGGGTGATAGCAGGCGTAGTGCAGGTAGTAATGGTCCTCGGTCTCAGTCACCGAGTAATAGACGAAAGACCAGATCTTGTACTTGGGGTCGGCGGCGTGTTCCCAGTTGTTGTTGCCGATCCAGTCGCCGTCGAAGTCGAAGACGGTGCAGAGCTCGAAGCGGTGCTCGGCTTCGCTGCCTGCCATGCGCTGGTGCCAGACGGGCGCGAAACGGACAGCGAGGTCGCGCATCTCGCGCTCGCGCGGCGAGAGCGGCGCCGGCGCGTTGGTGGCCGGAGGGGGCTGTGCCGGAGGAGCCGGCGCCACCGTTGTCTGCCCCGCGGGTTGCGGCGCTGCGGGCGTGACCTGCTGAGGTGCTGCCTCTTCTTCGTTGTATTCGCGGACCTGCGGCTGCGCGGGGGCGGTGGGCTGTGCGGGTTGCTGGGCCGGAGACGGCGCCGGCTTGTCGACGTCTTCCTCGTTGAATTCGCGGGGCGGGGCTTGCTTGGGGATCTGCGTGCCCTGCGCGAGCAGGAACTGAGCACAGATCAACAAAGCGAGCAGGACAATTCGGCGCATGATCGGTCGCCCAGCTCGGGCCCCCAGCGGCTAAAGCCGTTCCTGAAAGGGCATTTGATGGCGCGGCTGAAGCCGCGCCCCTTCAATCCAGAAAGAGCCGAAGCTAATCGTCGGCGCTGACCTGCACTTCCTGGTCTTTGTACTGGAGCTGGTAGAGCTTCCAGTATATACCGCGCTGCGCGAGCAACTGCTGGTGCGATCCCATCTCGCGCAGTTTGCCCTTGTGCATGACCAGGATCTTGTCGGCGCGCTGGATAGTGGAAAGGCGGTGGGCGATGATCACCGAGGTGCGCCCCTCGACCATGTGGCTGAGGGCGTCGCGGACGCGGAACTCGGTCTCGGTGTCCACGCTGGAGGTGGCCTCGTCGAGCACGAGGATGCGGGGGTCGTGAGCCAGCGCCCGGGCGAAGGAGATGAGCTGCTTTTGCCCGGTGGAGAGAGTGCTGCCGCGCTCACGCACGGGCTCGTGGAATCCCTGGGGCAGGGTGCGGATGAAGTCGGCGACGTTGACGTCCTCGGCGGCTTGCTCCACCTGCTCCTGTTGGATCCAGTCGGTGCCCAGGCGGATATTGTCGCGCACCGTGCCGCTGAACAGGAACGGGTCCTGCAAGACGACGCCGAAGCGGCGGCGCAGCTCGGAAACGTCCATCTCGCGGAGGTCCACTCCGTCGATGCGGATGGCGCCCTGCTGCACGTCGTAGAAGCGCAGCAGCAGGGAGATCATGGTGGTCTTGCCGGCGCCGGTGTGGCCGACGATGGCCACGGTCTCACCCGGCTCGATCACGAACGAGACGTCGCGCAGCACCCAGCCCCACTCGCCGGGCGTGCCCTGAATGGGTTTGCCGTTTTCCGTCTTGAGCGGCTCGCCATCGGTGGGGAAGGAGATTCGCCGGTAGGCGAACCAGATGTGGTCGAACTCGATGCGACCGGGGCCCGTCGCCAGCTTGGGAGCAGCCGGCGAAGTGATCTCGATGGGCGTGTCGAGCAGCTTGAAGACGCGCTCGCTGGAGGCCATGGCCGACTGCAGAATGTTGTACTTTTCGCTCAGGTCCTGGATGGGCCGGAAGAAGCGCTGGGCGTACTGCATGAATGCGACCAGGACGCCGATGGTCAGGGCATCGCGGCCGGCGCGGCCGAGCCACAGGTCGCGAAGGATGACGCTGCCGCCGAACCAGAAGACGCAGGCGATGGCCGTCGCCGACAGAATTTCGACGACCGGGTAGTAGACCGCGTGGGCCATGATCGCGTCTTTGAATGCGTCCATGTGCTTGCGGTTCACCTTCTCGAACTCGTCGAATGACTTGCGCTCGCGGTTGAAGAGCTGGAGCACGACGATGCCGCTGACGTGCTCCTGGAGATAGGCGTTGATGCGCGCGATAGCCACGCGGATGCGGCGATAGGAGTCGCGCACCTTGGCGCGGAACACCATCGTCGCGATGAAGATGAAGGGCAACACGGCAAAGGTGATCAGCGCCAGCCACCACTTCATCTTCAGCATGATGGCCACGATCCCAACGAGCACGAAGACGTCCTCGAAGATGGCGACCACGCCGGCGGTGAACATATCGTTGAGGGCGTCCACGTCGGTGGTCACGCGCGTCACCAGCCGTCCGACGGGGTTGCGGTCGTAGAAGGCGACCTGCATGCGCTGCAGGTGGCGGAAGATCTGGCTGCGCAGGTCGAACATCACCTTCTGCCCCGTCCACTGCATGAGGTAGGTCTGCACGAACTCGAAGATGAACGTGAGCATCAGGAGCAGCACGTAGATGACGGCGATCTGTGCCAGGCCGGTGAGTGGTTCGGAGCTGAGCCAGGGGTCGAGTACCGACCTGGCACCGCCGGCGGCCGAGCGGGCGAGATACTTGTCGATGGCGGTCTTGGTCAGGTAAGGGGCGACCACGTCGGCGCCAGACTTGATCACGATGGCCGCCAGCGCCGTGAACACCTGCCATCTATAGGGGCGCAGATAGGCTAGCAGCCGCTTCATGAGGCGGCTGTCGTAGGCCTTTCCCAGGACCTCTTCTTCGTGGATATCGGCGGCCATCCGTGCCTTTAAGACTACTGTATAGACGCGCGGAAGGGGTAATGGGATGAAAAACATACAAAGGCTAGGCAGGCCGGAAAACACTGCGTTCCGTGGTGGTGCGGGAGTACCATTACGCCGTCATCCCCCGGGGTAGAAGTTCTTTATGGCTACTGCCCAAAGCGAGCCCGCGGAGCCGGCGGGCGAGTTCGTCGGCCGCCGTGTCGGACGCTTCCTGATCCAAAAGATGCTTGGGAGCGGCGGCATGGGCGAGGTGTTCCTCGCCGAAGACACAGTCCTACACCGCGAAGTCGCGGTCAAGCGACTCTCGCCGAAGCTGCGCGCCGACGGCGACGCGCGCCGCCAGATCCTGAAGGAAGCGCAGCGCGCCTCCGCGCTCAGTTCCCCGCACATCGCCAGCGTGTACGACGTGGTCGAGGACGAAAACGAACTCCTCTTGGTGATGGAGTACGTCGAGGGCGAACCGCTGCGGCACAAGATCCGCGCTGCGGGCGCGATGCCACTCCGGGCCTTTCTGCCCATCGCCATCGAATGCGCGGAGGCCCTGTCGGCAGCGCACAGCCGGGGCATCGCTCACCGCGACATTAAGCCCGAAAATATCATGCTGACGACCGCGGGGCTGGTGAAGGTGCTGGACTTCGGCCTGGCGCGGCAGTTGCGGCTGGTGGACGAGAGCTCTGCGACCGCCAGCCTGGTCTCGAGCACTTCGAACTACGCGGGAACGCCAGGCTACATGGCGCCGGAGGTCCTGCGGGAGGAGCCGGCCGACACGCGCGCCGACATCTTCTCGTTGGGCGTCGTGTTCTACGAGATGCTGACCGGCGAACACCCCTTCCGGTCCAGCAAGGCGGTCCTGACCCTGGATCGCGTCCTGCACGAAGAGCCCAAGCCGCTGGGCCAGGCCGTTCCCGGCTGTCCGGTGGAACTGGAGCGGATCGTCTCCAAAATGTTGGCCAAGAACCCGGCGGAACGCTACGCCACCGCGGCGGACCTGGTCGTGGACCTGCGTGCGCTGCAGAAGGGAGCGCAGGCCCCAGGCCAGACGCGAAGGCTTCCCCTGAGAACCCGCATCCTGACGGCGGTCGCCGCCGCACTCGCGGTTGCTGCCGCGGTGTTGCTGCTTCCTGTCGGTACCGGGAAGAGCCCGACGTTCACGGAGCGCGACTGGGTGCTGATCTCGGATTTCGAAAACTCCGCCGGTGATCCGATCTTCGACCAGACGCTGGGTGAGGCGCTCAATATCTCCCTGCAGCAGTCGAGCTACGTGAACGTATTGCCGCGCGAACGCGTATATGCCGCCCTCGAACGCATGAAACAGAGCGACGCCACCCGAGTGGACGAAGCGCTGGGGAGGGAGATCAGCCAGCGGGAGAACGTCCAGGTGCTCCTCGCCGGCAGCATCCAGCGCAGTGGCGAGGCCTTCCAGATCCGTGTGCGCGCCCTGGAGGCGCGGAGCGGCAGGCTGCTGTTCGCCGAAGAACAGCGGTTCACGCGAAAGGAAGAACTCTTCGAGCGGGTGGACGCGGTGGCGAAGGCGGTGCGCCGGCAGCTGGGCGAATCTCTTCCTCAGATCCAGAAAAGCAGCCGGCCCTTGGAGAAGGTCACGACTCAGTCCCTGGAAGCGTTGCAGCTTTACACGCGCGGAGTCGACGACCTGGCACGGGCAAGAATCGAATCGGCAGCAGCCCGTCTGCAGGCAGCGCTAGCGCTCGACCCCGACTTCGCCATGGCGCACTACAAGCTCTCTCTTGTCTACCAGACGCTCGGAAACCGGAATAAGGAGATTGAGGAGGTGGAGAAGGCCTACGCCCTCCGGGAGCGCGTGACGGAAAGAGAGCGGTACTTCATCGGAGCCGAATATTTCGGTGTCCACCGGCGTGAGGCGCAAGCCGCCGCGGTTCTGGAGATCCTGGTGGACCTCTACCCCGACGACGCCGACGCCCAATATGAGCTAGCTGCGACTCACAGTTCCCTGGGAAAACATGACCTGGCGGTCGCAGACCTGCGCAGGGTGTTGCGTCTGAACCCCTTCTTTGCCGAAGGGTACGCCAGCCTCGTCCTGCGTCTGGCGTACACCAATGCCAATGAAGAGGCATTGCAGATCTATTCGCAGGCGATGAGTCACGGGGTCGCATCGCCGCGATTAGAGTGGGGCCGGGCCATGGCGCTGCTTAATGCTGATCGTCTGGTGGAGGCGCGCCAGGTGCTCGGCGCGATCGAGAACGAATCCGGTTATGGCAATATCGCGCGGGTGTATCTGGCGCGAGCGGACATGTATGAGGGCAAATTCAATGAGGCGGCCCGAAGGCTCGACTCCGACCTCCGGCTCGATGTCAGGACCGGCAACCGTTCGCCGGAGGTGTTACGGCGTTATCTGCTCGCCCGCGTCTATCTTGTGCTCGACAGGCAGGCGCAGGCGATCGAACAACTGAAAAGGATCGAGGCTGCTGGCGAGCCCGCCGAGTTTCAGTCCAAGGAACTGCGCTGGGTCGGGACAGCCTACGCCGAGATGGGCGATCTTCGCGGGGCTCGACGCGCAGCCCGACGGCTGGAGAATCTGAGCAAGGAAGGGACGGACCCGTACGACAACAATTCGTTGTTGAGTCTTACGGCAGAGATCGAATTGGCCGAGAGCCGCGCCGCTGAAGCCTCCGATAAATTCCAAAAGGCATTGGCCGCCATGCCGTCCTCGTGGGCGCACGCCGGGTTGGCCCGGGCCTATGCCCGCCAGCAAAACTGGCAAGCAGCTCGCGACGAATGGCAAAAGGTCATCGATGAGAAGGGAGAGATCATGCGCGACGGCTGCTCCGCCGACTGGGTCCTCTCGCATCTGGAGATGGCCCGCGTCTATCGCCAGCTCGGTGACCTCCGCCAGGCGCGCTCGCAGTACCAGGCCTTCTTGCGGTCATGGGCGAATGGGGACGATGTCGCGGTGCGCCGGCAAGCCATGCAAGAACTTCAAGAACTCGATCATCAGTGAGGGCCACCGTATTCCGGGCCTGGGGCCAATCCTTGGAACGACCTTTTGCATACGAAGGAGAGCTACTGTGAATCAAGAATCGGAACCGGAAGTGAAACCACGACGAAATCTCTTGACGGCCTTGTCTGTGTGGGCCGTGGGTCTGTGGGGATCTTCGAGGCTGCTAGCCGCCACCGCAGGCGGTGACAATTCCCAAACTGCCGACCCCGAACCCAAGCGAAAGCACGAACTGACGCTGCTGTTCGGCAGACTTTGTCTTGACCCGGGCTTCCGCTACGACTTCTTCGACTCGAAGACGGGCGACGAGGCGAGAGGGAAGGCTGAGAGCAGGGGGTTACACATCACGAGAGCCGATGCTAAGGACGTTGTGGCAAGGATCTTGATCGCCCACAACAGCCCGAACCCGGTGCGGGATGCCTGCACACAGGTCCAGACCGCGATTGAATCCGCAATCAAAGCCTCCATAGACAGCAAATCGGGTTGCCCGTCATGGCCGTGCTAGAAAACCTGCTGCGCCAGCACACGACCTGGTGGTCAAGCGAACTTGCGCAGGACTAGGGCGGAGTTCTTCGATCCGAAGGCGATGCAGTTGCAAACGGCGTGCTCGACCTGGGCCTTGCGACCGGGGTCGGGCACGTAGTCGAGATCGCACTCCGGGTCGGGCACCTCGATGTTGATGGTGGGCGGGAGCTGGCCGTGGCGCATGGCCACGAGCGTGGCAGCGATGCCGGCGGCGCCGCAGGCGCCCTGCGGATGCCCGATCTGTGACTTTAGAGCGGACATCGGTGTGCTGGCGGCGCGGCCGTTCAGCGCCAGCTTCAGGGCGCGGGTCTCGATGCGGTCGTTGAGCTGGGTGGAGGTGCCGTGCAGGTTGACGTACTGCACGTCCGGGGGCGCGATGCCCGCTTCCTCCATGGCCAGGCCGATGGCGCGCGCGGGCTCCTCGCCGCACTCCTGCAGGCGCACACGGTGGAAGGCCTCGCAGGTGGAGCCGTAGCCCGCGATCTCGGCGTAGATCTTCGCGCCGCGGCCGCGCGCATGCTCATGCTCCTCGAGGACGAACATCCAGGAGCCTTCGGCAATCACGAAGCCGTCGCGGTCGGCGGAGAAGGGGCGCGAGCCGCGCTGCGGCAAGTGGTTCCACGACGAGGTCAGGATCTTCATCAGGCAAAATCCTTTGACGATGCCGAGCGCCAGCGGGGCGTCGGCCCCGCCGGCCAGCACCATGGGCAGCACGCCCGCCTGGATGTTGCGCAGGGCGTAGCCGATGGCGTCGGTGGAGGAGGTGCAGCCCGTGGTCACCACATGGCTCATGCCGCGCAGCCCGAAACGCATCGAGATCTCGCTGGCCAGCGTTCCCATCGTGCCGCTCGGAATGCTGAACAGGCTCACCTGCCTGATCTTGCCCGTCAGCCACAGGCGGTACTGTTCCTCGGTGAAATCTTGTGCGCCCCCGCCGGTGCCCAGGATCACGCCGATGCGGCGCTTCTCTTCGAGCGACATGGCATCCGGATCGAGCCCGGCGTCGCGCAGGGCCTCGGCGGAAGCGGCGAGGGCCAGGGGCACGACGCGCGAGACGTGCTTGCGCTCGTGCGCGTCGACCCAGTCCAGCTCGTTGAACCCGGCGATCTCGCCGGCGATCTGTACGGGCAGCTCGCCGGCGTCGAAGCGCGTGATGCGGCGCACGCCGCTGCGGCCTTCGAGCACCGCGCGGCAAAACTCTTCCTTGCCGATGCCGTTGGGGCTGACCACGCCCATGCCGGTGATGACCACTCGCCTTGTCATGACAGTCTGCTGATTGTATTAGAGGCGAGCTGGCGGCCAGGGGTTACATGGTTTTCTTTGCACCCGGGGCCAGACCTTTGTATGCTCAGCGGTTCAATATACTCGCGGTCTAAGATCGACGATGGGCTTGCGCGTGGACGCACGCCCTGAGACGAAGCCGGAAGCTAGTGCCCATCGGCATCTACATCTCGGTCCCATTCTGCCGCTCCAAGTGCAGCTTCTGCAATTTCGCTTCGGGAGTGTTCTCGAGCGATCTGATCTCGCGCTACGTGAAGCGGGCGTGCGAAGACATCCATTCCGCGCCACAAACGGCGGCAACAATGGGAGCGGAGTTAGACCGCCGCGTGGATTCCATCTATGTCGGCGGCGGAACGCCGACCGCCCTCGAACCGGAGCATTTGCAGGTGCTGCTGACGAGCGTGCGGGACGTCTTCGAGGTGGTCCGCGGCGCCGAGATCACGGTGGAGTGCGCGCCGGGCACGCTCACGCCGCAGATGCTGCAGACGCTGATGGGCTTCGGGGTGAACCGGGTCAGCCTCGGCGTCCAGTCTTTCGTGGACCGGGAATCGGCCGCCGTCGGGCGGCTGCACACGCGCGAGATCGTCCTCGACGATATCGGCCGCCTGCGGGCCCTCGGACTTGGCAATCTGAGTATCGATCTCATCGCCGGCCTGCCGCATCAGACCGTCGAATCGTGGAAGTATTCGGTGGACGAAACGCTCGCCGTAGTCCCGCCGCATGTCAGCGTCTACATGCTGGAGGTGGACGAGGAATCGCGCCTGGGCAAGGAAGTGATTGCCGGAGGCACGCGGTACCACGCCCACTACGTGCCCGATGAGGACATGACCGCCGATCTGTACGACATTGCGTGCCACCGGCTGGGGCGCGCCGGTTACGACCAGTACGAGATCTCTAATTTCGCCTGGAAAGGCGCCGAGTCCCGGCACAACCTGAAGTACTGGAAGCGACAGCCGTACTTCGGCTTCGGGATGGACGCCCACTCCATGCTGCCCGCGTCGAGGAATCCGGACGATCTGTTGCGAGCGGCGCAGGAAAGCCCCCAAGCCGACGAAGGGAGCGCGCCTCCCGCTGCGATCGTCGCCGATGTTGAGGCCGTACGCTTCGCCACCAGCCACGTTCTCGACGCCTACCTCGCGGGCGAGATCCCCGCCCTCTCGTTCGTGTCGCGCCAGGCGGCGCTGGAGGAGACCTTCTTCCTGGGCCTGCGACTGACCAAGGGCGTGGACCTGCACGTGGTGGCGCAAACCTTTGGAGAGGCGGCGATCCGCGGACTCATCCCCGTCATGCGCGACCTGGAGCGCGACGGCCTGACGGAGCTCGCCGGCCGCGTGCTGCGCCTGACGGCGCGCGGGCGGCTGCTCTCCAACGAGGTGTTCCAGCGTTTCATCGCGCCCCCGGCGCACGCCTGAGCGCATCGCAATTTTCCAACAGATTCGCTAGACTTTCTGTTCCGGCAAACGACAGGACGCCTTCCTATGAGGAGCAGCGCCGCGCCGCGAGGCACGGCTGAAGTCCAGGACGAGAGCAAGCGCGCCGCCACCGTGGACCTGCGCAGCGACACGGTGACGCGGCCCACGCCCGCCATGCGCCGCGCCATGGCCGAGGCCGAGGTCGGCGACGACGTCTATGGCGAGGACCCGACCATCAATCGCCTGGAGCACCGCGCCGCCGAGACCTTCGGCCGCGAGGCGGCGATCTTCGTGCCCACCGGGACCATGGGGAACCAGATCGCCATCAAATGCCACACCCGGCCCGGGCAGGAGGTCATCTGCGAGGCGCGCTCGCACATCCTGGATTACGAGATGGCAATGCTGGCGCACTTCTCCGGGTGCATCCCGCGCGCGGTGCCGGGCGAGGACGGCATCCTGCGCTGGAGCGAGATCAAGAAGAAGATCCGTCCCAAGACGTACTACGTGGCGCAGACCGGCCTGGTCGAGCTGGAGAACACGCATAACATGGGCGGCGGGACGGTGTATCCGACCGAGGTGGCGGAGGAGATCTGCGACGGCGCACACCAGGCCGGCCTGCCGGTGCACCTGGACGGCGCGCGGGTGTTCAACGCCGCCGCCGCGCTGCAAAGGCCGGTGGCGGAGATCACGCGCAAGTTCGACTCGGTGATGTTCTGCCTGTCGAAAGGCCTGGCCGCGCCCGTGGGCTCGCTGCTGGTGGGCAGCCGCAAGTTCATCGACCAAGCGCGCGTGTACCGCAAGGCGCTGGGCGGAGGCATGCGGCAAGCGGGCATCCTGGCGGCGGCCGGGCTGATCGCTTTAGAGGAGATGCCGAAACGTTTGCACGAGGACCACGCCAACGCTCGCTGGATGGCGGAGGAACTGGCGAAGGTCCGCGGCATCAAGCTCGACGCGAAAAAGGTCGCGACCAACATCGTGGTGTTCAACGTCGCGGGGACGGGGAAGACTTCGGCGGAGATCTCGCGGGCGCTGGCCGAGCGGGGCGTGCTGATCAACGGCATCGACCCGGAGAACATGCGCCTAGTGACGCACATGGATGTGGACCGAGCCGCCTGTGGGCGTGCCCTGGAGGCGCTGCGGAAGGTCTGTGGGTAATGTTCCGCGTGGAACAGTAACGGGCGTTCGTTCAAGAGCGATCGGCAATAAACCTAAAGAATCACTTTAAGAGGGAGTAGAGCGCTTCATGAGCATCAACCTGGAGTACTCGGCGACGGCGAAATGCCGTCCGGAGCACATCTGGAAAGTGTTTGAAAAACTGGAGCAATGGGCTTGGTGGAACCCCGGCATTGGGCGAACCAAGTGGACCAGCGGCGAGCCCTGGCAGAAGGGCAGCCACTTCGACATGGAACTGGAGCGGCCCAGGCGCCTGAAATTCGACTGCGAGGTGCTGGAGCCTTCCATCCCCAACAAGGTCGGCTGGCGCGGCAAGGGCCACATGACCATCGGTGAGCACTGGTTCAGCTTCGAGGAGCAGCCCAGCGGCACAACCCTTTTGAAGACCTGGGAGACCCTTTCGGGCTTTGGATCCATGTTCATCGGCAAGGGCATGCAGCAGAAGACGCTTGACTCGTACAAGCTCTGGTTCGAGCGCTTGGCGGCGGAAGCGGAGAAGATCGCGCGCGAAGAGTTAGCGAAGGCATGAATATCGAGATCAGGCGCTGCTTCTTTTGAAGGGACATCCGTGCCCGGGCGGGCAGACTACGCGACGAACTGCGCCAGGCGCTCGGTGTCGAGGCCAAGATCCGGATGGGAGCGCCGGGCGCCCTGGACGTGATCGTGGACGGGCGGAAAGTCTTCTCGGCGAAGCAGGCGGGCCGACTGCCCACGGCGGCGGAAATCGTCAAAGCAACCCGGCAGTAGACCCTGAGGAGCGGCATCACGTGGCTCGTGGCTGGACCCGTGCTCTGATCTGGCGTTCGGCAGGCCCACCTCCGCGAGCGGCTGGTTGTTGACCAATCCGCCCGCCGATGATCCCCAGATTCCTTCCGTCATCTGTGACAAACTCCGGCGCTGTGTTATAAGCGTACGTTTGGGTCACTGCTGGTTTCGCTTATACTGACTCAGGCGCTGGAGGGAGCCGGGCTTGGATTTTCAACCCAACGAAGAACAGTTACAGCTGAAGAAAAGCGTGCGTGAGTTCGCGGAGCGCGAGATCCTGCCGCACGTGATGGAATGGGATGAGGCCTCGCACTTTCCCTGCGAAATAGTCAAGGAACTGGGCCGGCTGGGCCTGATGGGAGTCATCTTCCCCCAGGAGTACGGGGGGGCGGGCATGGGATACGTGGAGTACGTGACCACCATCGAGGAACTGTCGCGGGTGGACGGCTCGATCGGCATCATCGTGGCGGCGCATACATCCCTCTGTTCCAATCACATCTTCATCGCGGGGAGCGAAGAGCAGAAAAAGAAGTACATCCCCAAGCTGGCGACGGGGGAGTTCATCGGGGCATGGGGGTTGACCGAGCCGGGTGCGGGCTCGGACGCAGGCTCGGCGCGTATGACGGCGGTGCGCAAGGGGAACAAATGGGTGCTGAACGGCACCAAGACTTTCTGCACCAATGGCCACTACGCGGACGTATTGGTGGTGATCGCGGTGACCGACAAGACGGCGCACACGCACGGGCTCTCGGCGTTCGTCGTGGAGAAGGGAACGAAGGGATTCAAGCCGGGCAAGAAAGAGAACAAGCTGGGTCTGCGCGCCAGCGACACCGCGGAATTGATCTTTGAAGATTGCGAGATCCCGCTGGAGAACCTGGTGGGCAAGGAGGGCGATGGGTTCGTCGACGCCATGCGCGTGCTCGACGGCGGACGGATCTCGATCGCAGCGCTGGCCCTGGGCATGGCCCAGGGCGCGTACGAGTCGGCGCTGAAGTACTCCAAGCAGCGCAAGCAGTTCGGCAAGCTCATCAGCGAGTTCCAGGCCATCCAGTGGAAGCTGGCGGACATGGCTACGGAGATCGACGCAGCGCAACTGCTGACCATGCGCGCCGCAGACATGAAGGACAAAGGCATGAAGACCACGCTCGAGTCCTCGATGGCGAAGCTCTACGCCAGCGAGGTGGCAGTGCGCTGCGCCAATGAGGGAGTGCAGATCCACGGCGGGTACGGCTTTGTGAAGGATTACCCGGCGGAAAAGTTCTACCGCGACGTGAAGCTATGCACCATCGGCGAGGGCACCAGCGAGATCCAGCGGCTGGTGATCGCGCGGCAGGTGCTGAAGGAATAGGTCTGTAGAACGGACGGGCAGGGCACGGCTTAGGCCGTGCCCATTTTTCCGCTCTCCACGCCGGGCTCGGCCGCGGCTTCCGCGGGGCCGGGGAAGGAACAGCGTCATTTATACTGTTCGGTTCAGCGCGGGCGAGAGGAACTGTCTGGGCGCCGGTCTCACAAAATTCGTGGAGCGTATCCGCGCGGGCGACATGCGGGCGCTGGCGCGGGCCATCTCGGCCATCGAGGACAACACGCCGGACGCGATGCCGCTGCTGAAGGCGCTGTTCCCGCACAGCGGCAAGGCACGCATCATCGGGTTGACCGGCCCGCCGGGCGCGGGCAAGAGCACGCTGGTGGATGCGCTGGCCCGCGAATATCGCAAGCACAACAAGACCCTCGGCATCATTGCGGTGGACCCGACCAGCCCGTACACCGGTGGGGCCATCCTGGGCGACCGCATCCGCATGCAGGCGCACCACGCCGACACCGGCATCTACATCCGCAGCATGGCCACGCGCGGGTTCCTGGGCGGGCTAGCGCGGACCACGGCGGATGTGGCCACCGTGCTCGACGCCGCGGGCAAAGACCTGATCCTGATCGAGACCGTGGGGGTGGGGCAGGACGAGATCGACATCGTGCGCCTGGCGGACGTCACGGTGGTGATCCTGGTGCCGGGGATGGGCGACGACGTGCAAACCATCAAGGCCGGGATCATGGAGATCGCCGACATCTTCGTGATCAACAAGAGCGACCGCGAGGGAGCGGAGCGGGTGGAGCGCGAGATCCGGGCTATGCAGTCCATCTCGCAACGGGCCGACGGCTGGACGCCGCCCATCGTGAAGACGGTCGCGACCGAGGCGACGGGCGTGCCGGAGCTGGCGGCGGCGATCGCACAGTACGAAGAGTTCCTGCGCAAGTCGAAGCTGCTGCTGAAGAAGAAGATCGAGAGCTGGCGCGAGCGGCTGGTGGAGATGCTGCGCGAGGCGCTGCTGGAGCGCGCCATGCGCGAACGCATGGGCGACGGGGCGGTGGCGCAGTATGCGGCCGAGATCGTCGAGCACCGCCGCGACCCGTACACGCTGGTGCAGGAAATCGTAAGGGGTTTGGGGAAGGATTAGCCATGTTCGCCATCGATCATCTGGGGATCGCGGTCAAGTCGCTGGAGCAGGCGAAAAAATTCTACCAGCAGCTCGGCATGCAGGTGATGCCGGAAGAGGTCGTCGAACAGGAGAAGGTCCGGCTGGCGATGGTGCCGCTGGGTGAGTCGCGCATCGAGCTGCTGGAGCCCACCAGCGAGGAGTCTCCTATCGCGCGGTTCCTGGCCAAACGCGGTGAAGGGCTGCACCATGTGTCCCTGCGCGTGGACGACCTGAACGCCACCGTGAAGCGCCTGAAGCAGCAGGGCGTGCGGCTCATCTCCGAAGACGTAAAGATCGGGGCGGGCGGACACCAGTACGTATTCGTCCATCCGCAGAGCGCAAGCGGTGTGCTGCTGGAACTGGTGCAGGAAGCGGCGAAGGGCGTTTAACGGATCGCCGGGACCGCCGGCCCACACAATGCTGATTCTCGGCGTCGATACATCGTGGAAGCATGGCAACATCGCGCTGGTGCGCGATGGAAACGTGTTGGGCACCGCGCTCCTCGAGGGTGGAACCTTCTCCGCGCAACTCGTGCCCCAGATCGCGCGCTTGCTTTCCGAGAACGGGCTGAAGAAGACCGATCTGGACGGGTTCTCGGTCGTGTCCGGGCCGGGTTCGTTCACCGGACTGCGCGTGGGGCTGGCCGCAGTGAAAGGACTTGCAGAGGTCCTGCACAAGCCCATCGCGGCGACCACCGTGCTCGAGGCCATGGCGCTGGGCCACGGCAAGGAAGGGAAGGTCGCGGCAGCGACGGATGCGGGCCGAGGCGAAGTTTACGTTGGCGAATATGAGGTCCGGCGCCGGGGAGTGAGGTTGCAGGCAGCCTCTCTAGGGGAGCTAGTCGTTGCGCGCACGGAGGCGGCGAGCGCTGTGAAAGGGTCGGAGGTGATCTGCTGCGAACAGTCGATTGCCGCGATGTTCCGCGAATCGGGCATCAACCCCATCGAGTTGCCCCGGCCGGACAGCGCAGCTATCGGCCGCATCGGGGCAGAAAAGATCGCGGCCGGCGAAACGGTTTCGCCGGATCGGCTCGATGCCGACTACATGCGCCGCTCCGACGCCGAGATCTTCAGCCCGCCGAAAGCTTGACCAGTCGCGTCACAGCGTTTCCATCGCGTCGCTGCTAGTCTTTATCCATGATCCGCGTGCGCGTCGCCACTCCGGACGATGTCCCCGCGATGCTCGCGGTAGAGCATCATGCCGCCACAGCGGCGCACTGGAACGAGCGGGAATACCGGAAAGCGCTCGAGCCCGGCACCCCGGAGCGCGAGGTGCTGGTGATCGAGGAGGGCGCTCTGCTGGGGTTCATCGTGGCGCGCGTGCTGGGAGACGAGTGGGAGATCGAAAACGTGGCGGTATCCGGGCCGGCACGAAGGAGGGGGCTGGGGTCGCGGCTGGTCGGAGAGCTGCTGGACCGGGCGCGGGCGCGCAGGGCACGCTCCGTATTCCTCGAAGTGCGCGAATCCAACCAGGCGGCACGGCTGCTGTACGAGAAGTGGGCCTTCCTGCCGGCGGGGCGGCGCAAGGCGTACTACTCCGACCCGGTGGAGGACGCCCTCCTGTTTCGGTTCAGTTTTCCACTATCGCTATCGAAAGCAGTTGAAGGGCTTTAGGACGTGTGCTAGCGTTTTACTGTCGAATTCAGTTGGAGGTCTGTGGATGGCTTCTCAGCTTCGCGACCACCTGCTGTCCAACCACGAGGAATTCCGCCGGCTGGCCCAGGAACACACACAGTACGCACAACGGCTCGATTCGCTGATCCAGAAACGCTTCCTCTCCGAGGATGAGAAACTCGAGGAAGTGCGTCTGAAAAAGCTGAAACTGCGCCTCAAGGACCAGATGGAGGCGATCGAACAGGCGTTCCGCCGCGACCACCAGGTCGCGTAATCTTTTCGCGGTATTCACGGCCTCCCGCCGACGGCGGGAGGCTTTGTGTTTTTGGAGGGCGCACAATGGGCGCTGCCGCGTCGGGCCAACCCGATATAATCTGGATGTTTGCCCATGGTTCGTGACGGCATGTATTACGGGTCGGGCTTTGTTGCGGCCGCCATCGTCCTCGGCTGGCTGGCGGGAGCGTGGTTCTCCGTCCCGGGGCTGGTATTGGCCGGCTTCTTCCTGTGGTTTTTTCGCGACCCGGAGCGCGAGATCCCGGCCGTCGCGGGCGCGCTCGTATCCCCTGCCGATGGCAAGGTGACCGACGTCTCCACCGTCGACGTGGAGGGCGTGCCGCGCCGGCGCATTAGCATCTTCCTCAACGTGTTTGACGTGCACGTGAACCGGTCGCCGATCGCGGGCGTGATCCGCCACGTGGAGTACCGGAAGGGCACCTTCCACAACGCCATGGGCGCTGCGTCGTCGGAGATGAACGAGCAGAACATCGTGACCGTCGAGGGGGAAGGGCACACCATCGTCTTCAAGCAGATCGCAGGGTTGCTGGCGCGGCGCATCGTGTTCCACAAAAAGGTTGGTGACAGCGTGCAGCGCGGCGAGCGCGTGGGGATGATCAAGTTCGGGTCTCGCACCGACGTGGTCTTCCCGGCGGACGCGGAGGTCGCGGTGAAGATCGGGGACCACGTCGCGGGCGGCGCGACCATCCTGGCGACGCTGCCAGTCGCGCCGGAGGGCGAGTCTGCAACCGCTGGACGGCCGGGTGCGGCTGTCCGACACGGAGGCAGCCGGTGAACGAGCAGCAGCTTCAACTGCCGGGCACGCAGGAGCCCAAGCGGCGGCGCTTGCGCAAGGGCATGCACCTGCTGCCGTCGTTATTCACCGGCGGCAACATCTTCCTCGGCTACTACGCGCTGACCCAGGCAATGCAAGGGACCCCTGCCGACTACAGTCACTTCGATACGGCGGCGAAAGCGATCGGCGTGGCTGTGCTGCTCGACGGCCTGGACGGCCGCATCGCGCGCATGACCAACACCACCAGCGAGTTCGGCAAGGAGCTGGATTCGCTGGCCGACGCGGTCACCTTCGGGGTCGCACCGGCGGTGCTGGCGTGGCTCTGGGGATTCCGTTTCCTGCCGCCGATGGACGACGTCGAGCTGCGCTCGGGCCTGGTGCGGTTCGGGCTGGTCGCGACGTTTGTTTTTCTGACTGCGGGTGTGGCGCGGCTGGCGCGCTTCAATATCCAGCTCAACCCGCAACCATCGAATCCTGGCCGGCCAGGAAGGAAATATTTCGTCGGCATGCCGATCCCGGCGGGCGCGGGCATCATCGCGGCGGTCGTTCACCTGGTGCGAGGGGCGCCCATCGGCGCATCGTTGTGGGGGGCGTGGTGGCTGGCGGCGCTGTGGCTGTTGCTGATCGTCGCCATCTCGTTCCTGATGGTCAGCACCTGGCGCTTCTATAGTTTCAAGGACATCGACCTGCGCGCGCGGCGGCCGTTCCGCATGGTCATCTTCATCGCGCTGATCATCGCGTCTATCTACTTCTACTCGAACTACAGCCTGTTCTTCATCGCGCTGGCGTACATGCTGTCGGGCGTGCTGGCGCGGCTGTTCTACATCGTGCGGCGGCGCAGCTCCCCGCCACCGGCCTACAAAGAAGCGTCGGAGATGCGATGAGCCCGCGGGAAAGATCCGAAGACAGCATGAATGTGCCCGCGGGGTGGTTCCGGGTCGCGATCGTTGGGGCGGCCACGCTGAAGGGGAAGGAACTCAAGGACGTCCTCGGGGAGCGCAATTTCCCCGCCGCCGACACGTGCCTGCTCGACGATGACGAGTCGCTGGGGCAGCTCGACGCCGTGGGCGATGAGGTCACCTTCATCCAGAGCATCCTGCCGGAACATTTCGACAAGGTGGACTTCGCGTTCTTCGCGTCGGAGGGCGAGTTCACGCGGCGGAATTGGAAGCTGGCGAAGCAGGCAGGCGCGGCGATCGTGGACCTGTCATACGCGCTGGAGGACGAGCCCGGCAGCGTGGTGCGGGCGCCGTGGATCGAACACGAACTAGGGACGAGGCCGCAGCCGGAACTGGAATCGGCGACCACGGTGATCGCGCACCCGGCGGCGGTGGTGCTGGGATTGCTGCTGCTGCGCGCGCAGAAAATGGGCGCGATCCGCTCGGCCGCAACCACGGTATTCGAGCCGGCTTCCGAGCACGGGCGGCGGGGCATGGACGAGCTGCACGAGCAGACCGTGAACCTGCTCTCCTTCCAGCAGCTCCCGAAGAACGTCTTTGACTCCCAGGTTGCCTTCAACATCATCTCGCGCTACGGCGAGAAGTCGGCGTCGACGGTGGAAAGCGTGGAGCGCCGCGTGCTCGGGCACTACAAGAAGATCGTGGGCGGGCGCGCGCCGGTACCTTCCCTGATGCTGCTGCAGGCGCCCATCTTCCACGCGCACGGATTCTCGGTTTACATTGAGCTGGACAAGAGGGTGTCGCTGGGGGACTTCACGCAGGCGCTGGCCGGCGAGCATGTCACGATCACGCGGCTGGCGGAGGATTCGCCCAGCAATGTGAACGCGGCCGGACAGGACGACGTGCTCGTCACCCTCCGGCGGGACGTGCAGCACGAGAACGGGTTCTGGCTGTGGGCGACGGCGGATAACCTCCGGCTCGCGGCCCAGACGGCAGTGGATTGCGCCGCAGCGTTGGCAGCTTCGCGGCCCCAGGGGAAGGTGCAGTGAGGCGAGACTCCGTCCTGTTCCTCGCGCTGGTGCTGGCGCTGGCTGCCAGTTCGTGCGGCTACAAGGCCGCGGGCAAGGCTGCGCGCCTGCCGTCGGACCTGCACATCATCGCCATCCCCGGGTTCGTCAACCAGACGCAGAACTACCGCATCGAGCAGGTGCTGACCGGCGCCGTGGTGCGCGAGTTCGCCAGCCGGACCAACTACCGCGTGCTCAACCAGGAGAACAGCAGCGCCGACGCGGTGCTGCATGGCACTGTGGTCTCGACCGAGCTCGCGCCCGTGACCTACGACTCGCGCACCGGCCGCGCTTCGTCGGGGCTGGTGACGGTGAACATGCGCGTGTCGCTGGTGGACCGGCAGGGCAAGGTGCTGTACGAGAACCAGAACTACCAGTTCCGCGAGCAGTACCAGATCTCGCGCGAGATCTCGTCGTTCTTCGAGGAAGAATCGCCGGCCGTGGACCGCCTGTCGCGGGACTTCGCGCGCACGCTCGTCTCCAACATCCTGGAGGCCTACTGATGGCGGCGCGCAGTTTTGCTCCGAGCGACCGCTTCGTCTCGGAGGTCAAGGAACGCAAGCTGCGGCCGGCGTACGTATTCATCGGCGATGAGGCGTTCTTCCGTGACCGCTGCCGGCGGGCGTTGATCGAGCACCTGGTCCCGCCCGACCTGCGCGAGTTCAGCCTGTACGAGTTCGACCTGGCCGATGCCGATGTCCACGAGGTCCTCGACCGGGCGCGCACGCCGTCGCTGATGGCGCCGTTCCAGGTCTTCTTTATTCGCGGTGTCAAGAACCTCTACGGCCGCGGCTCGCACGACGCGGGATTTTCGGCGATCGAAGCGTACGTAAAGGACCCGAACCCAGACGCGGTGCTGATCTTCGTCGCCGACCACATCAGCATCCCCGCCGACGTCCGGCGCATCGAGCTGACGGATAAGGACCGGTACGAGCGCATCCGCGACACGCTGGGCGAGTACTGCGGCATCGTGGAATTGGCGCGGGTGGATGAGGGCGAAGGCATGCGTTGGGTGATAGACGCGGCTGAGGCCCAGGGCGTCAAGGTCGAGAGCGACGCCGCGCGCGAGCTGGTGGACGCGCTCGGCGCCGACATGATGCTGATCTCGAACGAGCTGGAGAAGCTCATCCTTTACGTGGGCGAGAAGAAGCGCGTCACCCTGGCCGACGTCGAGACCATGGTGCTGGCGGCCAAGCAGCGGTCGCTGTACGAACTGACCGATGCCATCTCATCGAAGGACCGCACCCGTGCCCTGGCGGTGCTCGACGCCATCCTGCACTCGAGCGAGGGAGAAGAGGCGGCGATCGGACATCTTTACATGCTGGCCAAGACCTTCCGCCAGATGCTGGTCATCCTGGAAAAGAACGTGCGCGATTCGCGCGCCATCTGGCAGGCGCTTTGGCAAGGCTTCCGGGTGCCTCCGTTCGCCGCCGAGGACGTCATCCGCCAGGCGCGACGCTACAAGTCCCGCCGGGAGATCACGCGCGCCCTGCGCCTGATCGCCAAGGCCGACCTGGCGCTGCGCTCGAATCCGCCGAGCAAGCGCTTCGTTCTCGAGCAGCTTGTGCTGGAACTCGCGGCCGAGCCCAAAATCCTTCCCCCCGCCTGGGAGCAAGCTGAACTGCCCGTCTAGTCCTCAGTACTCGGTACCCAGTACTCAGAACTGCGATATAAAGTTGGGGTGGACCTCCGCAGCTATCTCGACCGGATCGGATTTTCTGGACCGACGACGCCAACGCTCGAGGTTCTCCGTGCCCTGCATCGCCAGCACTTGCTGACGATCCCGTTCGAGAATCTGGACATCCCGTTGAAGCGCGAGATCCGGCTGGACCTCGATCGCATCTACGACAAGATGGTGCGGAGCGGTCGCGGCGGCTTCTGTTACGAGCAGAACGGATTGTTCGCCTGGCTGCTGCGGCAGGTCGGATTCGACGTGGACATGCTTTCCGGCCGCGTCGCCCGCGGCGACGGCGGCTACGGTCCCGAATTCGATCACATGGTGCTGCTGGTGCGCATCGGGGGAGAGCGCTGGATCGCCGATGTCGGCTTCGGAGATTCCTTCGTCGAACCGCTCCAGCTCGACGCGCGGGAGCCTCAGTTCGACCGCGGCGCGGAGTACCAGGTCGCACGTGAAGGCGACGAGTACCTGCTCCTGCGCCGTGAGGACGGCCGTCTGGAGAAAAAGTTCCTGTTCACCCTGACGCCACGCGAGTTTGCCGACTACGCCGAGATGTGCGTCTATCACCAGACCTCTCCGCACTCGACGTTCACTTACCGGCGAGTATGCTCGAAGGCGACGCCGACGGGCCGCATCACTCTGACCGGCACCGCATTCATCGTGACCGATGCGGGGAAGAGAACGGAAACGGAGATAGCTTCCGACGAGGACTTCGAGCGGCATTTGCGCGTGCAGTTTGGCATCGCGATCAAAGGCTTTCCGTCGCTCGACAGGGCAAAGAACAAGAAGGCATAACGGAAATGGCAGGTCTCGTGACCTGCCATTCAACTCTTGTTGTCCCGAGATCCTTCGCCCAGAATAGCTCCCGCGGGCTCAGACGCCCGCGATACGGCGCTACTTCAGCGCGGCGAGCCGCGCGCTCAGGCGCGATTTGTAGCGGGAGGCCGTATTCTCGTGGATGACGCCCTTCTGGATGGCCTTGTCGATGGCCGAAACGGTGGAGCGGAAGGTTTCCTGGGCCTTGGCTTTGTCGCCGGCGGCCAGGGATTCACGCAGGCGGCGCAACTCGGTGCGCAGATGCGACTTGCTGGCGCGGTTGGTGGTGGTCCGCGTCTCGGTCTGACGGGCGCGCTTAAGCGCCGAAAAATGATTTGCCATGCGGCTGAATGTCCTCTGAAAAAGATTTTCCGTGCTACCCGAATCTAGTATTGTAGCGGACACCTTCGAATACGGTCAAACCGCCCCTCATCGGGTTTGTGCCGCCGAGACAACGATGGACTCCAAGGACCGCCTGAAAGTCCTGATCAACTCCAGCACCCCCATCGTCGCCATTGAGACCGTGGAAGAGGCGCGGGCCATGGCGCTGATCCGCCAGACCTGCGTGGACCTGACCCTGCCGCTCTTCGAGTGGAGCATCGCCGACGGCCT
Source organism: Terriglobia bacterium (assembly GCA_020073495.1). Classification (NCBI taxonomy): domain Bacteria; kingdom Pseudomonadati; phylum Acidobacteriota; class Terriglobia; species Terriglobia bacterium. The sequence continues at coordinate 181,987 of JAIQFD010000002.1, forward strand.
GATGCGCACCGCGGGCCCGCCACCGGCAAGCCGGGCCACGGGGAGCGGACTGCGCCGCGACCAGCTCCAGGCGGCGATGAACCAGGCGGTGAACCTCGGGGTGATGGACAGCACGGCCCAGGGCGCCGGCCAGACGATCATGAACACGCGCGAGCCGGCGGGTGTGCTGGCACACATCGAGACCATGACCATCGACGCGGTCTTCGTGCTCAAGGATTTTCACCGCCATCTGGACGACGCCGTGGTGGTCCGCCGGCTGCGCGACGTGGTGCAGTACTTTGCCGCCTCGCGCCGCGCCCTGGTCCTTACCGGTCCAGTGATCCAGTTCCCGGCGGAGCTCGAAAAGGAGGTCGAGTACCTCGAGTTCCCGCTGCCGGACCGCAAACGCTTGCGCGAGATCGTGGACGAAACCTTCGCGCGCGTGTCGAAGACCTACACGCTGAAGCGCAATGCCGACGGCGCAGTGATGGACCAGATGGCGGCCAATCTCAGCGGCCTGACCGAAGAAGAAGCGGAACGCGCTGTGGCGCAGGCGCTGGTCACGCGCTACGCGCTCTGCCCGGAAGTCGTCACCGACGTGCTCGAGGCGAAGAAAGACATCCTGCGCCGCACCGGGATGCTGGAGTTCGTGGATGCCACGGTGAACATGAGCGCCGTCGGCGGCCTGGAAAATCTGAAGCGCTGGCTGGCCAAGCGGAGTGGCACCTTCGACGATGCCGCAAGGCAGTACGGGCTGGAGCCGCCGCGCGGCGTCATCATCATGGGCGTGCAGGGGTGCGGGAAGAGTATGTGCGCGCGCGCCATCGCCGGCGACTGGAAGCTTCCGCTGGCCAAGTTCGACACCTCCGCCGTTTACGACAAATTCATCGGCGAGACGGAGAAGCGGATCCAGAAGCTCTTCCGGGTGGCCGAGCAGCTCGCGCCGGTGGTGCTGTGGATCGACGAACTGGAGAAGGTCTTCGCGGGCAGCGGGCCGGATTCGGCTTCCGTGGATGCCGGCGTGTCGTCGCGGCTCCTGGGCTCGTTCCTCTCCTGGATGCAGGACCGCAAGTCGCCGGTGTTCGTCGCCGCCACGTGCAACAACGTCACTGTCCTGCCGCCCGAGCTGATGCGGAAGGGCCGCTTCGACGAGATCTTCTTCGTGGACCTGCCGAACACGGGTGAGCGCAAGGCCATTTTCACCCTGCATCTTGCGAAACGGAAGCGTGACCCCAAAGGATTCGATCTCGACCAGTTGGCGGCGGCGGCGCGCGGCTACTCCGGGGCGGAGATCGAGGCGGCGGTACAGTCGGCCATGTACGCCGCGTACGCCGCGAAGTCCCCGATGACCACCGAGACCGTGCGGGAAGAGCTCAAGAATACGGTGCCGCTGTCTGCGACGCGCGCCGAGGACATCGATCAGCTACGCGCATGGGCGACGCAGCGGGCGGTCCGTGCCTCTGCCACGGATCCCGAGGCGGCGTCCTCCCGGTAGTCGGCGGAACCTCCGGCACGCCCGATTTTCGCATCCATCCTCGCACCCCGGAAGCGGCCGGGTTTATCCAATCGGGTGCGGGGGTACTTCGAGGGCACGGAAGGGCCAGGGCTTATTGACTCCCCCTGGGGAGCGGGGTACTCTACGGTTAATGGTAGTTGCTCCAGTTGGTCGAGCAGTTCTGCCTGCCAGCTTCCCTCAAAATTCTCGTGTCCGCGAGCAGGTGGTGTACCGGTGCGCCTGCCGCCTCATCCGGAGGTTGATCCCGAGACTTAGATGAAGAAAAACCTGGATATTTTTCCCAAGATCGAAACCCTGTTCGGCACGCGCGATGAAAACCTGCACCTGCTGGAAGACGGCCTGAACGTCACCATCGACCTGAAAGCGGATTCGGTGGAGATCGAAGGCGCAGCCGCGGACGTGGCGCGGGCGGAACAGGTGTTTGCGGATTACGAGCACCTGCAGCGCAACGGCTTCTCGTTCAACAACGGCGACCTGGGCTCGCTGCTGCGCGTTGTGGTCAGCGACTCGAACGTCACGCTGCGCGGCCTGGCCGAGGCCGGCAAACAGCGCTCATTCGGCAAGCGCGTGGTGCAGCCCAAGAGCGTCAACCAACGCCGCTACATCGAGGCCATCGAAAAGCACGACATGGTCTTCGCCATCGGGCCGGCAGGCACGGGCAAGACCTATCTGGCCGTGGCCATGGCCATCGGGGCGCTGCTGGCCAAGCAGGTGGCCCGCATCGTCCTGGCGCGCCCGGCGGTGGAAGCGGGCGAGCGGCTCGGCTTCCTGCCCGGCACGCTGCAGGAGAAGGTGGACCCTTATCTGCGCCCGCTGTACGACGCGCTCTACGATCTGCTCGACCAGGAGCGCGTGGACCGCTACCTGGAGAAGAACGTCATCGAGATCGCGCCCATCGCCTTCATGCGCGGGCGCACGCTCAACGATGCGTTCGTGATCGTGGACGAGGCGCAGAACACCACTCCCGAGCAGATGAAGATGGTGCTCACGCGCCTGGGCTTCAACTCCAAGGCAGTGATCACGGGCGACATCACCCAAATCGACTTGCCGGGCTCGAAGCGCAGCGGCATGCTGGAAGCCATCGACATCCTCAAGAACGTGGAGGGTATCGCCTTCTCCTACTTCGACGAAAGCGACGTGGTACGCCACCACCTGGTGCAGCGCATCATCGTCGCCTACGATACGCACAAGAAAGTGTCGGAGGCGCAGCTTTCTCTGGAGCTGTCGGACAAGGCGAACGGCGACAAGAAGAACGGGAAGACGAACGGCAACGGAAAGGCAAAAGAGGCGGCCGACCAGCCGCAAGAATATCGCTACGAAGAATAGAGCCGGGTACAATATCGGACGGGAGGGCTGGAACGGCCCTCCCGTTCTATTTGGCACAATGGTCATCCTTCGAAGACAGATCGCAGGAGTCAGCCAGGCCACGCTGGAGCGCTTCGCCCAACGGGCGAGCCGCGCCGCGGGGGTGCGGGGCGAGGTGAACATCCTCATCACCGGCGACGCTGAACTGCGCCGGCTGAACCGCAAGTTCCGCCACAAGGACAGGCCGACCGACGTGCTCTCGTTTCCCGGAACCGACCGGCGCTTCGCCGGCGACATCGCCATTTCCGCGAGCACGGCAGCGCGCCATGCGCGGCAACTCGGCCACAGCACAGCGGACGAACTGAAGGTCCTGCTGCTCCACGGGGTGCTGCACCTGGCCGGCTATGACCACGAGACCGACAAGGGCGAGATGGCGCGCAAGGAAGGGCGGCTGCGGCGCGCGCTGGGCCTGCCGGCGTCGCTCATCGAGCGGGTGCATGCGCGCAACGGTCGGCCGGCGCGAGAACGGCGGCAACGATGAGCGCCACCTTCATGCTCGCCGTGGGGGCGCTGCTCGGCGTGCTAACGCTCGTCTCCTACGTGGACCGCGTCTACACGGAGATGGGCAAGTTCCTCTCCCGCGAGTTCCAGGACAATATCGAGGCCTTCGAGCAGCGTATCGAGCCGCGGTTGGGCGTCAGCCGCGCGCGGGCGCAGCTTTCCCTGGCCGTGCTCACCCAGCTCTCCACGGCGGCGATCGCAGTGCTGATCGGCTACTCCGTCTTCGAAGATGGGCGCTGGGACGTGGCCGAGATCCTGCAAGCCGCCCTCGGCATCGTCATCATCGTCATGCTCTTTAACCGCCTCCTGCCGTACGTGTTCTTCACCCGGACGAGAGGGCAATGGCTCTCGTACTTCACCATCCCGTTGCGCCTCTTGATCTACCTGGTTTTTCCGGTGACGATGATGCTGGGATTCGCGTTGTCGGTGGCCGCACTGGCGGAGGAGCATCACCCCGAAGAGCCCGAGGACTCGTCGGAAGCGGTGGACGCGCTCATCGAAGCAGGACGGGAAGAGGGCATCCTGGAGGAGGGAGACCGCCGGCTCATCCAGTCGGTGGTCGAGTTCGGCGACAAGACGGTGCGCGAGGTCATGACGCCCCGGCCCGACATCGTGGCCGTGCCCACCTGGACCACGGTCGAACAGTTCGTCGAGTTGCAGCGCAAGGGACCGTACTCGCGCGTGCCCGTGTACGACGGCACCATCGACAGCATAAAGGGCATCGTGCTGGCGCACGACATCCTCCAGGTCAGTGACAGCGAGGCGCACGTGCAGACGGTCGAGAAGCTCATGCGTCCGGTGGTGTTCGTGCCCGAGACCATGCACGTCAGCGCGTTGATGCGCGATCTCCAGAACCAGAACATGCACATGGCCATCGTGATCGACGAGTATGGCGGCGTGGCCGGCGTGGTCACCATGGAAGACCTGGTGGAGGAGATCGTGGGCGAGATCCGCGACGAGCACGAGGCCAAATCCGACATCGTGCGCGAGAGCGACACCTCGTACATCGTCCCGGGAAGCATGGACGTGGACCGTCTCGAAGAACTTTTCCACCTGAAGCCGGACGGCCACGAAGCCACCACCGTGGCCGGCCTGGTCAGCGAGATCATGGGGCGCATCCCGCAGAAGGGGGAAGTCGTCGAGGAAGAAGGGCTGCGCTACGAGGTGCTGGATTCGACTCCGCGGCGGGTCAAGCGCCTCCGCATCAGCGCGGGGCTGCCCCAGCAGGCGAGGGCCTGATGTCCTTCCACTCGGGCTTTGTCTCCATCATCGGACGTCCGAACGCGGGCAAGTCCACGCTGCTGAACGCGCTGGTGGGCGAGAAGGTCGCGATCGTCACCCACAAGCCCCAGACCACGCGGAATCGCATCCAGGGCTTCGTGAATGTCGAGGCTAAGAAGGGAAGACCGGCGGGGCAGATCATCTTCATCGACACGCCCGGCGTCCACAAGCCGGACACGCCCCTGAACAGAAAGCTGATGCGAGAGGTCCATGACGCGCTCGAGTCCCGCGACCTCATCCTGCTGATCGTGGACGTCACGCAGAGATTCGGCCCCGGCGACCGCTTCACGCTCGATCTGGTAAAGAAGGCCGGCGGCCCGGCGTTTCTCCTGCTCAACAAGATCGACGTGGTGGAGAAGGGAAAGCTGCTGCCCATCATCGCCGAGTGGAGCAAGCAGCACGACTTCAAGGAGATCATTCCCCTTTCCGCGCTGAAGAAGGACGGGCTCGACCTGCTGGTGGACAAAGTCATCGAAAACCTGCCCGAAGGCCCGCGCTATTTCCCCAAGGACCAGATCACCGACCAGCCCGAGCGCTTCCTCGCGGCCGAGATCGTGCGCGAAAAGGTGCTGTTCGATACCGCGCAGGAAGTTCCCTACGCGGCGACAGTGATCGTGGAACAGTTCGAAGAGGGGCCGAAGCTGACGCGCATCGCCGCCACCATTTATGTGGAGCGCGATGGGCAGAAGAAGATCATCGTGGGGAGGGGTGGCGAGATGATCAAGCGCATCGGCACCGAGGCTCGCTACGAGATCGAGCGCCTGCTGGGAACGAAAGTGTTCCTGGAGTTGTTCGTGAAAGTTCGCCCCGGATGGCGCGAATCGCGGCAGTTCCTGGAAGAGCTCGACTGGCGGAAGCAGCTTGAGAGCCTAGCAACCCCCGAAGAACCGGAGGCGGGCAGCTAGCCACCCCTACTCCTTTACTGCAATCCCCAGTGTTTTCATTTTCCTGTAAAGGTGTGACCGCTCCAGCCCCAGCACCTCCGCCGTCCGGCTGACGTTGCCGTGGTTTTCGTCCAGCTTCTTGAGGATGTAGTCGCGCTCGTATGCCTCCCGCGCCTGGTGCAGGGTCGAGAACTCCGGACGCGCGCGGCGGCTTCCGTCGCGATAGACCAGCGGCGGCAGGTGCTTGCGTTCCAGCTTCTGCGCCGTGGGATTCATGATCACCATGCGCTCGATGACGTTGCGCAGCTCGCGTACGTTGCCCGGCCAGGAGTAGCGCATCAGGACTTCGATGGCGTCGTCGTGGATCTCCTTCGGGCGACGGCTGTAAGTCAACGAAACCTCCTTCAGGAAATGCCGCGCCAAAGCCGGGACGTCTTCCTTGCGCTCGCGCAGTGGCGGCACGAAAAAGGGGATCACGTTCAGCCGGTAGAAAAGGTCCTCGCGGAAGTTGCCCTTAGAGATCTCCTCTTCCAGGTCCTTGTTGGTCGAGGCAATCACGCGGGCATCCACGCTGGTTGGCTCATCGCTGCCCACGGGCGTGAACTTCTGCTCGTCGAGCGTGCGCAGCACCTTGGACTGCGTCTTCAAGCTCATGTCGCCGACCTCGTCGAGGAAGAGTGTGCCACCGTCGGCCTTGAGAAACTTGCCCTCCTTGTCGGTGGCCGCTCCTGGGAATGAACCCTTGCGGTGGCCGAACAGCTCACTTTCGATCAGGTCCTCGGGGATGGCGGCGCAGTTGACCTCGACGAAGAGGGCCTCCTTGCGAAGGCTCTGCACGTGGATGGCGAGTGCGACCAGCTCCTTCCCGGTGCCGGACTCGCCGTAGATGAGCACGCGGCCGTTGGTCGGCGCCATCACCCCGATCTGCTGCCGCAGGGCCTTCATGGGGACGCTGCCGCCCACGATCTCGCCCTTGCTCTGTACCTGCTTCTTGAGGTCTTTGTTCTCGCTGCGCAGCCGCCGCGCTTCGACCGCGTGCTTGACCAGGATGAGGGTTCGTTCGAGTGAGAGGGGTTTCTCCAGGAAGTCGTAGGCGCCGAGCTTGGTGGCGCGCACCGCGGTCTCGATGGTGCCGTGCCCGGAGATCATGATGACCTCGGGCGCGTCCTCTGACTCCTTGATCTTCTGCAGCGCGTCGAGGCCGTCCATGCCGGGCAGCCAGATGTCGAGCAGGACGACTTCGAAGGGACGCTTGTGCAGCGTCTCCAGGCAAGCCTCGGCGCTCTCGACGGCCGCGACCTTGTAGCCCTCGTCCTCCAGCACGCCTTTCAGAGACTGCCGGATGCCGGGCTCGTCGTCCACGATGAGAACAGTGTGCATGCGGGTGCTAGTTTACGCGCTCGACGGGAGCATCCTTATCCGCCAGGGGCAACTCGACGATGAACCGAGTGCCCATCGGCGAATTCTCCTCCACCCGGATGGAGCCGTGATGGTCCTCCACGATGCGGCTGACGATGGCCAGCCCCAGCCCGGTGCCGCGGCGCTTGGTGGAAAAGTACGGCAGGAAAAGCTTCTCTTTCACTTCGCGGGTGACGCCGTGGCCCGTGTCGGCCACCACGATCTCGACCGCGTCGCGCGAGCTGAGCAGTGAGGTGGAAATGTGGACTTCGCGCACCAGCGATTCCTGGACCGCCTCGGCGGCGTTGTCGACCAGGTTGGCGAAGGCGCGCTTCATGGCCTCGGGATCGGCCAGCACCTGCGGCAGTTCGGACGCCAGGTGCATCTCGACGTGGATGTTGTCGAGCCTCCCGTTGAACAGGGAGAGCGTCCCCTCGACGATCTCGTTCACGTTAGCGGGATGCGGCTGGGACGCGGGGAAGCGGGCTAGGGTGGAGAACTCGTCGACCAGCTTGCGCACGGTCTCAACCGCGCCATCGATGGTATCGGTGCAGCCCTGGATCACGGCGATCGAGGCTTCGTCCGGCGCGCTGCCTCGGTCGAGGTGGCGGCGGATTCGTTCCGCCGACAAGGCGATGGGAGTGAGCGGGTTCTTGATCTCGTGGGCCACGCGGCGCGCCACCTCGCGCCAGGCCGCCTGCTTCTGCGCCTTGAGCAGCTCGGAGAGGTCCTCGAACACGACCACGTAGCCCTGGCGCTGCCCGCGATGCTGGAGCGAGGCGATGGTGACAGCGATACTCAACCGCCCGCGCGGAACCGCGATCTCGAGCTGGCTGGTCGTACTGCCCATGCGATCGGCCTTGCGCATCATGTGGTCGAGATCGGTGGCGACATCCTCTGTGAACAGCTCGCGCAGGGTGGAGCCGCTTGCAAAGGTGCGCGCGCCGCCCTGGGGTGAGAAAAGGCGTTGCAGGGCGGCGTTGCTATGCGTCACGCGCCGGTTGGCGTCGAGCGACAGCACGCCCGTCGGGATGCTCTCTAGGATGGTTTCGATCTGGCTTCGGCGCTGTTCCAGCGCCACGTTCGCATCCCCAAGTTGCCGGCTCGAGGCCTCGATCTGCGTGCGGCTCGATTCCAGCTCCGCGGCCATCCGGTTGAAGGAAGTGACCAGCGCGCCCAGCTCGTCTGACGCCGTCACCTCGACGCGATAGTCGAGCCGCCCGCGTGAGATCTCCTGCATGGCCTCGGCCAGCGCCGCCACCGGGCGGGTGACGAGTTTGGCCAGGAACAGGGAAAGCCACGTCGCCGCGAAAAGCACCGTCACAGTCAACAGCAACAGCAGCCCCATGTAGGTGCGGCGCACCAGCTTGCGCTCCCGGCTCAGCTCGAAGTAGGCCCGCTGGTTCTGGTCCATCTGCTGGAGAGTGGTCATGAACTTGTCGGGCAGGGGCAGGGCCACGATCACCCGGCCGTTGGCGCCGACAGCTTCGGAGCCCACCATGTACGAGCGGCCCGCGATCTCGAGGGGGGCGAGCCTCTTGTCCGGCTGCACGGACAGGATCTTCTCCCGCAGCGCGCCCCAGGGCAGGGGGGCGTGGTAACTTGCTACCGCGTCGTCCTCGACCAGCGCCAGCGCAAAGCCACCCTGCAGCGAGGGCACACGCCGGCGGAACGTCGCCATCACGTCGTTGAAATTACCCGTTTGAAAAGCGTGTTCGCTGTCCGGCAGCCGCGCGATCGAGGTAGCCTCAGCCTGCGCGTTCTCGGCCGCGTAACTGGAGAGCAGCCGCGCGATTTCGCCAGAATCCTCCCGCATCTGCTCCACCGGCCGCGAGAACCACTTGTCGATGGAGCGGTTCATCAACCCATAAGCGAACAGGAACATGAACAGCACGGGCGTGAATGAGAGCACCAGCGCGCCCGTCACCATGCGCGTGCGGAACTTGGAGCCGACCTTTCCCACCCGCCGCTCCGCCCCGAGCTTTACCAGGTTGCGGATAAGCACGAAGCTGAGCGCCACCAAGAGCAGGAAGATGACCGCGGAGAGCGCCGTCAGCGTCAGAGTCTGCTCGGAGGTGCTGGGGCGCAGGAAGGTGAGATTGAACGCGGCCTGCGAAAACACTAGCGCGAACAGCAGTGCGATCCCGATGCCGAGCGCGATAAGGGCCGCCCGCCGGTGCCGCTTGGGTTCTCGTTCTGGAGATGTGGGGGACACGGACAACATGCCTCCGGCGGACCGGTGCACGCACCTGGAGGACGGAGGGCGCGCTCATTATAGTCCGTTCCTCACCCGCTTCCGAAGCGGGCGTCCGGAGATGGCCTCCCTATTTTATTGTCGTCTTCCGTGGGCCCCCGGGCGGCAGAAACCGCTCGAGGGGACAGCCCTGGCAGAGCGGGGCCTTTTTCAGACAGTGGTTCTTCGCCACCTGCACCAGCAGAGCATGGTACTCGTCGAAGACTTGGGCTGGCTTCGGGGCTGATTGGATAGAGAACTTGTCACGCTTCTTCAACGGGAGCGGCGCGCTCGGCTGGAAGCCTGATTCCTGCCATTTCCCGGCTGATTCCTGCCCCAGAGCATTCTCGAATAGTTCGCGTATCTCCTCGTACTTCTCCTTTCCCGTGAGCACAGCATGGCGCTCGAAGACACGCCGCGTGTAAGCGTCCACGACGAAAACCGGGTGCCCGCCGGCATACAGCAGGATGGAGTCGGCCGTCTCCGGGCCCACGCCGTTCAGCTCCAGCAGCTCCTCGCGCAACTTCCGCGTGGGCCGGGAGAACATCCGCGTCAGCGACCCCCCGTGACGTTTGTCCAGGTAGCCCACGAAATTCTTCAGCCGTCGTGCCTTCTGCCGGAAATATCCCGCTGGCCGGACCGGGCGTTCGAGTTCAGGCAAAGATGCGCGGCGAATGCCTTTCAGGCTGAGCAGTCCCTCTTGTCGCAGGTTGCGCAGGGCGAGTTCCACGTTGGCCCAGGCCGTGTTCTGCGTCAGATACGCCCCGAGGATCACTTCGAAGCGCGTGTGCGCCGGCCACCAATCCTGCGGGCCCCAGTGCTCGATCAGCGTCCGGAAATAGTCACGGATGCTCTGTCCCCGCTGAGCAGCTGATTTGGTATTCATTCGTCAGGGAAACCCATTAGGTACTCAGCCTAGCACCTCTCCTGTTGTTACTCTGCTTGGGGGAGGAGTCTGGAGTTACCAATCCGGCAACAATTCTGGATTGACAATTTCTGTCACCCAACATACGATTCGCCCACTCATACTTTTTGCTTTTCCCCAGACGATTTCGGGCGCAGATTGGGCGCGCAGTCCAAATCTAACGGTTGGACCAATAAGGAAACCGGGGTATGTCTCAACGGCTCGGCGATCTTCTAGTCAAAGAGAAGGTCATCACTCCTGAGCAACTCGAACAGGCGCTCAAAGTCCAGAAGGATTCCGGCTCCCGCCTGGGATCTGTACTGGTCAAGCTCGGTTTCCTGTCCGACGAGGATGTGACCAACTTTCTTTCCCGCCAGTACGGCGTGCCCGCCATTAATCTCTCGTATTTCGAGATCGATCCCTCGGTCGTCAAGCTGATCCCGCAGGAGACGGCCAAGCGCTACCAGATCTTGCCGCTCAGCCGCGTCGGGGCATCGCTGACCATCGCCATGGTGGATCCCACCAACGTCTTCGCCATGGACGACATCAAGTTCATGACCGGTTTCAACATCGAGCCGGTGGTGGCGTCAGAAAGCGCCATCATGGAGGGCATAGAGAAAGCCTACGGTTCCACCCAGCAAGAGGACCTTGACAAGGTGATGCAATCGGTCTCCGAGTACGACGCCGACGTCGAGCTCCAGGCGGAGGAGGAAGAGGTTGGGCTGTCCGAACTGGAGAAGGCGGCGGACGAGGCCCCGATTGTCAAACTCGTCAACCTGATCCTGACCGACGCGGTCAAACGCGGCGCCAGCGACATCCACATCGAGCCCTACGAGAAGGAATACCGGGTCCGCTTCCGCATTGACGGCATGCTGCAGACGATCATGACACCGCCCATCAAGCTGAAGGACGCCATCACCTCGCGCATCAAGATCATGTCCAAGCTCGACATCAGCGAGAAGCGCCTGCCGCAGGACGGACGCATCATGCTGAAGATGCAGTTGGGCGGCAAGAAGAAGCAGCTCGACTACCGCGTCAGCTGCCTGCCCACGCTGTGGGGCGAGAAGATCGTCCTCCGATTGCTCGATAAGGAGAACCTGCGCCTCGACATGACCAAGCTCGGATTCGAGCAGGAATCTCTGACCAAGTTCGAGAAGGCGATTCTGAAGCCCTACGGCATGGTGCTGGTCACCGGCCCCACGGGCTCGGGCAAGACCAATACTCTGTACTCCTCCATCGCGCGCCTGAATACGCCCGACACCAACATCATGACCGCCGAGGACCCGGTGGAGTTCCAGCTCGCTGGCGTCAACCAGGTGCAGATGAAGGAGCAGATCGGCCTGAACTTCGCGGCGGCGCTGCGCTCCTTTCTGCGCCAGGACCCGAACATCATCCTGGTGGGCGAGATCCGCGACTTCGAGACGGCGGAAATCGCCATCAAGGCCGCCCTCACCGGACACCTGGTGCTTTCCACGCTGCACACCAACGGCGCACCCGAGACCATCAGCCGCCTCATGAACATGGGCATCGAGCCGTTCTTGGTCGCGACCTCGGTGCACATGATCGTGGCCCAGCGCCTGGTGCGGCGCGTCTGCAAGGATTGCGCCGAGGCGCTCGACCTGCCGCCCCAGACTTTGATCGAAGCGGGCTACACACCCGATGAGTCGAAGACGGTCAAACCCAAGAAGGGCAAGGGCTGCGCTACCTGTAACAACACCGGCTACAAGGGCCGCTGCGGATTGTACGAAGCCATGGAAGTGGACGACGAGCTGCGGGAACTCATCCTGGTCGGGGCCTCGGCCGTCGAGTTGAAGAGGAAGGCCATCGAGCGCGGCATGATCACGCTGCGCCGGAGCGGGCTCATCAAGGTCATGAACGGCGAAACCACGCTGGAAGAGGTTGCGCGCGAGACCGTGCACTGATTGTCTTGAGGAAGGGAAGCGACACGACCTATGGCTGTCACGCTTAGCGATCTGTTGAAGAAGATGTTGGAGATGAGCGGCAGCGATCTCCACTTAACCACCAACTCGCCACCGCAGGTGCGCGTCCACGGTCACCTGACGCCGCTCGACATGCCGCCGCTGAGCGCCCCGGAGACCAAGCAGCTGGCCTACAGCGTCCTGACCGACGCCCAGAAGCATCGCTTCGAGGAGAACCTGGAGCTGGACTTCTCCTTCGGACTCAAGGGCCTGGCTCGCTTCCGCGGCAACTGCTTCAACCAGCGCGGCGCCGTGGGCGCGGTATTCCGCGTCATCCCCTTCGAGATCAAGTCGTTCCAGCAGCTCGGTCTGCCGCCGGTGGTGGCCAAGCTGTGCGAGAAGCCGCGCGGCCTGGTGTTGGTGACCGGCCCCACCGGTTCGGGGAAGTCCACCACGCTGGCGGCCATGATCGACAAGATCAACACCGAGCGCCACGACCACATCATCACCATCGAGGATCCCATCGAGTTCGTCCACCAGCACAAGAGCTGCCTGGTGAACCAGCGCGAAGTGCACTCCGATACCAAGTCGTTCACCGATGCGCTGCGCGCCGCCCTGCGCGAGGACCCAGACGTGGTGCTGATCGGCGAGATGCGCGACCTGGAGACCATCGAAGCGGCGTTGCGCATCGCCGAGACCGGCCACCTCACTTTTGGCACCTTGCACACCAATTCGGCCGCATCCACCATCAACCGTGTGATCGACGTGTTCCCCTCGCACCAGCAGTCGCAGATCCGCGCGCAACTGTCGCTGGTCCTAGAGGGCATCCTCTGCCAGGCGCTGCTGCAAAAGGTCGGCGGACAAGGCCGGGCCATGGCCATGGAGATCATGGTGCCCAACGCCGCCGTCCGCAACCTGATCCGTGAAGACAAGATCCACCAGATCTATTCGGCGATGCAGTCGGGCCAGGACAAGTTCGGCATGCAGACGTTCAACCAGTCGCTGGCGACGTTGTTTTTCCAAAAGCAGATCACGATCGAGACGGCAATGCAGCGCTCGTCCATGGCGGACGAATTGCAAGAGATGATCAACCGGGGCGCGGGCCTGACCAAGTCGGCCGGTGCGGCCCAAGTACGCAAGTAGATGTAGCCCCGGGCTTGAGCCCGGAGTTGCGCCGCGTTCGCGCGACGCAAGGGGAGGTCAAAGATGCCAGTTTTTACATTCAGCGGCAAGGACGCCGCCGGCAACAAGGTATCGGGCGAGCGGGTCGCCGAGAATAAGCAGGTTCTCGCCGCCAACCTGCGCCGCGAGCGCATCCAGAACCCGGTCATCAAGGAGAAGGGCAGGGAATTTGTCATGCCCACCTTCGGGTCGACCAAAGTGGCGACCAAGGACATCGCCATCTTTTTCCGGCAGTTCTCGGTCATGATCGACGCCGGCCTGCCTCTGGTGCAGTGTCTGGAGATCCTCGGCGCGAATCAGGAGAACCCTGCCTTCCAGAAGTGCCTGACCGGCGTGCGGACCACGGTCGAGGGGGGCTCCACCCTGGCCAACGCCATGCGCGCCTACCCCAAGATCTTCGACGACCTGACCACGAACATGATCGAAGCCGGCGAGACCGGCGGTATTCTCGACGTCATCTTGCAGCGCCTTGCCGCCTACGTCGAGAAGGCGGTCAAGCTGAAATCGGCCGTCAAGTCGGCCATGATCTACCCCGTCTCCGTCATCTCGATCGCGGTGCTGGTGGTCGGTGCCCTGCTGAAGTTCGTCGTACCCATTTTCGCCAACCTGTTCATGGGCTTGGGCGTGGCCCTGCCGCTGCCGACGCGTGTGACCATGGGTCTGAGCGCGTTCGTCGGTCAGTTCTGGTGGTTCATGATATTGGGCCTGGTCGGGCTCTTCTTCGGCATCAAACAGGTGCGCAAGAGCCCGAAGGGCAAGTACATCCTCGATAAACTCTTGCTCAACCTGCCGGTCCTCGGCATGCTGCTGCGCAAGATCGCGGTGGCGCGGTTTACGCGCACGCTCGGCACCCTGATCACTTCGGGCGTGCCCATCTTGGAGGGTCTCTCGATCACGGCTCGCACCTCCGGCAACGCCGTCCTGGAAGAGGCGCTGATGAAGGTGCGCAAGGCGATCGAGGAGGGCCGCACCATCGTGGACCCGCTGAGGGAATGCGGAGTCTTTCCCAACATGGTGACGCAGATGATCGGCGTCGGCGAGGCCACGGGCGCCATGGACAACATGCTGCAGAAGATCGCCGACTTCTATGAGGACGAAGTGGACGCCGCCACCAAGGACATGCTGACCCTGCTGGAACCGGTCATGATCGCCTTCCTCGGCGTGGCCGTCGGCGGCATCGTCATCTCGCTGTACATGCCGCTGTTCGCCATGATCGGCAAACTGGCCGGATAGAGCAGCTCACAATGCGGCTCTGGCCGCTCCAACAAGATGCGGGACGAGCACGGCCCTGTAACGCCGCGCTCGTTCCCTGCGACTCACGACGCGCGGCCCGTGGCCCTGCCGCCCGCTGGTGAGGCTGGGGACGGATGGGAACCGAATTCAACGAACGGTCCTGGCTGGCATGGCTGGTCAAGGTTCGCATCATCATCATCACCTTCCTGGTGGGCATCGAGCTCGCCATCACCCGCCTGACCCCCACGGCGGTCCCGGAACGGATCTTCATCGTCATCATCCTGCTGTGGTACACGATTTCCGTCTTCTTCGTCCTGCTGCTCAGCCTCTGGACCGACTACCGCCTGCAATCGAAGATCCAGATCCTCACCGACCTGGCCTTTTCGACCGCCATCATCTACGTCACCGGCGGCATCGACACCTCTTTCAACTTTTTGTACCCGCTGGTGATCATCGTCGCCAGCATCCTGCTGTCTCGCGCCTGGGCTTACCTGACGGCAGCGCTCTCCTTCATCGCCTTCGGCGCCCTGTTGGAGCTCTCCTACTTCGACAAGATCCACTCCTACTCTGTCACCCATCCTGACCTGAAGTCGCTGCAGGCAACTATCCTCATCAACCTGTTTGCCTACACCGCCATCGCTTACCTGTCGAGCAACCTGAGCAACAAGTTGCGTCAGGCCGACGTCGAACTGGCGGACAAGAGCGGCGCCCTCATCAGTCTCCAGGCGCTGCACGAGAACATCATCAACTCGATGACCGGTGGACTCATCACCACCGACCTCGAAGGCCGGATCACTCTCCTCAACGCGCCCGGCCAGAGACTCCTGGAACGCCGCGCCTCGGAGGTATTCGACTGGCCGGTCGCGGAGCTGTTCCTAGACCGGCTTCCAACGGTGGGTTCCACGGCCACCCACGGAGAGGTGCGGTCGGTCACCCCGGCGGGCGCGGAAAAACACTTTGCGGTCACGGTCGCGGCGCTGGACGTACCGGAGCGCGGCATTCTGGGCTACGTGTACACCTTTGCGGACCTGACGGAAGTGCGCCGGCTGGAGCGCGAAGTGCGCATGCGCGACCGTCTTTCCGCTGTCGGACGCATGGCCGCCGGCATCGCCCACGAGATCCGCAATCCCCTGGCCTCGATCGCAGGATCGGTGAAGGTTCTAGCCGACATTTCCACGCTCAATGAGGAGCAACACACGCTGGTGGACATCGTCACTCGCGAGTCTGGCCGCCTGAATCAGATCATCTCCGACTTCCTCATCTATTCGCGGGACAAGAGCTACCGCTTCACGGTGCTCGATCTGGTGTCGCTCCTCGAGGACACACTCACCCTGCTGGAGAACCGGCATGAATCCGGTTCCGCCCCGGTAAAGGTGGAGCGGCGCTTCGCTGCCCGCGAGGCATTTTCCGCGGTGGATGGCGACCGCATGAAGCAGGTGTTCTGGAATATCTGCGAGAATGCGGTCCGTGCCATGCCCGGCGGCGGCACCCTCACCGTTTCACTTGCCGAATCGGGCGACTTCTGGCGGATCATCTTCGCCGACACCGGCCAGGGTCTCTCGTCGCAGCAGATGGAGAAGATCTTCGAGCCGTTCCAGTCGGAATTTGACGGCGGCACAGGCCTGGGACTGGCCATCGTGTACCAGATCGTGCAGGCGCACGACGGGAAGATCTCGGCGCAGTCGCCGCCCGGCGGTGGCGCCGAATTCGCCCTGGAACTCAAGCGGGCCCCCAGCCCGGAGCAGCCGCCGAGGGCAGAAGCGACGGTGGCCCATGGCTAGCATCCTCGTCTGCGACGACGAGCGCTCCATCTGCGGGGTCCTGGAGATCGCCCTGCGCAAGCAGGGACACCGGGTGGAGACCGTCAACTCCGGGGACGCGGCCAAGAAGAAGCTGGATTCCGCTATCTACGACGTGGTGGTCACAGACATCAAAATGCCGCACACCGACGGCATCGAAGTGATGCGCCATGCGCGCCGCGTCTCGCCCGACTCCGCGGTGGTGCTGATGACTGCCGTGGGGGAGCTGGAGACGGCGATCGAGGCGGTGCGATCCGGGGCCTTCGATTACATCATCAAGGAACCGGGGCACATCGAGAAGATCAACCTGGCAGTCGCCCACGCCCTGGAGACCGTAGGGCTGCGTCGGCAGAACTTCGCCTACCGTCGCGACGCCGCCGTGCGCAACTCGCTGGACAACATCGTGGGCGCCAGCCCCGCCATGGAGAAGCTGAAGGAAACCGTCCGCACTGTCTCCTCCACGGCCAGCACCGTGGTCATCTTTGGGGAGAGCGGCACGGGTAAGGAGCTGGTGGCGCGCGCCGTTCACGCTTGCTCCCCGCGCTCGGCGGAGCCGTTCGTCTCCATCAATTGCGGCGCGTTTCCGGAGACCCTGCTGGAAAGCGAGCTTTTCGGCTACATGAAGGGGTCCTTCACGGGCGCGACCCAGAACAAGCGTGGCCTGTTCGAGGTGGCCAACGGCGGAACCCTTTTTCTGGACGAGATCAGCGAGATGTCCTTGGCCATGCAGGTCAAGCTCCTGCGCGTGCTTCAGGAGCGCGTCTTGCGCCCCATCGGCGGCACCGCCGAGGTAGCCATCGACGTCCGCCTCATCGCCGCCACCAACAAGGACCTGGAACGCCTGGTGGCCGAGGGACAGTTCCGCGAGGACCTCTACTACCGTATCAGCGTCATTCCCATCCGGGTGCCGCCTCTGCGCGATCGTCGTGAAGACATCCCCGTCCTGACCAACCATTTCCTGAAGAAGTACGTGACCGTAGCGGGGAAGGGCATTACCCGCATCGTGGCGGAATCGCTCCACGGGTTACTGGAATACGATTGGCCGGGGAACGTGCGCCAGCTTGAGAACACCATCGAGCGTGCCGTGGCCCTGGAGAGCGGCAACGAGCTGCACGTGGAAACTCCCCAGGAGCGGCCGCGTCCCCGCGCCGCCGCTGCCGACGGCGATTTGCCCCCCGTCTGGAGCGTTCCCAGCGAGGGCGTGGACATGGAGCGCTACATCGCGGAGATCGAGCGTACCCTCATCACCAACGCCCTGAAGCAGTCCAACGGGGTACAGACCAAGGCCGCGGAAATGTTAAAGTTGTCCTATAGGTCATTCCGCCATCTGATTAAAAAATACGGTATTTAGCATCCGCTATTTCTTCTGTTGGCGGAGCTGCTGCTTCCAGCCCAGGATGCGTGCCTTATTTCCCTCGGCCTCGGCTTCGGGGATCATCCCTTTCTTCTGGTAGAGGATGGAAAGGCTGGTATGGGCCAGGATGTCGTCCGGGTCGAGCTCGGCAATCTTTTTCGCGATCTGGATGGCTTCGTCGAAGCGCTCCGTATCCTGATAAGCGCGCGCCAGCCCGTGCAGCGCGTCGGTGAAGGCGGGATCGATCGCGATGGACTGGCGGTACTCCGCGATGGCCTCCTGGTGCTTGCCCTCGGCGAATAGGTCCAGCGCAGCGTAATAATGGTCTTCGGCTTTCGGATCAGCCATTCGTAGGAATTGTAGTTTGTAATTCGAAATTTGTAATTTCGGTACGGTGCCGCCGCTACGTCCTTTCCAAATTACCAATTACCGATTACAAATTGGATAGATGCGCTACATCCTCCGCTTTCTCTGGAACGCCACCCGCGGACACCGGCTCGCGCCGTGGCGCAGTCCCTACCTGCGCTGGCGCATCGAAACCTATACCGGCCTGAAGATGAACCAGGTTGGCTTCTTCGAATTCTGGGCGTTCGCGTGGAAAGAGAGGGTGGAGCTGATCCGCTTCCTGAAGTGGACGGCGCGCATGGACCAGTACGCGCGACCGAAACCCAAAAATCCCTGAGCACTAGCCCGTCGACGCCACCGCATGCACATCCTCAAACAGCACTCCCACTTCGCTGCCCTTCTCGGCTCCGACCGCGCGATTGGCAGCGCCGCGGTTGGTGGCGATCTCCAGGTATCCCATGCTGCCCAGGATGCCGAACACCTCACCCGGCGTGCCCTGCGCGTAGACGGCCTTCATTCTTGTGACCTCGTGCTTGCCGACCAGGATCTTGAACGGCGGCGGCTCCTCGTCGAATAGATGAGGGACTTCCTTGGGCGTCAGGTTGGTGATCAGGTTGCCGTAGTGATCCACCTTGAGCACGATGCCCTTCATGAGCTTCTCATTCACCGCTTTCGGCTTGGGGGCGGCGAAGCGGACGAAATCGGTGATCTCGTCGCCAAACTTGGTGACCTCCACGCCCTTGCTCAGCCAGCCGGCCACCGCGGCGAACACGTCGCGCCCGTGGAAGGTATGGCTCACGGGTTGGAGGAAGTAATGCTCCGCGGTGATGTGACGCACCAGGAGCCGCTCCTCGCGCTCGTACACCAGGGACAACACACCGTTATCCGGCGCCAGGAAAATATGCTTCTCCACCGACACCAGGAGCGGGCGGCGCGTGGTGCCCACGCCCGGGTCCACGATCACCAGGTGCACCGTGTTGGCGGGAAAGTAGCGGTAGGACTGCAGGACCGTCAGCGCGCCGTCCAAGATGTCGTACGGCTGCACTTGGTTGCAGATGTCCACGATCTTGGCGTCGGGATTGATGGTATTGATCACGCCCTTCATGGTTCCGACGAAGTGGTCCGAAGACCCGAAGTCCGTCGTGAACGTGACCATGCGCTGCAAGGATGCCAAAGGGAGCCCCCTGTTCCTGCGGGTTTTCGAGCGTGTCGGAAAGTAACGCGCCGGATAACGAAAGTCAATGCTTTGCGGCTAGAATGCCACGCCGGAGGCCATTATGCACAGGTTCGCCGCCATCCTTGTAGTGTTGTCGCTGATTACCGCCGCAGCCGGTCACGAGAGGAAGAGGAACACAGAAGCGGACAAGGCCGCGCTGCGTCAGACCGAGCTTGACTTCGCCCAGGCCTTCGCCGATCGCAACGTCGCGAAGTTCGCCTCCTTCCTCTCGGAGGACGCCCGCTTCACCGGCGGCGGCAAAGTGACGCAGGGCAAGGCCGCCATTCTCGACCAATGGTCGAAGATGATGCAGAATCCCAACCTGACCCTGACCTGGGCGCCCGACATGGTCGAGACCTCCGCGGGCGGCGACCTGGGTTATACCAGCGGTACTTACGAAGCCACGGTCAAGCGGCCGGACGGAACCACTTCCAGCGAACGCGGGAGGTTCGCCTCGGTGTGGCGCCGCCAGACCGACGGCAGGTACCGCATCGTCTTCGACATCGGCAGCGCCGAAGAGCAGTCCCCCGCGCCACCCAAGCAGTAGTCGCAAACACCACGGAGTGGGAATCTGGCCGCGCGCCCCTGACTCTCGGCTGCTGCCTCCTACGGCTGCACACCCAGCTGCCAGAACAGGAACGAATACACGTCCGTCGATTCCTCCACCTGCTTGCTGACCGGCTTGCCCTGGCCGTGTCCCGCCTTAGTCTCGATCCGCAGCAGGATAGGCCTGTTTCCGCCGTTCGCCGCCTGCAAGCGAGCCGCCATCTTCTTGGCGTGCATGGGGTCGACCCGTGTGTCGGTGTCGGCGGTCATGAAAAGCACCGCGGGGTATTTGGTGCCCTCTTTCACGTGGTGATACGGCGAGTAGGCATAGAGCCATTCGAACTGTTTGGGGTCGTCCGACGAGCCGTATTCCGCGATCCATAGCTTGGCGATCTGGAAGTTCTGGTAGCGGAGCATGTCCAGCAGCGGCACCGCGCAGACTACCGCCTTGTACAGATCCGGACGCTGAGTCAGCGCCGCGCCCACCAGCAGCCCGCCATTGCTTCCGCCCGAGATGGCGAGGTGGTCCTTGTCCGTGTACTTTTCCTGGATCAGGTACTCGGCAGCGGCGATGAAGTCGTCAAAGACGTTCTGTTTGTTTCCCAGCATGCCGGCGCGGTGCCAGTCCTCGCCGAACTCGGAGCCGCCGCGGAGCTGCGCGTCGGCATAGATCCCCCCGCGCTCGAGGAACAGATAGACGCCGCGGTTGAACACCGGCGTGCGGCTGATATTGAATCCTCCGTATCCGCTCAGCAGAGTAGGGGCATGGCCGGTCTTGCTCAGGCCTTTCTGATGGACCAGGAACATCGGCACCTTGGTGCCGTCCTTCGAGGTGAACCAGACCTGCTCGACCTCGTACTTCGAGGGATCCACTTGCGCCTCGACCTTGCCCCACAGCGTCGCCTTGCCGCTGTCTTTGGCCGGCACCGGCTGCAGATCGACGTGGTAGACGCTCGGCGGGACCGTGTAGGAGTGGAAGCCAAAGAACGCGTCAGAGTGATCGAACTTTCCCCCAATCCCGGTAATGCTGCCGATAGTCGGCATGGGGATGTCAACGGCCTGACCGCCGGCGAGGGGGAAGACTTTCAGCAGCGAGTGCGCGTTCTCCTCGTATTGGGCGACGATCCGCCCGCCGAACACGTGTGTGTCCGTCAGCACCGCATCGCCCTGCGGGATGAGTTCCTTCCAGTTCTCCCGCTGGGGTTTCACCGCATCCACCACATACACACGGTACCGCGGCGCGTCTTCGTTGGTGTGAATGTAGAGCTTGCCCTTGTACACAGTGCCTTCATAGAGAAATGTCTTGCCTTCGGCGACGGGCACCGGCGGGGCGTCCGACTTGCGGTCCTTGATGTACATCTCCGACTTCGCCCAGCCCTGGAAGACGGTGATTAGCAGCCAGCGGTCGTCATCGGAGAGCGAAACTGCGGGGACGTCCTGCGGGTTGCGGCCCTCGCCGAAAATCAGCGGGTCCTTGGCCGGATCGGAACCGAGGTCGTGGAAGAAGACCTTGCTGTAGTAGACCTCTTCCCCGGGCGCGACTTCGCCCTTCTTCGGGTGCCGCGTGTAGTAGAAGCCAGAGTTGTCCTTCAGCCACGATACGCTGGAGAAGCGCGTTCGCTCGATGGCCTCCGGTAGTTCCTTGCCGGTCGCGGTCTCGATGACGTGCAGCGTGCTCTCTTCTGAGCCGTTGGGACTGGTGCCGTACGCCACGTACTTCCCGTCATGCGAGGCGTACCACCAATCGAGCGCGACCAGG
The DNA here is from genome assembly GCA_020073495.1 of Terriglobia bacterium. Classification (NCBI taxonomy): domain Bacteria; kingdom Pseudomonadati; phylum Acidobacteriota; class Terriglobia; species Terriglobia bacterium. The sequence goes on from JAIQFD010000002.1 coordinate 203,401, forward strand.
GCGTCTTTCGACATCTGGTTCACGTCCACCAGAGGGCGGTCCTGCCCCCTCATGCCCTTGCGGACGTAAAGAACCGGCTGGTTCTGCCCGGCGTCGCGCCGCGTGTAGAAAATCCATTCGCCTCCCACCTGCGGCGTGCCCAGGGTCCCGATGGCCAGCAGTTCCGCCAGCCGCGCGTGGATCTTGTCGCGCCCGGGCAGCGGATCGAGCAGGCTGCGCGTGTACGCCATTTCGTCCGCGACATATTTCTGGGTCTCCGGGCTCTTGGCGTCTTCCATCCAGCGGTAAGGGTCGACGATGGTCTTCCCGTGGATGGTTTCGGTCACCGGCTCGACCTTCGCCTTTGGGGGCGGAGGCATCTTGCCGGTGTCAGGATCATGGCCATCGGCCCCGGCTGCGGCCGTTCCCACCACCATCAATGCAATGAGCAGCAAACGCACTCCTTCTCGCATCCCATCACCTCGGTTGAAGAACTCGGTTCTGGTTTGGACTTGCACGAATCCAAAAGGGTATCAAAACTGGCCCTCGCGAGCGGTTGGATGGATGCGGGCTCTTACGCTATACTGAAATTCGAGGACACGTGTCCTCACCACTCCTCAGTAGCTCAATGGCAGAGCATCCGGCTGTTAACCGGAGGGTTGTAGGTTCGAGTCCTACCTGAGGAGCCATTTCTTTTTGTGAGAAGAACCGTTCCCGCCAAAGTCTTAGAATGACCACGCTTGCCATCTCCGGCTGAATCCGACCGGCTGCGCGTGGTGCTGGTGGCGACGCGCAACCCTCTCAACATCGGCGCCACCGCCCGCGCCATGAGCAACTTCGGTTTCCGCCGGTTGCGGCTGGTGAATCCCTACGAGCCGTCATTCCGCGAGGCGCGCTCGGCCGTGGGCGCGTCGGCGCTGCTGGCCGGCGCGGAGGAATTCAAGAGCGTCGCCGAAGCCGTCGCCGACTGCACCCTGGTGGTCGGAACCACCGCGGGCGGCCGCCGGGAATCGCAACACCCGCTTCGCCGCCTGGAACAGGGTGCGCGCCTGATCCGCACGCGACTCACCTCCGGCCCGGTCGCCATCTTGTTTGGGTCCGAGAAGCGCGGCCTCTCCAACGAAGACCTCAGCCACTGCCACTGGCTGATGCGCATCCCCACACGAGAGGAACACGGGTCGATGAACCTGGGGCAGGCGGTGGCGGTCTGCCTCTACGAACTGGCGCGTGATGTGAACGAAAAGCCTGGAGTGGAAAGGGAAAAGCGTGCGACCGCGGGCGAAGTAGAGCGCATCACCGCAGCCTTACTCGATGCGCTGCGGGAGAGCGGTTACTTGAAGCCGCGCGCGGCCCAGCCATCTGAGGACAAAGTTCGCCGCCTGGTCCGGCGGCTCGAACTCAGAGCCGATGACGCCGAAATCTGGCTCGGCATGCTGCGGCAGATCCTGTGGAAGCTCCGCTCGGGAAAGTTAACCTGACACAATCAGGTTCTCTGCATCAAACCGGCGATCAGTTTGGGCGTCATTCTCGTGGTGAGCTGGTCGGCAGGCGTAGGCGCAGATTCGCCGAAAGCGGCGACCTTCCACGGGGAGATCTCCGACAGCTCGTGCGCGATGAACGTGCACTCCTTGAGCAACTCTCATGAGGAGATGCTCAAAAAGAAGACGACCGGCACCGATCCGCCACGATCAATATGGTCTCGATCGAGCGCGAGACGCGCAAGCAGTAGCCACCCGGCTATGCTTTGACCTTCTCCGGGAAACCTTTCAGCAACTTCCGGACCTTGGGCGCGACCACGAACTGGCAGTACGACTGGGCCGGGTTGTTAGCGAAGTAGTTCTGGTGGTAGTCCTCGGCGACGTAGAACTGCGAGGCGGGCTCAACAGCCGTGACCACGGGGTCCGGCATTTTGTGGGCTCCGTCCAGGTCGGCGATCGCCTGTTCGGCTCGGCGGCGCTGCTCCTCCGACAGATAGAAGATGACGGACCGGTACTGTGTCCCGAAATCGTTGCCTTGCTGGTTCAATGTGGTCGGGTCATGGATGGCGAAGAACACATCCAAAAGGTCCTTGTAGCTGACCGCCGCGGGGTCGAAGGTCACGCGTACGACTTCCGCGTGGCCGGTCAAGCCGGAGCAGACCTCGCGGTATGCCGGGTTCTTGACGTGGCCGCCCATGTATCCCGACTCGGCCGCACTCACTCCCTGCACGCGAGCGAACACAGCCTCCAGGCACCAGAAACAGCCTCCACCGAAGATGGCAGTTTGCATTTCAGACATACAGATTCGATGACGAACCAGCCCGAAAGTTCCGGGGATGATGACCGGATGGTCGCAGCCGCCTTCACCATCGAGCAGGTGCTATCCCGTCAGAGGTTCTTCTTCCAGAAGTCCAGCATCGCCTTGTCGCGGTGGACCTTGGCGGGTGTGTCTACAAAGCCGTGCTTGCGCATGGGATAGAGCATCACCTGGTAAGGCTTGCCCGCCTTGATCAGCGCGTCGATGAAAGCGTGCTCGTTCTGCGGGTGGACGTTGTCGTCGTACGTGCCGTAGATGATCAGCAACGCGCCGTGCAGGTCGCCTGCAACCTTCACCAAGGACGACCGGTCATAAGCCTCTACATTGTCCTGGGGCAGCTTCATGAGCGCTTCCGCCCACTTGGAATCGTAGTAGCGCCAATCGGTGACCGGGGCGCCGGAGATCCCGGCCTTGAACTCCTGCGAGTGGGTCATGAGGCTGAGCGTCATGGTGCCGCCGCCGCTCCAGCCCCACACGCCGACGCGGTCGACGTCGACCCAGGGCTGCGACTTCAACCAGCGCACGCCGGCGAGCTGGTCTGCGGTCTCCGGTGCGGGAGACTTCAGCAGAATGATGTTTTCCAGGCGCTTGCTGATGGCGGTCGCGGACCGGTTATCGATGCTGACCACGACGAAGCCTTCGCGGAGCAGCAGATTGTCAAAGAAAATTCCGGACTGCCAGGCATTCTTAACCGTGGGCGCCGAGGGCCCGCCGTAGATGTGAAGGATGACGGGATATTTGCGAGCGGGATCGAAGCCTTTGGGTTTCATGATCTGCGCCGGCATGGGGAACCCGTCGGTGGCGGGGATGGTGAGAAGCTGGGGATACTGCAAGTCGAAGGCGGCAAGCAATTCGGTGCGCGGCGGCGCGATGGTGGCACGCAGCTCGCCGCCGGCAGCGTGCAGTCGCAGGGCCGGAAGCGTTCGGATGTTGGAGCAAGTATCAAAATAGAAGCGCGTGTCCGGCGACATGCTGATGCCGTGCGTCCCGGGCTCAGTGTCGATCCGCATCAGCCCGCTGCCGTCGTCCTTGATGCGATAGAAGTGCCGCTCGACGGAGGAATCCTTGAGCGCGGTGAAGTAGATCCAGCCGTTCTTATCGTCCACTCCGACGATGGACTGGTGCACCCAAAAGGCGACGCCTCCCGATGAAGCCACCGCCCAGTCGCCCTTGGTGACTTGGTTCTCCAGCGTGCCGTCCATGCGGTAGCGATAGAGGTGCATGAAGCCGTCGCGCTCCGAGGCCCACAAGAAATGCTTTCCGTCGCGGAGGAACCTGAGGTCGTCGTTGACGTTGACCCATGCGGGATCGGTTTCAGTCAGGGCACGCTTCGCGGCGCCAGTCGTCCGGTCAGCGAAGTAGAGCCCGAGCTCGGTCTGGGCGCGGTTCATGGCAGTCACGCTGACGGTGCGCGAATCGGGGAGCCACTTCACCCGCAAGATCCACTCGTACGGCTTGTCGGAGATGGAGACCCAGCGCGGGCTGGGATCGGCGATCTCGGCGATGCCGACGCGCACGGCAGGATTCTTCTCTCCCGCTTTCGGGTAGGGCTGGCGGATGACCTTCTGGTCCACCGGCGCGAAATCCACAAACAGGCTCACAGGTACCTGTGATTCGTCCGTCTGCAGGAAAGCGATGGCCTTGGAATCGGGCGACCACCAGTAGCCCGTATCGTGCCGGCCAAAGATCTCCTCCCAGTAAACCCACGAGAGCGTCCCGTTCAGCATGGTCTCGGAGCCGTCCTGGGTGAGGCGCTTCTCCTGCCCTCCCGCGATGTCGTAGACATAAATGTCACTGTTGCGAATGAACGATACGAGGCGACCATCGGGGGAGAACTCGGCGTCCTTCTCCTCCGTCGGAGTGTTGGTGATGCGCGTGAATGTGGCAGAAGCGAAATCAAGGAGGAATACGTCTCCCTTGAAGATGTAGAGCGCCTTCAGACCGGCGCGGTCGAATGACCGCGGCCATTCGAGTGCTTTCTTCATGTCCACGTTCGGGGCTAAAGCGTTCAGGGACGCCACCGCCTTTGCCATGTCGAGGATGGGGTGTCGCGCACCGGTAGCTGGGTCGAGCTTCTCGAAAGTGCGTTGGGCCGGGGGCCGACTCGTGTCATAGAGGATGGCGGTGCCATCCTCCAACCAGACGTGTGATGGCACGCGAGCTACCCTGCTGCCTTCTTCGCTGTAGATCCATTCAACGGTGAGCGGCTGTTGCTGTGCGGTGCTGGCACAGGCCAGCAGGATGATTGCGGCAGAAATGAACAGCGCGATCCTGGGGATGCGCATACCAACCTCCGGGTGCTCTTGTTTATTCTTCATCGCTGGTGACCCCGCCTGCCGACGATTCGGCCGAATTCTCCCCCGCGGGGACGGAGAAGTTCAGTTCGGGCAGGTTGGAATCGCGGAGCTGCCGGTTGAGGGCAGGGATGTCGCGGGAACTGAATTCACTCCACTGCGCCAACAGGCTTGCCAACGCTTTCCGCCGGTCGGCGGCGGCTGCGGCCTGCTGCGTCGTGGGCGCGACGTCGGCGTTTTGCAGCATGCGCAGGAGGGTCCTGAGCCGGCCGCGAACGCTAGCAAAAGAGTCGGCAGCAGCCGTAGGACGAGTCGGACGGCCCTCTTCGTTGCCTTCCAGCGCCTCCGCTTTCTTGTCGGCGGCGGCGACGGCCGCGGCGACCGCGTCCTGCCCGGCGCGCTCCTTCAGCCCTCGCAACTGCGTGCGGATGTGATGGAGCTGTGCCGCCGCGGGCGCGCTCGCTACCAGGTCGTCGTACACCGCCTTGGAGAGCGTGAATTGCTGCTCGAGCCCAGCGGATGGAGTCTTCACCCGCGGGTCCATCCTTACGGTGAGCGGCTGCGTGTAGCTCTTCCCACTGACCGTGAGCCGGACTGTGTACTGCCCGGGCATGACCCACGGCGCCGTCACTTGCGGAACCGTTTTCCGATACACGGCCGAGATCGGATACGGCGGCTTCGATCCGGGCACTGGCGGGTAATGCATGTCCCAGAGGAAGCGGTGGAATCCGATCTCGCCGGACAGCCCTTGCGGAGGCCGCAGCCAATATTTCGGGATCGCCAGCATGGGGTCGATGGCGGGGACGGGGTCGGCGCTCGAGTAGCGCCGCACCAGCTTGCCCGAGCTGTCGAGGATCTCCAATGTCACCGGCCCGGTAGCGTTGGAGTTGAGGACGTAGTCGAAAATGGCGCCATCGGGCGGGTTCTCGCCGGCGGGGAAGTCGGGCGGGAGCGGCGTGTCGCTGGCCATACTCCATCGCACGCGGGTGGCGACCTGCGGTTTGAACAGGAAGGCGGCGGTCTGGATGGCGATGTCGAGCTGGCGCAGGGGCGTGATGTTGTCCAGGATCCAGAAGCCGCGCCCGTGAGTGGCCGCGATCAGGTCGTCGTCTTTGATGGTGAGGTCGCGCACCGAAGTCGCCGGCATGTTGAGGCGCAGAGATTGCCAATGGTCGCCGTCGTCGAACGAGACCAACACCTGGCGCTCGGTGCCGGCGAAGAGCAGACCCTTGCGCTTTGGGTCTTCGCGCACGGCGTTCACGTTCTCGCGGTCAGGGATGTCGTTCGCGATCGCCGTCCAGGTCTTGCCGCCGTCGCGCGTACGGTAGATGTAGGGCTTGGGATCGTCGAGGCGGATCGTGTTGATCGCGGCGTAGGCGGTCTGCGGATCAAAGTGGCTGGCCTCGAGCACCGACACCTTCGCCCAGGACACGAGCTGCGGGGGCGTGATCTCCGTCCAGTGGGCGCCACCGTCGGTGGTGAGGTGGATCAGACCGTCGTCGGTCCCGGCCCAAATGCGATTGATGTCGAGCGGCGAGGGCGCGACGGCATAGATGACCCCGCGCTGCATCGGCGTCGCTGTGGGCGTGTCGCGATACTTTCCGACGCTGGCGGGCACGGCAAAGGCCTTGCGCGTGAGGTCGGGGCTGATCTGTTGCCAGGAGTGGCCGCCGTCCCGTGTTTTCCACAGAGTGTTTGCCGCGAAGTAGAGCGTGTGCGGATCCACCGGCGAGAAGAGAACCGGCTGCGTGCGCAGCATGCGATAGTCGGGCGAGCGGAAAAGTTTGGGAAGGACGTCCTGGGCCTGGCCGGTGCGCCGGTCGTAGCGGCTGAGCTTTCCGCCGTAGACGATGTCCGGGTCCAACGGGTCGGCGACCACGTAGCCGTACTCTTCGGCGGCCACGGGGTGCCATTCGCGGATGGTGATCTCGCCGTCGTTGCCCCGGCTGGAGATGCAGACCGAGCCGCTTTCCTGCTGACCGCTGCACACACGATAGGGAAACGCATTATCGGTGCTGACGTGGTAGAGCTGGGCCGTGGGCTGGTTGTACCACGAGCTCCAGGACTCGCCACCGTTCACGGTCACGATCGCGCCCTGGTCGCCGGGGACGATGATCACGTTCGAGTTGTGAGGATCGATCCAGATGTTCTGGTAGTCATCGCCGCCGGGGGCGCCGCGGAGAGCGGTCCAGGTCTTGCCGCCGTCGGTAGACTTCCAGGTCACGATGCTGGCGCTGTAAACGATGTCCGGGTTCTTGGGATCGACCTTGGGTACCGGCAGGTCGCCGCCGCCGATGCGCGTTCCCGGACGCGTGTCGGTGGTGGCGAGGGTCCAGCTCTCGCCGGCATCGTCAGAGCGATAGACGCCGACCGAGATCCCGGCGTCATGATTGGTCGCCACCGCGGCGTAGATACGCTGCGGCTGGCTGGGCGCGATCGCCAGGTTGCTCTGCGTGACGCCCTCGGGGAGGCCCTTGGTGAGCTGCCGCCAGGTGTTGCCGCCGTCGGTAGACTTGAAAATCCCGCCGCTCGTGCCGCTCCACTGTCCGTTTTCCCACGGGCCCTCGCGCGCCTCCCACAGGGCGGCGTAGATCGTGTCCAGATTCGAAGGGTCCAGTTCGACGTCGGAGCCGCCGGTGTTCTCGTCCTTGTACAGCACCTTTTGAAAGCTTTGACCACCGTCGGTGGAACGGTAGATGCCACGCTCCTCGTTGGGCCCGTAAGGATGCCCGAGCACCGCGACGAAGAGCCGGTTGGGATCGCGGGGATCGACCGCAATGCTGGGAATCTGCTGGCCGTCGCGCAGGCCGAGGTGCGTCCAGCTTTTGCCGGAATCGGTGGACTTGTAGATGCCGTCGCCGGTCGACAGATCGGGTCGATGCAGCCCCTCGCCGCTGCCTACATAAACGATGTTCGGGTCGCTGAGGGAGACCGCGATGGCTCCGATCGAGCCCGTCGGTTGGTCGTCGAAGATTGGAGCCCAGGTGACCCCGTAGTCATTCGTCTTCCACACGCCTCCATTGCATACGCCGATGTAGAAGATGCCCGGCCGGCTGGGATCCCCGGCGACCGCGCGCGTGCGGCCGCCGCGGAATGGCCCGATCCCGCGCCAGCGCATGCCTTGTTGCACGCCGGTGGTAAGTTTCTGGGCTGTTACGGCTGCTTGGAGGAGGAAGAGACTTGCGGCGACGAGGACGAGTGGGCGAATGACACAACGGCACAGCAGCTTCAAGGCGGACCCCCGCAAACGGGAGAGCATACAGCAGCGAGGGGAGCGGCTCAAAACCGCGCGGGCCTACTGTCCGTACGCGGGGTCAACCCGCGCCAGTTCCCGCAGGGCGGCCCGGTCCTGGATGACCAGGGTAGAGCCCTGCAGGCTCACCACATTCATCTTCTTGAAGATGCCCAGCACGCGGCAGGCGGTCTCACGCGTCGCGCCTATGGTCTGTGCCAGCTCCCGCTGGGTGAACGCCAGGTTGAGCCGAGTCTCCGTCTCCATGGTGTCGGCTCCGCTGGAGAGCAGAAGGAAAAAACGGGCCATGCGCTCGGTGGCGGAGTGCGCCAGCCCCACCGTGTGGATGAGGTCCATGACGTCGTGCAGGTTTTCGCTGACCCGCTGAGCCACGCGGAGGCTGGCATCGGGATGACTCTCCAAGAAGCGGAGGAAGTCCTCGCGCCGCGCGAAGTTTACCTGGCAGGGCTCCATGACCTCGGCGGTGAACTGGTTGGGAAGGTTCGAGATGCAGGAAGGAAGCCCCAGGACCTGTCCCGGGTTGCAGATGGCCACCACGAGCGTCCTGCCTTCTGAGCCGATCGTCAGCTTGACGCGGCCCTGGCAGAGTACATAGACGCCCCGGGCCTGGTCACCCTCGTTGAACAGCAGCGCGCCCGCGTAGTAGGGGATAGTGATCTTGATGGCTTCGAATGCCGCGATGGCGGTGGGTGACAGGTCGCAGAAGAAAGAGGACGCCCGCAACCTGCAGGTGCGGCAACTGTCGACGATTTGCAGTTGATGCGCTTGCATGCAGCCCCCACGGTCTGCGCCAACATGGGACCGCGACCCATCCAAGGTCGCTGCAACAATTTTGGTGCAGAACAGTAACCGTTAATCGTCCCAATGTAAAGAATTTCGCGTCCAGCGGCCGATTTCAGGTCGGGAACGGCGCGCGCTCTTATTCGTAGCGCAGCGCTTCGACGGGATCCAGCCGGGAAGCCTTCCTGGCCGGGTAGTAGCCGAAAAGGAGGCCGATGGCAGCGGAGAACAGGCTGCCGATGGCGAGGATCTGCGGTGTCAGCTTGGTGGGGAACTGGAACAGGCTTTGCACCAGCAGGGAAGATCCCAGTCCGGCCAGAAGACCGAAGAACGCGCCCAGCGCGCTGAGCACGAGGGCTTCGCTAAGGAATTGCAGCTGGACGTCCCATTCGGTGGCCCCCAGGGCCAGGCGGACACCGATCTCCCGCGTTCGCTGCGTCACCGAGACCAGCATGATGTTCATGATCCCGATGCCACCTACGAGCAGCGAGAGGGAGGCGATACTTCCCATCAGAAGAGTGAGGACGCGGCTGGTCGCGAGCTGTGCCTGGATGACGTCCTCGGGGCTGCGGATATTGAAGTCATCGTCAGCGCCGGGCGGGAGGTGGTGCCGTTCCCGGAGCAGGCCCACGATCTGTTTCGTGGCTTCCGGCATGGCCTGGCGCGACACGGCGGAGCAAAAGATGTCGTCCAGCCAGAACGTGCCCGTGATCCTCTTCTGGACCGTGGTGAAGGGCATGACCACGAAGTCGTCCTGGTCCTGGCCGGTGGCCGACATTCCCTTGGCTTGGAGCACTCCGATGACTTTGCAGGGCAGGTTGGTGAGCCGGACGGTCTTGTCGATCGGATCTTCGTTGGGGAAGAGGTTGTCGACCACGGTCTGTCCCAGAACGCAAACAGGCGCCGCCGAATCCACGTCCGCGGAGGTGAAAAAGGCGCCACGGCGCACCGTCCATTGGCGGATCTCGGTGAATTCCGGTGTTACCCCGCGATACATGGTTCCCCAATTGAGTCCGGCGTAGATGACCTGTACACGGCCGTCCACGTTGGGGGAGACCAGCTTGATGGAGGGCACCTGTTCGAGGATGGCCTTGGCATCGTTCAGAATCAGGGTCTTGATGCCACGCGAGCCGACGCGGACGCCGCCTCGCGACCGGCTGCCGGCCTCCACCCAGATAAAATTGTCCCCCAGTTGGCGGAGCTGGTCTTCGATGCGGCTGGTTCCGGCGTTGCCGATCGCCACCACGCAGACGAAGGCCCCCACCCCCACCGAGATGCCCAGGATGGTCAGCACACTCCGGATCCAGTTCCGCCTCAGGGCTAAGAATGCTTCCCGGATTATGGTGTGAAAAATCATACGGGCACGACGGACAAGATCCGCATCTTATCCTAAATCGCGGGGCGACCCGGGCGCAGGTCAAAATGGGAAGGGCTTCTCGATCCGTCATGGCGGAGACGCCGGACCTGACCTCGGTGCGCTACCATAGTCATCCATCGAATGTGGGCTCCCGATCCGGCATGGGGAATGGTGCGCAGACCAGCGCTGCGCCCAAGGCCATTTGACGATGGAGGCAGTGAATCCGTAGATAAAATCTGTGATCAGTCGAGGCAGTATGCGTGCAGCAAAGTTGTTTCGTCCCGTCGTTCTCGCGTTTCCGGCGCTATTGCTGGCCGGAGGACCGAGCCTCGCGCAGACCCAGCAGGCCGCGGTCCCCCAAACACTCGGCGAGAAAAGCTACGTCGTGCCTGCGGGCACGATCCTCCGCGTCAGCATGGTGGCCCCGCTGAAGCCTTCGCATCTGCAGGCCGGCAGCGACATCGAGGGCGAGCTGAGCCGGCCCGTGTACGTGTACGACCGGCAGGTGATCCCCGCGGGCAGCCACATCCGCGCCGTAGTCGCGGAAGTGGATAAGCACAAGGTGCAGAAGAAAGGCTTCGTCGAGCATCTGCAAACCATCCGCAGCCTGGGGTTGAACCGCAAGTTCGATTATGACGTTACCTTCCAATCGGCATTTCTCACGCCGCCCAACGGGACCGCCACTCCGATAGAAGTGAAATTCATCGAGGCCGGGGATGTGGTCGAGCTGCATACCAAGGGTGACCAGATCCAGATAGGCGGGACGACGGCAGGCGACTACGCCAAGATGGCGCCCGGCGTGGGCAAGGTGGAGTCGATCAAACACGGCAAGAAGCAGGTCCAGCAGTATCGCCATCCCGTGGTGAGCCTTGAGACCGAGCAGCCGCTCTCCTTCACCTTACCGCCCGACGCGGCAGAACCGGTGGCTGCGCCAGCCGACGTTTCGACCATCCCTTCTGGAACGCACGCGCGCCTGTTGCTCCTCGAGCCTCTGAGCGCCTCGGAGAACAAACAGGGGGACATTTTCCACGCCCGAGTGTTGGAGCCAATCGTGCAAAATGGACAGCTCCTCTTGGCAGAAGGCAGCACGCTGGAAGGGCACGTCGGAAAAATCGTGCCGCCCCGCCGGCTGAATCGGGCCGGCTCTGTGTTCCTTGTCTTTGACAAGCTCCTGCTCCAGAACGGCGCTTCGGAGAAGATCGCCGCTTCGCTGGTGAGCACCGAGCTCGACCCCAAGGCAGCAGGCAGGATGGACGAAGAGGGCGGCTTGCACGGAAAGGGCCGGGGCGCCAAGCAGACCATGAAAGACTTTGGCGTGGGCCTCGTTTCCCAGCAGGTGATCGATGAAGTCGTGGAGCTGGCGACGCACGCAGTCGCCCCATACGTCAGCATCCCCATGGGTCTGGCGATGTTCCTCGGTGGCCACGGACGCGACGTAGAGCTGCCGCGCTATACCGAACTGGAGATCGTCTTCGGGCGGCCCATGCCGATCGGGACCTCGGCTGCAGCTCCGGCGCAATCGCAGCCCGCATCGCAGCAAACCGAGCCGCAACGCAAATAAACAACGAAAGAGAGAATTATGACCCACAAGCTATCGCGAACTGCGGCCTTGGTTCTGATCGCAGTGTCGTGTCTGGCGGCGGATCCGCCGCAGTATCGCCTGATCCAGAGATATACCCTGGGCGGCGACGGGGGCTGGGACTACGTCACGATCGATCCCGCTGCCCGGCGCCTGTACATCGCACGCGCCACGCGCGTCATGGTGGTGGATGCCGATTCCGGCAAAAGTGTCGGGGAGATTCCGGACACGCCGGGCGTCCACGGCGTCGCCATCGTCTCCGAGCTTGGCCGAGGCTTCACCAGCAACGGCCGCGACAATAGCGCCACCATCTTTGACCTGAAGACCCTGGAAGCGAAGGGCAAGGTCACGACCGGAGAGGGCCCGGACGCCATTATCTATGATCCCGCTTCACGTCGCGTGTTCACCTTTAACGGGCGCGGAAAAAGCGCGACCGCCATCGACGTGGCTGACGGCAAAGTGGCGGGCACCGTTCCCCTGGAGGGCCGCCCGGAGTTTGCGGTGGCCGACGGCAAGGGGCGCGTGTACATCAACATCGAGGACAAGAGCGAGGTCGCGGTCCTGGATTCCAGGAAACTCACCGTCATTGCCCGCTGGCCGCTTGCGCCCTGCGAGGAACCGACCGGGATCGCCCTTGACGAAGCGCACAAGCGCCTGTTCGCCGGCTGCCGCAACAAACACATGGCCGTGATGAACACCGACACCGGCAAGGTGGTGACGACCGTCCCAATCGGACAGGGCGTGGATGCGAACGCGTTCGATCCAGCGACCCAACTGGCGTTCGCGTCGAACTGGGACGGCACCCTTACCGTCGTGCACGAAGATTCGCCGGACAAGTACACGGTGGTGACGAACGTGGCTACGGAACTAGGCGCGCGCACCATGGCGCTCGATCCCAATACGCACCAGATCTACCTGATCACGGCGAAATTGCAGAATCCGGAGAAGGATCGCCGGACCATCGTGCCCGGCAGCTTCGAACTACTGGTGGTCGGAACCCAAGGGACTACTCCCCCATCGAAGTAAAGCGACTCAATTAAGGCGAGGGACACGTGAAACGGTTCGTTCTTGGAGTGATCGTGGGCGTCCTGCTGGTGTTCGTCGGCGGGTTCGCATATCTCGCTACCGGCATGGCGCCGGTGGCCACCAGTGCTCCGGCGATGCCCTTTGAGAAGCGCATCGCCAAGATGGCGCAGGAGGCCCGGATCGAAAAGGAAATGCCGAAAGACACCCCCGTGCCGGCAAACGAGACCACTTACATGTCCGGCGCCATGGTTTACAACGACAACTGCGCCCAGTGTCATGGCGTGCCCGGACAGAAGGACGCGCCCGTGTACGCCAAGGGGATGTATCCGAGGCCGCCGCAGCTGTTCCGCGGAAAGGGCGTTACCGACGATCCGCCGGGCGAGACCTACTGGAAAGTCGCGAACGGGATCCGGCTTACCGGAATGCCCTCATTCACAGGCTCGCTCTCGGACAATGAAATGTGGCAGGTCAGCGTTTTGCTGGCCAACGCGGACAAGGCTTCGGACGCCTCCAAGAGCATGATCACCGCTCCTGCGAAACCGGCGGGTCATTAGCGCCAGGAGCTGTGCCTCTCGGCTTCCGCGATGTCCAGAATGGCGGAAAATTCTCGAAGCGTCGGCCCAAAATGAACTTCACCAGCAGATGGTCGGTGCTGCGGGTCACGCCGATTCCTACTCCAATATTGACCTCCCACTTCGGCGACAGGTTTAGGTCGATCGCCGGGACGATCTGCTGTTCCTGCTGCGCGACCGGGTCGAGATTCCCGATCGGGCCTAACGCGCCGTAGTATTCCAGGCCTACGCTGACCTTCGGGACGACGTCGAAACTCACCTTGGCATTCGGCGAGAACTCCCATCCCAGCCCCGCATTTTCGCCGTGCAGAGATTTGTCGACCGTGGGATTGAACGACAGGTACCAACGCCCCAGTTTCTTGTCCACGATCGGTCGCAGCTCCACGGTCCAGGTGTCGGGCGAGAAGTCGCGGCGCTGGTAGCCGATCTCGGTGGAGAGGCTCACGCCGACCGGCCATTTCCAACTTACGGGCACGGCCACGCGCGGGCGGATGTGGTCGCCGACCCACTGCCATCCGTAACCCGAGCGCGCCGCGGTGAATACGTAGAAACCCGTCTCGAACCACGGGGTGAAGCCGTGTGTGATCTCGAGGGTCTCATGCAAGGCGTGGTCGGTAGGCAGCAGGCCGTCGGTGATGTTCTTCCGGCCTGCGGCGGTGAAGTTGCTGTGCAATTCCACCATGGTTGCGCCCGACGGAACGGTATCCGAGCCGTATACCTGGACCTCGTAATTGTCCTGCGCGGCGGCCGCTGCTGCCAGGAGCAGGAGCGTAGCCAGTGCGAGTAAAGCGCGGCGGTTTGGACGGATAGAGGGCGGCACAGCGAGGTTGTAGATTCGCCGACGTGGCGTCCGGTTGACGAATAAGTGGGCTCAGTTCTCCCCGTACAGCTCGACGAGCAACGCGTAGGCGCGACGCAGGTGCGGGATCACGATGCTGCCACCGACCACCAGTGCCACGTTCAGCGCTTCCTCCTGCTCCTTGCGCGTGGCGCCGAGCCGGAACGACTGGATGACGTGATAGTTGATGCAGTCGTCGCAGCGCAGTCCGGCTGAGACCACCAGTCCCATCAGCTCCTTGTACTTCGCCGGGATGGCGCCTTCCAGGTAGGTGTTGTGGTCGAGGTTGTAGAAGCGCTTGACCAGGTTGTTGTCGGCGGCGTTGACCATCAAGTTCAGTTTGCGCCGCGTTTCGATGAACTGGCGCGCGATGGGGCTGCGCTTGGCCGCGTCCTCTTCCGAATACTTGAAGGCGGGTTCCATGCTTCCGGGCGTCATGGCGGAAGCGTAGCAGAGGATGGCGCGGCGGGCGAGAGCTAGACGACCGGCAGGCCCTGGCTGGCCTGGCGGATCGCGTCCCGCTGCTCGGGCGTGATGTCCAGAAACTGGAATCCGAAGCGCCGCTCATTGCCGTGGCGCACCTTGCTCAGCAGGCGCATCGGCTTCGTGGCATTCGGCAGCAGGAACTCCAGCCAGAGCCTCTGCCCCATGCCGACCCCCTCTTCCAGCATGCCGCCCAGGCCACCCAAGCTGATGTCGTGCGTCCGCCCGGTAGTGACCGGGATGGAGGCGCTCTCGCTCAGAAACATGGAGAAGGGAAGGTCAATGGCGAAGCGCGCGAAGCTGCGTGCGATCTTCCAATGCTGATCTGGAGCATCAGGGGCCATGGGAGCGCCGGGCCGCATTGTACGCTGGTCCAGACGCGCTTACAGAGGCGGCATCCACACCGCAGGCGCGGGAGGTCTCTGCCAAATACTAGGCGGAGAAGATGGGCGGGCCGCCGGAGAGGCGGATGAAAGACGTGAAGCCCTCGATGGTGGCAGCCACACCATAGCCGTCGGAGAGCTCGTCCTGGATCACGCGCACGACGCGGCCTTTGCAGGTGGCGCGCATGGGGTCGGTCATGGTCACTTCCGCGGGAAGCTCGACCATGAACTCGATGGGAGCTTGCTCCCGCGGCCGCGCGCCGACATAGAAAAATACGCCCGTCTCACTGATGTCGAGGGTCAGGCCGTTGAGCGCGACGGCCACGCCGTCGAAGGAGCGCACGGTTACGGGCAGCTTCATGCGGAAGCGACGCGCAGCGCGCCGCTCTCCCGGATGCGGCGCGATCGTCTCCATGTTGTCTGCCATGGTCGCCATCACTAACAGAGATACCAGAGCCTACCACTGCCAACAAGTATTTCTCCAAGTTCGGAGTACCTCCGGAGTGACCGGGGCGCACCCGCGGAGACGCCGGCCGGAGAGCCGTCTGGCTTGGCTCATGGGTCACCTTGGAAGGTGATACGGGTCACAGCCGCGTGCCCTGCCAAAGTGGGAAGGTAGCCCATGGAAGCGCTGGCAAACCCGCAGGAGTCGCGGGCGCGCCCTTCCGAGGTCCGCGTGCGCGGGCCCGCAATTCATACCGTCTTTATCAACGGGTCGGGAACCGGGCTCAACGAGGAGTCATGGCTATCGAGGACGGACGTTACCTTTGCTGTCCCACGTGTCAGGGCAAGGGGCAGATTCACCGATCAGAACTCATCGAGCAATTGAGCGATCCGGAGCGGGACCGCAAGATCCAAGCCCTCCTGGAAGAGATCACAAGACAAGAGGAAGAAGCCGAGACGGCGCCGGTAGCGGCCGCCTCCAGGGATGGGGATGCGCCGGGGGCGTTCGAGCGGGAAGTGCACAGCTGGCCACCCAAACGGATCCTGTGGCGGAGAAGTCCGAAGGAATAAGAGAAAGCCGAGCGCGGCCATGAAGAAACCACTCCAGATTCCCCTTAGGGCAGGTGGCAAAGGGTGCGCCACCTGCCACATTAAGACGAGTGGTTTGTCCCCAGTTTTCGCCCCAGCCGAAGCCAACAGCTTCGGCATAAGTTTTTTGGGCGCTGGGCGATAGCGGCGGGCGGCGACGCTCAAGCAGAGTGGCCGCGCGAATGCTTAATGCAACCCGTGGCCGAAAAGCTGGAGCGGCCCCAGGTCGAGCACCCGAGCGGAAGGCTTATGGCAACGACTCAGATCGATCCACAGCAGGTCGAACGTTTCTTGGAAGGGTTCGACGATCGGAGATCCAACCTGATCGCCATCCTGCAGGAGATCCAAGCCACCTATTACTACCTGCCGGAGCAGATTTTGCGGCGCGTGGCGCGCAAGTTGCGCATCCCGCTGACCGAGGTCTACCAGGTCGCGACCTTCTATCGTTGCTTCAGTCTGAAGCCCCGCGGCAAGCACCTGTTGCAGGTGTGCCTGGGGACCGCGTGCCACGTGCGCGGGGCGCCGCGCGTGCTGGATCGCATCCTCACCGAGTTGCGGCTTCCCGCAGCCGGGACGACGCAGGACCGGGAGTTTACGGTGCTGGCGGTACGCTGCATCGGATGCTGCGGGCTGGCGCCGGTGGCGCGCGTGGACGCCAACACACATCCTCATCTCTCCCAGGCCAAGGTCCGCAGCATGTTGAAGAAGTACGCGCCGAAGGCGGAGAAGGCGGGTGCGAATTCCGCTCAGACCACAGGAGATCACAATGCCACGGCTGAACTCACTCAATGAATTAGAGTCCTACCGCAGCCGTTGCGGCGCCGAGCGCGATCCCAAGCGGCCCTGCCTGACCGTGTGCGCGGGCAGCGGCTGTAGCGCCGCGGGCGCCCACGACGTGCTCGACGGCCTGCGCAAGGAACTAGCGAAGCGCGCTCTCGAGGGAAAGATCGACGTCAAGAGCACCGGCTGTCACGGCTTCTGCGAACGTGGCCCGCTGATGATCGTCTGGCCGGAGGGCACCTTCTACAACCAAGTGAGCCTGCGCGATGTCAACGCCCTGGTCGCCAGCGTAAGCAATGGAAGGGTTCCGGTCGAGAAACTGCTGTACGTCGATCCGGCTTCGGGCAAGAGGGTCAGCACCGAGGATGAAGTCCCGTTCTACGCCAAGCAGCAGCGCGTGCTCTTCGGCAATAACGGCAGGATCGACCCCAAGAGCATCGAGGACTACCTCCTGGTGGGCGGCTACTCCGCGCTGGCGAAGGTGCTAGGCGGAATGCAGGCCCAGCAGGTGGTGGACGAGGTGACGCGCTCCGGCCTGCGTGGACGCGGCGGCGCGGGCTTCCCCACGGGCGTGAAGTGGGGCGTTTGCCGGCAGAACCCGGCTCCCCGCTACCTCATCTGCAACGGCGACGAGGGCGACCCCGGCGCTTTCATGGATCGCAGTCTCCTGGAAGGCAATCCGCATAGCGTAGTCGAGGGGATGATCATCGGCGCGTTCGCGATGGGAGCCGAAGAAGGCTACGTGTACGTGCGCGCGGAGTATCCGCTGGCCGTCGAGCACCTGCGCCACGCCATCCAGCAAGCGGAGCAGTACGGCCTGCTGGGCGACAACATCCTGGGCACGGGGATGAAATTCCACATCGTCGTAGTGCAGGGGGCGGGCGCATTCGTTTGCGGCGAAGAGACAGCGTTGATCGCCTCCCTGGAAGGACGCGTGGGCGAGCCGCATCCGCGTCCGCCGTACCCGGCGCAGAAGGGCCTGTGGGGCCGGCCGACGGTGATCAACAACGTGAAGACCTGGGCCAGCGTGCCCGTGGTCATCAACCGCGGCGCCGAATGGTACGCCAGCATCGGCACGGAGAAGAGCAAGGGCACGATGGTCTTCTCCCTGGTGGGAAAGATCAACAACACCGGCTTGGTCGAAGTGCCCATGGGGATCACGCTGCGCAAGATGATCTACGAGATCGGCGGCGGCATCCCCAATGGCAAGAAGCTGAAGGCCATCCAGATCGGCGGGCCCTCGGGCGGATGCATCCCGGCGGATCTGATCGACCTGCCCATCGACTACGAGCAGCTCACCAAGGCGGGCTCGATGATGGGCTCCGGCGGCATGGTGGTGATGGACGAGACCACCTGCATGGTGGACATCGCCCGTTACTTCATGGAGTTCCTCGAGGACGAGTCCTGCGGCCAGTGTTTCCCCTGCCGCGAAGGGACGCAGCGCATGAAGGCGATCCTGGAGCGCATCTGCCGCGGCCAGGGCAAGGAAGAAGACCTGCCTCTGCTCGAAGACCTGGGCTGGCTGATGCAGCAGGCTTCGCTCTGCGCCCTGGGCCAGACCGCCGCCAACCCGGTGCTAACCACGCTGCGCTACTTCCGCGACGAGTACCTGGAACACATCCGCGAAAAGAAGTGCAAAGCAAAGGTGTGCAAGGAACTCATCTACTACGAGATCGACGAGGTTCTGTGCGACGGTTGCGGCGCTTGCGTCAAGGTATGCGCCAGCAACTCCATCCTCGGCGAGAAGAAGAAAACCCACAAGATCGACAACGGCAAGTGTCTGCGCTGCGGCGCCTGCCTGGAAGTCTGCCAACCCAAGGCAGTGCTGGTATCCACAGGAGCAATCCCGTGCCTAAACTGACGCTCAACGGCATTCCGCTCGAGGTCGAACGCGGCACGACCGTGCTGGAAGCGGCGCGCTTCCTGGGTCTGCCCATCCCCACCCTGTGTCACGACGACGGCCTGGCTCCCGCCGGCGCGTGCCGGCTGTGCCTGGTCGAGGCTAGCCGCGGCGGCAACGGGGTCTCCAAGCTGCTCAGCGCGTGCACGCTTCCCGCCGACGACGGCCTGGTGGTCTGGACCCACTCGGAACGCGTGGAGCGGGCGCGGCGGCTCCTGCTGGAGATGTACGTGGCCACCTGCCCATCGTCGAA
Source organism: Terriglobia bacterium (assembly GCA_020073495.1). Classification (NCBI taxonomy): domain Bacteria; kingdom Pseudomonadati; phylum Acidobacteriota; class Terriglobia; species Terriglobia bacterium. The sequence continues at coordinate 222,205 of JAIQFD010000002.1, forward strand.
GCGCATCCAGGACCTGTGCGCGCAGTACGGGGTGCGGGAATGCCGCCACCAGCGCAAAGACGAGCGCTGCATCCAGTGCGGCCTGTGCGTCCGCATGTGCGAGCAGCAGATGATGGCCGGCGCCATCGGCTTCTCGGGGCGCGGCAAGGACCGCATGGTGCACCGGCCCTTCGACATGACCAGCGACCGCTGCCGCCAGTGCGGCGCCTGCCTGTACATCTGCCCGGTGTGCGAATCGCGCTGCGCCGGGCCGCAGGCCGAGAGCACGCTGTGCAGCGGCTGCCTGAATTTCGCGCCCGTCTGTTTCCAGAGTTACGAGGACGCGATGTGCTTCCTCGATCCGTGCCACGCCTGCGAGCTGGCTGGCCCCCTGCGCCATGACGTCCAGGTGAAACGCAATCCGGAAAAGATTCTGACTTTAACAGGAGAAACCAAATGAGCTACACGCGCCTGAATTCATCCGCGGCCACCTTGACGAAGAACCGCACGGAAGACGCGGTCGTTCCCATCAGCGGCATGTGCGCCACCTGCGTCGATGGCTGCATCGGCATGTGCGAGATCGGCAAGTCGGCCTATCGCGGCGCGGAAATGATCTATCCCCAGCCCTTCGGGATCATCACCACCGCCGCCACGAAGGATTACCCGGTCGATCTCTCGCACTTCACCATCCTCGGCCGGGCTGCCGGCGCATGGGGCATCGAGCCGGACTCCAACAAGGCCCTCTTCCCCAACGTGAATCTCGAGGTAAGGTTAGGGCATGACGGCGGGATCCACCAGAAGCTGCCGTTCACCATCGCCGCCATGGGCTCGACCAACGTGGCCAAGAACAACTGGCCGGGCCTGGCGGCCGGCGCTGCCATCAGCGGCACCGGCATCGCCATCGGCGAGAACGTCGTGGGCATGGACATGGAGTCCGCGTTCGCCGCTGGCAAGGTCACCTCGAGCGTCGACCTGGACTGGCGCGTGAAGTGTTTCCGTGACTGGCAGAGCGACGGCTACGGCGAGGTGTACGTCCAGGCCAACGTCGAGGACACCATGCTTGGCGTGCAGGAATACGCCCTCAAGAAGCTGGGCGTACGCTCGGTCGAGCTGAAGTGGGGCCAGGGCGCGAAAGACATCGGCGGCGAAGTGAAGATCAAAGACCTGGCCAAGGCGCAGGAACTCCAGCGCCGCGGCTACGTCGTGTTGCCCGACCCGTCAAACCCGCGCGTCATCGAGTCCTTCAAGAGGGGCGGCTTCCACGAATTCGAGCGCCACTCGCGCGTGGGCATGGTCACGCTCGACGGCTTCCTGAAGCGCGTCGAGGAGCTGCGCAAGGCAGGCGCCAAGTACATCACGCTCAAGACCGGCGCCTACCGGCCGGTGGACCTGGCGCGCGCGGTCAAGTACGCCTCGGTCGCCCATCTCGACCTGCTGACGGTGGACGCGGCCGGCGGCGGCACCGGCATGAGCCCCTGGCGCATGATGAACGAGTGGGGCATTCCCGGCATCGAGCTGCACTCGCTGCTGCGCGATTACCTGATGCGCCTGAAGAAGAAGGGCGAGCACATCCCGGCGATCGCTCTGGCCGGCGGCTTCACCTTTGAAGACCAGATCTTCAAGGGATTCGCAATGGGCGCTCCATTCGTGAAGCTCATCGGGTGGGCACGCTCCCCGTTGGCCGCGGCCATGGTCGCCAAGACCATCGGCAACGCCATCGAGGCGCAGAACTTGCCCATCTACATCGAGCGCTTCGGCACCACCAAGGACGAGATCTTCGTCACCTCCAGCGAGCTGCGGGAGAAGCTGGGCGACCGCTTCAACCAGCTCCCGGCAGGTGCGCTCGGCGTATACACCTACTACCAGCGCGTCGCCCAGGGGCTGCGCCAGTTGATGGCCGGGGCCCGCAAATTCGGGCTGGAGTACATCACCCGCGACGACATCGCTGCTCTCACCCCGGAGGCCAGCCGCTTGAGCGGGATCCCCATGGTGAGCGACATCGATTCCGACGAGGTCAATGAGATTCTCGAGGCCGGCGAAGTGAAGAGGACGAGGTCCACCGCTGCGGACTAATCGATCCTGGGCGCAGCCTCGCACACCCACCGCTAACCCCGGCACGCGCACAAGCGGCGCGTGCTGGGGGCCCGGGAAATGGGGTTAGGCGCTGCGCCAGCGGCCAACCAGCCGCCGCGGTGAAGCAACGGCGCGCGAAACGGCGCACCGTCCAGCACCGTAGAATTCGCCGCCTCTTAAGCGCCGCGTGTTCGGTCCGGAACCCACGCGGCGCTTCCTTATGATTAGCGGTGACGAAAAAAAGGGCGGCGCGAACTCCCCCGAGTTCAAACGCGCCGCCCGATTCCCCGACAGTGGGGAGGTGGCAACAACGGCTCTAGATAACGACTATCCGCCCGGATGAATCGCAATTCGACAACCACACCGCGCTTCGATGACGGGGGCAATTCGTTACTGCATCAACGAGTTGCCCATCAAGGTCGCTCCAGATATTTTGGCGAAGGGCGCAAAAATCCCCACCCCGGTGGGGTAAGTAGGTCAGATTCAAATCAGTTAACAGCGGTACACCTGCTGCGCCATATCACCCGCCACCCCTGACTTCTGCACCACTTTGGGCTCAATTCCCACTATGCGCACGTCACAAGTGTCTGTGGGCTCAGTCACTTACATATTGGGCACGATGGCAGACAATGTGCGATTAAGAGTGATGGTTGGGGAGGGCAACGTCCGCTCCCCGCTCGGATGGAGGCTGTCATGGTCGCAACTCCCATGCAACCCGCTCCCCTGCTCGGCGTGCTGGGCTGGCGTCTGGTGCGGTTGATCGAGGGCCACTCCGACCAGCTCGCCAAAGGTCTGTGGGAACGACTGCGGAATAGCGAGCGTACCAGCGACTACGTTTCGCGGGTCCCGCCCGAAGAACTCAAGCAACGAGTGTCTGAGATCTACCACCACCTGGGCGAATGGCTGCTGAAGAAGACCGAGGCCGATGTCGAGCACCGCTATGTGGCCATCGGAGAGCGCCGCTACGCCCAAGGCGTGCGGCTGAGCCAGCTGTTGTTCATGATCGTGGCCACGAAAGAGCACCTCTGGGAATACGTGAGCCGCGAGGCACTGGCCGACCGTCCCGTGGAGCTGTTTCAGGAACTCGAGCTGTTCCAACTTGTCGATCAATTTTTCGACCGGGCGCTGTACTTCGCCGCGGTCGGTTTCGAGCGGGCAGACGTTGCCGCCCGCGCCCACTAAGGTGTTGGGGGTGGGAAGGGGAATCTCAATGTCCTGGATGGACGCGTATCGCAGCAAGTTAGCGACGGCGAACGAGGCGCTGAAGTGCGTCGAGTCGCACATGAGGGTATACATCCAACCCGGCTGCGCGGAGCCGGAGACGCTAGTAGGCGCCCTGATGAACCGGGCGCCTTTCGTTCGAGATGTGGAGATCATCCACCTGATGACCATGGGCCGGGCGGATTACATCGCGCCCGAGATGGCCGGCATCTTCCGGCACAACGCCATGTTCATCGGCGGCAACGTGCGCGACGCCGTCAATGACGGACGCGCCGACTACACGCCCATCTTCCTGAGCGAGATCGAAGCCCTGTTCGAGAGCGGCGAGATGCCGATCGACGTGGCGCTCGTCCAGGTATCGCCGCCGGACGCGCATGGCTTCTGCTCCTTCGGGGTCGGCGTGGACACCTCGCTCACCGCCGCCAAGAAAGCACGCTACGTCGTGGCCCAGGTGAATGGCCACATGCCGCGCACCTACGGCGACAGCTTCATCCATGTCTCCGATATCGACGTGATCGTCGAGGACACGCGGCCGCTCTGCGAACTGAAGAAGGTCGAGATCAGCGACCTGCATACCCGCATCGCGCGCAACGCGGCCACCCTGATCGAGGACGGCTGCACCTTGCAGTTGGGCATCGGGGGCATACCCGACGCGGTGCTGACTTTTCTGGGAGACCGCAAGGACCTGGGCGTGCACACCGAGATGCTGGCCGAGAATGCGATCCCGCTGATCGATTCCGGCGTGATCAATGGCCGGCGCAAGACGATGCACCCGCGCAAGATCATCCTGGGCTTTGCCCTGGGCACAAAGAACCTTTTCGACTACGTGCACGAGAACCCGATCTTTGAATTCCATCCCAGCTCCTACACCAACAACCCGGTGCTGATCGCCCAGAACGACCGCATGGTGGCCATCAATTCGGCACTGCAGATCGACATCACCGGCCAGATCTGCGCCGACTCCATGGGCACCCAGTTCTACAGCGGTATCGGCGGGCAGGTGGACTTTATCCGTGGGGCGACGCGCTCCAAGGGCGGCAAGCCCATCATCGCCCTGCCGGCGACCGCCAAGAACGACACCATCTCGCGCATCGTCCCCATGCTGTCGCCGGGCGCCGGCGTGGTGACCTCGCGCGGCGCGGCCCACTACATCGTCACTGAATTCGGTGTGGCCTACCTGCACGGACGCAACATCCGCCAGCGGGCCGAAGCGCTCATCCAGATCGCCCATCCCAACTTCCGGAACGAGCTGTACGAATACTGCGAGCACACCAAGTGGCTCGCCCGGCCCACTGAATTTGCAGCTACCGATTCGAGGTGAAGCATGGCGGCGGTTTCGCGTGGATCGATCAAGATAGACACACAGGAATGCAAAGGCTGCGGATTATGCGTCGAGTCGTGCCCGCCGCACTGCCTGGAGCTCGAATCTGGGCTCAACCAGTACGGCGTGCACCCGGCGCATTACGCCGGGGAAGGCTGCACCGGGTGCGGCATCTGCTTCTACTGCTGCCCCGAGCCGGGCGCGATTACGGTGCTGCGCCTGGTGGCTCCGGCGCCGGAGGTGGCCCATGCGGCAACTGTCTAAGGGCAATGTCGCCGTCATCAAGGGCGCCATCCAGGCGGGATGCCGGGCGTTCTACGGCTATCCCATCACGCCCGCCAGCGAGATCGCAGAAGCCGCTGCTCTCTATATCCCCGAAGTCGGAGGGACGTTCGTGCAGGCGGAGAGCGAGGTTGCGGCCATCAACATGGTTTACGGGGCGTCGTCCTGCGGGCAGCGCGTGATGACCGCATCCTCCGGCCCCGGCCTAAGCCTGATGCAGGAGGGCATCTCCTATCTCGCAGGCTCCGAGTTGCCGTGCGTGATCGTGGACGTGGTGCGCGGCGGGCCGGGCCTGGGCAACATTGCGCCCGAGCAGAGCGACTACTTCGCCATGGTGAAGGGCGGAGGCCATGGCAACTACCACAACATCGTCGTGGCGCCGGCCTCCGTGCAGGAGATGTGCGATCTGACGATCCTGGCCTTCGAGCTGGCGGACCGCTACCGCAATCCCGCTATCGTGCTGACCGACGGTTTCGTCGGCCAAATGATGGAGCCGCTGGAGATCGAGGAGCGCGACGTCCCCATCCCCGACAAGCCCTGGGCGGTGAAGGGAACGGCGGAGACACGCAAGAACCTGATCACTTCCATCTACCTGACGCCCGAAGAACTCGAGGCGCATGTGCGCAAGCTGGAGGCCAAGTACAAGTCGGCGGAGGTCGAGGCCTGCGACGAAACCTATATGGCCGAGGACGCCGAGATCCTGCTGGTGGGCTATGGCATCGTGTCGCGCGTGCTGCGCTCGACCGTGGAACAGTTGCGTAAGCTCGGCGTGAAGGCCGGCCTGTTCCGGCCAATCACCTTGTGGCCTTACCCGTCGCAGGCGCTGGCGCACGCCGCGCGCCGCTGCCGGATGGTGCAGGTGGTCGAGATGAGCACCGGGCAGATGGTGGAGGACGTCCGGCTGGCGGTGAACGGAAGCGTGCCGGTCGAGCTTTACAGCCGGGTGGGCGGGTCTGTGCCCGGGGTCGAAGAGGTGCGCGACCACATCCTGGCGCAGGTCACCACGCTGGTGCTGTGAGGAGGAAGAGTGTCCGAATACAAGGTGGTGCAACAGAAGTCGCCGGTCTTTTACGACCATTACGAACGCAAGGCCGATCTCCAGCACCAGACGCACTACTGCCCCGGCTGCGGTCACGGGGTGGCGCACAAGCTGATCGCCGAGGCCATCGCCGACCTGGGCGTGCAGGACCGTACGGTGTTCATCAGCCCCGTCGGCTGCTCCGTCTTCGCCTACTACTACTTCGACGTGGGCAATATCCAGGCGGCACACGGGCGGACGCCGGCGGTGGCCACCGCCGCCAAGCGCGCTAACCCGAACAGCATCGTGGTCGCCTACCAGGGCGATGGCGATCTGGCGGCCATCGGCACAGCGGAGATCATCCATGCCGCCAACCGCGGCGAGAAGATCACCTGCTTCTTCCTCAACAACGCCATCTACGGCATGACCGGCGGTCAGATGGCGCCCACCACGCTGGTGGGCATGCCGAGCACCACCAGCCCCTGGGGGCGCCGCCCGAGCAACGAGGGCTTCCCGCTGCACGTCTGCGAACTGCTGGCCACGCTGGAGGCGCCGGCGTACATCGAGCGCGTGGCGCTCAGCGACAACAAGAACATCATGAAAGCGCGCAGAGCCATTCGGAAGGCGCTGGAGAACCAGGTGAAGGGCGTCGGCTTCTCGCTGGTCGAGATTCTGTCGCCGTGCCCCACCATCTGGAAGCTGGATCCGGTGCAGGCGCGCGCCTGGGTGGCGGAGAAGATGATCCCCGTGTTTCCGCTGAACGTCTTCCGCGACCGCGTGCCGGAGATGCCGAAGTCCGCCGAGCCGCCGCAAAAGTCCGTCCGCGAGGTGCTGGAGATCGACCGGCAGCCGCTCACGGTACAAGGGAACGGCCACAAGCATCCCGCCCGCGAGATCACCATCAAGGTCGCCGGCTTCGGGGGCCAGGGCGTCCTTCTGCTGGGCCAGTTGCTGGCGGAGATGGGGATGGCGGAGAAGATGGAAGTGAGCTGGCTGCCGTCGTACGGCCCGGAGATGCGCTCGGGCAGCGCTCATTGCCACGTCTGCTTCTCCCACGAGCGGGTCGGTTCGCCGTTGATCTCGCACCCGGACGTGCTGATCGCGATGAACGAGATCTCCCTGCGCAAGTTCGCGCCGCAGGTCGAGTCCGGCGGGCTCATCATCTACAGCCGGGACCGGCTGCCGGAAGATTTCGAGGTGCCGCAGGGCGCACGCGCGGTCTGCGTGCCGGCGTTCGACATGGCCGACCACCTGGGATCGGCCAAGGTGGCGAACACTATCCTGCTGGGCGCTCTGCTGGCCGAAACCGAGTGCCTGCAGGCGGCAACCGCAGAGGCGGTGCTCGAGGCCAAGGTCAAGAACCCGAAGTATGTCGAGCTGAACCGGAAGGCGCTGGCCCTGGGCCGGCGCTACGACGAGCACGAGCTGCACGTCTCCCTGTCCCAGCCGGACGGGTTCGCGAGTTAGCAGTGACGCTGGCGGGCCGAAGCAGGCCGGGCGGCGAGGGCCCCAAGGATTCATAAGCCGGAACGGGTCATCATCCATACCTGCCGCCGGATTCACCCGGTACCCGTTCCGGCGCTTTCCCCTTTTCCCACCCTGTGACCGCGGTCACTCGCAGCAGTGACTTGTGTCATAGCGCGTTCCCCGGCGGGAGGGTATTTTTCGAACGAACGTTCGAACTATGGGGGTGTCGGTGCCTGTTCCGGCCATCGATTTCATGTACTACGTCGCGACCCGCGAGTTCATGGAGCAGTGGGACCGCGCCAAGCAGGGAGAGCTGGTCTGCCGCATGGAGAAGGCCATCGGCGGCCTGCCGCGCTACAACTCCATCGAGGAGATGATCGCGCTGATGGACGCGGCCGGCGTCGAGAAGGTCTTCATCGTGCAGTGCAAGATGTGGTCCTACTGGCGCAAGTGGATGTACATGGACACGCGCCTGGAGGACGTCCTCCAGTACACCCAGAAATATCCCGACCGCTTCGTCGGGCTGGCCGGCTACAACCCGTTCCGCATCAAAGAGAGCCTGGCCGAGATCGAGATGTCGGTGCGCACCTGCGGCTTCAAGGGCGTGTACGTCCACATCTACGGCTTCGACATTCCCCTCAACGACGCCAAGATGTACCCGCTTTACGCCAAGTGCGTGGAACTGGGCGTTCCCGTCTCCCTGCAGGTGGGCCACGTGCTCGAGGCCATGCCCAGCGACTGCGCGCGCCCCATGCAACTGGATCGCATCGCCTGCGATTTCCCCGAACTGAAGATGGTCGGCGCGCACACCGGCTGGCCGTGGGTGGATGAGCTGCTCTCCGTCTGCTACAAGTGGGAGAACATCTGGTTCGGCGTCGATGCCTGGATGCCGAAGTACCTCTCCCCGCAGATCGTGCAGTTCATCAACAGCCGCCTGGGACGCGACCGCTGCCTCTGGGGCACCAACGGCCTGTCTTGGAAAGAATCTCTGCGGCAGGTCGACGAGCTGGGGCTGAAAGACGACGTCAAGCGCAAGCTGCTACATGACAACGCGGTCGAGCTGTTCGGGCTGGGAAAACCCGCGGCCGCAGTGACCGTAGAGACTGTCGGAGTCAGCAAAGCATGAGCCTGGTGGACCTGGCAGGGAAGAGCGCTGTGGTGACCGGCGGGGCGCGAGGGATCGGCCGCGCCATCGTGCAGGTGCTTGCGGAGTGCGGCGCCGAGGTGATGATCGCCGATCTGCGCTTCGACGAAGCCGATACCGCGGCGCGCGAGATCGCAAGCGCCACCGGGCGGCGCGTGCTCGCCTGCGCGACCGATGTCACCAAACTGGAGCAGGTCCAGGCCATGCGCGACCAGGCCGTCGCGCAGTTGGGAAAGATCGACATCCTGGTGAACAACGCGGGATGGGACCGCATCCAGCCCTTCGTCAAGACCACACCCGAGCTGTGGGAGCGCATCATCGCCATCAACTACAAGGGCGTGATCCACACCTGCTACGTGGTGCTGCCGCACATGCAATCGCGCAAGCAGGGAGCGATCGTCAACCTGAGCTCCGATTCGGCGCGCGTCGGTTCCCTCGGCGAGGCCATCTACTCCGGCGCCAAGGCGGCGATCGTCGCCTTTTCCAAGACGCTGGCGCGCGAGCATGCGCGCGACAACATCCGCGTCAACGTGGTTTGCCCCGGGCTGGTCGAGACCGGCTTGCTGACCGAGATGCGCGAGGACGAGTTCGCCTCGAAGATCCTGGGCTCCATCGTCAATGCCATTCCGCTTAAACGCTTCGCCGAGCCCTGCGAGATCGCGCCCCTGGTGGCGTTCCTCGCCTCGGACGCGGCGCGCTACATCACCGGACAGGTCACCAGCGTCAACGGCGGCCTGACCATGGTCTGACCGGAATAGAAGGGAAGGGTACCTTGAGCGCGACCGTGCCGTCGCTGGGGATAGAACGAACGTTCGATAGATACGCGGAGCTGATCCAGGACCTGAGCTTCCCCTCCGTCCGGCGTTGGAAGGACGAGAACCGGCGCCCGGTGATCGGCTACTTTCCCGTGTATGCGCCCCTGGAGCTGATCCACGCCTGCGGCATGCTGCCGGTGGGGCTCAACGGCGCGGGCGACCAACTCGACATCCAGCACGCCGACGCGCGCTTCGGCTCGTTCATCTGCTCCATCGTCAAGACCACGCTGGAGATGGGCCTGACCGGCCACCTCGACCTGTTCGACGGCCTGCTCTTCTCCTCCATCTGCGATTCGGCGCGCAACCTGGCCTTCGTGATGAAACGCAACTTCCCGCAGAAATTTGTGGAATTCCTGCACCTGCCGCATAACCCCTCGTCCCCCGCCAGCGCGGAATTCCTGTGTGCGGAATACGCACGCTTGCGGGAGGGCCTGGAGGCCGTGGGCGGAAGACGCGCGGACGACGCGGCGTTGTCACAGGCGATCGCCCTCTACAACGAGAATCGCACGCTGACGCGGCAGCTCTACCGCTTCCGCTCCGAGAACCCTCACCGGCTACGCACATCGGACCTGTACGCCGTGGTGCGGGCCGGCAACTTCCTGCCCGTCGAGGAGCACAACGGCTGCCTGGCGCAAGCGCTGGCGGAAGCGGTCCAGAACGGCGCAAAGCCGCGGGACAGCGTTCGCGTTTTGGTGGAAGGCTCGTTCTGCGAGCAGCCGCCGCTGCAACTGATCAAGCTGATCGAACAGGCGGGATGCTACGTGGTAGAGGACGACTTCATCCTCGGCCCACGCTGGTTCACGGGAGACATTCCGAAGAGCGGAGACCCGCTCCTGGAGCTCGCCAAGAGCTACCTTGACCTGTCGGTGTATTCCTCCGTCCGCCACGATGCGCGCAAGCCCCGGCACAAGGAGCTGATCGCCAAGGCGAGGCGCAACCGCGCGCAAGCGGTGATCCTGCTGGTGGCGAAGTTCTGCGAGCCGGCCTACTTCGACTACGTGCTGTACAAGCGCGAACTGGAAGCCGCCGGCATCCCTCATCTTCTGGTCGAGTTCGAGGAAAAAATGTTCACCTTCGAGCGCCTCCAGAACGAGGTCGAGACCTTTGTGGAGTCGTTGCTGTTCGATTGAGAGGAAAGTATGACGCAGGCGCGAAGCGAGTACCGCGGGCAGATCCACCAGAGACAGAAAGAGCTGATGCTGAAGTGGTACGAGCGCCTGGACGAGGCTGCGCGGACCGGCAGCCCGCCCACGGCCGCAATGATGATCTCCGGCAATTGCGTCGAGCTGCTGGAGGGATTCGGCGCCGTGCCCCTCTATCCGGAGATCAACGCGCTGCAACTCGCCATCCGGCACCAGTCGCTCGAGCCGATCCTGGTAGCGGAGGAGCTGGGCTACGCCGCCGACAACTGCGCCTACGTGAAGGCCGACATCGGCGCCTACCTGAAGGGCCTGACCCCCGCCGATGGCAAGCTGCCGACGCCTTCGCTGGTGCTGTGCAACTTCGTCGGCTGCAACACCTACATCAAGTGGTTCGAGCACGTCGCGGAGCTGCAGGGCGCACCGTTGTACATGCTCGACGTGCCTTTCCTGCGGACCGACGAGCCGTCGCGGGCCGATATCGACTACGTTATCCGGCAACTGAAGGAAGTGGTGCAGCGACTGGAGGAGATCACCGGCCGAAAATTCGATTACGACCGTTTCCAGCAGGCCGTGCGCTGCTCCAGCCGGGTCGAGGATCTGTGGTCGAAGATCAAGCACCTGGCCCGCCTGACGCCCTCACCTTTCGACGCCTATTTCGACGCCATCACGCTCATGGGCCCGCTCTACGTGTACCGCGCCACGCCTGAGGGCGTGGAATTCTTCGAGATCGCGCTGAAGGAGATGGAAGAGAAGGTCGCCGGGGGGCAGGGCATCTACGACGCGGAGAAATTCCGCGTCGTGATCGAGGGCCCGCCGCCGTACCCGTATTTCCGCACCTTCCGCGACATGTTCGCCAAGTGGAAGGCTTGCGCGGTGGCCTCGACCTATTCGACCGTCGGCGGGTTGTGGGAGTTCGGCGCTCGCCACGATCCCGAGCACCCCTTCGAGGCGGTCGCGCTGCACATGCTGGCGCAGAACGTCACCAACCGGAACTACCTGCAACGCTACGAGCAGATCCGGCGCTACGTCGAAGAGTGGAACGCGCACGGGCTGATCATCCACTTCGTGAAGAGCTGCCGGCTGTTCTCCGCGGGGCAGGGCGACATGCGCGACTACTTCACCAAGACGCTGGGCATCCCCACCCTGTACCTGGAATCGGACCTGGAAGATCCGCGCTATTTCGCCGAGGCGCAGACCAGGAACCGCATTGATGCGTTCTTCGAGTCGCTGGAACATCAGCACCTGACGCGCATGCACCAAGAGGCCAGATGAGATTCGCAGCCGGAGTGGACGTGGGTTCCACGCAAACCAAGTCGGTGATCATGCGCGATAACGGCGACCGCGGCCCCGAGGTGGTGGCTCGCGCGCTGGTGGATACCGGCGCCAACGTGCAGAAGGCGGCAGAGCACGGCTTCCAACAGGCATGGCGCGACGCCGGCCTATCGCCACAGGATGTCGGTTTCGTGGTAGGCACCGGCTACGGACGGTACAAGATCACCTTCGGCAATGCGCAGATGACGGAGATCAGCTGCCACGCTCGCGGGGCCCACTTCCTGTTTCCCGGTACGCGCACGGTGATCGACATGGGCGGACAGGACTCAAAAGCCATCAGCGTGGGCAAGGACGGCGAGGTGCTCGACTTTGTCATGAACGATAAGTGCGCCGCGGGGACCGGGCGCTTCCTGGCCAACGCGGCGGAGGTCATGGGGCTTTCGCTGGACGAGGTCGGGCCGATGTCGCTGAAGGGCACCAAGCCGGTGAAGATCACGACGGTGTGCACGGTGTTCGTGGAGTCCGACATCCTGTCGTACCTGGCGCAGGAGAAAAAGGCGGAAGACATTCTGCGCGGCGTGAACCTGGCCATCGCCCGGCGGACGGTGTCGCTGGCCCGCCGCGTGCCCATCGAGCCGGACATCACCTTGACCGGAGGCGTAGCGAAGAACATAGGCATGGTCAAGGCGTTAGAGGAAGTCCTGAATGTAACGCTTCAAGTCAGCCCGGACGCGCATTTCGTGGGCGCCATCGGGGCCGCGCTGTTCGCGCTGGAGAAGATGGACCAGAGCTTCGAGACCGGCATTTGGAGGAGCGCGCATGCGACTGGTAGCGGGCATTGATATCGGGTCGGGGATCACCAAGGCAGTCGTTATCCAGGCGGATGGTGACGCGAGGCCGAGAGTGATCGGGCGGGGAACGGTAAAGACCGGGGTGCAGCTCGAGCGCGCCGCCCATGAGGCCCTGGAGCTGGCGTCGCAGCAGGCCGGGATCAAGCTGACCGAGGCCTACATCGCGACCACCGGCTTCGGCCGCTATGCCGCCTCCTTCCGCGACATCCAGATCACCGACATCACCAGCGCCGCCCGGGGCGCTCGCTTCCTGGTCCCGCGGACCACGACCGTACTGGACATCGGCAGCCAGTCCACACGGGCCATCCGCCTGACCGAGGCCGGCCGTGTCGCGCAGTTCAAGAGCAACGACAAGTGCGCGGCGGGCTCGGGCAGTTTCATCGTGCGCGCCGCCAAATACCTGGAGATCCGCCTGGAGGACGTTGGCGAGCTGGCGGTAAAAGCGGAGAACCCGCAGCCCATCTCGAGCGTCTGCGCGGTGCTGGCGGAGAGCGAGATCATCAACCACGTCAGCGCGGGGGTGAGCGTGGAAGACATCGTGCGCGGCATCTACGATTCACTCGCCGACCGCGCCTCCCTGCTGCTGAGGCGTGTGGGCATGGGCAACGAGCTTACCTTCATCGGCGGCGTGGCCCGGCAGCGCGGGATGGTGAAGGCGCTGGAATCGCGCCTGGGCGTGCCCGTGCACGTGCCCGAGGGCAGCGATGAGGTCTGCGCCATCGGCGCCGCACTGCTTGGCCTGAAGCGTGTCGAATCACGCAAAGGAGAACCTGTTCCGGCCGGGCGGTGATCCGAGCGGCGCGTGCATGCCGCGCGATAAAATCGTCTGGCCATGAATGTCGATCCGAACCAGGCCCGCGCCTGGACCCTTCCCTCGAACCTCTACACCGATCCCACCGTGCTTGCCGAGGAGAAAGACAAGATCTTCGCGCGCACGTGGCAGGTCGTCGGACACATCCGCCAGCTCGCGAATCCAGGCGACTACCTGACCACAGAACTGGTTGGAGAACCGCTGCTAGTCGTCCGCGACAACGCCGGAGAACTGCGCGCCTTTTACAACGTCTGCCGGCATCGCGCCGGACCGCCTGCGGAGGGCTGTGGTTCGCGCAAGGTCTTCCGCTGCGGCTATCACGGCTGGACCTACTCCCTCGAAGGGAAGCTGCTGAACGCGCCGGAGATGGAGGGCACCGAGAACTTTCGCCACGAGGAGATCGGCCTAGTCCCGATCCGGGTCGAGGAGTGGTCGGGGCTGGTGTTCGTGAATCTTGACGACCGCTGTCCGTCGCTCGCGCACACTCTCGGCGAGCTGCCGCAGCAAGCGGCACGCTTCGGCTTCGATCGCATGCAGTTGTTCTATCGCCGCGATTACCTCATGGACTGCAACTGGAAGACCTACATCGACAACTTCCTCGAGGGATACCACTTGCCCAGCGTGCATCCCGGCCTGAACCGCGAGCTGGACTACGGCAATTACCTCACCGAGACCTGCGCCGGTTACTCGCGGCAACTGAGCCCCATCCGCGGGGCGGAAAATGCCGCCGACGGCCCGCGGCGATACCAGCAGCAATCGGGCAGCGATGTGGCCGAATACTTCTGGGTCTTTCCCAACTGGATGCTCAACTGCTACCCCGATAACGTCTCGCTCAACATCGTCCTCCCGCTTGGACCGGAGAAGTGCGTGGCGAAGTTCGAGTGGTGTTTTCCGGAGGAGACGTTCGTGACCGGCCTGCCGCAGCAGACGGTGGAGTTCAGCGACTCAGTGCAGATGGAAGACGGGCACATTTGCGAGGTCGTGCAGAAGAACCTGCGCTCGCGCAGCTACCACCGCGGGCGGTACTCGGCGAAGCAGGAGAAATGCCTGCACCACTTCCACACCCTGTACGCGCAAATGATGGAGACACCGGTCGTCAATCGCCAGCGGGCGGCGAAATAACGCACTTCCTGGGCGGCTCCGATATCAAGAGCCGGCGGTCTGCGTGGCTGGGGCAGGCGCTACAGCCGCCGCCGCAGTGCGGGCCTCCAGCTTCATGCGCATGCCATACTTCGGGCGCAGCGTGATCTGCGGCTGGATGGCGATGCGCTGGCCGGGGTCGAGCCGCATGCGCCACTGCTGCCCGATCGTGGCCAGCAGCAGCACACCTTCCATCCAGGCAAAGCCCTCGCCGATGCACTGGCGCGGACCGCCCCCGAAGGGAAAGTAAACGAACTTTGGCCGCGCCGATTTCTGCTCCGCCGTCCAGCGTTCGGGAAGAAACCTGTCCGGCTCAGGGAACCAGCGCACATCGCGGTTCATCAGATACTCGACCATGAGGAACAGGGTTTGCGGTGGGAATGTGTAGCGCCCGTAGCTGTACGGCTCAACATTGAGCCGCGCTACGCTCCATGCCGGAGGGTACAAGCGCATGGATTCCGACAGCACCATCTCCGTGTAGGGCAGGCGCGGATAATCGCCGGCTGTCGGCAACCGGCCAGCTAGCGCGCGATCCACTTCCTCGTGGAAGCGCTTCTCGGCCGCCGGATTCTGCGACAGCAGGTACCAGGTCCAGGTCAGCGCGTTCGCGGTCGTCTCGTGACCGGCCAGGAATATGGTGAGGCACTCGTCTCGCAATTGGGCGTCGGTCATGCCAGTGCCGTCGCCCTCGAAGTCGGTGGCGCTGAGCAGTATGGAGAGCAGGTCGCCGCGGTCCTCGCCGCGGGCGCGCCGTTCGTTAATGATGCGGTACACGATGCGGTCAAGCCGCTCTCTCGCGCGCTCCATCCGCCGGACGGGCGGTAACGGCAACTTTTCCAGGTATTCGGAGAAGGGGAAGAGGAGAAACCCGAACAGTCCCATGATGTCGCTGAGCGCCGCGCCGATCTCTTCGGCGTCGCTCTCGACATCGGCGTCGAAGAGCGTGCGCGCGACGATGGCCAGTGTGAGGCGCATCATGGATTCGTGCATGTCGAGCGTGACGCCATCCTGCCAGCGGCTGCGGGCGCGGGCCGCGTAGGCAACCATCTTCTCCGCGTAACCCGCGATGCGCTGGCGATGGAACGCCGGCTGCGCCAGGCGCCGTTGCCTCATGTGCAGGTCGCCCTCGCTGGTCAGCAGTCCTTCTCCCAGCAACCGCTTGGCCCGCTGCAGCACGCGTCCCTTGAAGAATTTGCGGTTGTTCGTGACCAGCACGTCCCTGATCATCTCGGGATCGCCGATCAGCACGATGCGCTGATTGCCTACGGTGAAGGAGGAGATGTCGCCGTACTCTCGCTGCACCTTGGCGAGAAATTTGAGCATGTCGCGGCGGAACGGAACCATGTTTGCACCGGGCAGCTTGGGTCGAGGCCCCGGCGGGTAGGCGTATCTGGACATCGGAGCTATTTCACCACAGGACGCGGGGAAGTGGTCACGGCGTGGCCAGCAGTTCGCCGGGCACGAGTTCGCGCAGGTGGTAGCCAAGCCCGGTGAGCGTTCGCGTACAGCTCTCCCGCAGCGCAGCCCCGTGTGTAGAGAGGAAGATGGCCGGTCGTGTGTGCTCCAGCAGGCTGCGTCCGCCGGCGAGCACGGCCTCTTCCGCGCCTTCCACGTCGATCGTTACGACGTCAGGGGCAGGGAAGCGCTCGCCAAGTGCATCGAGCGTCGTCAGCCGGACAGTGATAGGACCCGTCGGCGAGAGATGGCCCACGCCCGAGCCGGCGCGATCATCGAAGCGTGCCTCGCCTTCGTGATCGCTGACGGCGGTTTCCAGCACGGTAACGTTGTCCGCATGATTGAGTTGGATGTGACGCCGCAGCACAGAAAGGTTACGCGGCGAGGGCTCGAAAGCGATCACCCGGCCACTTGGCCCGGCCAACTGTGACGCCAGCAGGCTGTAATAACCGTAGTGCGCGCCCACGTCGTACACTACGGATCCCGGGCGCACCACTTGCTGAAACGCCGCGGTCTGCTCCGGCTCGTAGGTTCCCATAAAGAAGTTGACGCGCGTGGCCACCAGCCACCGCATGCCCTTGAGCGGCCCCTTAAGGATCGGCAGCGAAAGGCTCACTTTTGCGCCGAGGCAGGTGGCTTCTCGAAAAGCTTCGGATCCACCGCCGGATTGACCACAAACTCCTTGATCTCCGCCCCACCGCCCACTTTACCGCCCTCGGTGAGCGTGCGTTTGAAGGGCAATGTGATGCCGTTGACCGTCCGCCAATCGGAATAATCCGCGGTCGTCTGCACCGGACCAGAGGGTGTATTGCGTTCGAAGATGGCTCGCAGCACGTGGCCGGTTTGCGGATCGACGAACCACCGGGCCCGTGCGCCATCGGCATCGATCTCCACGATCCGGGCTTCCACGCTCCCAATCTTCTCCGTTCCGCCGGCGACGAAGTTGTACTTCGGGTCATCCCGGTGCTGCGCTATGTTGATGAAGTCCCGCTTGTTGCTGTTAGCTACGTTTTCGCGCTGCTGTTGCGGCATCTCCTGGGTGCTGTCGCCCGACTGCATGAAGGCTACGTTGGGCCCTAGCACCATCGTGATCTCCCCCATCGGCGTCTGCATGGTGGTGCGCGAGTGGTCCGGCGGCACGACGATCGATTCGTACTCCATTTCAGTCGGTCCCTGGGGCGACTGCATGGTCATGGTAGCGGTCTGACGGAATGCCTTGACCGTGTCCAGTTTGGCAGCGCCCCCCATTCCTTCGACCACTCTTGCGATCAGCGCCTTGCCCTCGGCGTTGGAACTCGCAGGAGCTGCGCTGCCTGCGGCTCCCGCCGGCTGTGCGCTCTCTTCGCCCGGCGGCGGAGGAATGGTGATATCGATCGTCGTCACCGGCCCCAGCGATGCCAGCGGCTTGTCGAAATCCTTGTCGTTACCGACCACCAGCACAGCCAATTGGTCCGGATGCAGGTACTTCTGCGCCATCCGGGCCACGTCGGCCGTGGTCACCTTCTCGATCCCGCTGCGATACTGCTCGAGGAAGTCGGCCGGATAACCGTAGAACTCGTACGCCATCCGCTCCCGCATCACCTTCGCCTTCGAATCGAAATTGAAGATAAACGCGTTGAGGATGTCGTCCTTGGCGCGCTTGAGCTCTTCATCGGTCGGCGGATGCTGGAGCATGCCCACCATCTCCTCTTTCAGCGCCTGTGTGCCCTCGACGGTCGTCTGGCTCTTGGTTCCGAGCGACAGTCGGAGGATGCCGGGATGATCGAACGGCACTCCCAATCCGCCGCCGACCGCGTAAGCGAGCCCCTTCTTCGAGCGGACGTTGGTCATCAGGCGCGACGCAAACCCTCCCCCGAGCACCTCGTTCATGACTTCGATGGCGAAGTAATCGGGGCTGCGGCGCGTCACGTTGACCGGATACATCATGCGGATCGCGCTCTGGTTCACATCTTCCTTCGCGACGAAATAGACCCCCGGTTTCGCGCCCTTGAACTCCGCCGGCGTTTGCTTGTATGCCGGACCGCGCGCCCAGGCGTCGAACGCCTTGCGCAGCGTGGCCTCCAGTGCTTTGCTGTCGAAGTCGCCGGTGATGCCGAGAATGATGTTATTCGGCTGCACGTGTTTCTTGTGGAAGTCGAGCAGGTCCTGGCGCGTGACGGACGCGACGGTGGCGTACTCCGCCTGGCGAGCGTATGGGTTCTCCGTGCCGTAGGCCAGCTTCGTGGACTCGCGGCTTGCGATACTGCCGATCTGATCGTTGCGGCGCGAGATAGCGGTGTTCACCTGGTCTTTGGCAAGATCGATCTTGTCCTCACGGAACTCGGGGTTGTGGAGCAGATCAACGAACACGGCGAACACATCGTCGAAATCGCCCTTGAGACAGGAAAAGCTGATGTTGGTCGAGTCCACGCCGCCGCCGGTCTCGACCTTGGCGGCGCGGGCTTCGAGGAAATCGTCGAGCTGGTCGCCGGTCCTGGACTTGCTCCCACCGGTTCGCCACGACTCGCCGTAGATGGACATGACGCCGCTCTTCGACGCGGGAGTGTCGCGCCCGCCGCCGCGGATGCGCATGGTGCCGTCGATCAGCGGCAGCTCGTGGTCTTCTTGCAGGAAGATGACCATGCCGTTCTTGAGCTGGATCCGCTTTGGTTCTTGAGGATGGAATGGCGGTAGCGGCGGGGTGGGGATCTGCTGCCATTCGGGCTTGGGCGGCTCGGGCTGCGCCTGTTGCGCCGTCATGGGCAGCGCAGCGACCGCCACCAGACATGCGATCATTACACGGCGGAAGATGGTCATTGCCGGCCTCCTTTGGTCGCGGCGGCCGGCTTGCGTGTCTGCAGGATGCCCACCGTACGGTTCTCTGGGACGAAGATCGTGTTGGCCACGCGCCGGATGTCTGATTTCGTCACCTTATCGATCTTGTCCACCTGCCGGAACAGCTCGCGCCAGTCGCCGAACCGCGCCTGGTAGATCGCGAGTGCGGTCGCCAACCCTTCGTTCTCTCCCAGACTGCGGATCAGGTCCGCCTTGGCCCGGGTCTTGATCATCTTCAGCTCTTCGTCAGTGACGTCCTGCGCTTTCACCCGCTCGATCTCGGCATGGATCGCTTCGCGCAGTTCAGCCGTCGTATGGCCCGGCGTGGGCACCGCGTAGAACGCGAACAGGCTGGGGTACTTGGTTCCGGGGAAGCCGCTGAACCCTTCCGCATCGGCCGCGATCTTCTTGTCCCGGACCAGCGATCGGTACAGGCGCGAAGTGCGGCCGTTCGACATCAGGTCAGTGATCGCGTCGTACACCACGTCGTCGGGATCGCGGTAATCTGGACGGTGGTAGCCCTCGAGGTAGAACGGCTGGGCTCGGTCCTCGAGCACGACCTCGCGCTCGGATTTCTGCGCTGGTTCCTGCGTGCGGAGGGGTAGCGGCTCCGGGCGGGTGGGGATCTGGCCGAAGTATCTTTCCACCAGCGGGAGCAACTGCTCCGGCTTGACGTCCCCTACGACCGCGACGGTCATGTTCGCCGGCACGTAATAAACGTTGTAAAAATTGAGCGCGTCAGTCGCGGAAAAGTTGTTCAGATCCGACATCCACCCGATGGTAGGCCGGTGATACGGATGCGCGATGTACGCCGATGACTGGAACTGTTCCACGAGGCGGCCGATGGGGCTGCTGTCAGTCCGCATCCTCCGCTCTTCGATGACCACGTCGCGCTCCTTATAGAACTCGCGCATGACGGGGTTGCGCATCCGCTCCGATTCCATGTAGGCCCAGAGCTGCGTCCGGTTCGCCGGCATGGAGTAGAAATAGTCCGTCTGATCCATGTTGGTGGAGGCGTTCATCCCTACGCCGCCCTGGCTCTCGATCGCGTTCGAGAATTCTTCCGGGATCACGTACTGGTCGGCTTCGGCGATGGCATCCTTCCAGGCTTTCTGCAGTTCCTCCAGCTTCTTCGGGTCCTTGCCGACCTCCTTCAGCGATTCGGCCCGGTACGCCGCGTACGCCTGCTCGACTTTCTCCAGCGCGATCTTCTCCGCCGGCCAGTTCTTGGTGCCGATCCTGTCCGTACCCTTGAAAGCCATGTGCTCGAACATGTGGGCCAGACCGGTTTCTCCGGACGGGTCCTGCGACGAGCCGGCGTCCACCAATGTGTAGAACGAGAACACCGGCGCCTCCGGACGCTGGCAAATGACGACCGTCAATCCATTGGGGAGTTTCTTGACTGTGACCCGCTTTTCGAAAGAAGCGACGTCCTGGGCCCAGGCGGGAACGAGGAAGAAAAGCAGAAACGCGAGCACCAGCCCGCGTCGCGGGGACTTCATTGTGACCTCCACGCGTCAGCGTACAAACATTCGACACTACTGGTTGGACGAGAGACGTGTCAAATCGTGAGACGTCCCTTTCTGGCACAGATGAAGAGGCGGCACGGCCTCTCCGGAGCGGCGCGGTGCTGGTGTAGCATGGATGCAATGCGTGTTCTGGGGATCGACTGCGGCGGGGAAGTGACAGGGTACGGGATCGTCGAGCAGGGAAGTGACCTCAAGCTCGTGCACGTGACCTCCGGCGCCATCAAGCTCTCGATGCGCCTCACCCTGGCCATGCGGCTAGCGCACGTGTTCAGCGAGCTGCGCACCATCATCCAGTTACACCGCCCGGACGTCGCCGCGGTCGAGGATGTCTTTTACGCGCTGAACGCCAAGACGGCTCTGAAGCTGGGGCAGGTGCGCGGCGTGGCCATGCTCGCCGCCTCCAGTTGCGGGTTGGAGGTCGCCGAGTACGCCCCTCTGACCATCAAGTCGGCGGTGGTCGGCTACGGTAAGGCGGAAAAATCGCAGGTGCAGCAGATGGTCGCGCGCCTGCTTGGTCTGAAGGAACCCCCGCAGCCCTCCGATGTCGCGGACGCGCTGGCCATCGCCATCTGCCACCTGCACACCTCGGCGACCCTGTTGCGCCAGGGTGCCGGCGGAACCAGATGACGGCGCCAGGGCCACGCTGGGGGAACCCGGCACACCTGCTGGTGCCGGTGCTGCTTCTGGCGATGGCGGGATGGGCACAGGCTCCCAAGCCGGAGCCTGACGCCAAGTCTACCGCTGTCCCGACGGTCACGTTCACCCTCGATTGGCCAGTAGCCAAGCCGCCGCATTACTCCATCTCCATCGAATCCGCAGGACGCGCCACCTACACCGCGGTCGACGAGACGGGCGACCCCGCCGAGCCCTACACGCGGAATTTCACGGTTACCGATGCCACCCGCGAGCGCATCTTCGCTGCCGCAAAGGCGCTGGACTACTTCCGCGGACAGTTCGACTTCACCAAGCACAGGATCGCCTTCACTGGTCGCAAGACGTTCAGTTATGCCGATCCCGACCGCCGCTTCCAGACTACCTACAACTGGTCGGAGAATGCCCAGTTGATGGACCTGACACACTTGTTTCAGGCGATTGAGAACACGCTCGATTACGGGCGCAAGCTGGAGTACCTGCGTCGCTTCGACCGGATGGGTCTGAACGCCGAGCTCAAGGCCATGGAAGAGGCAGCGAAGGACCACTACCTGGCCGAAGTCCACGCTATAGAACCGTTGTTACGCCAAATCGCGGACGACCCGAACGTCATGGACTTGGCCCGGCAGCGCGCTCGACGCCTGCTGATCCTTGCCTCCGCAGAAACGGCCTCTTCCTCCGCGCACTGACCTTGCGGAGTGGGAACAATGCCGCCGGAGAGCAACACTGGCTGGCGTTAGGGCATCCAAAGACATAGGATTGAGGTGGGAGTTCCATATGTCCATCCGAAAAGTGGGCTACGCACTTCTGCTTTCGGCGCTCGTTTGCGCAGGGCTGCCCGCCTGGGCGGACTCTCTCGCGCGCATCGTGCGCTTGAGTTACGTAGACGGCGACGTGCAGATCGATCGCGGCACGGGCCGCGGATTCGAGCGCGCCGTACTCAACCTGCCCGTCGTTCAAGGGGCGCAACTGGCGACCCGCGACAGCGCCAGCGCCGAGGTCGAATTCGAGGACGGCAGTACTCTCCGCCTTATTCCCAACACTTCTGTGGCGTTCCATGAGCTCGGCTTGCGCAGTTCCGGCGAGCGCGTGTCTGGGATCGATCTGATCGATGGGACCGTCTACCTTGAGGCCACCAGGAAAAAGGACGATTTCACCATCACAACCGGCAGCCAGACGATTGCTCTGACCCATCCGGCCCGCTTCCGTATCTCCCGCAGCGGCTCCGAGGTCCGGCTCGCGGTCTTCAAAGGCGACGTCGATGCTCGTACTGAGAGCGGCTCGGTGCGCGTCAAGAAGGACGAGACCTTCGCTCTCAATCTCGAGGATCCGTCCCAGTACCAGCTGGCGAAGGGTGTGGATGAGGAAAGCTACGATGCCTGGAACCGGGAGCGCGACCAGTATCGCGAGACCTACGCCTCGACGCATCACGAGGGCTACAACTCGCAATACAACTACGGCTATAGCGACCTGAATTACTTCGGCAGCTTTGCACAGTATTCCAGCTACGGATTGCTGTGGCGTCCCTATAACGTGGGCCCGTCCTGGGATCCCTTCGGCGACGGCGCCTGGATGTACTACCCGGGCCACGGTTACATGTGGGTATCGGCCTATCCCTGGGGCTGGATGCCTTACCGCTACGGAAGCTGGATATACGTTCCGGGGTACGGATGGGCTTGGCGCCCGGCACGCACCTGGAACACCTGGTACGCAGTGCCGGTGATCTACCGTGCGCCGGTGGGATACGTCGCTCCGCAGCCGCCGATGGTCAAGACGACCCCCGGAGTCGTGCCGGGGACTGTCGTGGTCGGCAAGGGCCCGATTGACACGGTCCGCAGCGAGCGCTTCACCCGCTGGACTCTGGATCAAGAGCGCAAGGCCAACACGTCAGCGGCTAAGAAGGGGCGCGTGAGTCCGGTACCGCCATCGTCGGCGGTCTCTCCTGCTGCCCCGGCAGCGACGGCGCCGGCCACAACCACGCCTGCACCTTCGGCGGCTCCCGGAGTGCATTCGCACCGACGTGCCGACGTGGATCGCGATGCCGGGATGAAGAAGGGTGCTGGCGGCACTGCGCCCAGCGTCGCTCCTGTACCCCGCTCGGCGCCTCCGGCGGCCGCGCCTCCGCCACCGGCAGCAACTCATCCGCGGTCTTCTTCGAGTCCATCTTCGACGAAGACCGGGCCGCATTTTTCCGACGGGTCCCGTTCCTCGGCGTCCTCTGGTGGCAGCACGTCCCACTCCAGTGGCAGCGCGTCTCGCTCCACCAGCAGCAGCAGTAGCGGGTCGAAAAGCACGGGTGGTGAAAAGAAATAATCGTGATCAATGGGAAAGGGGCGGCCATCGCGGTCGCCCCATTTTGTTTTTGCGGGGATCAGCGGACGATCACCCCGGCGTAACCCACCACCATATTGCGGTCGCCGGAGACGTCGCCTGAGGTCGCGTACTTCACCAGTTCTGCGGAACTTGCGCCCAGGATCTTGGCCGCCGTGAGCATGGCCACCGTCGGCCCGTAGCCACACATGCTGATGTCCTCGTGCATGATCACATCGAACAGCCCGCGCGGATCCAAAGCCAGGATCTTGTCGATCGCCTTGTGGTCCTTGACCCGCGTGACCGCGTCCGACTCGTAATGGTTCATGTCGCTGGAGGCGACGATCAGCACGCGTTCCTTGCACTTGGCGATGAGGCTCGCCATGGCCTCTCCCAGCCCCTGCAACGGTTCGAACGAGCCGACTCCCACCGTGATCGGCACGAAGGTGAAGTTCGACTGCATGGCCTGGAGGAAAGGAAGCTGCACTTCCAGCGCATGCTCGGCCCGATGGGCATCCGCATCCTCGCTGACCAGTTTCGAGGACTTCAGCAGTTCCGCGGCGAGTTCCTCGTCCACCCGCGCCTGGCCGAGAGGCGTATCCCACACGCCTTGCTTCATCACCGCGAGCGGTTTTCCCATGCCGGTATGGTTGGGGCACAGAATGATGTAACGGGAAGGCAGATCGAGGCGCGCGTACACCGCTCCTGCCACGTGCCCCGAGTACATATAACCGGCGTGGGGCACGATGCAGCCCAGGGCGGTTACCTTCTCGGCCGTAGGCCGCAGGTAGGACTTGATGTCATGCAGGAGGACGTCCGGCTGGGCGGGATAGAAGCGTCCGGCGACCGCCGGGTGCCGTACAAGAGGCATAGGCACCTCCTGCTCAGGGATTGTGCGCCTGCGCCCCGGCAAAGCGCAACGTCATGCGACCTGCGGAGCCGCCGCGCTTCGCCTACTGTGTTCCACGCAGGTGACGGAACATGGAGGCAGCTTTGGCTAGGGAAATGGCCTCGGCGCGCTCATCCGCTTTCACTCCAGCCGCCGCCAAAGCGCGGCGGATGTCTTCGTCCTGGTAGCGCTCCCGCAGGTTGTTGCGCAGCGTCTTTCGCTTCTGGCCGAACGAAAGCTTCAAGTAATCCTCGAACTCCCGACCCGAAACCTTTAGGCTCTCGACCTGTGGCTGGACCGTGAGGCGCAGCACCGTGGAGTGAACTTTGGGTGGCGGCGCGAACGCGCCCGGAGGTAGCGTGAACAGCTTTTCAATCTTGGCGTAGAGCTGCGTCGTCGCCGAAAGCAGCCCGTAGTCGCGCGACCCCGGCTTGGCCGCGATGCGGTCCGCCACCTCCTTCTGCACCATGATCACAATCTCCGTCATCACCTCGTGGAACCGCAGCAGGTGCAGGAGGATGGGGGAAGTGATGTAGTACGGCAGGTTGCCGACGACCACCGCCTTGTCGCTGGCGCCCGGGTGGATATCGCCTGAGGTCCGGCGCTCGCGGCGCATCAGTCTGCCAAGGTCGATGTCGAGCACGTCCCCTTCCACGATCTCGAGATTCGGCCGATTGGCGTGCTTCATGCGCAATTGCGCTCCCAGGACCCGGTCGAGCTCGATGGCGATCAGGTACCCGGCGCGGTTCGCCAGCAGTGAGGTCAGCGCACCCCGGCCGGGGCCGATCTCGATGACCACGCGCTGCGACACGTCGCCCAACGCGTTCACAATGCGTTCCGCCGCCCTCGGATCGGCGAGAAAGTTCTGTCCCAATCTGGGACGCCGCGTTTCCCTCGCGGGCCTTCTACCCATGCAGCTCCCTTGCGTTGACCCTTCCTGTTACGGG
The DNA here is from genome assembly GCA_020073495.1 of Terriglobia bacterium. Lineage (NCBI taxonomy): Bacteria > Pseudomonadati > Acidobacteriota > Terriglobia > Terriglobia bacterium. Next base: position 247,336 of record JAIQFD010000002.1, read on the forward strand.
ATTTAGACTAGACCTTCCGCCCGCAAGCCATCGCGGATCTCGCCTGTTCGGAGGTCTCCCCAATGCGTATCGCCTTCGCGGCCTCGGAGTGCGTTCCTTTCTCCAAGACCGGGGGCCTGGCGGACGTGGTCGGCGCACTGCCGCCCGCCCTCTCCGCCCTCGGCCACGACGTCACAGTCTACCTGCCGCGTTACAAGCAGACCAAGCTCACCGATCCCAAAACCGTCCTGAAAAGCGTCACCATACCCTTCGACGACAGCCATCGTTTTTGCTCCGTGTTAGACGGCGGGAAGCACTCGGGCGTGCAATTCTACTTTATCGAGTATCCGCCTTTCTTCGAGCGCGACGCCCTCTACGGCACTCCGACCGGCGATTATCCCGACAACGCCGAGCGCTTTGCGCTCTATTCGCGCGCGGTGCTGGAAGCCACCAAGATCCTCGGCGTGCCCGACGTCTTCCACTGCCACGACTGGCAGAGTTCGCTCATTCCCGTGCTGCTGCGTTCCGTCTACGCGGAGGACCCGGTATTCCGCGGCGTGCCCTCCGTTCTCACCATCCACAATATGGGCTACCAGGGCCTGTTCCCACCGGACACTCTGCCGCTGCTCATGCTTTCCTGGGACCTGTTCACCATCGACAAGATGGAATTCTACGGCAAGGTGAATTTCCTTAAAGGGGCTCTTACCTTCGCGGACTTCGTCACCACTGTCAGCAAGAAGTACAGCCAGGAGATCCAGACCGCCGAGTACGGCTTCGGCCTGGAAGGCGTGTTGCGTGGCCGTGCTGCCACCGTCACCGGCATCCTGAACGGCGTGGACTACGACCAGTGGAGCCCGGAGAAAGACAAGTTCATCAAAGCCAAGTACTCGTCCGAGGACCTGAGCGGCAAGGCGGAGTGCAAGAGGGACCTGCTGGCGGAATTTGGCTGCACCGGCGCCAACGTCGACCTGCCCGTCATCGGCATCGTGTCGCGGTTCGCGGCGCAGAAAGGGTTTGACCTGATTTCCCAGATCGCCGACCGCCTGGCTCGCGAAGAGCTGATCATCGTCGCCCTGGGCGCGGGCGACAAGGAGTACGAGGACCTGTTCCGCCGCCTCAACAAGCAGTTCCCGCAGAAGATCGCGGTCAAAGTGGCCTACGACAATGCCATCGCGCACAAGATCGAGGCCGGGGCCGACATGTTCCTCATGCCCTCGCGCTACGAGCCCTGCGGTCTGAACCAGATCTACAGCCTGAAGTACGGCACCGTGCCGGTGGTGCGCGCCACCGGCGGCCTCGACGACACCATCGAGCCCTGGGACGCCAAGGCGGGCAAGGGCACTGGCTTCAAGTTCAGCGAGTACAGCGGAGAAGCGCTGCTGCTTACCATCCACCAGGCGCTGGCCGCGTTCAAGGATAAGGCCGGCTGGCAGAAACTCATGCGCAACGGCATGGCGAAGGACTTCTCCTGGAACAACTCCGCGAAGGAGTTTGTGCGTGTGTACGAGCGCGTGCGGCAGACGCGCTCGGCTGCCGCCTGAGCTAGCAGAGGAATCGGCCGACCGGCAGCATTTCCTTCGCTCCCGAGGTCGAGAGCAGCACGGGCAGGTCCGCGAAGATCGAGACCAGGATCCCTCCGATCCTCCACAGCCGCGCCTGGTTGTCGCTGCCGATGAGGAAGGGCACAACCCCAGCGTCCTGGCGCCTCAACAAGGCCGCCATGATCCCCCACTCGATCCACCGCACCGGGGCATAGACCTCCAGGTACATAAGCGTGGGATTCCGGGGGACCTCCAGGTGCGCCATCCCGCCGACCACGAAGACACCGATCCCGAAGAACACGCCGATCACGACCCGCAGCGCGCCGTAGCCCAGCGCGGCGCGGAAGGTCCGCTCGTATCGCAGTAACCCGACTCCCACGTAGCACCACATGACGTAGGCGAGGAATTTCAGAGCAATGTAGATAACGAACCCCCAGCCAGAGTCCATCACGAAGGTTCCCCCAAGGTCCCCCCGCCGGGGTGTTCGACAGAACGCTTCCGCCGGGCGAAGAAGTAGAAGATCGGTATGCCGGCCGCGATGATGAGCGATCCGGCGATCGAGTTGCGCAAGTTGTCCAGGAACGTGTAGTACAGCAAGACTCCCGAAGACGCGATGAACACTGCCGGAACAACGGGGTAGCCCCACATGCGATAAGGACTGGTGTCGCCGCGTCTGCGGAAAACGAACACCGTTCCCGCCGCCGCCATGTAGATCAGCCACTCGGAGAAGATGGACAGCGAGAACAACTGCTTGAAAGTGCCCGCGAGCAGGAGCAGCAATATCGCCATGATGGCCTGCACCACGATGGCCGTCGAAGGCGTCCGGAAGCGCGGATGGACTTCCGCCAGCGCGCGGAAGAAATAGCCGTCGCGAGCCATGGCGAACGCCGGCCGCGCCCCGCTCATCACCGTTCCGTTCAGCGTCACCAGCATCGAGACCGCGATCCCCACCGAAAGTGCCGCGGCGCCCCAGGCGCCGAGCACGGCTTCGACCGCGTCCGCCGCGGGACGCTTCGAAACCGCTACCACCGCCGCCGGCATCACGTACTGCACCGCCGCGTTCACCGCCATGTATAGCCCGATCAGCACGGCCACACCACCGATGAGACCGATGGGAAGATTCCGCTCCGGGCGGCGCACTTCGCCCGAAACCATGGTCAGGTCGTTCCAGCCGTCGTAGGCCCAGAGCGCCGCCACCAGCGCCGCCATGAATCCCGCGATCCCGCCCTGCGCGCCTTGGAAGCGGGTCGAAAAGTTGCCGATACTTCCGCGTACGTAGCTGAACCCGACGGCCACGATGGCGCAGATCATGGCCACTTTCAGGATGGTGAAAACGAGCTGGAAGTCCGCCGCTTTCCGGATCCCGATGTAATTCAGGCCGGAGATGAAGAGGGCGCAGGAGATCGCCACCACCTGCTCGTAGGTCACGGGCAGCGGCGCGAACACACGGGACGGTAGGAAGGAGAATACGGAGAATTCGCCCAGCGTGCGCACGATCCCGGCGGTGACGGTGGCGATCGAGGCCGGCTTGGCGATCATGAACCATGTCCAGCTGTTCAGGAAGCCGAACAATGGGCCGTAGGCGTCGCGCAGGTAGGCATACTCTCCGCCGGTCTGCGGCCTCAGGGCGGCCAGCTCGGCATAGGTCAGCGCCCCGAAGAACGACAGGACTCCGCCGGCGATCCACGCCAGGTACACCAATCCGGGAGAGCCGACCGCCTGCATCATCTCGGCGGGGACCAGGAAGATCCCGCTGCCAATGACCGTGCCCACCACGATGGCAGCGGCGTGCCCGGCGCCAAGTTCGCGGGGAAGCTGCCGTTCGCTGGCAGCTCCTCCTGGCGTGCTCATGTCCTTTGTCTTTCCCCCAGCATCAGGCTGGCAATATACCCGACCGCGAAGGTGACCGCCGAACCGATCATCACGTACCAGGTCCAGGGCACCTTGGTTCCCAGCCACAGGTACACGTTGAGAACGAATCCGCACAGCATGCCGAGCATCGCGCCGCGCTCGTTCGCCGCCTTGGTCAGCAGGCCAAGCAAAAAGACGCCCAGCATAGCGCCGTACGCCACCGACGCGATCGAAAGCCCGACCTCCACCACGTGTCCGCCGCGGCGCGACAGAAGCGCCAGCGCGAACAACACGATCGCCCAAACGATGGTGGCGAAGCGCGAGACGCGCACCCGTTCACGCTCATCGGCGCCCGGATTGCGCCGCAGGTAGAAATCCACGATCGAGGTCGAAGACAGGGAATTGAGCGCCGCGCTCAGGTTCGACATGGCCGCCGCCAGGATCGCCGCGATCAACAGCCCCGAGATCCCGTGCGGCATCTGCTCCACGATGAATCGGGGAAAGATACGGTCGGCTCCAAGGCTGGCGATGAATCTGGTACCGCGGGCATCGAAGCTGTAGTACGCGAACAGCATCACCCCGATCACGAGGAAGAGCGTGAACTGGAACAGGATGACCACCCCGCTGGCCAGCAGCGCCACCTTCGACTGGCGCTCGTTCTTAGCCGCCAGGAGCCGCTGCACCATGAGTTGATCGGTGCCGTGGCTGGCGGTCGTGAGAAATGTTCCGCCGATGAGCCCGGACCAGAATGTGTAGGTGCGGAAGAAGTCTGGCGTGAAGTCGAACACCCGGAACTTGCCCGCCGCCGACGCGACCTGCTGCGCCGTCGTCCAGCCGCCCACCATGTGCAGGATGGTGTAGAAGCCGACCAGCGTGCCGCCGACATAGATGGCCAGTTGCACCACGTCCGTCCAAATCACCGCCGCCATCCCGCCTTCGAACGTGTAGATCATGGTCAACGCGGTGATGATGGCGATGGAGGCCACATCGCCTGTCCCGAGGGCGATCCCCACCACGATGGACACGGCGAACACGCGCACCCCCTCCGCCGCAGCTCGCGTGACCAGGAACAGCCCCGCGGTCAGCGAACGCAGCCGTTGCCCGAAGCGGCGGTCGATGAGCTGGTACGCCGTAAACATTTCGCCGCGAAAATACTGGGGGATGAAGATCAGGCTGATGATGACTCGGGCCACCAGGTACCCAAAGACCACTTGCAGGAAGCCCAGGTTGGTCTCGAACGCCAGTCCGGGGATGCTGATGATGGTGAGCGTCGAGGTTTCCGCGGCGACGATGCTGAGCGCGATCGCCCACCAGGGCACGTTGCGGTCGGCCAGGAAGTAGTCGCGCAGGGTGCGCTGCGATTTCCGGTAGCGCAGCCCAAACAGCGTGATCCCCGCCAGATACGCGGCCACGATCAGCAGGTCTGTGGTGTCTAGGCGGTGGATCCGCTCCTCCCGATTCGAGACTCAACCAGAAACTAGAAATGAGAAACTGGAAACTGTAAGTGTCCGGATTCTCGCATACCTGTGATAGAAACTCCCCGTGGGCTACTTCCTGGGCATTGACGGCGGGGGTACCAAGACGGACTGCGCGGTGGGCGACGAGCACACCATCCTCGGGCGGGGGTCCGCTGGCACAGCGAAGCTGTCGCGCGTGAGCGAGGAGCAGGCCGGCGTCAACCTGCGCGCCGCCATCGAGCAAGCCTGTGCCGCCGCCGGGATAAAGCCCGCGATCCTCGACCGTACCTGCTACGGCCTGGCCGGAGCTTCGAATCCCAAGAATGCCGACGCCGCTCGCCGTCTCATCGCTGCGACCGTAGGAGGGCAGATCGAGTTCGTCGGCGACATGGCTATCGCCCTCGAAGCGGCATTTCCGGCGGACTCTGGCGTGGTCGTGGTCGCGGGGACCGGTTCGATCGCCTACGGACGTAACGAGCGCAACGATACCGCGCGCGCCGGTGGCTGGGGCCCGGTTGTCTCCGACGAAGGGTCTGGCGACTGGATCGGGCGCGCCGCCGTCTCCTTGGCCCTGCGCGCACACGATGCCGGCGAGACCACCAGCTTCCTTCCTGCCATCATGAACACCTGGCATCTCGCCACGTACGACGACGTTGTGCGCTTCGTCGGCTCGACTCCGCCGCCTGACTTCGCCGCACTGTTTCCGCACGTTGCCGAGCACGCGAATCAGGGCGACGATCTCGCCCGCGGCATCTTGCTGCGTGCCTCCGGAGAGCTCGCCGAGCTCTGCCACATCGTCCTGCGCCGCCTGTGGCCGAACGAGAAGGCCTCCACCGAGGTTGCCATGTGCGGCGGCATTTTTCGCAATTCGGCGATCATCCGGGAAGCCTTCACCGAAGTGGTCCGCAGCCGCCGGCCGCATGTGCGCGTCAGTCTCAGCGAACGCGAACCGGTCGAGGGTGCGCTCGCGGTCGCCCGTCGCAAGGCTCGCCCATCGAGTATTTTCGGCTGACATGCGCGATACCCCCCATCGCGATCACAGTGCCGCCCCACGCCAGGCGCGGGTCGCTCCCGCGGAAATCGCCCGCTTGGAGCAACTCCTGCAGAGCCAGTCTGCCGACGTGTTGCGCGAGGCCGCCGCGCACCCCGGCATGAATGAAGACCTCACGTTGTCTTTGCTGGCTCGCCGCGACCTCCCCTTCGGGGTGGTCGAAATACTGGTCAAGAATGCCAGCGTGATGAAGCACCGCAAGGTGGTCTCCGCGATCGTGGGCCACCCGCGCACCCCCCGCCACGTCTCGCTTCCCATGGTGCGCATGCTGTACGCCTTCGAACTCATGCAGGTCGCATTGACGCCGGCGGTGGCGCCCGACATCAAGCGCGCTGCCGAAGATCAGATTGTCCAGCGCCTGGAGACCACGTCCATGGGCGAGCGCTTGACTCTCGCCAAGCAAGGCTCGAACCGCGTGGCCGAGGCGCTGCTCTGCGATCCCGAGACCCGCATCGTCGAAGCCGCGCTGCTCAACCCGCGCATGACCGAGGCCAGCATCGTCAAAGCGCTGGGCCGCGATAGCGTTCCCGTGCACTTCGTGGAGCGGGTCTGCCGCCACTCCAAGTGGTCGTTGCGTCGCGAGATCCAGCTCGCGCTGCTGAAAAGCCACCACACGCCGCTCGGCCGCGTGCTCGCATTCGTGCGGTCGTTTTCCAGCCACACTATCCAGGAGATTCTTAAGCACTCGCGCCTTCCGGCGACCGTCAAGATGTACCTCTTTGAAGAGCTGAGTGAGCGCGAAAAACGGCAGAATTCCTCATCGGAAACTTCCGGCTGATTCCGGTCGATAGTTCAAGATGCTGCGGTGGTACGGAAGTATTCGAGAATGGCCTCGGCCTGCTTGCCATTCACCACGGCCGACAGCGCCGCCGCGTCCGCCTGCTGGATAGCGCGCACGCTGCCGAAGTGTTGGAGCAGCCTCTTCGACGCACGTGCCCCGATGCCGGGGATCTCCAGCAGCTCCGTACTGCGGTCGCGCATCTCGCGCCGCTTGCGGTGGAAGGTGACAGCGAAGCGGTGCGATTCGTCGCGGATGAGCTGCACCAGGTGCAACACGGGCGAGTGGCGGTCGAGCGCCACGGGCTCGTTCTCCTGCCCCTGGACGTAGATGATCTCCTCGCGCTTGGCGATCGCGGCCAGCGGCTGGTTGATGATCCCAAGCTCCTCCAGCGCCGCCGCCGCCGCGTGCAACTGCCCGATGCCGCCGTCGACCAGCACCAGGCTGGGCATCTTTCCCTTGTCCGCCTGCACCCGCCTGTACCGCCGCCCCACCACTTCGCGCATCGAGGCGAAGTCATCCACGCCCTCCACTGTGCGGATGATGAACTTCCGGTAGTCCGACTTCTTCATCTTGCCGTCTTCCCAGACCACCATGGACGCCACGGTCTCCGCGCCCTGAAGGTGCGAGATGTCGAAACACTCGATGCGCCGCGGCAGCGCGGGCAGTGTCAGCGCGTCTTGCAGCGCCTCCTGGATGGCCTTAAGGGCCGGCTTCATCACTCGGAAGCGCTGCTCGTACGACTGCTTCGCATTCTGTCCTGCCAGATCCACCAGCGACCGTTTCTCGCCGCGCTGGGGAATCACGATCTCGACCTTGGCCCCACGCTTCTCCGCCAGCAGCTCCTGCAACGTCTGCCGGTCTTCGAAATCGACCGGCACATAGACCGTGCGCGGGACGTACTGCTGATCGAGATAGATTTGCTTCAGGAGGGCAGAGAAGAATTCCCCGGGATTGAAGCTGGCGCCGTCGGCGAGCATCGGCAAGTCTTCCCAGAAGAACTCGCGCCGGTCCACGATCCGCCCGCCGCGCATGTGGAAGGCATTCACCGCGAGCATGGTGGCCTCGAAGTGGTAGCCGAAGACGTCGGCATCGTCGCCCACGGCCGCCGCGATGCGCTGCTTGGCCCCAAGCTGCTCGACGGTCGAGATCAGGTCGCGGTACTTTGCTGCGCGCTCGTATTCCTGCTGCGCTGCCGCCTGGTCCATGCGCTCGCGCAGCGAGCGCCCCAGGTCCGAGTGGTGCCCATCCAGGAACAGCCGGACGTCTCGGACCGCCTCGGCGTACGTCTCGTGGGTGGTCAGGTTCTTCACGCACGGTCCCAGGCAGCGCTTGATGTAGTACTGCAGGCAGGGACGTTGGTGGTAGCGCGTCAGGTCCACGGTGCACGAGGGCACCAGAAAATTGCGGTGGATCACGTCAGCCAGCCGCCACGCAAGGTTGCCTGGGAAGTAGGGGCCGTAATAGACACTCCCGTCTTTCTTCAGCCGCCGCGTTACGTACACGCGGGGGAAGCGCTCGCCCAGCGTCAGCTTGATGTAGGGGTAGGTTTTGTCATCGCGCAGCAGAATGTTGAAGCGAGGTTTCTTCTGTTTGATGAGGTTGTTCTCGAGCGCCAGCGCCTCTTTTTCGTTGTCGACGACGATGTACTCGATATCGACCGCTTCGCGCAGCAGGGAACCGGTCTTGGCGTCCTCCTGCGCCCCCTCGAGAAAGTACGATCGTACCCGCGCCCGCAGGCTCTTGGCCTTGCCGACGTACACCACCTCTCCCGCGGCGTTCTTGTACAGATACACCCCGGGCTGGGGGGGCAGTTCCCGGATTTTCTCTCTCAGGTCCATCGTTTCTGTCGCAGGCCGGCCGACCCCGGCCGGCCGTGCAGAATGGTTCGCCGTTCGTCAGGGACTTCCTTCTATGCTACCAGCCGCCCGAGCGCTGGCGACGCAGCTTGCACCCCGGTCACTTCGCCCGGCAATGGATGACTATTTTTCTTTCTCGTGCTCAGAACAACTTTTTGTCTCCGCTGGCCTTTAGAATATGAGTGACCATGTTGCGGCGTCTCTCCATCCTGTTCTGCCTGGCGGCAACTCTTGCGTCAGCGCAGCAACCTGCGCTTAGCGGTTCCGCGCCCGGGTGCGCCAACTTACCCCACCTGCCCCGAACCACCCCGGACGACACTCCTGATCAGAAGGAAAAGAAGAGCTTGAAGCAACGCGTCAAAGACCAGTTCGCCGATGGGTGCACGCATGTGTTCTTGACGAGTTGCTGGGGGAAGCAGGGTGACGATTCCCCGGCGACAGTTCCCGCCCCGGGCGTTCCGGAATCGAAGGACAAAGACAAGGCCACTCCACCCGACAAGCAACAGACCGCCGATCAGAAGCAGACAGCTTCCGCTCAGAGCGCTCCCCCGGCGAAGCCGGCTTCCGACTTGAGTTTCCCCGAAGAGCAATCCCGTCGCGCGCAGGAAGCGGCACAGGGTCAGCAGCAATATCCGGCGCACATCTCATCCGGAAGCAGCTCGAGCAAGGAAACCTACAACCCGCCTCCCAGCAAGCCCACGTCGGGAGAGATCGATGTCATCGAGATGCGCCCCTACAATCCGCACAAGGCGGAGAAGGACGTCGAGGTGGGTGATTACTATTACAAGCGTTCCAACTATAAGGGAGCGATCGGCCGCTACCGCGAGGCCCTGGACCTCCGGCCGGGCTACCCGCTGGCCACGTTCAAGCTCGCCGACGCGCTGGAAAAGGATAAACAGATGGAAGAGGCCGCCGTCTATTACAGCGAGTACGTGCGGCAGTTCCCCGACGGCTCGCAGGTTGCGGCTGCCAGGGAAGCTCTCGCGCGGCTCGCCCCCCTCATCCGGGCGGACGCCGCACGTTTGAAGCAGGCCGAGGTGGATCACGATCTCCGGGCGGGTGAGGTGTTGCTCGTGCAGAAGAATTTCCCCGCAGCGGTGCAGCGCTTCTGCGATGTGGCCCAAGTCGATCCCGACAACGCCCGCGCCATCTTCCGCCTGGCACAGGCGCTCCAGGCGACGGGCGAGTTCTCCGCCGCCTTCCAGAACTACCAGACCTACCTCAAGCTGGATCCAGCCGGCGACTTCGCCCCTGACGCCCAGCGCGAGATGCAGCGTCTTGCTCCCCAGGTGCAGCAGGGGAAGGTTACTTCTCCTTCTTCAGAAATCCGCCCGTAGATGCATTTACCGCGATCTTCAGCTTGTAGTTGGTCGGCGTGTCTCCGTAAATGACGTGCCAGATCAGCTCGTTGCTCTTCCCGTCCCAGTCGAGCGTGTAGATGATGGGAGTGCCTGGAGCCTTCTTCAGGAACGCGTCTCCACCCTTTTCCTGCGCCGCTTTGTAGGCTTGGTCGCTGTCCGTCTTCAGGAAGTTGACGTCAAACGGCTGGGTCGACGTGTTCGAGGGATTGAAGGAGTCGTCGGGACCGAAGGAGATGCCGCGCTCGGGCATGTTTTCTCCGCTGCCGCCGCTCCAGGTGTAAGGCTTCACCGCGCGCTTCCCCGGCGAGGCGAACCACGCCAGCCAGATCTCGGCCTTGCCCTCCGCGCCCGACGAACCTTTCGTGGGGACGGATTGCAGCCGGAAGGGTTTCGCGTCCGGCGCCCAGATCCGCGCCGTGGTGTACATCCTGTAGAAAGCGGTCCGCCCCGTCTCAAACTCAGGCGCCTTGCTCTGCGCCGCCGTCGGCTTCGACGGGGTTTCGGATGCGGGCTTCTGCGGTTCCGACGAACATCCGGTTAGCAGCGCCGCAAGCAATAGGAGAGCCAGCTTTCTCATATCTACCGTCCGTATAATGCCTTGTCGTGCCTGCGCGCATACGCGTGCAGTCCGACGCTATTCTATTTGACACCACCGAGGCCGGTATGGATTTTTGGCTGCAACGCGCGCTGCAGGAAATCGATTCCGTCACCGGAGGTATCTCCAACGAGCAGATGATCTGGCATCCCGCGGAAGGGAAGTGGTCCGTGGCGCAGATCCTCGAACACCTTTCCGCCACGTTCCGCACCAGTGTCTCCGCGCTGCGCAAAGCATTGGATAGCGGCCAGCCGCAAGCCGGCCGCGGCAGCTTTGTGAAGTGGCTCTCCACCCGAGTCGTCGCCGACCTCGGCTACTTTCCCTCAGGGCGGCCCGCGCCCAATTTCAGCCTCCCCAAAGGTGCTCCGCCGGATCAGGTCGCGCGCGAGATCCGCGAAAACCTCGTGGCCATGGACGGCGTGCTTGCCGACCTGGAGCGCAAGTTTGGCGCCGGCGTGAAGCTCGCTGACCACCCCGTTCTCGGGCCCTTCACCGTCACCGATTGGCGCAAATTCCACTACCGCCACACTCACCACCACATGAAGCAGGTCATCGCCCTGCGAGGAAGATTGCCGGCCGCCAGCGGGCAGACGTAGCGGGATTCCTCCCTTACCGGCTAGTCCAGACCGTAGGCGTGGATCTTGTTGAGAAGGGTCTTGTAGGAGATTCCCAGGCGCTGCGCGGCGTTGGCCTTGTTCCACTTGCACTCCCGCAGGGTGGCTTCGATCTTGGCTCGTTCCACCGATTCGACGGCCTTCGAGGATGTTTCGGCCAGCGATTCGCCGGCTGCCGCGGCCGCCCTCACGTTCGCCGACAGCCCCAGCGCGGCGGCATCCAGTTCGCCATCGTTCAGGATGGCGGCACGTTCGATGACATTCTGCAGTTCGCGCACATTGCCCGGCCAGTTGTGCGAACGCATGGCCGCCAGCGCGCTGGGCGCGAACTTGAGCCGGGGCTTCTTCAGTTCCCGGCGGAACGATTCCAGGAATCGTTCCGCGATGAGCACCACGTCGTCGCCACGCTCGCGCAACGGCGGGATGCGGAGAGGGAAGACCGCCAGCCGGTAGTAGAGGTCGCGGCGGAAGGTCCCGGCCTGCACCGCGGCTTCCAGATCGCTGTTGGTGGCGGCGATCACGCGCACGTCGGCGCGGAACGGTGCGGTGCCCCCCAGGCGATCCACCACTTTCTCCTCCAGCACCCGGAGCAGCTTTGATTGCGATGACGCGGGCAGGTCACCGACCTCGTCCAGGAAGATGGTTCCCCCGTGCGCCAGTTCGAATTTGCCGGCCGCGCGCCGGTCGGCGCCGGTGAACGCACCGCGCTCGTGGCCGAATAACTCGTTTTCCACCAGGCTCTCGGGGATGGCGGCGCAATTCAGTGCGACGAACGGTTTCTGGGCCCGTCCGCTGACCTGGTGGATGGCGCGCGCGAACAGCTCCTTGCCGGTGCCGCTTTCGCCCAGCAGCAGCACCGTGCTCTCGGTCACCGCGATGCGCTGCATCTCGCGCGCTGCCGCCTGGATGCTGGAGTGCTCGCCGATGATCCGGGGGAAGCCGGCGCGCCGCGAGAACTCTTCTTTCAGCACCAGGTTCTCGCGCAGCAGTTGTTGCCGCTCGATGGCCCGGCGCAGCAGGTGTTTCAGGTGCTCCAGTTCGATCGGCTTCTGGATGAAGTCGAAGGCGCCGTCGCGCATGGCGGCCACGGCGTCGCTGATGGTGCCGTATGCGGTCATGACCACCACCGGCATCGCGGGGTCGACGTCCAGGGCCCCTTGGAGCACGTCCATCCCCGAGCCCGAGGGCAGCTTCAGGTCGGTCAGCACGGCGGAGAACCCCTGCCGCTCCAGCGCAGCGAGGGCCTGGGCCAGGTTCGATGCCGGGGTCACTTCATACCCCATGCGCCGCAGTGCTGTTTCCAGCATCTCGCGCAGCTCAGCCTTGTCCTCGACCAGCAGGATCGTGTCCATAAGGGAAAAGCCCCCAGGCAGGTGCGCTGCTGGGGGCGACGGCCTCTCGAATTCTAGTCGCCGACCGAGCTCGAGAGCCCGGCCTTGCGGATGTCCTCGCGGATTTTCTCTATTTCCGCGTTGGCATCGGCCAGCTGCTTCTGAAGGTCCTCGATCTCCTTGTTGTGCTTGTCGGTCTCTTCCTTGTATTTCTGCGGATTGTTGAGCAAGGCGTTGCCGGCGTTCGTGTACCAGTCGATGCTGTGCAGCTTGAACTCGCGGTTGGAGACCTCGATGTTGCGCTGGATCTCGGCGACCTTTTTCTTCTTCTCGGCGATCTTGGCCCTAAATTCCGCCGCAGCCTTGTCCCGTTCGTCGGCGGACATCTCCTTCTCCTTGCCCTTGGCATCCTTCGCCGCGGCGCCGGTGTCGGCAGGCACCGCGGAGGCCTCCGCGGGGGTAGTGGTAGTGGTGGTGGTGGTGGAGCCGACATCATCATTCGTCCACACCTTGGAGGTGGGGGAAGTGGGCTTCTGCTTTTCTCGCTGCTTGCGCGCATAGTCGCCCAGCGACACTTCCTGCTGCGCCCACGCATTCGCCGCCATCCCGATCAACAGCCCTGCCAGCACGACGTACAGAATCCGCTTCATAACGACCATCCTGGTTGTTCCTGGGGTCCCGGAAACAGCACCCCGACTTGCCACTCCCTCTATATCTTATCCCTGTTTTGCCGTCGTTGTAGCCAGCTTTTCCGCGGGAAACGATAGGGTAAACGTCGTGCCACTTTGGTCACTAGTCACCGCGATCGTTCCCCCGTGTTGGCTCACGATGCGGTGCACCAGCGCCAGCCCCAGGCCTGTCCCCTCGCTCTTGGTGGTAAAGAACGGGACGAAGATGCGGGGCAGCGCCTCGGGCGGGATGCCCCGGCCGTTGTCGCGCAAGGTGAGCCGCGCTCCCTGGGAGTCGTTTTCGGCCGACGCCTGCACCCGGACGGATCCGCTGTCCCGCGCCGCCTCCGCGCTGTTGCGCAGCAGGTTAGAGAAGGCCTGGCGGAGAGCCGTCGGGTCGCCGCAGATGGAGAAGCCGCTGGGCACGCCACCGACGTCGAGTTCGACGCCGGCCTCGCGCCCGCAATCTTCCAGCGTCTGGTGCAGGTCAACGGCCTGAGACGCCAGTTCCTGTGGCCGCGCGAAAGCCAGGAAGTCGGTCACGATGCGCGTCAGGTTACCCGTCTCGTCCACGATCTTTCCCGCGAATTGCTGCACGGTCTGAGGATCGTTGTCGCCGCGCAGCATCTGGGCATAGCCGGAGATGGTGGCCAGCGAGTTCTTGAATTCGTGTGCGATGCCGGCCGACATCTCGCCCAGCGACGCGAGTTGCTCGCGCAAGCGCATCTGGCGCTCCAGGGTGGTGATGTCGGTGAGGTCGCTGACCAGGCACGCCGTGCCCAGAGCCTCGTCCGCAGCGCCGCGCACCGGCGAAAGCGTGATGCCCAGCACACGCTTCTCCCCTGCCGGCGTGGTGTAATCGGCTTCCAGCCGGCGATACGCGACGCCATTGCGCGCGGCCGCGGCCAGTGCGCCGGCCAGCGTTTCATCCGCGATCTCGCCCGTCTCTCGCCGCACTTCCGCCACACCGCGGAAGAGGTCGCGCGCGTGCATCCCGAACGCCGTCCCATATCCCAGGATCTTCCTGGCCGCCTCGTTCGCCTGCCGCACCATGCCGGTGCTGTTGAACAGCAGCACGCCGCTCGAAAGGTTGGAGAGCACCACTTCGCTTAGGTTCTGCGAGGCCGCGGCCCGCTCGCTGGCCTGCTGGCGCACCCGTTGGAGTTCCTGTTCCTGTTCCTTCAGCCGCTGGATCACACCGTGATAGGCGGCAAGCTGGAATTCAGGGCCATCCACCGAGGGGCGGCGCTGTTCCGCCTCGCCCGCCAGGTCCTTGCGCAGACGCCGCATCACGTAGATCCCGAGGACGAACAGGAAGGCGGCGGCGAGAAACACGATCACCATGCGCAAGACCAACGGATTGGTGAGTAGCTTCATCGGTACAGGCTCATGTACCAGGCGAACACAGTATTGCCGAAAAAGACTGCCAGCACCGCCATACTCCCCAGGAATACGCCGAACGGCATCTCGTAGCGGCGATAGACGATCCGGGCCGACCTCCAGGCGCGTCGTCGCGCTCGCCGCAGGTCTTCATGGGTTCTCACCAGGCGGCGCCGGGTACGCCGCATCCAGACCACCAGCATGGTCCCGACCCCGAAGAACGTGCCCGTCAACGACGCGGCGAAGATGGTCAGCACCGTGAGCTTGATCCCAAGGAAGGCTCCTACCATGGCCATCAGCTTCACGTCGCCGAAGCCCATGCCCTCGACCCCGCGCGCGTGGTAATAGATCGCCCCTGCGCCGTAGATGAACGACGCCCCCACTATCGCTCCCAACGCGGCATCCATCACCGACGCCCACTGCCAGGAGGGGAACGGGATCTTCATCCAGGCCGTCAGCAGCAAGGTCACGGAGTTGTCAACGCGGACGATGGTGCTGAAGACCATCCCCAGCACCAGGCCAGGGAGGGTCAGGGAGTCGGGCAGCAGCTTGTGCTCGGCGTCGGTAAAGATCAATCCCAGGATGAGAAAAGAAAAAATGCAGAACTTCAGGGCCGCCAGCGACAGTCCAAAGGCCGCATAACACCCCAGAAACAGGAGCCCGGTCAGCAGCTCCACCACGGCATAGCGCGGCGAGATTGGCGCCTTGCAGTCGCGGCAGCGGCCACCGAGCACCAGCCAACTTACCACCGGGATGTTGTCGTACCAGCGGATCGGGTGGTGGCACTTGGGGCAGGCCGACGGCGGGCTGACGATAGACAGTTCTTTGCGCGACAGGCCTTGCGCGGCCAGTTCCTCGTCGCTGTAGCAGCGCAACGCCAGGCGGTGGATGCACACGTTCAGGAAGCTTCCCAACAACAGTCCGAACAGGAGTACCGCCGCGCCGAATAAATTAGTCTCAAAGTTCACGCTGATTCGCCGGTGCTCAAGGGGGATTTCTGGCGATTATACGTCGGAAGGCGGGCCAGGCCGGGTTACCGAGGTGGATGACCTCTACGCGACTCCGGGTGTTGCCGAACGGCATTCGGGATCATGGATGACGATGAAATACGTGCGTGGCGATGTCCGGCCAGAACTCGCGAAAGGCGTTGGTGAGAGCGTCGCGGCCGAGAGCGAACGCGTATTTCTTGGCGAGCGCCCCCCCGGTGTGGCTCTTGGGAGGATAGTAGGAGATCGAGATTCCCTGCGCCGCGGCGCGACCGAATACCTCGGCGATGTTAAAGGTATTATGGCCGTGGTAATCGCGAGCAATGAGGATTCGTGAGCCGGCGTAGCTGAAACGCTTCCAGAAACCGCCTTCGCCAAGTGCGAAGTAGCGTTCGTCCTCATGGAAGATTGTCGGCAAGGCGAAGATCACCAGGTAGTTGCCATCCGTTTTGTCGAGGAACCCCCGCCAGTAGTAGCGCCCGAAGCCGGGCATGCCCTTGCCGAGTTCGGGGTGAGCATCCGTGCCCTCGGCGATGGCCGAAGTGATCCCAACAAACAGAAATGACGAGTAATCGAAGCTGTTCTTGGTGGCGAGTATAAAGCTTTGCTTCGGCGTGGGTGGCGGCGGGATCGCGCCCGCGCTGACGGCACGGAAGTTGGGCATGATGCCGAGGATTCGTTGGGGTTGCTGCTTGGATGGCGTGGCTGCCTGGTCCGCTGGCTTCGCGGGCGGTTGGTTCGCGTCGCCGGCGACGCCGGGCGTGCCGGACTGGGCCGGTGGCGGATTCGTCGCCTGGCTTTGCGCCTCGACGGTTCCGGGTTGCGCGGATTGGGACAGTGCGGAAGGTGCGGAAGGGATGCCGCCCTGCTGGGCAGACGCGCACGCTGCAGGCAAGATGAGTGCTAGCGACAGAAAGAATCGCAAAAATCGACCCTCACACCCTGGTATTCATCGGTCGGAATCGTCGTCCCGATCACCCGGCACCTGAAATTATCTTAGCATCCGCCTCGAATCAAGCCTCTCCCGCCTCAGTCGCGGAAGCGTAGCAGGTTGCCGTGGAGTTCTCCGGCCCCATCTGCGTTCGGGGGAAGCTCGCCGGTCCATTCCGTCCGGTTACGATTGACCAGCCGCATTTCAAGCGGGCACATCTTCCAGCCATTGCCGGTGTCCTCGCGCACCGAGAACGCGAATCCCGGCGTGTCCTCGTCCGATTCAGTGTCCTTCCACTCGAACAGCGTCGCCTCCAGCCCCTCGCTCAACGCCTCGCCGGGCAGAAGGCACAGGACCCAATCGTGAAGCGTGTCGACGGCGTACGCACCCGGCTCGACGCCCACGATCGCCTGCTTCACGTTCGCCCCGTGTTCGCGTGCGATCTTCGCGGTGTCGTCGTCGGAGGCGCTGTCAATGAGCAGCACCTCGTCGCATGGCCGCAGCGAATCGAGCGTCCTTCCGATTCGCCTGGCGTCGTTCCGGGTGTGGATGAGGGCGGTGATCTTGGGCATGAATTGAGGGCTGAGGCAGCCCGTGTCGAGCATACCGCAGCCCTCGGGTCTCGTCACTCCAGCTACTCCTCGCGGCGCTTCAGCACCGGGGGGTTAGTGTCGTCCGGTTGCGGAGGGCTCTGGTCGTTCGAGTAGTCGTGGACATTCTCGCTGGTCGTCATGGGCGCGCGCGGGCGGCGGCTGTTGCTGGCCGACGGCGTCACCGTCAGCGGGCTCTCCAGGCGGAAGGCCAGGAGCTGCTCGGGCGTGATGTGGATCTGCTGGCCTTTGGTGGCCGCCTGTACGCCGGTGCCGGCGCCTGCGCCCACGGTCGCGCCGATGGCGGCGCCCTTGCCCCCGCCGATGATCCCGCCCAGGATGGCTCCGACCGCCGCGCCCCCACCCACCTTGGCCGCCGTATTCTTGCCGCGCGAGCTCCCCTGGCGCGAGTACTGGTCGGTCTGCACGTTGTAGCGCCGCCCGTTCACGCTGACAGAGGTGAGCTCCAGCGCGATTTCCGACTGGCCGGTGAAGTGTCCCGAGGAGCGAAGTTGCGCCACGCGGCCTTCGATGTCGGCGCCCTGCGGCAGAATGACCTGGTCACCGATCGAGATTGGCGTATCCAGTGTCGCGTGGAAGCGGTCGCCGATCTGATTGCGGTCCGAATCGATGGGGTCGATCATGCGGATCGACAAGGTCGTGCCATCGGGGATGGTGACCGGCTTGGGCGGCGGAGGCGGTGCTGGTGTCTGCGAGACCGGAGCTGTCGCCGGCGCCACGGCGGGCGCCGCCGGTGGGACTGGCGTCATTTCCGCCTGCTGGTACGTACTGCTGCGCCGCGGCGCAGTGGCTACGTGTCGCGGCGAAGGCTTGCGCGCGGGAGCGGGGGGCTCTGGCGGCTGTGCCTCCTCCACCGGAGCCGGCACAGACGCTTGCGCCTCCATCACCGTCAGGTTGTTCACCACCGTGCGGACGCCCTCGACCAACGCCGCGTCATTGGCGGCGGCCGTGCGTTCCAGTTCGCTGCCCACGTTGCCCGACAGCGTCACCACGCCGTTGTTCGCCGAAACCGTGACCTGCTTGGTGGGGACGTTGCCGTCGCCGAGGATCTTCTGCTGCACATCGTTGGCGATCTGCACATCGCTGCGGGCGCGGTTGCAGCCCACGTTCACCGCTATTGCGAAAATTAATGTGGCAAGTGCGACGCAGCTCCAGCGTCTGGCGCTCATAGGTTGCTCCTGGTCAGGACCCTGTGCTTCGATTACCCGGTAGTTTAGATGCGGAGCCGCCGTTTTCGACTGCCTCCGCCCAGGATTTTTCCTGTCCGCACTAACCCGCGCGCCGCGCACAAGTTGCGGTTACCCGCTCGGTTACTCTCGGCACTTGGGTTCCACTCTTCCCTGTGATAAACAATCCAGCGGCCAATTGCATGATCAACGTGGAAAGATCCGAATTCGACCCCAACGAGGGACGCTGCCAGTACTACGTCCTGCTCAAACCGAATGCCTCGAAAGGGGACGTCGAGGTTCACATGCGCGTGCCTGTCGAGGTAGGCATTTCTGTCTCCGAGAGCGGGGACCTGGCCGATCTCAGTTTTATTGTTCCCAAGAAGTACCGCAACGACAACGCCCTCTCTTTCATCAAAGCGCATCGCGAGTCCGCCAACTACGTGGACCCTCGCGTCTTCATCTCCATCCCCGGACTGACCGGCGATTCCGTCCTCTCCGCCGCCGCCAATCTCGAGGTCGACGTCGCCGGACGCATCGTGGGCGTGGACATCCACTGAGGGTGGAAGCGCAGGCCTTCCGGCTTGCGCATTAAGCGCGAACAAAACTACCCCGGCGCCACCATCGCCGCACCGGACGCCGCGGCATGCCGCGCGCGCTTCAGCTCGCTCACGTCGCCCATGACGATGATGACCGTACTGGCCTGCACTTGGTGGTTGTCCGGCGGATTGGGGAGAAACGACCCGTCCTCCTGCCGGATGGCCAGCGGCAGCAGGTTGTACCGGTGACGCAGGTCGATGTGCTGTAGCGTCGTTCCCACCCAGGGAGAGCCCGAGCCGATGTCGATCTCTTCGATGCGCAGCGTGCGCCCGTGTTCCTTCAGCATGACGTCGAGGAAGCCGACTACGTGGGGGCGTAGCGCCTCGCTGGCCATGCGCATCCCACCGATGTGGTTGGGCGAGACCGTCGAGTTCGCGCCCGCCTTCATCAACCGCTCGGCAAAGCGCTGGTCGGTGCAGCGCGCGATGATGCGGATGTTCGGGTTCTTCTGCCGCGCCACCACCGTGATGACCAGGTTGTCTTTATCCGAGGCCAGCGATGCGATCAGCCCTCGGGCGCGATCGATACCCGCCTGGTCCAGCGTGTTCTCATCGGTCGCGTCGCCGGTGACGTAGAGGACTTCCTTGTAGACCGGATCGTGCTCCTGCAACTTCTTGATGTTCTCTTCCGTGTGCTCCACCACCACGTAAGGGGTCCCGGTCTTCTGGAGTTCCTCGACGGCGTAGCGGCCGGTGTCGCCCAGGCCGCAGATGATGTAATGGTGTTTTACCGCTTGGATACGTTTCTGCATCTTGCGTCTCCAGAAGATATTGGTGATCTCGCCTTCGACCAGGAAAGCCGTTACCACCGAGAACATGTACACGGTGATGGTTACCCCGAACAGCACCACGAACATGTTGAAGATGCGCAGGGCGGGGCTGTGGCTGGTGTCGACGATCTCCCCGTAGCCCACGCCCGCCAGGGTGATCACCGCCATGTAGAGCGCCTGCAGGAGCGAGACGTTGCTTCCACCCAGCAGGCGGTAGCCGGTGACGGCCGCCGCCGTGATGACCACCATCACCAGCAGCGCGTAGGCGAGTCTTCGGCGGATGTCCATGTGTGGCGCGGGTCTCGGGGAAGGGAAAGCGAGCGGATTGTAGCACAGCTTTGCGGGCCTTCCCGCCGGTTCGGCGCGCGCAGAGGCGCTCCCGCTCCGCCTGTCCTCAGTCCCGCTTGGGCGCTGAGTGGAAGGAAAATCAGTTCCGGAGGCACGCGTCTGGCATTACACTCTCCCCATGCAGGACGTTTCCGCCTTCATCCTCGCCGGCGGCAAAAGCACCCGCATGGGCTCCGACAAAGCCCTGGTCGAGTTCGATGGAGAAACCCTGCTGTCCCGCGCTCTGCTCAAGGCGCGAACCGTTGCCAGCCGCGCGTGCATCGTCGGGGCGCGCGAGAAGTTCGAGCTGTTCGGCCCGGTGATTGAAGACCTTTACCCGGAGCGCGGGCCTTTGGGCGGCATCCACGCCGCTCTCCAGGCCAGCAACACCGAGCTGAACCTGGTGCTGGCGGTGGACATGCCCTTCCTGCCCGAGGCCGCCCTGAAGTACATCGTGGTGCAGGCGTGGGGCTGCGACGCCGTGGTCACCGTGCCCCGGGTTGCAGGCTTCTACCAGACGCTCTGCGCCGTCTACCGGCTGGAATTCGCCGAGCTCGCCGAAGAAGCCTTGCGCGCCGGCCACAACAAGATCGATCCGCTCTATGCCCGGACTTCGGTGCGCATCATTGAAGAGGCGGAGCTGGCCGAAGTTGATATCTTTCCCGCTATGTTCGACAATCTCAACACGCCGCAGGATCTGGAGCGCGCGGTGCGCACTCAGCCGGCCCGGACCTCATGAACCACGAACCGCAGCCCTACATCGAGTTCCAGGATGTCTCCAAGGCGTTCGGCGACCACAAGGTGCTGGACCACGTCAGCTTCTACGTCCTGCCCGGCGAGACGCTCTGCATCCTGGGCCGCTCCGGCGTGGGCAAGTCGGTCGCGCTGCACAACCTCATTGGTTTTCTCAAGCCGGATTCGGGGCGCATCATCGTGGCCGGCGAGGACGTCACCGATTTCGGCGAACGTGACATGGAGCGCATCCGCAAGAAGGTCACCATGGTCTTCCAGAACGGGGCGCTCTTCGACTCGCTCACGGTCGGCGAGAACGTGGCCTTCCCGCTGCGCGAGCGCCGCGACCTCGACGAGGTCCAGGTCTACCAGGTGGTGGACGGCCTGCTGGAGATGGTCGGCGTCAAGCAGTTCCGCGACCAGTTGCCTTCGGACCTCTCCACCGGCATGAAGCGCTCGGTGGCCATCGCCCGCGCCCTCGCCGCCCAGCCGGAGTGCATCCTGTACGACGAGCCCACCACCATGGTGGACCCGCTAATGGCCCAACTGCTGGGCGATCTGATCAAGAAGTTAAAGTTTCAGTTGAAGCTGACTTCGATCGTGGTCACCCACGATATGCGCCTGGCCGAGAAGCTCGCCGACCGCATCGTCTTCCTGCATGAGGCCCGCGCCATCTTCTTCGGCCCCTACACCGAGATGGAGCGCAGCTCGGAGCCCACCCTCAAGCAGTTCCTCCGCCTCGACGAACTCGTCCTTCCCGGCCAGGAGCCGACCCGCGACCAGCCGGGCGCGTCCCCACCGGCCTAGGACAAGCGAACCACGGGGGCTGGCCCACCCATTCGGCACTCCGAAAACCTCGGGGGTACCCTCAAGGACTTGATAACGTTAATGATCGGTGAGGGGCGAAAGCCTGGGCCACCCGCCCCTCAAGAATTTGATAAGGTAAATAATCGGTCAGAGGCGAAAGCATGGAACCCGCCAAGTCTGTGTCAGGAACAAGATTGGTTAATACCCGACACACCCTTGGCGATTGCCACGGAGATGTCCCGGATTGCGTTGGATATGCGGGACAACAGCCGAGACCTGAAGGAAAAGAAGCAACGGCTCGAAATTCTTGCCAACGCTTTCCTGGGAATCACCGGGCAGGATCAGGAACAAGATTCCACCTCGCAACTGGACAAATCAGACAGCGAACCCACTTACACTATGTAGTTGTTACATGAACCGTAGTGAGGCGATCAGATCAAGTTCGCCGAGGTGCTCACCCATAACTCTTGGCAGGCAGCAAATTCATGAGGGGACTTTTGATAAGAGTCGGAATCGACCAGTCCGAAGAGTCTGGCGATTGGAATGCCCCTGTCAATACCGAGACTAACCGATTCATTTTCGTTCCGATCAGAGATCGTTACAACAACTCGGGCTACATCAAGGATGGGGAACGAATTTACGGAAAAGAAGTGCCTTCAGCACTTGCAGACTTCGAGCGTGAGTGTGGGGAGAGCAATAACATATGTTTTCAACTCCCTGCTCGGCTACTTCATCAGCCTATGCATCTCGATCCGGATTTTCTGCGCCTGACTTACGGCGATGATGGCAAGAGAGGTAGGAAGTTGATGCAGTTCGGCGAGGACGATTTCCTTGTTTTTTATGCAGGGCTAAAGCCGATCTGTGGCGGAAGACTGGAGTACGCACTAATCGGGCTGTTTACACTTGCGGGACGACCACTTGATGTCACTCAGGTGCCTGACACGCAGAAGTTGTATAACGCTCATACTCGCTGGAATTCGGTCAACGCTGGGGACATCGTTGCTCACGGCAAACCCGGAGAATCTGGGTTATTTGCTCGGTGCATTCCAATCGGAGAGTGGCGGAATCGAGCCTACAGGGTCGAGAGCAATCTACTGAAGCGGTGGGGTGGACTCGATGTTAATGACGGTTACCTTCAGCGCAGTGCTCATTTGCCAGAGTTTCTGCAACCCAAACGGTTTAGAGATTGGCTCGACGACCAAGGTTTCTCAATGCACCGGGCGCAGTATCAGGCTGGACTCTCGTCGGAGAGCACCTAATTCAGCGTTCTGACGTTCGATCTACGTTTTCATCGAAGCACCTTGTGGATTTGAATGTGCCCGTCACTTCCCATCGAGGCAACGATAGTCCCCATCGTCCAAAATGAGCCACGCAAGAGGGCTTCATATTCCGCGTCATTGTCAAATGATGCCTTCGGTCCACATGCTAGGTGTGTATGGTCGTTCAAGGTGTCACCAAGACAGAGGTCTTGATTAATGGCTGCCCGAAAACGATACCGTTTGTCAATTACCAGACCTGTATGCGACTTTACATAAAACTCAACGTACGCAATTGGCTGGCCGTTCTCTAGCTCTGCTTGTTCCTGCTCTTCCCTACGCCGCTGCTCTTTCGCCCTACGCCGCTGCTCTTCCGCCAGATCCACTTCTCCCTGTAGTGCAATCGTTGTGTCTACTGCTGCGAGCCGCTGCTTGGCCTGATCGACCAGACTGCTCGCTGGAAACTTAGCGAGGACTGTTTCAAAGTCTGCCTTCGCGCGATCTAGGTATCCATGGGTCTGAGCATATACTCCATCGTGATAGCAATAAACCGCACTCATCCGCTCGACGTTCAGTTCTCTGGTTCCATCGGGCCATTCAATGCGACCTGCTTTCTCTTTGCCACCTGGGAGTATAACTAGGTCAAAATCCTTCTCCCCGTTGAGGAATTCAGTACGCCCTACTTTCTTGGTGCCGTCTGGAAGCAGAGTCACGTCAAAACCCTTCGACCAATCGGGATGTTCCTCACGTCCTGTCTTTACGGTGCCGTCTGGAAGAATCGTCACGTCAAAACTCTTTCCTCCATTGGGGAATTCACTGTGCCCTATTTTCTGGGTGCGGTCCGGAAGTATAGTCACGTCAAAATCCTTCCTCCCGTTGGGCTGTTGAACACGAACTATCGTCTTGGTGCCGTCCTTCAGTGTACGTTCCCCGAACACTCCGGTGCCATCCGGCAAGACCTCATCCTTTGCCTTGTTGCACCCGGTTGATAATCCAACAGCTACCAGAAGCGATAGGGCGATGATCGTTCGCTTCATGGTCCTTCTCCCCATCATGAACTCCAGCAGGGAACTCTGGAGCGAGCAAATTACCAAGGTCATTGTGACCTGCCCCCCAAAATTTAGTCCAGCGTGAAATGTGACTTCTCCATATAGGATCCCCTGGGGGCTGGCCCACCCTTTCGCGCTGGAAAAGGTTTTGCGGGTGCCCCACCCTTGTTGCTCGCTCCTTTCGAGCGACAGGGTGGGGATTGTCCTTGCAGTGTGGGTCTTTTCTCCCACCGCAACTCCCTGAAAACAAAGACACGCGCAAAATCTGGATTTGTATAGCTCTAAGCTATGTCAAGAGCTTTATTTTTCGTGCCCCTAACTCGCTGATCCTGCAAGACAAATCGTTCTGCCCCGCCGCACTCCCGCCTCTTCGATTTGCTACTCTGGATGTAGCGAGCCTCGCGCCCGCCCCGCTGCCTCCGCAGCCGCCGATCTTTGAAAAACCAGCGCTCTTCCGTGACTTACCCGGCCCCTGGCTACTAGCTACAGCGACTAACTTCTTTGTTTAACTTATTTTGCAAACTCCGCGTTGCAAACAAAGCGACTTCTGCACAGATGCAACAGATCTCAAGCGCTAAGTCCTTTGTTTCAACAGATCACGGTAGGGGGGAGGGGGTCTGAATCTGGACCGTCGCTCAAAACCCTTCGCTGACCAGCTTCTCCACGTTGATCTCGCGCGGCGCCTCACCGCGAAGCATTTTCTCCGCGTACTTGGCGATGATGTCGGCCTCGATGTTGACCGGATCGCCGGGTTTGAGCGACTTCAGGTTCGTCGCCTCGAAGGTGTGGGGGATGATGGCGACCGTCACCTTTGTGCCCTCGATCTGCGCCACCGTCAAGCTGATGCCCTCGATGGAGATCGAGCCCTTGAAGACCACGTACTTCGCCAGGTCGGCGGGAATCTCGACGTAAAGCCAGAAATCCTCTTTGCCCTCGATGCGTTCCAGGCCGAGGAACATGCCCACGCCGTCCACGTGTCCCTGGACGATGTGCCCGCCCATGCGCCCGCCGGCCTTCATCGGGAGTTCGAGATTCACCTCGAAACCTGGCTTCAATCGGCCCAGCGAGGTGCGTGCCAGCGTCTCGGTCGCCAGATCGAACCCGATGCGGTCGGGCTTCAACTCCACGGCGGTCAGGCAGACTCCGCTGACCGCGATGCTGTCGCCCTTTCTCATCTCTTGGATGAGGTTGTTGGAGGAGACCACCAGGCGCGTGGTGCCGTCGCCGCCGGTCACGCGCAGGACATTGCCGACTTCTTCGATGAGTCCGGTGAACATTTATAAGACCTCGTATGGATCGCGAAGATAACCTTCGACTGCGAAATCCTCGCCAAAGCGGTGAAGCGTGATGTTCTTCACGTATGCGGCTTCGCTGATGCGCCGGAAGCCCATGCCTCCGGCGAATGGGACCGAGCCCGTCCCCGCCAGGATCTTCGGCGCGTAATAAAGGAACACTTTGTCCACGATGCCCGAGGCGAGCGCCGCCCAGTTCACCAGCGCGCCGCCCTCGATTAGCAGGGAAGTGATCTCCAGTTCGCCCAGCCGCCTGGCGATCCGCACCAGGTCGGGACGCCCGTCGTTGGCGGGTCCGAGCGAGACCTGCTCGACGCGGATGCCGTGCTTTTCCAGCGCGCGCTTCTTCTTCTCCTC
The DNA here is from genome assembly GCA_020073495.1 of Terriglobia bacterium. NCBI lineage: Bacteria > Pseudomonadati > Acidobacteriota > Terriglobia > Terriglobia bacterium. The sequence continues at coordinate 272,684 of JAIQFD010000002.1, forward strand.
GGCCAGGGAGCAGAAGACCAGGACGTCGTTCTTCGCCGTCTTGACCAGGCGGGATCCCAGCGGCAGGCGCAGCCGCGAGTCCACGATGACGCGCAGCAACGGCCTGCGCCGCGGCTGGCCGCTGCGGTCGGTGAGCAGGGGATCGTCGGCGACGATGGTGCCAACGCCGACCATGATGGCGTCGCTTGCATGCCGCAGCTCTTGCACGTGGGCGCGCGCCTGCTCGCTGGTGATCCAGCCGCCGGTGGCGCCTCTCGATCCCAGCGCCGACGGATTGTCGCTCTCGCCCGGTGGCGGTGCGATCTTGCCGTCCAGCGTCATGCCCGCCTTCAGCGTCACCAGCGGCAGCTTGGTGCGGATGTACTTGGCGAACCACTCGTTGAGCTTGCACGCCTCGGCCTCGAGCACACCTTGTGTGACCTTGATGCCTGCGGCGCGGAGGCGCGCAAAGCCTTTGCCTCCGACCTGCGGGTTCGGGTCGTGCGTGGCTGCGACCACACGCTTGATACCGGCCGCGATCACCGCTGCGGCGCACGGTCCGGTCCGCCCCTGGTGCGGGCACGGCTCCAGCGTGACGTACAAGGTTGCGCCGCGCGTTTTGTCGCCGGCTTGTTCGAGGGCTAGCACCTCCGCATGCTTTACGCCGTCGTAGGTGTGTGTGCCGCTGCCTACGACATCGCCGGAGGCGTCCACGACGAGGGCGCCGACGGCGGGATTGGGCGAGGTGAGGCCTACGCCGCTCCGGGCCAGCTCGAGCGCTTCCTGCATGAAGGTGACGTCAGTGGGATGAGTTCTCACTTTCGATCGTCTTCCGGTTCCGCCACTGCCACCGCGCCGCTGCGCCCTTTGGGGCCGCGACGGACCGGCACAGGGCGATATGCATAGGGCTCGGGAGGTTCTGCCGCTGGCTTGCGCCGGCGCTTCAGCCATTCGATCAATCGGCGGAATTGTGGGACTCTCATCTATCGCTACGCGAATAAAGATTCCACAAAATCCTCGGCTTTGAACGGCAGCAGGTCGGTGGCTTTCTCACCGACTCCGACATACCGCACCGGCAATCCGAGCTCGCGCGAGATCGCGACCACCACGCCGCCCTTCGCCGTACCGTCCAGTTTGGTAAGCACGATGCCGGTCACGCCCGCGGATTGCGTGAACAAACGTGCCTGCTGCAATCCGTTCTGCCCCGTGGTCGCGTCCATCACCAGCAGCGTCTCGTGGGGCGCACTCGGCACCAATTTGCCGGCGGCGCGCCGCATCTTGTCCAGCTCGGCCATCAGGTTCGACTTGGTGTGCAGGCGCCCCGCAGTGTCCACGATGACGTAGTCCGTGTGGCGCGACTTCGCTGCCTGCACGGCGTCGTAGAGCACCGCCGCAGGATCGCCGCCCGGCTTGGTCTTGATGACCTCGGTTCCGGTGCGCTGGCCCCAGATCTCGAGCTGCTCGATGGCGGCGGCGCGGAAGGTGTCGGCGGCGCACAGGAGGACCGTCTTGCCCTGGGCGCGAAGCGTCTGCGCCAGCTTGCCGATGGTGGTGGTCTTGCCCGTGCCGTTGACGCCCACCACCAGGATCACTTCGGGCGGCGTTTCTACTGTCCGCACCGGCTTCTCCGCCGCCGTCAGGATGCCCGCGATCTCTTCCTTCAGCAGCCGCTTCAGTTCGTTGATGTCCTTGATCTGCCGGCGGTCGGCCTTGTCGCGCAGCTTCTCCAGGATCTCGTGCGTGGTGGTGGTTCCGAGGTCGGCGGCGATGAGCGTGGCCTCCAGGTCGTCGAGCGTGTCGCGGTCGATCTCCTTGCCGATGGAGACGATATCCTCGATGCGTTCGGCCAGGCTCTCGCGCGTCTTCGTGACCGCCTGCTTCATGCGGTCGAAGAAACTGGGCTCCTGCTCGATGCTTCCGAAAAGGGTCTGGATCATGAGTGCGTCCCGGTTCCTCAGCGAAACAGTCAATTATACGGAGGTGCGCGACGAAAAGATTGAACTGCGGAGATCGCAGAGCACGCAGAGAAAAACCGCAAAGGCTTTCAATCCCTCTGCGGTCTCGGCGATCTCTGCGGTTAAGTTCTCAGGACTTTGCGACTTGCACGGGCTGAGGAGCGGCGCCGCCGGCGCCAGCTACGGCAGGCGCAGCTTCCGGCTGGACCGTAGCTGCACGGCGGATCTTCAGGTCGCCACGCTCGAACACCGCGGTCAGAGCCCCCACTACTTTGGGATCAAACTTGGTGGCGGCCAGCGAGTTGATGATGCGCACCACGTACTCGGGGTCCATCGCCGCCTGGTAGGGACGGTTGGTGGTCATGGCGTCGAAGGTGTCGGCCACGGTGATGATGCGCGCCACCAGCGGGATCTGGTCGCCCTTCAGTCCATAGGGATAGCCCCGCCCGTCCAGCGACTCGTGGTGCAGCTCGATGCCCGGGATCATGTCCTTCAGCATCGTGACCGGGCGCAGGATGGTGGCGCCCTTGGTGGTGTGGGTCTTCATGACCTCGAACTCTTCCGGCGTGAGCGCACCCGGCTTCTTGAGGATGCGGTCCTCGATGCCGATCTTGCCCACGTCGTGGAGTTGCGCCGAGATCTGGATCTTCTCGACTTCGTGCGGCTCCAGCCCGAGTTCCTTGGCCAGCAGCACGGAGTACTTGGTAACGCGGTCGGAGTGGCCGCGCGTGTACGGGTCCTTTTCGTCGACCGCGCCCGCGAGCATCTGGATGGAGCCCATGAACAGCTCGCGGTTCTCCTCGGCGGCGCGCTTGAGGTCCTGCACGAAGCGCTCCAGGTCCGAGGACATGGAATTGAAAGTATCCGCCAGCTCACCGAACTCCGTCCGGCTCTTGAGGTGGACGCGCCTGGAGAAATCGCCCTTGGCGATGGCCTGGCTCGACTCGGTCAGGATGTCGAGCGGGCGGGTGATGGAACGCGCCGCCAGGAAGGAGATGACGATGCTCATCAGCACCGCGAAGATCGCCCACAGTCGCGCTGAGCGCTGCATCTCGAAGACGCCCTGGTAGGCGTCTTTCTGCTTTTTCTGTGCCACCACGGCCCAACCCAGGGTCTGCGCCGGGCTGTAGGTGCCCAGCATGGGCACCTCTTCCTTGCCCTCCATGACGTTGAACTCGCGGGTGGCCGCGAACTGCGCCTTGCCACCCTGTTCGGCGAAGTTCTTCACGATCTCGAACCTGGTCATGTCCTGGCCGGTGGCATAAGACGGGTCGGCGGCGGCCACCAGGCGTCCCTGATGGTCCACCACGTAGGTGAACAGGCCGCCCTGGTCGGCTTCCCGCAGCCGCTTGATGACAAACTCGAGGTCCACCACCGCGCCGATCATCCCCAGGAAGCGCGTATCCACCTTCAGTGGCGCGCTGACCAGCATGACCGTCCTGGACTCCTTGCCGGTGCTCACAGCCAGGGGCTGGCCGGTATAGTCGCGGCTGTCGCGGGCAGCGGCAAAGGCGCGTTCCAGCTCGCGCTGCATGAAAACGTCGGGAGCCATCCGCCCGGCGGAGATGCCCTTGGCATCCTCGTTCAGCAGGGTGGCGTAGGCGATGTCGCCGCTGGAAGTCACGAAGCGCTCCAGCAGGGCGCGCAGCTCAGGCGTGGCCACGTGGTCGCCGGTGATGTTGCCGCCGCTGGCAATCTCCACCGCCGACGAAAAATTCGCCAGCATGGCATGGCGCGACATCTGCCGCAGCTCGATCTGATCGCTCATCGAGCGCGTCACCGTGTTCTGCGAGAGCATCTCGTTGGTCTTCAGGCGATCGCGGTTGGTGGCCACCACCTTGTCCGCATAGAAGTACAGCGGAACCACGCTGATCAGCACCAGCACGGCCAGAATCAGATGAAGGATGGGTATACGTCTGGGCATAATGACGGATGAATTGCGACGGATTGTACCGCGAATCTCTTCGGCCTTAGCGCAAAATTCACGCCCGCCGGGTTACTAAAGTATTGACCTGCAAGGCTGAGGGAGGCCTCAGGAGCAGATGCGAGCGGGCGGCGCGGGATGCAGGGAATTTGAAGACCCTGGATGCCGTTTTGGGAAACTAGGCGGAGGTCTGGAAGTTGAGTTCGCCGGTGGCGGGGCGGGTCATCAGCTCGCGGATGGCGTCGCGCGCCGGCTTGCCCTGGTGCAGGATGGCGTGCATCTGCTGTGAGATCGGCATCTCCACTTTCATTTTGGCGGCGAGTCCCACGGCGGCATTGGTCGTCAACACTCCCTCCGCCACCATGCCACGCATGCCGGCGATAATGTCGTCGAGCTTGCGGCCCTTGCCCAACTCCACGCCGACGCTGCGGTTGCGCGATAGGCCGCCAGTGCAGGTGAGCACCAGGTCGCCCATGCCGGCCAGCCCGGACATGGTCAGGGGCTGGCCTCCGCAGGCGACGGTGAGGCGCGTGATCTCCGCCAGCCCGCGCGTGATCAGCGCGGCGACCGTGTTGTGACCCAGCCCCATGCCGTCGCAGACGCCGGCAGCGATGGCGATCACGTTCTTCAAGGCGCCGCCCATCTCGACCCCGACCACGTCGTCGTTGGTGTACACGCGGAATGACGGGTCGCTGAACTCTCTCTGCACGGTGCAGGCCAGCCCGTGGTCGTTGGAGGCGATGGCGACCGCAGTCGGGTCGCCCTTGGCCACTTCCCTGGCGAACGACGGCCCGCTCAGCGCCCCGATGCGCAAGGGAAACTTCTCGTCCAGGACCTGGGCGATGACCTGGGTCATGCGCAGCAGGGATTCGTTCTCGATGCCCTTGGTGGCGCTGACGTAAAGCATCTCCGGCCGCAGGTGCGGCTTCATCTGCTGGAAGAGTCGGCGGGTGTGGTGCGAGGGCATCACGCTGACCACGATCTGCGCGCCGTCCAGCGCCTGCGCGAAGTCGTTGGTCGCTGTGACGCTCGCCGGGACAGGAAGTCCGGCGAGGAACAACTCATTGAGATGGTGCGTGTTGATGGACTCGCAGACTTCCTTCTCGTAGGCCCACAGGCGGACGCGGTGGCCGCCCTTTCGGCCGAGAGCAATGCAGATCGCGGTACCCCAGGCGCCGGCGCCGATGACCGCGATGTTCATGCGCGTGTCCTCTTGAGCTCGAGGCGGTTCTCGGTTCCGGCGAGCAGGCGCCGGATGTTCTGGTGGTGCTTGAGGATGATGAGAGCGGAAGCCAGCGCCATGAGGAGCAGAACTGGTGGTGGGTACTCCTTGCGATTCAGTATGTAAGCAAACAGAGGAAACGCCGCCGCTGCAGCGATTGAACCGAGAGAGACATACCGCGAGGCAATCACCACCGCAATGAAGATGAGCAACACGGCTCCGATTGCATTTGGGGCGAGAGCTAAGAAGGCACCGACGCCTGTGGCGACACCCTTTCCTCCGCGAAATCTTAACCACACAGGAAACATGTGACCTAGAATCGCACAAATCGCTGCTATCGATCCGGCTAGGTATGGGGCGGGCGGGAATGGCGGGCCGACTGGATCATACATTTGGGTATCCGCTAACAGCTGTGCCCACCCGAGCAATTCATGTCGAAAGAACCCATACGCAACGATGACTGCCGCGAAACCCTTTGCGGCATCCAGCAGCAGTGTCGCAATTCCCAAGCCGGGGGCTTTGCGTGCAACGTTGGTCGCTCCGATATTGCCGCTACCGGACGCCCGCACGTCCTCGCCACGGAAGACGCGCATGAGGATGTAGCCGAACGGAATCGAACCGAGCAGATAAGAAACAACAGCGATGATGGCGTAGGTACTCAGCATTCCCCAGCGGCTAAAGCCGCCTTTTCTCATTGCATCCGAATCGGCACGGCTAAAGCCGTACCCTGACACGCAGATTGATGTGCCGAAAGCAAACTGCCAAGTGCTAACTGCTCCGTAGCACAAACCGCTCCAGCTTCGAGTACTGCGCACCTTTCGGCGACAGCGTGCTCAAGTACAAAGAGAATTCGCGCGCGGTCATTGTACCGAACTCGGGTGCGGGCATCTGCGCCAATCGCTCCTGCAAGCGCCGGAAAGTGGGGTTCGCGCGGTCTTCCTTCATGCGTTGGGGACGCCCCGAGCCCGCGCGGGCCAGGGTGAGGTGAGGCGAGAACGCTCTCCGCTCGCGCTCGATGCCCAGCGGTTCCAGCGCCGCATCCACTGCACCCGCAAGCCGGGCCAGACGCTCGTCGGCCTCGATCCCGATCCAGAACACGCGTGCAGACTTTGCCGTGGGGAAGAAGCCGGTGCTGCGGAAGCTTACGTCCATCCTATCGCCTGCGACTCCAGACAGGGCTTCCTTGATCGCCGCCAGCTTGTCGTCGGGCTGCTCGCCGATGAACTTCAGCGTGACGTGCAGCGATTCCGCCGCCACCCAGCGCACGTCGGGCGCGAAGCCACGCACGCCTTCCATTAAGGTGCGGATCTTGTTCCGGATCTCATCCGGGATGTCGAGAGCGACGAATAAACGCATGTGTGATTTGCAATTTGTAATTTGCAAAGTCTGACGTCGCGACGGGTGACCGTTACTTTACAAATCGCAAATTACAAATCACAAATCGCCTACATCAACTTTCGTCGTACCAGGTCCAGCGCCTGCTGCGTGGCCCAGCGCCGGATGCGCTCGCGGTCGCCGGGAAAATGCCGCTCCACCACGTCGGTTCTGCTCCCATCGGCGAGGGCGACGTACACCAGCCCGACCGGTTTCGATTCCGAGGCGCCGCCCGGGCCCGCGATCCCCGTCACGCCGACACCGAAGGTCGCCTTGCACTTCTTCCGGATGCCTTCGGCAAGCGCGATCGCCACTTCCTTGCTCACCGCCCCTTTCTCCTTGATGAGCAGCGGAGGGACATCGGCAAAGATCTTCTTAAGATCGTTGGAATACACGATCGCGCCGCCCAGGAAGTAACGCGAGCTGCCGCTGACCGAGGTCAGGCGCGTGGCCAGCATGCCGCCCGTGCACGATTCGGCGACGGCGATGGTGGCGCCCCGCATGTCGAGGTAGTAGCCGACGATCTGCTCCAGCGTCTCGCCGTGGGTGGCGAAGACGAACTCGTCGAACTCGTCCTCGAGTTCTCCCGCCAGCTCGTCCACGCGCGCCTGCGCCGTTTCCATGGCGTCGGCCCGGCAGACCAGGTGGAGCTGGCACTCGCCCACATCCGCCAGGATCGTGGTTCGCACGTCGTCGTACTTCTTGTAGATGGCGGAGGCGCGGCGGTCGCACTCCGATTCGCCCATCATGGCGATCTTCAGCTCGCGTTTGCCGAGGAATGCGGGCGGAAGGTTTGCCTTCAGTCGCTCGAAGCACTGTTCGTCGAACATCGGTTTCAGTTCCCACGGGGGACCCGGCAGCAGCAGAAGGATGCGGTTACGCCCTTCGACGGAACGTTCCAGCCACTGTCCGGGGGCGCTTCCGCGCGGGTTGGGCAGCACGAACGCGCCGGGCAGCACGTCCGCCTGCTGCAGGTTGTTGTCCGGCATCTTTATGCGCCGGGCGGCGAAGCGCTTGTAGAGTTCGGTGACGATCTCGGGGTCGCGCTTCAATTCGATTCCCAGCGCGTCGGCGACGGCTTCGCGCGTCAGATCGTCTTCGGTCGGTCCCAGCCCGCCCATAAAGATGACGACGTCCGCCCGTTGCATGGCGATGCGCGCCACGGCGGTGAGATGCTCGCGGCTGTCGCCCACCACGGTCTTGAAGGCGACCTGGATCCCCAGCGCGTTCAACTTCTCGGTCAAATAAAGGGAGTTCGTATCCTGGCGGTACGGCGTGAGAAGTTCCGACCCGATGGCAACGATCTCGGCGATCACATGGGAAAGGATAGCATTCAGCACTCAGCCCCTGAGAGTCGGCTGAGATCCGGCCGCTGCATGCTAGTCGAGCAGCGACTTCCCCTGGATATTCCAGGTCAGGTGGTGCACCGCGTTGGTGGTGGCGAGGATGGCGGAGCGGCCTGGGGCGAAGGCGAGGCCGACCAGGCTGTGTCCGGAGACCACGGTGCTGGCCTGGGCATCGGGCGTGAGCCTCACGATGCCGCGCTTGCCGCCGAGAGAGGCCGCGACATACAGGTTGCCTTCCGCGTCGAAAGCGATGCCCTGTGGACGTCCGAGGCCGCGGTAGAAGACGCTCGCGCTCCCGTGGGGGTCGACTTTGTACACGACATCGAAGCTTGAAGTCGTGGGCCCGGCCACGAACAGGTCGCCGCTCGGGCTGAACGCCAGGTGGTAGGCGGAGATGCTCGGCTCCAGCGTGGCGAAGACGAAGATCTGCCGGTCGCGCGCGATGCGCCAGATGGTGCCCGTGCGGTCGCCCACGTACAGGTTCTGCTCGCGGTCGAAGGCGATGCCGGTCGCGATGCCCATGCCCTCGGCGTAGGACGACATCGTCCCGTTCGGCGCTACCCGGTACACCGTCCCGTCGTAGCGCGACGAAACGTACATCTGCCCTTCGCGGTCGAAGGCGATGGCGGTGGCGTTCATCATCTCGGAGAGGAACGGCTTCACCAGGTAGTTGGTGTCGATCTTGTAGATGGAAACAGGCACCTTCTGTCCGCGCGAGCCGGAGAAAGTGACGTAGATGTTGCCCTCTGCGTCGAGCGCAGGATTGGCCACCGGGTGCAGGCTCTCGGCGATAGTGACCGCCACCCCGAGGTTCGACGGATTGCTGGAGGAGCCATTGGTCGAAACCACTACGGCGCCGGAAACGGCCGTCTCCGGCACGCGCGCGATCAGAAAATCGTCCGAGCTGATGACGATGGGCGCCTCCAACTCGCCGATCTTCACCCGCGGGCGGTGAAGGTCCGGCGGTTTGAGACCGCTGCCCACGACGCGGAATTCCCCTCCGGGCAGGGCGAACCCCGGGACCACCGCTTCGATGTGCGGCTTGCCGTTCACGTTCTTCTTGCCGAGCAGGCGATCCGAAATGCCCATGTGTTTTGGATGCGGCGTTCCCGTCCGCGGTTAAAGCAGGCCCAGTCGCAACAGCACCTGGACCACGATGAGAGCGTAAAGCCCGGCTCCGACATCGTCGAGCATGATGCCGACGCCTCCCGGCAATCGTTCCAGGCGGCGCACCGGCGGTGGCTTCACAATGTCGAAGACACGGAAAAGTATAAAGCCCGCAATCAGAGATTTCCAACGGAGCGGCGCCGCCACCAGCGCGAGCATCTGGCCGGCAACCTCGTCGATGACGACGAACGAAGGATCATGGCGCCCGCTTTCGCGCTCCACCACGGTGGCGGCGGGGATCCCGACGGCGGTCACAGCGATCGCGGCCGCCAACGCCGCAGGGATTTGAAATCCCTGGGGGATCTGCCGGGCGGCGAAATACCACAGGACCATGGTCGCCGCCGAAGCCCACGTGCCCGGGCCGGGGCGAAGGTGGCCGATGCCGAAGAACGTCCCCACCACCCACGCCCAGTGCGTGCGCTTGGGCGCGGCTTCAGGAGCGGCGTCGCTCATGGGTCTCCTTGGAATGACCTTCGGTTCGGCTGCGATCCTGCTCGAATTGGGCTTGCCGGATCTCGGCGTCGCCGATCGCCTCCGGATCGGTGATGGGGCGCGAGATCACGTACGCCCCGCTCGCCCACTTGCCCAGATCGATCAGCCGGCAGCGCTCGCAGCAGAAAGGGAACTCCGGATCCTTCCGCAGGACCAGCTTGCGGCAGGTCGGGCAACGCAGGCTGCGTACTCGCCTTCTTGGCATGGCTCCCGCTAGCGACTGGCGACTACAACAGGCGCGCGACCAGGTCGTAGTCGTGCGCTTCGGTGATCTCGCAACGATAGAACCGACCGGCGACCAGTTCGTTATCTCCGGGGTCACTGACAAAAACCGTGCCGTCGATCTCGGGTGCGTGCATCTCGGTGCGCCCTTCCCAGAGCAGCTCGGTCTCGCTGGATGGCCCTTCCAGCAGCAGCTCGAACTCGCGCCCGACCAGCCCGCGCTTTTTTCTGCGGCTGATCTGCTTCTGGATGGACATCAACTTGCGCCGCCGCCGCTCGATCTCCGCGCGCGCCACCTTCTTGTCGAGACCGTGGGCCGTTGCGCCATCCTCGTCGGAGTAGCCGAAAACGCCGAGCCAGTCGAACTGCGCCTCGCGCACGAAATCGCACAGTTGCTCGAAGTCGCGCTTCGTCTCGCCCGGAAAACCGACGATGAACGACGTGCGCAGCGTCAGGCTGGGGATTGTCCGCCGCATCTTGTCGATGGAGCGCAGGAAGATGTCGGCGCCCGCTCCCCGCTTCATGCGCTTCAGCACCCCTGGCGAGGCGTGCTGCAAGGGCACGTCGATGTAGGAGCAGATCGTTTCGTGTGCGGCGATGGTCTCCAGCAGCCGCCCCGTGATCTTGTTCGGATAGGCGTACAGGAAGCGGATCCAGCGCAGTCCTTCGATCCCCGCCAGCTTAGCCAGCAGCAGCGCCAGGCCGTCCTTCAGCTCGAAATCTTCGCCGTAGCAGGTGGTGTCCTGGCCGATGAGCGTGATCTCGCGCACCCCGTCGCGCACCAGGCGTTCGGCCTCGGCGACCACCGACTCGAAGCGCCGCGAGCGGAACTTGCCGCGCAGTTGCGGAATGATGCAGAACGAGCAGGGATGATCGCACCCCTCGGCGATCTTGATGTACGCCGAATGCTTCGGCGTGGCCAGCATGCGCGGCGTGTTCTCGTCGTAGAGGTAGTTGGGCAGGTCGGCGATGGCCCCGTCCCACGACTCCCGCGAGAAACGGCCAGCTTGCTCGCGAGCGTCTCCTTCCGAGCGCGACTGCAAGATCATGAACGGGCCCTGGAAGACAGCCGAGGGCGGCTGTCCCACACGGGCAATGCCCGCCGCATCCAGGATCTGCTCCAGCCCTCCCGTACCGACGACCGCGTCCACTTCCGGGATGTTCTTCTGGATCTCGTTGCGATAGCGCTCGACCAGGCATCCGGCCACGATCAGCTTCTGCGCCCGGCCCGAGAGCTTGTGCTGTGCCATCTCCAGGATGGCGTCCACCGACTCCTGCTTGGCCGTCTCGATGAAGGAGCAGGTGTTGACCACGATGACGTCGGCTTCCTCTGCGCGCGGCGTGATCTCCGCCCCCGCAGACGCCAGCAGGCCCATCATGACCTCGCTGTCCACCAGGTTCTTGGGGCAGCCCAGGCTCACGAAGCCAATCTTCTTCCTGGGCGACACGGCCGCGCTGGACTGCGCGGGCGCCTCCACTGTCAGGGTGTTTTCAGGCATGCAATCTTCTTATTCTACCAACTACGCCGGTGCGCTGGACGCCGCCTCGATGCCGTATTTTTCTGCCAGGAAGCGACGCAGACGGGCTGGAAGGTCGGACGCCAGCTCCTGCCAGGTCAGTGTCTTGCACCGGAGCCGCAGATCCACCGGGCGCACCGCTCGCATCACCGCATGCCACTCTTCGCGCAAGTCGGGGCGGCGCGCGTCGAGCAGGACGCAGAACGACATCCCCAGCGCCTGCGCCGCCAACACGTTTCGGATCAGCTGATACGAGAGATATTGCTCGCGCGACTGCGGCAGCGCGCGCCGGTCGAAGACCTCCGGGAAATCGCGATAAGCTTCAACCACTGCTTTAGCTTTCTGCTGGAAGTCATTCTCCGTCAGCTTCGATTCAATCAGCAGGTCGCCCAGGAGCATGTCCACTTCGGTGCGGTCGGAGCGGCCATTGGCAAGGGGCACGCGGGCCTTGAAGCCGAATTGTGGGCGCACGTCCGGCGCCACGCCCAGCCGCCGGCATACGCGCCCATCCGCAAACGTCCGCGGATAGCAGAACACATTCATCAGCAGCGCGTCGGAGCTCATGCAGCTATCCAGTTCCTTCCGTTTACCGCCGAACATGTGCGGCAAGGACTTGCGGTGCGTGTGTGCCTTCGCCAGCCGCTTGCGCCACGCGGCATCACCCAGGATGGCACGATACGCCGCGTCGAGGAAGTTCCCGTGCAGGCGGCGTTCGTCGTCAGCCTCGTACACGATCACCGGCGCCTCGCCATAGCTTTCGACGAAGATGTAGTGGTGGGCAGCGGCATACCGTCGGTTGCGCTCGGAGATCTCCCGGCGGAGTGCGAGGGCAGGGGAAAGGCTCATCGTGGCAGGCCGGAGATCGCCTCGAAGAGTAAAGGCAGCGCGCGGGCGTCCTCCGGCGAGTCGCCGAAGCGGGCGCGCTCGTAGCGGCGCGTGAATTCCTCCACCGCGCGGCGCAGCGCTGGGTCCTCGATGGTCAGAGTGAACTCGGCGGGCGTCTGTGTCACCAGCTTTCGCCATCCTCGGCGCGCCACGCGCCGGGTCATGCGTCCGTACCAGATGCTGGCTGCGGCTTGAGGCGCGCGCTCCGGGCGCAGGGCGAGGCGGCGGTCGCGCCATCCGCGCCACAGCCTGCCCGCATTTACCAACAGCAGAAGCAGCACCACCGCCCCGACCAGCCGTGCTCCGTACCGGCTCGGTTGCGCGCTGACGTTCTCCGTCGTGTGCCGCGCCCGCTCGATCAGTTGTTCGTAGTGTTTCCGCACCCACAGCCGCGCGCGATCGAACCCCAGGCGCCCGCGCGAGATCACCGTGTTCGAGACCGTCGCCTGATGCTGGAAGTCGTAGTTGATGATCCACTCGCGCCAGAACTCGCGCGCCGCGTCCAGATACAGCAGGAAGCGCGACCAGGAGGTGGGCATCTGCTTGGGGTCGGGAGGTGTCGGGTCGAAACTCACCCAGCCGATTCCGGGGAAGAAGACTTCCACCCAGGTGTGGGCGTCGCTGGCGCGGATGATGTAGCTCCCGGTGATGCCGTTGAATTCGCCGGTGCGAAAGCCGTTCACCAGGCGCGCCGGGATGCCTTGACTGCGCAGCATCACCGCCATCGCGGATGCGAAGTACTCGCAGTGTCCCTCTTTGCGCACCAGAAGGAAATCCGCGATCGGGTCCTTGGCCAGCTGGCGCGGCAGCACCAGCGTGTACCCGTACTTGCTCCGCAGGTATTCCTCGATGGCCGCGGCTTTGTCGAACTCGTTCTTGGCCCCGGCGGTGATCTCCGCCGCCAGCTTCCGCACCCGGGGATCGACCGACGGGAGCTGCAAATAGTTCAGCGCCACCTGCGGCGGCACATCCCGGCTTGAGGGGCGCAGGGTCGCAGGGTCGGGCTCGTAGATGTTGGAGACGGCGCGGTACGCGCTTACCATCCGGTCGCGGTCGGAGTTGTAGATGGACCCGGCGTCGTCGGTCGCTATCTCCCGGTACGGCCCGTACAGCAGTTGCGGCTTGGCGGCGACGAAGAAGACGTTGGTCCCTATGGGCTCCATGAGCACGCGGTAGCGCACAAAGCGCCGCCACCGCGGCGGGGCCGCGATGCCGGCGGCGGTGGCGTCGGACCGGGTCAGGTCGAAACCTCCCTCGCTGGAGAGATGGAGCACGCGCTGTTGCGGCGGGTTGCTCCAGCGCGTCCCATCGAAGATGCCCAGCGCTACCCCCCGCCACTTCAGGTCGAAGGCGCCTTGCGTGTCGCCGTCGATCTGGATGTGCATCACCACCTGGCTGGAGCGCTTGATCTCACCGATGTCGCCGAGCTTCACGTCATCGCTGAAGCCGGTGACCAGCTCGTTGCGCGGCGCGAAGGAACTCAGATAGCGCGCCTGCCAGCGGGGCAGGATGAAGAACAGCACGGATCCTCCGGCGAAGATGGCCGCCACCAGCGCGACCGCCGTCCCCGAGAGCGAGACCCCCATGCGCCGCACCGCGCCTGCCTCCCGCGCGCGGCTCTGCGCCCCTTCCGCCGACAGCTTCATCTCCATACTGATAAAGGTGGCTACGGCGAGCAGCAGGAAAACGGAGAAGATGGCCAGGAAGATGGTGTCCACTGTCCACAGCGCCGAGGCCAGCACCGCGCCGAACGACAGCACGATCAGGTACAGGTGGTCGCGATGGCGCTGCACCGAGAACATCCTCACCACGGTGGCGAACAGCAGCAGGTGCACGGTCGCGGTGATGAAGTTCTTGCCGGAGAGTACGTAGAAATCCACGAACCAGAAGACCGCGTAAGCGACGGTCAGCCGGCTGGTCCAGCCCTCGGAGAGCAGCGTCGTGTCGTGCTTGAGTAACTGCCGGCCGCGCAACAGCAGCGCCGTGGTCACGACGAAGGCTGACAGCAGATCCAGCTTGCCTGTGCTGACCAGCGTGGCGAAACCGGTCACGATCAACAGGTAGAGCGAGACCTCGAAATAACGCTCCACCGCGGTGCGCGCCGGGACCGGCGCGGGACGCTGGGTCGAGAGGATGGACAAGTTCCCCATCTGGCGATCTGGCCATCGGGCCGAGTTTCAAGGCTTCCGCAAACCCACATTACTCGGCCCGATCACCCGATGGCCAGATGATAAAATACTTTTCGTCAGGTGTCGGGTCCTACGCGACGCATCCCCGCCAACCCCGCCAGGTCCGGAAGGAAGCAACGGTAACGGGTTCTTGCATGTGCAGTGGGCTCCCCGATACCTGGCTTTTTGTTCTTTACCGGCATCCGCATTCCGGCGGTAACACATGCAAGAACCCGTTCCGGGTGAGCCGCCAGTCCGCGCTGTCGCGCGCGGGCTGGCGGCGAGGGCGAAGCGGCGTACGCCGCGCAGCCCTGGGAAGAACGCATCTTGTATGTGCAGTGGGCTCCCCGATACCTGGCTCTTTGTCTCTGCGGCGCGCGCCGTCTTGCCCGCCACTCGATCCCATAGACTTGGCCGCGTTGATACGTCAGAATAAGGGGTTTATTCAAGGAGAACTTTCTTGCCTAGTCCGATCAGGGCCAAGATCTCGGCACTCGGGACCTACGTACCTCCGCGCCTGCTGACCAACGCCGACCTGGAGAAGATGGTCGAGACCTCCGATCAGTGGATCGTAGACCGCACCGGCATCCGGCAGCGGCATATCGTCGAGAATGGCCAGGCAACGTCCGATCTGGCGGTCGAGGCGGCGCGGGCCTGCCTCAAAGAGCGCGGCATCGAGCCGAACGAAGTGGAGCATATCATCGTCGGCACGGTCACCCCCGACATGTTCTTCCCCTCCACGGCCTGCCTGGTGCAGCACAAGCTGGGCTGTCCCGGCGCCTGGGGCTTCGACATCTCCGCCGCCTGCTCCGCGTTCGTGTATGCGCTGCAGTGCGGGGCACAGTACGTGGCCTCCGGCTCGCACAAGAAGGTGCTGGTGATTGGCGCCGATGTGATGTCTTCCATCATCGACTACACCGATCGTGCCACATGCGTTATCTTCGGCGACGGTGCGGGCGCGGTGCTGGTCGAGCCCGCGGACGGCGATGGCCTGGGCATCATCGATTACCTTCACGAAGTGGATGGCTCGGGCGGCTGCTCGCTCTACATGCCCGGTGGCGGCAGTCTTCATCCCTCCAGCCACGAGACCGTGGACAAGAAGATGCATTTCGTCCACCAGGACGGACAGGCGGTGTTCAAGTACGCCGTGCGCAAGATGGCCGACATGTGCGAGCGGCTGCTGGAGCGCAACGGCTATTCCGGCAAGGACATCGACTGCTTCATCCCTCACCAGGCCAACCTGCGCATCATCCGGGCCACCGGCGACCGGCTGGGACTGAGGCCGGAGAGCGTCATCACCAACATCGAAGAGTTCGGCAACACCACCGCCGGCACCATCCCACTGGCCATGCAGACCGCGCGCGATCGCGGGAAATTGAAAAAGGGAGACCTGGTGTTGCTGGCCGCCGTTGGGGCGGGCTTCACCGCGGGCGCAACCTTGCTGCGCTGGGCGTACTGATGACCATCCGCGCGACCTTCTGAAACGGTCGAGTGTTACACTCACCAGTTTTCAACGGGAGCTTATCCTATGCGCACCAACCAAAAGCTTCGATCCGCGCACGTGCTCGTTCCATTTCTCCTGCTGTCGTTTGCCTTGTCGGTGTTCGCGCAATCGCAGCCCAGCCTGCCGGACGACCTGCAGAAAAAGATCGATGAGATCGCCACCCAGACTCTTGCCGCTACGGGTGCGCCCAGCGCTTCGATAGCGATCGTCAAGGATGGCCAGATCTACTATGCCAAGGCATACGGCAACGCGAACCTGGATCCTGCCGTGCCGGCGCGTCCCGAGATGCGCTACAGCATCGGTTCGATCAGCAAGCAGTTCACCGCGACCGCCATCCTCATGCTGGCCGAGCAGGGGAAGCTCTCGCTCGACGATCCGGTCTCGAAGTTCGTGCCCAAGCTTACGCGCGGCAGGGAAGTGACCATCCGCGAGCTGCTCTCGATGACCTCGGGCTATCAGGACTTCTGGCCTCAGGACTACGTCATGCCGATGATGATGAAGCCGGTCACGGCGCAAGAGATCCTCGACCACTGGGCGCGCATCCCCCTCGACTTCGATCCGGGCACGAAATGGCAGTACAGCAACACCAACTACGTGATCGCGGGGCTGATCGTGGAGAAGGCCGGCGGTATGCCGCTGATGGAATTCCTGAAGCAGCGCATCTTCATCCCCCTGCACATGGAGAGCACCGTCAGCATGCACATCGCAAAAGAGACGCCGGCCGACCCGGTCGGGTACTTGAGGTATGCGCTGGGTCCGCCGCGCCCGGCTCCAAAAGAAGGGAAAGGCTGGATGTTCGCAGCCGGCGAATTGGCGATGACCGCCGCAGACCTGGCGCGCTGGGACATCAGTCTGATGGACCAGAAGCTGCTGAAACCTGCCTCCTACCGGGTGATGGAAACCGAGGTCCGCCTGAAGAATGGCGTGGGCACGCGATACGCGCTCGGTGTGCGCGTTGGGATGGAGCAAGACCACCGTATGCTCTCGCACGGAGGAGAGGTATCGGGCTTTGTGGCGCAGAACGTGGTTTATCCCGACGATCGTGCCGCCGTGGTCGTCCTCACCAACCTCGACGCATCTGCGGCCGCGGGTCAGATCGCCAATAAGATCGGCCCCGTGCTCTTTCCAACCCAAGACAAGAACATGGAAGAGCGGCTGCAACTGGTTCGCAGGGTCTTCGACGGCTTGCAGCACGGGCAGATCGATCGGGCGCTGTTCACCGACAACTGCAATAGCTATTTCACCGACCAGGCGCTCAAGGATTTCGCCGACAGTCTCGGCCCGCTGGGCGCGCCGGAAGATTTCAAGCAGACCTCGCACAGTTTGCGCGGCGGCATGGGCTTCCGCGCCTACACCGTCAAGTTCAAGGGCGGCAAGACGGTTCGCATCACGCTAAGAGATATGCCGGACGGCAAGATCGAGCAGTACCAGCTGATGGCAGCGACAGAATAGAAAAATTTCACCGCCGAGACAGACGGCGCCGAAGCACATAAGAAGCGCGCCCCTGGGGCGCGCTCTGAGTACCAGGTACTGGGTACTGAGTACTTCCTTACGGGTGCGTCATCTTTTCCGGTTTGACCAGTTGGTCGAATTCCTCGCCCGTCAGGTAGCCCAGCTTCACTGCGGCCTCACGCAGGCTGCTGTGCTCGACGTGCGCCGTGTGTGCCACTTTCGCCGCCTTATCGTATCCGATCTTGGGCGCCAGCGCGGTCACCAGCATGAGCGAGTTCTTCACGTACCAGTCCACCTTGGCCTTGTCCACGTCGATGCCTTTGATCATGAACTCGACGTAGCCGTGGCAGGCGTCGGTGATCAGCGTCACCGAGTGCAGGAAGTTGTAGATCATCACCGGCTTGAAGACGTTAAGCTCGAAATTGCCCTGCGTGCCGGCGAAGCCGACCGCAGCCGTGGCGCCGTGCACCTGCGCGCAGACCATGGTCATCGCCTCACACTGCGTCGGGTTCACCTTGCCCGGCATGATGGAAGAGCCCGGCTCGTTTTCCGGAATGCTGAGCTCGCCCAGCCCGCAGCGCGGGCCCGAGGCCAGCCAGCGGATGTCGTTCGAGATCTTCATGAACGATGCCGCGGTGGTCTCCAGCGCGCCCTGCGCGAACACGATTTCGTCATGCGCCGACAGCGCCGCGAACTTGTTGGGATGCGAGCGGAAGGGAAGACCGGTCAGCTCCGCGATCTTCTTCGCCGCGCGCTCGGCGAATTCCGGATGGGTATTCAGCCCGGTGCCCACCGCCGTGCCGCCGATGGCCAGGTCGTAGAGGCCCTCGAGCACCTGCTTCAGGCGCGCGATGTCGCGCTCCAGCAGGCTGGCCCACCCGCCGAACTCCTGTCCCAGGGTGAGGGGTACGGCGTCCTGCAAGTGGGTGCGCCCGATCTTGACCACGTCGTTGAATTGCTTCGCCTTGTCCTTGATCGCATCCGCCACCGTCTGGATGGCCGGGATCAGCGCCCTCTGCACCCGCTCCGCCGCGGCGATGTGCATGGCGGCGGGGAAGGTGTCGTTCGACGACTGCGACATATTGACGTGGTCGTTGGGGTGCACCGGTTTCTTGGAGCCCATCTCGCCTCCGGCCAGCTCGATGGCGCGGTTGGAGATGACCTCGTTCACGTTCATGTTGGTCTGGGTGCCGCTGCCGGTCTGCCAGATGCGTAGCGGGAACTGGTCGTTGAGCTTGCCGGCGATGACCTCGTCGGCCGCCTGCACGACCAGCTTGGCCTTGTCGGCGGGCAGCTTGCCCAGGTCCTGGTTGACCAGGGCACAGGCTTTTTTCAGGATGCCGAAGGCCCGGATCAGCTCCGGCGGCATCGTGTCGCGGCCGATGTTGAAGTGCAGCAGCGATCGCTGCGTTTGCGCGCCCCAATAAACGTTCGACGGCACCTCGATGGTGCCCATGCTGTCCGATTCGACGCGTGTGTTGGTCATGGGTTCGATTGCAGTGGCCATGGCTGGCTCCTATGAGAAGAGTACTCAGTACCCGGTACTCAGCACTCAGAATGAATGAGTATCAAAACAGAGAATTATCGCACCGTGGGGACAACGGGGCACGGAAAAAGGTTGGACTGCACCCCCTAGCAGTGCTGGACAGCTGCTCCCGCTGATCGCCATTCACTGAGTACCGCGTACTGTGTACTGAAGCGCGAAAGACGCGAGTATCATCCAATCCTTCACACATATGGCTGACCCCGCTTTCGACATCTTAGTCATCGGTGCCGGGCCCACTGGCCTGGCCTGCGCCATCGAGGCGCAGCGCGCCGGACTGCGCGCCGTCTGCGTGGACAAGGGCTGCCTGGTGAATTCGCTTTTTCACTACCCGGCCAACATGACCTTCTTCACCACGCCGGAGCTGCTCGAGATCGGCGACATCCCTTTTCCCACGGCGCACCAGAAGCCCACGCGCCAGGAAGCGCTCGAATACTACCGAAAGGTCGCGGAACACTACCGGCTCGACGTTCGCCAGTACCAGCTGGTGGGCCGGATCTCCGGCAGCGACGGCGACTTCCACATCCACACCGTGGACCGCCATGGCCGCCCCCACGAGTACCTTGCCCGCAAGCTGGTTGTGGCCACCGGGTACTACGATCTGCCCAATCTGATGGGCATTCCAGGCGAGAAGCTACCGCACGTTTTCCATTACTACCGCGAGCCCCATCCCTACTATGACTGCGACGTGATCGTGATTGGAGGCAAAAACTCGGCCGCCATCGCGGCGCTGGAACTGTGGCGCCACGGCGCCCGGGTCACTCTGGTGCATCGCGGCCCCGGCATGAGTCCCAGCGTCAAGTACTGGATCAAGCCCGATGTCGAGAACCGTATCAAGAGCGGGGAGGTCACGGCCTATTTCAGCAGCCAGGTGGTGGAGATCCGCCCCGACTGCGTGCGTGTGCAGGCCCCCGAGGGGGAAGTCACGCGAAAGGCCGACTTCGTCTTCGCCCTGACCGGCTACCATCCCGATTTTGATTTTCTGCGCAGCCTGGGCGTGGAGATCACCTCCGACGACTGCCGGCCCAAGTGCGATCCGCAGACCCTGGAGAGCAATGTCCCCGGCATTTACCTGGCTGGTGTGGTCATCGCAGGCTCCCGGACGAGCGAGATCTTCATCGAGAATGGCCGTTTCCACGGCCGCCAGATCGCTGTGGACGCGGCCGCGAAACTGGGTGGCTGACCGGACAGGGGCTCCAGTCACCCATCCCCGGCGATTTGTCCGCGAAAGCACTTGACGACTGCTGTTCTTAGAAAGCAGAATATCGGGGTGGTAGTGTGAAAGCGGGCCTATGAAAACGACGACCGGACACAGCATCTGTTACCAAGCCCTCGCACTGATTCTCTGTTATCTGTTGTCGCCGCTCTCGACCTTCGCTGTTCCCCAGGGAGCGCCAGGCGGATCCGCGCAGTCCGCAGGACAGATCACAGCTCTGATCCCCACTGCCACGCGCAACAGCGCCCCGGCCAAGGTCAAGGACGACGTTCACTGGAACGATCTCATCAAGACCGAGCGCTCGGGCCGCGCCCGCATCGGTCTGACCGACGGCTCCATCTTGAGCGTCGGCTCCAACAGCGAGCTCAAGATCGTGCAGCACGACGCGAACTCGCAGCAGACCCAGCTCGAGCTGAACTACGGCAAGCTCCGCAGCCGCGTGGTCGCGATTACCAAGCCCGGTGGCAAGTTCGAGGTCAAGACTCCGAACGCGGTGGCCGGGGTCGTCGGCACTGACTACGACATCGAATACAACCCCTCGACCGGTGTCACGACCGTGATCGTTTACAGCGGGACAGTGATCGTGACCGGTTTTGGCCAGCAGGTGATCGTGCAGGCCGGACAGATGGTGCAGATCACCCAAAACGGGATCGGCACGCCGCAGCCCACTCCTCCCGGCATCCAGCAGGGGAGCATTTCTGACACCACCACCGACGAAGGCGGCGGGGGCGGGGCGGGCGGTTCTCACTTCCTGCGCAATCTCTTGATCGGTCTGGGTGTCGCGATCGTCAGCGTGGCCATCGGCGTCGGTACGACCGGAAGCCACGGCGAGCCGACCCAGACTCCCACTCCGACCGGCGATGCGGCTAAGAAATAATCGTTTCGGGAGTACGAAAGACACGCCCGCGGGCGTGCCTTTTGTCTTTACCCGACCGGCATCACACGGGTTGGCATGCGAACGTCGGCCAGGAACGGATACAGGCCGATGAACGTCACGATCGCTAATACCAGCAAAAGCCACTGTCCCCAGCGCACGAACCGGTATTCTCCCCAGTGCTGAAAGACGTACGCGAGGGCAATGCCCAGGGTCATGGCGGCCGGGTAATAGTAGTAATAGAAGGTCAAGTGTCGCGGCACCCACGTCCAACAAAAGTAGAGAGCGGCCCACCAGGCGAATGCAAAGAAGGTGGCGCGGCTGCGGTCGCGCAGCCAGTGCCACAGGCAGATCGCCAGCGCGATCAGTCCTCCCCACATCACCACCGGATTCCCCAGCAGGATGACGCCGCGCCCGTACTCGATGTCCTCCGGATCGGCCTCGTAGGCGTACCACATCGGGCGCCGCGTCGCCGGCCACTGCCACCAGAAGCTGCTGTACGGGTGCCACCGCTCCACCGTTGCATGCGCGTGCACGATGTCGCGCTGCATGCGCACCAGTCCGGACCAGGACGCATTCGGCCCCGGCACCCAGCGCAGCGGGACGAAGGTTGCCGAGTACACGATCACCGGGAGCACGACCAGGCAAACCACCAGGGAGCCCCAGCCGACGTAGCGAAAAGTTTCCGGTGTGTACCATTCCTCGATGTCTGGCCGGCGCGCGCGGAAAAGCGTACTTCCGGCGTGTTGCAGGATCCGGACGAACACGATCCCAACCAGCGAGAACGCCCACGCCGCCAGCGCCACCCACTTGCAGGCCATCCCTAAGCCGAACATCAGGCCGGCGATCAGGAGCAAGCGGTTGGATTGTCTCTTATCATGTGCGGCCCACAGCGCGCACACGGCGACCATGCCGAACAGCGTGAAGGCAAACATGAACACGTCGAGCATGGCGATACGCCCGGTGACGAACAGGAATGCGTTCACCATCGTGAGCAGAGCCACCCAGATCGCGGTGCTTTCGCGGCGGAAGATCAGGCGTGCCCACAAGTAAATACCGACCAGGGTGAGCGAGCCGAAAATGGTCGGCATCAGGCGCCAACCGATCGGCCGATCCCCCATCAGGCGTATTCCCACAGCGATGAGGTACTTCCCCAGCGGGGGATGTTCATAATTCGTGTTTGACGAGCGTTCCAGCAACGCGCGAGCGGCTCTGACGTAGTGAACCTCGTCGAAATTCACTTGCTCGGGGTACTGGATGTGGATCAGCAGCAGGGCTTCCGTTGCAGCGAACAGGACGATGCTGGTGAGAATGACCCGCCGCGACGCGCTCAAGTCAGCGTGACCGCCTGCTCGCCGAGCTGCTCGTTGATCAGCCGCGCCATCAGGGCCTTTAGCCGCTCGCCCGTCTTGGTGAAGACAAAATCGTTGGCCGCATCCGACCAGTCAAGCTTGAAGCTGGTGGAGAGTGCGGAGATCCATATCTGTCCGGTCGCCGACTGCGGCGAGATGACGAACTTCGCCGGCGGGTCTTCGAAGCAGATGTGCAGCGCCCCGGCCTGATCTTCCACTTCGATGTCGGCCTGGTCCTCAGCCGCCATCAGGCTGCGCTTCAGCGACTCCAGGGCTGCATCGGCCTTGCGCCGGAAATCCTGCTCGTCCATGGGACAAATTATAGAAGACAGCTCAGTGCCAAACTACGGACAACCAAAGTCCCCGGCCTAAATTACTTTGTCGACTCTTACCTTCGTGAAATACGGCTTGCCGTTGCGAAGTACATATGTGAACCGCAGCCGAGCCTCATCCAGCGCCAATTCGAAAACTCCGTGTTGTCCTGGCTTGATTGAGCGGAAGGTGTTCAACATACCCCAATAGAATCGATCCTCTTTTTCGGATTCGTTCGGCTGCTGATTCTCGCTGCTTATTTCCTGCATGACGCGCTTAATGGTTGAAACCACGTCTGGTCGCGCGAGACCTGCCGTGTCTGCGCCTGCGCTGATTTTGGAGAGCAACTCGTCTGCCCATTCCATTTCCGGCTGAAGGAATCTGTGCCCAAGATCCTGTACATCCTTCGGAGTGATCCGGATAGTCCAAATCCCGCGCGGTTCCGGACACCCTCCACATGAAGAGAACGACTGGGTTTCCTCTTTGGTCCCGATTCGCAGCATCTTTCCGTCGAAACGAAACGTGCCGTCGTCCCAAGTGTAGTGATAGGTCTTGATCAACAGCGGCAACGCCTCAAAACCGTTCCATTCCCAAACGCTCAATTGAGCAAGAGCCGTTCCCCCATGCGCTGATTGAAATGCGTCCACGAGGAACCGCGGATGACCGTTAAACGCCGGCGAGAGTGCCAGGACCTTTCTAACATCTAGCGGACCGTTGTAGTAGGCGCGACGGGTAAGGTGTACCCATCGGCCGATCTCGTCTCTCTGGGCATAGTGTTTTTCGGCTAAGTCCTTGATGTTCCATCGAGCCCGAAACCTGCCATTTCGATCGTGCGCTACGACGAAGAAGGTCCCAGTGTCATTGTCCATCCAGTAGTGAGCCTGGGCGACGTAAACGGCTGGCGCAATACGTGTGACGCTGCCCTCGAAGCAGTAGGTGTGATACTCGAAGAAGTCGCCATATTGGGATTTCACGCCCTTGGGCTTGGGGGCAAAACCATCGAATATGGTCTTCAATTCACGAGCCGTCGGCGCAGGATGGCTTTCGAGATACGCAGCAGCCCATTGCCCAGCGAGGTTCCAGCCACTTTTCAGGAGTGCTGGGACTTGGTCGTCATCTAGCTCGACTGGGCCCCCCTTGTCTCCCTTAGTATTCAATTCGTCGAGGATGTATTGGTGCTCAGCCCTTAAGTGAGCAAACGTTTGACCGGACTGATCAGCATTTGCGAATGCTATTGGGAACAGGGAGAGCAAGACACCCAAGATACCTGCCACAAGGCGACCGGCGCGCAACTGCAAGTTCTTCATGCGGGAATGTCCGTACACAGCAGCGCAGAGGTGCGCCTCACGCGGCGCCCGCTGCGTCCACCTTAGAACGGAATATCTTCGTCCGTGATACCCGTGGCTTGCGAAGCCTCTTCGTGTTGCGGGCGCTGGTCCACGTTGCCGGCTCCGGCGGCGGCTCCGGCGGCGGCCCCGGCCCCGGCGCCGCGCGACCGTCCGCCGCCGCCCTCGTCGCCTTCGCCCCGTCCGCCGCCCAGCAGCACCAGGTTCTCCACCACGATCTCGGTGCGGTACTTCTTTTCGTGGGTGTTCTTGTCTTCCCAGGAGTCGGTGCGCAGGCGCCCCTCGATGTACACCGTGCGTCCCTTCTTCAGGTACTCGCCGGCGATTTCCGCCGTGCGTTGCCAGGCCGTGATGTTGTGCCACTCGGTGCGGTCCTGCCAGTTGCCTTCTTTGTCTTTGTAGCGCTCGTTGGTGGCCAGGCTGAATTTCGCCACGGCCGTGCCGTTGGGCGTGTACTTGACCTCGGGATCCTTCCCCAGGTTTCCGATCAGGATGACCTTATTGACGCTCTTGGCCATGAGGGCGGCTCCGATCTATGTAAAGTTGCGAGCACTATACCAGTTGATTCCCCTCGTGGCACGGCTACTCGGCGGCTTTCCTTCGTACCCCTCCCTGCCTGCCTTCCTGTCCTTTGTGGTGAGGTCTTTTGTGTGTTCGCTGAATAGTTCACCAGCATGTCAAGAAATCGACTGTCACCGCGGCTTTCCCACCACCAGCGGCCCCACCATGCGACGTAAGTCACTGATATAACGAAACTTCCAATCCCGCTCAAGGTTCTGCCGCGCCGTTTGAACCCCTAATTCCCGCCGTTCGCTACAAAGTCATTAGAAATTAAGGGGTTCCGCTGAAAAAATGCCCGCGTTGGATGGTGGGGGCCCCAGCCACGGTCGTTAGTCGAGCCGTGGCGATTGTGTGGGCGTCCGACCCACGCCTTAGGACTGCCGCGACCGGGCGACTGGTCGAACCAACAGATTTCAGTCCCAAAAGGGGACAAAAGGTGGAGGAAATGAGCACTTCGACGCATCCGGCACCCAGTCAGGGATTGATTCAGATTCAGTCCATCGAAGACATGATCCGTCAGCGTGTGACAGAAGAGCGCGCGCGCCTCGAAAAAGAAGCCGGGCTGGTGCAAAAGGAAGTGCATCACTTCCATAAGCCCATCGAGCGCGGCTTTACCGCCGACCAGCGCCACAAGACCACCCTGCTCTTTGGCGGCCTCACCTGGAAGCACGAAAAGCTGGTCCATGGCGCCCTCGAAGGCCTCGGCTACCGCTGCGAGGTCGTACCCACGCCGGACGTCAAGGCGTTCCAGCTGGGCAAGGAATACGGCAACAATGGCCAGTGCAACCCGACCTACTTCACCGTCGGCAACGTGGTGCAGTACCTCCAGAAGCTGGAAGAGTCGGGCATCAAGCGGGAAGACCTGATCAACAACTACGTCTTCCTGACCGCCGGCGCCTGCGGCCCCTGCCGCTTCGGCATGTACGAGGCCGAGTACCGCCTGGCCCTGCGCAACTCCGGCTACGACGGCTTCCGCGTCATGCTCTTCCAGCAGTCGGGTGGACTGAATCAGTCCGACGCCGAGGCCGGCCTGTGCATGAACCTCGACTTCTTCCTCAACCTGCTCAACTCGCTGAACATGGGCGACATCATCAACGAAGTCGCATACCAGATCCGGCCCTTCGAGCTGGAAGCCGGCGCCACCGATGCCATGCTCGACGAAGTCATCGACTACATGCACGAAGTGCTGAAGAAGAAGTCGCCGTGGTCGGTCGAGAAGCAGCTCGGCAAGCTCGGCTCCAAGGTCCCGATGAAGGGCACCGTCGAGTACCTGGGCAAGTTCCTCAACCAGCTCTACAGCGACGACTACACCACCGCGCTGGAGCATGTGCGCGGCCGCTACGACTCCATCAAGGTGGACCGCTTCCGCGTGAAGCCCATCGTCAAGATCACCGGCGAGTTCTGGGCGCAGACCACCGAAGGCGACGGCAACTTCAACATGTTCCACTTCCTGGAGAAGGAAGGCGCGCAGATCATCGTCGAGCCCATCGGCACCTGGATCATGTACATGATCCACCAGGTGGTGCAGAAGATCCGCGACACCAAGGGCCTCGAAGAAGGCGCGGTCATGCCTCCGGCGTGGCGCATCGACAAGCAGGCAAAGATCGAGTGGAGCTACCGCCAGCGCCTGATGAAACTGAAGGCCGCCGAGGTCATCTTCGCCCGCGAGTACCACAAGATCATCGACGCGCTGGGCGGCACGGCCCACCGGCTCGTGAACCAGTACGAACTCCAGCGCCTCGGCCACCCCTACTACAACTCGCGCGCGGGCGGCGGCGAAGGCCATCTCGAAGTGGCGAAGAATATCTACTACTCGAACAAAGAGCTGTGCCACATGGTGCTCTCTCTGAAGCCCTTCGGCTGCATGCCTTCCACGCAGTCCGACGGCGCGCAGTCGGCCGTGGTGGCGCACTACAAGGACATGATCTTCCTCCCCATCGAGACCTCGGGCGAGGGCGAGATCAACGCCCACAGCCGCGTGCAGATGGCGCTGGGCGAGGCCAAGGCGAAAGCCAAGCTCGAGTTCAAGGACGTGCTCGAGAAGCTCGGCAAGACAGTGGAAGAGCTGAAAGCCTACGTGGCCCAGCATCCGGAGATGGAGACCGCGCTGTATCACGTGCCCAAGTACAAGAGCGTGATCGGCACCGCGGCCAACTTTGCCATCCACGTGGCCGAGAAGATGGGCGCGCAAGTTCCGTACCACGCCGAAGCGCACTAGACAGTCTGACGACTGAGAACCGACAACCGAGATCGACTGGAGACTGAATGCCGGGACTGACCGAAAAAGCGGATCGCAACAAGCGTTACGAGATGCTTTGGATGGGCGTTGACGTGGGCTCGACCACGGTGAAGGTCGTCGTCATCGACGGCAACACCGACGACATTCTCTGGGCGGACTACCAGCGCCACGACACCAAACAGCCGGAGAAGGCGCTGGAGATGTTGAAGGCCATCGAGGCTGACTTCCCCAACACGCCTCCGGAGAATTTCCGCGCGTTCATCACCGGTTCGGGCGGCTCGGGCATCTCCAAGCACATCGGCGCGAAGTTCGTGCAGGAAGTCAACGCCGTCTCCCTCGCGGTGGAGAAGTTGTACCCGGAATGCGGCTCGGTCATCGAACTCGGCGGCCAGGACGCGAAGATCATCATCTTCAAGGAAGATCCAGAGACGGGCAAGAAGAAGAAGCTGCCCTCGATGAACGACAAGTGCGCGGGCGGCACCGGCGCCGTGATCGACAAGATCAACGCCAAGCTTCGTATTCCCTCCGACCAGCTCTGCGGGATGGGATACAAGGGCCTGAAGCTGCACCCGGTCGCGGGCAAGTGCGGCGTCTTCGCCGAGACCGACATCAACGGCCTGCAGAAGCAGGGCGTGCCGCCGGACGAACTGATGGCCTCGCTGTTCGAATCCATCATCCAGCAGAACCTTTCGGTGCTGACCCGCGGCAACACTCTGCGTCCGACCGTACTGCTACTCGGCGGCCCCAATTGCTACATCAAGGGCATGCGCGATTGCTGGAAGCACAACATCCCGAAGATCTGGGAAGAACGCAATTACCCGCTGCCCGAGGGTGTCGATCCCGAAACCCTCATCAAGACGCCGGATAACGCGCAGTACTTCGCTTGTATCGGCGCGGTCGAGTTCGGCAAGCAGGAAGATCCCGGCATCGGCTTGTACGTGGGCTACTCCAAGCTGGAGTGGTACATCACCGAAGGCCGCAATATCGAAAAAGCCAAGAAGGGTACCGCCCAGGCATTGGCGAAGGACCCCGACGAGCTCGCAGCCTTCAAGACGAAGTTCACGAAGAAGAAGTTCATCGCCACTACCTTCCAGCCCGGACAGGTGGTGGAAGGCTTCATCGGCATCGACGGCGGATCGACCTCGACCAAGGCTGTGCTGGTCGATAAGGACCGTAACATCCTTTGCAAGACCTACCAGCTCTCCCGCGGCAACCCCATCGAGGACACGCAGGAAGTTCTCGCCAAGGTCGCCAAGCAAGTCACCGATCAGGGCGCGACGCTCAATATCTTGGGCGTCGGCACGACCGGCTACGCCAAGGACATCCTGAAGGACGCGGTCGGCGCCGACGTGGCGCTGGTCGAGACGGTCGCGCATACCCAAGCCGCGCTTCACTTCTATCCCGACGCGGACGTGATCTGCGACGTGGGCGGACAGGACATCAAGATCATCATCCTGAAGGACGGCCGGGTTAAGGACTTCAAGCTCAACACCCAGTGCTCGGCCGGCAATGGATACTTCCTCCAGGGCACCTGCGAGGGCTTCGGCTTCAAAGTCGAGGAATTTGCCGATCTTGCCTTCAACGCCAAGGGCTTCCCACAATTCGGCTACGGCTGCGCGGTGTTCATGCAGTCCGACATCGTGGATTTCCAGCGCCAGGGCTGGAAACCGGAAGAGATCATGGCCGGCCTGTGCAACGTGCTTCCCAAGAAC
This sequence comes from Terriglobia bacterium, assembly GCA_020073495.1. Taxonomy (NCBI): domain Bacteria; kingdom Pseudomonadati; phylum Acidobacteriota; class Terriglobia; species Terriglobia bacterium. The sequence continues at coordinate 301,046 of JAIQFD010000002.1, forward strand.
ATCTGGCTGTACGTTTCCCAGATCCCCAACCTGTCGGCGATCGGCAGCAAGTTCGTTCTCCAGGGGGGCACGCAGCACAACCTCGCGGCGGTGAAGTCGCAGGTGGACTTCATCGAGTCGCGCTTCAAGGGCAAGGAAGTTCAGCCCGAGGTCATCGTGCACCAGCACTGCGGCGAAGCCGGCGCCATCGGCTGCGCCTTCGAGGCAGTGCGCCTGTGGGAGAACGGCAAGACCACGGAGTTTGTCGGCCTCGACAACGTCGCGTCCATCACTTTCACCACCACGCGCAACGAGGACACGCGCTGCTACTTCTGCAAGAACAAGTGCCTGCGCACCTTCATCGACGTGAAGACCGCGGTGCCGAACCCGAGCTACAAGGGCCCGGCCAAGACCAAGGTCCCGCTGGCCGAGGGCGCTCAACGCCTGATCATCGCCACCTGCGAGAAGGGCACGGTGGAGAACGTCGAAGAGATGCGCGTCATCAAGGGCAACATCGACGCCATCAAGAAGGAGAACCCGAACCTGGTCGAGATCGCGGCCAAGTCGGCGTTCAAGAGCTACGAGCCCCCGATGGTGGCCGACCCGCTGCCCAAGCTGCAGTTCACGGCAGCGCAGAAGAAGCGTGTGGAACTGATGAAGAAGCGCGCCGAACTGAAGATCGGCATGCCGCGCGCCCTCAACATGTACAGTTGCGGGCCCTTCTTCACCGCCTACTTTGAGTCGCTGGGCGTGAAGGCCGACAACCTGCACTGGTCGGAGTTCACCAACGAGCAGCTCTACAAGGAAGGCGCGAAGCGCGGCGCCATCGATCCGTGCTTCCCGTCCAAGGTGGGCATCCCCCACGTGCACAACCTGCTCTACTCGGTGCACCCCAAGAAGCAGCTCGACATCATCTTCTTCCCCATGATCGACGCGCTGCCCACCTTCCTGGTGAACACGCAGTCCAGCCGCGCATGCCCGACGGTCACCGCGACCCCGGCATCGGTCAAGGCGGCCTTCACCAAGGAGGGGAACCTCTTCGCCGAGAAGGGCGTGATCTGGAAAGACACGCTGACCTGCCTGGATAATGAGGTCGTCCTTTCCCGCCAGATGTACGACGATTGGAAAGACGTTCTCGGCCTGAGCGAGGAAGAGAACTTCCGCGCCTGCAAGGAAGGCCTGGCGGCGATGCGCAAGTTCGACAACGACATCATGCGCGCCACAGCCCGCGAGGTCCTCAAGCGCCTCGAGGCCGAGAATCGCCTGGGCATCGTGCTACTGGGCCGTCCGTACCACAACGATCCCGGCATAAACCACGAGATCCTGGAAGAGTTCCAGAAGCTCGGCTACCCGGTCTTCTCGCAGGATTCTCTGCCGCTGGATGACGAGATCATCTGGCGCCTTTTCGGTGACGAAGTGAAAGCGGGCATCATCCAGCACCCGCTCGACGTCTCCGACGCCTGGAAGAACTCCTACTCGGAGAACACCACGCGCAAGGTTTGGGCGGCGAAGTACATCGCCCGCCATCCCAACCTGGTGGCCTTGGAGCTCTCCAGCTTCAAGTGTGGTCATGACGCTCCCATCTACACCGTGATCGAGGAGATCGTCGAGCACTCGGGCACGCCGTACTTCTGCTTCAAGGACATCGACGAGAACAAGCCGACCGGCTCCATCAAGATCCGTGTCGAGACCATCGGCTACTTCCTCAAGCGCTACCGCGAGGACATGGTGCGCAACAAGCAGAAGCACCTGTCCATCGAGGAGCAGCTCAAGAAGTTCGAGGAACAGCTCCGCGCCGAGCTGACCACCGCCGACAAGTTCCGGGGGGTGGATCGCCCGGCGGTCGACGCTCTGGTCAACATCGCTCCGCCTCCACAGGGCGCGGAGACCGGCGAGCTGGCCCATTTGAGCGGCGATTAACAATATTTGCATCCCGACGGAGGCCCCGCCCATCTGCTGAGGGGCTGCGTCCCCTGAGCCGGGCGGGGATTACGGTAGTTACCTTGCTGCCCGAGTTTGGCGGCCGTACCATAGTCAACGATCGGATCGGGGACCCGGCAGCACTTAAAGCATTACTTTAAGTTACGCCCGCGCACGGGCCCTCCTTCTTCGGGGTATGGACAATGGATATCTCAATCGTGTCGAGTCTGAATTACTGGACGGTGCTGCTGGCCCTGTGGATTCCCTTGGCGGGGTGCACCCTGGCCGTTCTCTGGGACGACGAGGCCGAGGGCTGAGCCCTCCCTCCCCTCGGCTCCAGCCCTTCTGCGCCCCATATCCGCCCCGGATCGCCTTTACCTCTCTGCTAGAATAAAGCTGCCTTTCTTGATGTGGGGTTTGTCTTCATGCTGATGGAAGCCGACAAGATCATGTTTGAGATCTACCGCGAGGAGACTTATACCGGTAAGTATCGCGTGGTCTATTTCACCGAACTCAACGACCAGAACAAGGAATACGAGATCAATCGCGCCCTGTCGGGCGCGCATTTCTACGACGGCTTCATAAAGAATTACAAGAAGGACGAGGCCAAGGACATCATCGACGGCCTCCTCCGCCGCATGAACGACGGCGAAAAGCTCACCCCCAACGATATCGAGGCAGCTTTAGGAAGTCACATTCCGATAGGCGACAAGAAGGTTAGCTAGTCAGCTCGGTTGACTGAGTACCGAGTACTGAGTACTGACCACTGAGGTTTTCATGGCCGAATCCGCGGCAATCCAGAAAGCTCCCGGTCTGGTTCCTGACGAACAGAAGTTCGAACCCCGCTCCAAGGGCACGCTCACCGCGCGCAAGAAGAAGCCCAAGGAGCTGGCGGTGATCACGGAATGCTGCACCGGCTGCGCCGGCTCCCCCGCCTGCGTCGAGTACTGCCCGGTCGAAGACTGCATGTTCTGGGTTCCCGACGAGGACCATCCCCCCTTCGGGCGCATCCAGGTGGACCCGCTACTCTGCATCGGCTGCAAGAAGTGCACCAGCAAGGGCCCGGACGGCGCTTTCCTCGACGGCTGCCCCTGGGATGCCATCGTCATGGTCGATACCACGGAGGTCGAAAAAGAAGTCGGCCCCATGAAGTACTAAGAGCCTGTAACAAGACTCTCACAGGTCATCACCAGCCCAATGTCCGGTTTGTCCGTCACCCGGAACGACATTGCTAAAAGCGCCGGAGCATCGGTGAACAGTAGGCCTACTCGCGCAAGCGGTTGTGGATGAAGGACTTGTTCCGCAAATAGCGTCCCGCAGCCATTCTGGATGGAGCAAAGCACTTCCGACGCCGCACAACATCTCGGTATAATCCGCGCGACTGGAGCTGGGGATGGCGATAGCCGCAGGATCCCGGTTTGGTCCCTACGAGCTTATTTCGCTCCTTGGTGCTGGCGGAATGGGCGAGGTCTATCGTGCGCACGACCCGCGGCTGCGGCGCTACGTGGCCCTTAAGGTGCTGACGTCATCCCGCGCGACGGATGCCGACCGACTTCGTCGCTTCCAGCAGGAGGCGCAAGCCACCAGCCAGCTCAATCATCCCAATATCCTCGCTGTCTACGATGTCGGCCAGCAGGATGGCATTCCTTACATCGTGTCAGAGTTGCTGGAGGGTGAGACCTTGCGGCAGCGGATCACGCGAGAGCGCCTGCCGCTCCGGCGGGCCATTGAGCTCGCCATCCAGATTGCGCGCGGACTTGCCGCGGCTCACGAGCGCGGAATCATTCATCGCGACCTGAAGCCAGAGAACATCTTCATCACTCGGGACGGGCATACAAAGATCCTGGATTTCGGATTGGCCAAGCTGGTCCGCAGCGAAAATGCGGCCAAAGAGGGCACAACCCTTACGCTCAACACAGAGGCCGGCGTCATGCTGGGCACGGTGGGCTATCTGTCGCCCGAGCAGGCGCGCGGTTTGCCCACTGACCACCGCACCGACATCTTCAGTTTTGGAGCGATCCTCTATGAGATGGTTACTGGGTGTCGTGCTTTCCAAGCAAAGACGGCAGCAGACACGATCGCGAACGTGCTCACCGTCGATCCGCCCCTTCCGTCTGAGAGCGATCACCGCATTCCCACTGCGCTGGACCGCATCATTTTGCATGCCCTCGAAAAAGACCCGGACCAAAGATTCCAGACCGTGCGGGATGTGATCTTCGCGCTGGAGGGGATCACCAACATGTCGTCCGCTGTCGCGGCGATCGTCCCTGGTGCGTTCAAGCGGCGGTGGCCCGCTGCCGTCATACTGATATTGCTGACGGCTGCGGGACTATTGAGTTATCTCTGGCTGCGGCCGCGCCCTGTGCCGGTTCGCCAAACGGCCGCGCCCGTGCTGCTGCAACGGCTGACGGATTTCGTCGGCATGGAACAGTCACCGGCGGTTTCCCCCGATGGCAAGGCCGTGGCATTCTCGGGGGGCGCCGGCACGCCGCATATCTGGGTCCGGTTGCTGGCCGGCGGCGCGCCGCTGAAGATAACGCGGGACGATGTGCCCCACTTTTATCCTCGCTGGTCGCCAGACTCGGGCTCGGTCATCTACTTCTCTCCTTCGGAGGAGCCGGAGCCGCAGGGTGGTGCGATCTACGACATCCCTGCGCTCGGCGGAAGCCCCCGGCGCCTGGCCACCAGCTTCACCGGCGGAGACATCAGCCATGACGGAAAGCGGATCGCTTACTTCCGCCGAGAGAGCGATAAGCCGGAACTGGTGGTCGCGGATCGGAACGGGAGCAACCCGCGCGCGCTGGCCGCGCTGGCTCAGGGCTATGACTACGGTTTTCCGCGGTGGTCTCCTGACGATCGGCTGATCGCCTTCAGGCGCGGACGCGTATTCAACTACGACGTCTTTACCATTGCCACTTCGGGAGGCGAACCACGCCAGATCACCCACGATCTCAAGTTCATGGCGGGATACTCGTGGCTGCCGGACGGCTCTGGCATCCTGTGCAGCTCATCGCGGAATACCACCGCACTTTATTTGCCGAATATGGACCTGTTCGTAGCCAAGCTGGACGGCAGCCCGGTGCGGCAGTTGACGTTCGGCGATACCAGTTTTCTTGATCCGGACGTGGACAGCAACGGGCGGGTGTTCGTTGCCGACCTGCGGCGCGATGTCAACGTGTGGGAATTCTCCATCAACGGATCTCCTGCCGATAACGTGCGGCGGGCCATCCAGGTGACAAATCAGACGGGACAAGTGCAGACGCCTTCGCTTAGTCCCGATGGTGGCGAAATGGTGTACCTGTCAGAGTCAGGTGGGCATAGCAACTTGTGGGTCATGAAGCTCGATGGCTCGGGAGAAGTCCGGCAAATCACCTTCGAACAGGATCCCCGAGTCGCAGTGGGAGTGCCGGTGTGGTCGCCCGACGGACGTCATATCACGTTTTTCACGCGGAGGCCCGGCACGAAGGTCGGCGACCAGTGGGTGGTGGATCCGGACGGTTCGAACCTGCGCCGACTGGTCGCCGAGGGCGGCTGGGCCGCATGGTCGCATGACGGAAAGTGGCTGTACATTTCACCCCAGGGGCGCGAAGGTGAGCCGTACAGGATCACCAAAGTCCCGGTAGACGGTGGGGAGCCGGTGCAGGTGCGTACCGACAGCTCGTTTATAGGTTCGGCGCCAGCTCCCGACGGCAAAACCCTGTACTTCCTCCGGATGAGCAGTCGGGCGGGTGGCCAAGAAGTGGAGATTCATCTTGCTCGACCGGAGGGCGCACCTTCGCAACTCCTTGCCCGGATCCCGGCTCCGCGGCTGCCGCTCTCCTACTTGGTTCAACCCGTGGTTTCGCCGGACGGCAAATGGCTGGCCCTTATGTTGGCGGACGGTGTCACCACCAACATCTATCTCCTGTCCACGAGTGGCGGCCCCTTGCGGCAAGTGACTGATTTCGGCAAGACCGCTACCGAAATCGCCCGGCGGGTTTCATGGTCCTCAGATTCGAAGCACATTTACGCCGCAGTGGCACGCATGGATGCCGATGTAGTTGTAATCATGAATTTATTGCAACGCTGATGACCTTTCATCGGCTGGAGTGCTAAGAGTCCAGCGCGACCCGGACGTCATTGGATGCCGATTGAAGGAGGCTGGGAGTGATCAGGCATGCGCCCGCACTTGCAGCTTAAGAACCCACGAGGTAAGCATCCACATGTAGAGTTTTGTTACAGGCCCTGATGCTCCTCCTGCTCTCCTCCTGAACGAATGCAGCTACCCTAGGCGACTCTCCTGCACGTCACTGCCATCGGTGATATCAGTCACCGAGCGCCCCGCCATCCGGTGGCAGGATGGCAGCCGTCTGGAGCTCCCTGGGGGATGGGATATGGTTGCCTTTGCCGCCACCGAGTTTGCCCCCGCGGCGCGTGCTGACCCCGACGTGCTGGCCCGCCAATCTGCCTACTTCGCCGGCTCCCGTGTCTTTATCGAGCTGATGGATTATGTCCCCGACATGGTCCTGATCCTGAACTCCGAACGGCAGATCGTCTACGCCAACAAGGCCGCGTTGCAGGCCGCGCATCGCCCCGATCGCTCCCTCGTCGTGGGCCTGCGGCCCGGTGAGCTTTTCGGCTGCAAGCATGGCCATGAGTCCGAGGCCGGCTGCGGCACCACCCGCTTTTGCAGCTGCTGCGGGGCCGTCAAGGCTGTCCTCCAGAGCCAGGCCGGCCGCTCCGCGGTCGAGGAGTGCCGCCTCACCATCGCCGGCGAACAGAGCGGCTCGGCTTTGGACCTCAGGATCTGGGCCAGCCCTATGGAGTTCGAAGGCGAGAAGTTCACTTTTTTCGTGGCCGCTGACATCGGGGACGAGAAACGACGGGAGTTCCTGGAGCGCATCTTCCTGCATGACGTGACCAACACGGCCATGACTCTCCAGGCGATGTCTTTGCTGCTGAGCACGCAGGGTCTGGGTCCTCAGTCACAGAAAAATGCCGGACAACAGGAGCACGTGCGCCACATCCGTGCTCTCGCCGATCAGCTCCTGGACCAGCTTGACGCGCAGCGCCAGCTCGTCGCTGCCGAGAACGGCGACCTCCAGCTTCGCATCGCCCCCGTGCGCTCGCTGGAGCTGTTGGATGAAGTTTCCGCTGTGTATCGGCGTCAGCAGGTCATGGAAGGCCGCCGGCTGAGGGTTGCTGACGACAGCGTCGACATCCTCTTCCAGAGTGACAAGCGCCTCTTGAGCCGCGTCCTCCGCAACATGGTCAAGAACGCCCTCGAGGCTACTACGCCGGGAGAGACCGCCACCCTTGGCTGTCGCCTCGACGCGGACCGGATCGTCCTCTGGGTCCACAACCGGACCTACATGCCCGAGAACGTCCGTCTCCAGATCTTCAGCCGTTCTTTTTCGACCAAGGGAGCGGGCCGCGGCCTCGGCACTTACAGCATGAAGTTCCTGACCGAGAAGTACCTCGGCGGGAAGCTGGATTTCACTTCGACCGAAGCCGGCGGCACGACATTCTACGCGTCCTATCCCGTGACTCTGGCGGTGCATCAGCAAGAGCTTAAGCGGGCGTGAACTTCGCCAGGTCGAAGATCCCGAGCTTTTTCTCTAGCTCTCCGACCTTGTCCACCATGCCTTCAAAGCCTTCCTTGCCGAAGAGCTCGTGTTCTTTTTTCTCGAAGTCCTCGCCCATCGCGTCGTATTCGTTTCTTGAAACGATGGAGTGCAAGGCAGGGAAAAGCACGGTGTCTTCGCGCGCCTCGTGCGGCCGATACATGCGAACAAAGAGGTTGATGTCGCGGATGACCTGGGCCCCGCGGCGCCTGGCTCCCGTACCGCTGGTGGCTTGCAGGATGCGCGCGGTCACGGTGCGTCCGGCCTCGTGTTGCTTGCGGAGAGTGGCTACCAGATCGGTGAGCTTGCCGGCCCTCTCGAAGCGCGGGAACAGGTGGTCCTCTTCCAGCTTCTCGTGGTAGCTCTCGATAAAGCTCTTGATGATCTCGGCCGCTTGGTTCAAGACAGCAGGGTCGAAGCCGCTCCTCGCGGCGATTCGCCGTCCGCATGCCTCGTACACCATCAGCACGCGGTTGAGCAGCCCGTGCTCGCGCATGAGGTCCTCAACCGGCGAGACATCCTCTTCTTCGTCTTTTTGCTGGGCGTGCAGCGCGAGCGATGGTGAGATTGCGAGGCTGCTCACCAAAAGTCCAGTTTGAGTCAGAAAACGGCGGCGGTCACGAGTGTCTTGCATGAATCCTCCACGTCGGGTTATTTGCGGGTCCGTTCCAGGATCGCGCGTTCTGTCTCTGCGGCCTGTTGCTGGATATGTTGCGGCACGTCGGGCGACGCGCTCTTGTAAGGGCGGACCACCGGCAGGTCTTCTGGCTGTCCCACAAGGTACAACGCCCGCAGCGCCTCCCACACCTGCTCGACCGGTGGCGCCAGCACCGCGATCTCCGCCCCATTCTCCATCGGCGTCCCCGCCCTTGAGCTGACGGAGACCACGCGTCCGGTGGAGGGAGCGCGGACGTCGTCGTTTCCGATGCGCGCCACCAGCCCGCCCTCCCGCACTGTCTGCCCCGGCTTGGCGGCATCGGAGAGCGTGCCGGCGTGCGGCGCTCTTACCGTTACCGGCTGGAGCAGCGCCAGGATCTGCAGCCGCCCGCTGGCGTCGCCGAAGCGCACCAGCGATAGCGCCGCGTTCCCCCGCACCGTGCTCGAGGCGTCGTTCAGCATTCCCAGCAGTGCCTGGTGGAACTCGGGGCGCGTAGCGTCCTGTCCCATTACCCAGGCGTCGGTGTTGCGGATCTCTTCCACCGGAGAACTCGCCAGCTTTACCAGCGCCGGGTACCACTGCTGCGCCGACCGGTCGCCCCGCCCCATGCGCTCTCCCACCTGCACCAGCGCGTGCTGGATGTGCCGCGGCTTGCTGGTATCGGCCAGGTATTGGGAAAGCTCGTTGTCTGTCAGCGGACGCCCGAACCACGTGCTCTGCCAGAACAGGAAGGGCATCAGCACGATCCCCCACGCCGTCAGCCAGAACAGGATCTTTGTCCGCGTGGACATGTGCCCGCGCTTCGGCGTAATCGAGTCGGCCAGTGGGGCGTTTTCGGTCTGCAGTTGTTCGCTCATCGTCGACTTCACAAATCACAATTCACAAATCACAAATCGATCATCTCCGTCATTCAACATCTGCATCCAACACTCCCGGCTGCTCCAGGTAATGTGATACCGCATACTGCGCCAGCAATGGCGTCTGCAGCTTGATCACCGCTCCGCGCCATTCTCCCATGGCATGCGGAGCCCCGGGCGCGTGCTTGCACTCGCCGCTCGACCCATACTCCGCCCCGAACGTGGCGCTCTGGATCTCGCCGAAATGCTCGATTCGGCGCCACGCTTCATCGCCAACGGTACCGCCAATATCGATTCTTAATCGCACGCTTGCCATAGATCACGCATAGAGCCGATATAGCATTATGTAGATCACCACTCCCGTCACCGACACGTACAGCCATATTGGATACGTCCACTTCGCGATCGCCTTGTGCCGGTCGAACCTCTCCCGCAGCGCGCGGACCAGGGTGACGATCACCAGCGGCACGACCACCGCGGCCAGTACCGTGTGCGTCAGCAGGATCGCGAAATAGACCGGCCGGATCCACCCCTGCCCGGTGAACCGCACCGACCCGACGTGCGCGTGATAGTAAAGATATGAAGCCAGGAAGAGGGAAGACGAGACCACCGCCGCGATCATCACTCCACGGTGTGCAGTTCGCCGCCCGGCGCGGATCAATCCGATTCCCGTCGTGATCAACAGCGCACTGGTGGCATTCAGGCTGGCGTTGATGACCGGGAAGATCGCGTAGTCTGGCATCAGGCGGCAGGTTTCGTGCTCCGCCGGTTGGCGATCAGGAACGCGGCCAGGAAGACCACGACGGAAAATCCCGCCAGCACCGACACGCACGTGCTCACCGGGAATTCCGCGGCTGCGCTGCCCGGGAACAGCACTGCCCGCAGCCCTTCATTGCCGTAGGTGAGAGGGTTGGCGCGCATGATCCACCGGATCCACCCCGACGCTCCACTCAGCGGGAACAGTGCCCCCGACAGCAGCCACAGCGGGATCAGCAGCAGGTTCACGATGGCGTGGAACCCCTGGGTCGAGTCCATCTTCCAGGCGATGGCGAATCCCAGCGCGGTCAGGGAGAACGAAACCAGGACGACGATCAGCGCCACCAGCCCGAATTGCTCCAGGCCGAAATGCACGCCGATGAACGGCGCGAACACCAGGAAAATGAGCCCTTGTGCCGCCGCCAGCGTCGTTCCGCCCAGCACCTTGCCCAGCACGATCACCGTCCGGCTGATGGGCGCCACCAGCACCGACAGCAGGAACCCTTCCTTGCGGTCCTCGATCACCGACATCATGGCGAAGATCGAGGTGAACAGCACGATCATGGTCAGCGCGCCGGGGAAGAAGTATTCCAGGTAGTGCCCGCTTCCGTCCTTTGCGCGGAACGACGTCCCGAAGCCCGATCCGATCACCAGCCAGAACAGCAGCGGAGACAGGATCACCCCGATCACCCGGCTCCTCTGCCGGTAGAAGCGCACGATCTCCCGCCACCACAGCGAAGCCGCCGGCAGCAGGATTCCGCTGCTCCCCTGGCGCGTCACCGCGCGTCTCTGGGCCGTTTCCTCCGCCGCAATGGTGGTGCTATGCGCCATTCGCCGCTTTCTTGTCCGAACCGGGGATCAACCCCATCGCTTTCGCCTGCAAGCCGGCATTCAGCAGGAACACGCCCGCCATCGCCGTCAGGATCAGGCTCATGAACAGCCCGTCCACCGTCTCCAGCCACCCGCTGGCCCCGATCCACCCGATCCCCGCCAGCGGCAGCAATCCCAGCACGACACTGATCACCAGCATCCCCACGCGATCCGTCCCTCTGCTTATATTTTACTTTCTATCGCCATTTCCTTCGTTCCAGAACCTGTGTCCTGTCCGGTCGATGAACACATCCTCCAGCGTCGGCTTGCTCACCGACACCGACTGGATCTCCCCCGGAAACGCCTCCACCACGTCGGTGACGAACCTGTGTCCCTGCTCGATCTCCAGCCGCACCTTGCCGTCCATGACCGCGGGCTTCACTCCGAATCTTTGCCCGATCTTTCCCGCCAGCGCTTCCGCATCTCCCGCCGTTTCCAGCAGGATCACGTCTCCGCCGATCTCATGCTTGAGCTCCGCCGGCGTGCCCAGCGCGACCAGCTTTCCGTGGCTGAGGATCGCCAGACGGTCGCAGTGCTCAGCCTCTTCCATCAGGTGCGTGGTCACGATGATGGTGATTTGCTCCTCATCTCTCAGCTTGCTCAGGTACAGCCACAGGTCCCGCCGCGCCCCCGGATCCAGTCCCGTGGTCGGCTCATCCAGCAGTAACACCGACGGATGGTGCAGCAGCCCCTTGGCCAGCTCCACCCGCCGTTGCATCCCGCCGGAAAAGGTCTCGACCTTGTCGTCGGCGCGGTCGCCCAGCGCCACCCGGCCCAGCATCTCCAGGATGCGCTGCTTCAGCGGCGCCCCTCGCATCCCGTACAGATGCCCCTGGTGCCACAGATTCTCCGCGGCAGTCAGCTTGACGTCCACGCTCTCCGCCTGGAACACCACCCCGATCTGCCGCCGCACCTGGTTCGGGTCGCGCGCCGTATCGAATCCCATGATCGTCGCCCGTCCCGCGCTGGGCAGCATCAGCGTGGACAGGATGCGGAACAGCGTGGTCTTCCCGCTTCCATTCGGTCCCAGCAGGCCGAAGATCTCCGCCTCCCGCACTTCGAACGACACATCGTCCAGCGCCACGCGGTCGTCGTACCGGTGCCCCAGCGACGCGACTTGGATCACGGCATTGTCCATGGAGAGGAAACTCGTGTGGGACAGCCGCCCTCGGCTGTCTACATCGCCGGATTCAGCATCATCACGGCGAACAGGATCGGCAGGTAGACGACGCTGGCGATCAGCACATGCCGCGCCGGGGCTTTCGACCGCGGCGCCGTCGCAGCCAGCCGCATGCGGCCCAGCCGCAAACCCATCCACAGGAATCCGATGCCCAGCAGCAACGCCGCGATGAAGTATATCCGGCCCGCCATGTGCAGGAACGTCGGCGCCATGCTGACCGGGATCAGACCCAACGAGTATAGAACGATGGCCCGCACCGTCGAGCGCCCGTCGGCGTGCACCACCGGGAGCATGCGGATCTGCGCCCGCTCATAGTCCTCGCGGTACAGCCAGGCGATGGAATGGAAGTGGGGGAACTGCCAGAAGAATACGATTGCGAACAACACCAGCGCTTCCCATTCCAGCCGGCCGCGCGCCGCCGTCCAGCCCAGCACTCCCGGCATCGCCCCGGGAAACGCTCCCACGAAGGTGCACAGCGGCGAGATCTTTTTCAGCGGGGTGTACAGCCCCAAATACGCCGCCGACGTCGCCAGTGCCAGCAGGCCGGTCAGCAGGTTGCACGCCAGCGCCAGGTACACCACCCCGATGCACGTCGCCAGGATGGTCACGATGGTGGCGTGCCGCATCCCCATGCGCTTGGCGGGCAGCGGACGCCGCTCCGTCCGTCGCATCAGCGCATCATCCTCGTGCTCGATGACCTCGTTCAATCCCGCTGTCCCGCCGGCCACCAGCCCGATGCCCAGCAGGGCGTGCAACAGCCCCCACGACAGGGAACTGGCCCCCGACCGCAGTGCGCCGAAGTAGAACCCGCACCACGCCGTCATCACGATCAGCGAGGTCACGCGCGCCTTGAACAGTTCGGCATAGTCCTGCGCCAGCGACAGTACGCCGTTGCGTGCCACCGGAGTGGGATAGGTGATGCTGCTCATGCGCCTGCCGCCTTGGCCGCCGGCGCGTGCGCCAGCACCACCAGCGGACGCATCGCCACGTGCCGCTGCGTCTGGATGGCCAGCACCACGCAAATCGCTAGCACCAGAGCGCCGTTCACCACGTGCGCCACCGTCGCCAGCACCGCCGGCAGCATCGGCTGCGGCGCTGATGCATACGTCATCCGCGTCATCCAGCCGATGAAACCCAGCGACAGTTGCAGGATCAGCAGCCACAGCAGCGCCATCGCCGGACGGCCCAGTTGTTTGTAGTGGGAGAATTCCGACAGCACCCGCATCACCGTCCACACCAGCAGAGTGGTCACCACCACCGCTCCGAACAGGTGGGGCACCAGCTTCATCCCGTTGTGCCGGAACCCCGCTCCCAGGATGAGCTGCACGAAGACCGCCCCCACCGATAACAGCGTGAGCGTGTGCAGCCTCGGATGCTTCGCTTCCGCCAGGTGCAAGGGTTCACTCTCGATCCATCCGCGGCTGGTGAACAGCGCCATCGCCACCGTGATGCAGAAGAACGTTTGCGCCAGCGCCGCGTGCGCTGTCGAGATCGCCCAGGGCAGGTAGAGCATCACCGTCAGCCCGCCCACGATCCCTTGCCCCAGCACCGTGCCCAGCGCCGCCCAGCCCAGTTGGCGCATCCACAGGCGCTGCTCCGACCGGTACGTCCAGATGGCTAGAATGATGGTGAGCACTCCGATCACCTGGGCCACGATGCGGTGCCCGTGTTCGTACATGATCCCGCCCGCCATGGGCACTTGGAAGTAGGAATAGGTGACCGGCCAGTTGCCGAACGAGGTCGGCCAATCCGGCACCGCCAGCCCGGCCTCGTTGCTGGTGACCAGCGCCCCCACGATCAGCAGCAGGAAGGTGCAGCCGGCGAGCACGCACGTGAACCTGTGCAGCCGCCGGTTGTATTGGACCTCGGTGATTTGCAGACCCCTGCTCCTGTGAAGCTTCTACGGGAGAATCGATTCCGCCATGCCGGCGGACGATGGAATTTCTTGCTTCCCGATCCGGGAAAAGACCCCCAGTGATCCCGGTCACACGCCGACGTGACAGTGTACCAAAGGCTGGGCCTGCTTCCCGCAGGCCGTTGCGGCGGGCATCTCCGCCCGCCGCTCCTGGCCACTATCCACTAACCACTATCCACTGCTTACGCGCCTTCCTTGAAGGTGAAGTCCGCGGCCTTGCTCTCCTTGGGCCCTACCGTGACCTTCACGTCCTGCGCCCCGTACTTCTCGTGCACGGCCGTTACTGTGTACGTTCCCGGCGGCAGGCCCTTCAGTTCGAACTTGCCATCCTTGCCGGTCACCGCGAAGAACGGGTTCTTCACCACCCCGATGTACATCTTCATCCACGGGTGCTGGTTGCACTTCACCGGGATCAGCACTTCCTGGCGGGCGAAGGTCTTGTCGATGGGCGCGCCCTTGGGCGGCTGCGACTCGTTCCACTCTTTGTTGTCCTTGGGCGATGGGTGGATGTTGTGCGTGGTGTTGTCGCTGTTGACGATTTCCACCGTCTGCCCCGCCATCACGCCGATCACGTGCGGGTGGTAGCGGCAACCCTGCTGGTCGAGCTTCGCCGGTTCCTTCGGGACGTCGAAGGTCCGGTCTCCCAGCCCCTCCTTCACGTACACGAAGACGTTGGCCAGCTTCCCGTTGTCCACCACCACTGCCTCGTTGACGTTGTCGCCCTTGCAGGCCGGGTCCTGGCTCATGTCGATCTTTTGCGCTTTCGGCGCCTTGCCGTCGAACTTCACCGTGCCTGTCACCGTGGCCGCGGTGGCTGGATCGATCGGCGCCGCCTTCTTGGCCTCCGGTTGGGCGGCCGGTTGCGCCGCCGGTTCTTCCTTCTTGCTGCAGCCTGCCACCGAAAGCAGCAGGCCCAGCATGGTCACTAATGCGATCAACTTTGCCATTTTCATGACGTCTGTACCTTCCTTATGCGTTTAGATCTCTTAGTCAAATCAGACATTCTAACTCTAGCGAGTCTAATGTGGTGATGTGGGGGCGTATCTGCGACCCGCCCAGCAGGTATCCCTTCGTGACCTTTGTGCGACCGTTGTGCCCTCTGTGGTGAGGCCTTGCTTTACCTTCCGCTACCGGCTGCTGACGACGAAGGCTTCACCGGCTTCGCGCTCGACGCTTTGGCCGGCCCGCTCTTCATCATGCCCGATACCCGCCTCTGCTCTTCCGCCGTGAGCGCGAAGATGTACCGCACCAGCAGTTTGGTGTGGTCCTTGTCGTACCCCTGGAACGAGGCTGGCGTCGGCCCGCTGAACACCCACTGCTCGCCTTGCCTGTGGAACAGCCCCGACGGCATCGACGTCCCCGGGCTGATCGACTGCGGATCGATGATCCACCGCTCCGTCCATCCTGGCTTCAAGCGGTCCTTGGCCATCAGGAAGTTGGGCGCCGTCGCGTGCTGGTCGTGCGCGGCGTCGCCTGTGGCATGGCATTTCAGACAGGGGGCCGCCACCGACGAGAACAGGCTCCGCCCCATCTCCGTTTCTTTCGGCGTCAGCGCCTCCAGTTGCTGCCGGATGTACGGCATGGGCTGCTGCTGCGCCGCCTGGAAGAAACGCACCAGCTTCCGCAGCTCGCTCTCCGAGAAGTTGAACGTCGGCATCCGCACTTTCAGGTACGGACGCACCCCGTTGCGATTTGTGTCCGACTCGCTCAGCGAGGGATTGTGCAGGAACCGCAGCAGCCATTCGGGATCGACGCGCGCGCCCTCGGTAAGTAGCTTGGGCGGCAACTGTTCTTTCCAGTCCGGATCCTGGTAGCGCGGCAGTTGCATCAGAGTGCTCGGCTGTCCGGAAAGGAACTGGTGGCAACCCATGCAGTTGTACTTCTTGACGATCCACCAGCCTTCCTGCACGTCATGCCGCCAGTCTTCCGGCTTGTACTGGTAGCTCGCGGGAAGGGAAGTCTCCTGGCTGCCCAGCAGGAACGTGGTCAGAGCCCGCACCTGCTCTTTGCTCAGGTGCAGGTTGGGCATGCGCAGCTTCTCCGTCTCCGACTTGATCTTGCCCTGGTCGTAGATGTTCGGCTCCGCCAGCTTGTGCTCGAAGAAGCCCTTGTGGTCGTACCACGGGCCCTTGGCCGGGCCTTCCGGCAGCCGCTCCAGGTCTTCCGCGTCGGTGATCGGCTCTTTGCCGCCCACTTCCGCCGGATGCGTCAGCAGCGCGAAGTCCAGGCGTTCGATCGGCTTCGAGCCTTCCGCAGTCAGCTCCGTCCCGATGCGTCCTTCCTCCTCGAACCCCGAGATCTCGTGGCAGCCCGCGCAGCCGAAATGCCGGATCCACCCCCGTCCCGCCTCCTTCAGCTTCGGATCGTCCATGAACGAGGCGTTTGCATACGACGACGGGTCCTTCTTCTTTTGCCCGATGAGGTAGGTGGCGATGTCCCGCGCGTCGTCCTCCGACAGCCGCAGGATCGGCATCACCGTCATGTTCTGGATTTGCAGCTCGTGGCCGTCGTTCGGGCACCGGCTGTGCGCCTCGTCGAACACGTAGGGCAGGCCCTTCTTCGCGTAATCCTCCGGCCCGATGTCCTTCTTCTCGTACGCGCAATAGGGGCGCGTGCGCTGCCGCGGGTTATGGATCCAGCGCACCAGGTAGTCGTAGTTCGCCTTTTCGCCCACCCGCGTCAGGTTGGCGGCGAACGTCCCGCCCACCAGCTCGCTGCCCTCGCCCATGGAGTGGCACGCCATGCAGCCCCGGGTCTCGAACAGGTCCTTGCCGTGCGCCGCGTTGCCCGGCTTCTGCTGCGGCAGGGCATCGCTCACCGCCGTCTGCCACAGGTACGCCGAAATCGACTTCACCTGCTCGTCATTCAGCCGGAAGTTCGGCATCTTCGACGTCGGCCGGAACTCCGTCGGCTTGTGGATCCAGACCGGGATCCAGTTCTTGTTCAGCTTCGCCCGCACGTCCTTCAGGTTCGGCCCGATCTTCTTCATGTCGCGCAGAAGGTTGCGCGATTGCAGGTCGAGCTGCTCGATCCGCCCGAAGATCTTGCTGTTCTCGATCTTCAGCGCCTCCGCCCTGGCATACAGCCGGTTGGCCTCCGCGTTGTCGCTGGCGTTGTCGCCCTGCTTGGTGAAGATCGCCGCCTGCTTCAGGTTGTCCTTATTCTGCTGCTCCAGTTGCTTGATTTGCTGCCGCGCGCTCTGCAGGTCCTCCGGCTCCTTGTCGTAGCCCTCGTAGCGGTGGCAGCCGTTGCATCCCCGCTGCCGGAACAGGTCCTTGCCCTCGTTGATGATCTCCGCGGAATCGCCGGCCAGCACCATGTCCGCCGCGTGGCAGCTCTGGCACCCCGCCTGCACGTTCTCCTTGGCAAAGAGCGGCCACAGCCAGTGTTCGTAGTGCCCGTGCGCCTTCTCCACGCTGGTCGTCGCTCGCCCGTTGCCCCCATGACACGGCGAACAGCCGAATTTTTCCGGGTCGTGAGTGCTCAGCAGCTCTCTGGGATGGCCCACGAAGGCGCGCGCGTACTCATCCGGCTTGGCCCCCTTCGGCGTCATCGACGCCAGGGTCAGCTTCACCGGCTCGCGCACTCCCATGTGGCACGATTCGCAGCGGTCTACGATGTTCGCCGACGCCACGTTGATCTGCTGGATCTCCGGCTCGAACCGCTGGGAGTCCTTCAGCGACGAATCCCCCATCTTCCTTTGCAGGCCCGCGATCTGCTCCGGCGTCAGCTCCGACATGTGATCGGAGAGGTACTGGTCGCGCCTGGCCGCCGCTGCTTTGGCTGGTTTCGTGACCTCGGCCAATTGCCCGATCTGCGCCGCTTTCTGGTTCTTCAGGTCGGCGTAGAGTGCGTCGAGTTCGTTGAACGACAGCTTCTTGCCCTTGTACTCGGGCAGGTTGACCTCGAACTGCTGCTGCTTCTTGTATTCCTCCAGGGCGGCCAGCTTGCGCTCCCGGCTGCTCCCGCTGCTGGTCTCGGCGTCGTAAGTGTCGGCCGTGACGTGCGCCCGCGCGTCCGTGAACGTGCTCTGCACGATCGCGATCTTCTCGTTCAGTTCGTTGATCCTCTGCTGGATCTGCTTCGCTTCTCCGGAAACCGAAGCCTCCGCCGCCTTGGCCACCGCGTCCAGCTTCTTGTATTCCTCGTCATCCTTGACCTGCTCTTCCGCCTTGCCGGAAGTGCTGCGCGTCTGCCGCAGCAGCGACAGGTAGCGTGTCCGGAACTCCTCCTGGTAACGCTTCCACGGACGTTGCCCGTAGGCCTCGTCCCACAGCGCCCAGAACAGCGTCGCGATCAGCAGCACCGACGCGATCAGGTAGTGCAGCGTGTACGATTTCGTGACTATCGGATCGTCTTGAAGTTCTTCCGCCATAGCCTTCTTTATCCCGCCTTCAGTTCACGACAAAGACTTGATTGGCGTCATCCTGAGCGAGCGCGGCGCTTTTTGCCGCGCGAGTCGAAGGACCGCTACTTCTGAAGCTCAAACATTGAACCATGGTGTCACCTTGAGGCGCTTGGCGGGCGTGAGCGAGCACGCGCGGGAGCCCGCCGCCGAAATCCTGAGCGCGAAGCGCGAAGGACCTCTTCAAACATTGAACCATGGTGTCACCCACACGTACTTGATGTGGAACAACAGCCGGATCAGGATCTTCACCGGCAGCGACAGCATCAGCAGAATGAAGATCATCAATGTGTTGTATTGCAGAAAGCTCATGCGCCGGTAATTCTGCGGGTTGTACCTCTTGAACAGCGTGTGCACCGCCAGCCCGCCGATCACGAAGTACGCTCCCACCACCACCGCCCCGAAGATGATCTTGCCCCAGTTCGACACGATGCCGAACAGGTCCGGCAGGTCCCGGTTCACCTCGTAGATCACCTTGTTGTGGTCCCACGTCTGCCCAGGCCAGAACCACATCCATCCCGGTCCGCGGATGAACGTGCCGATGATGATCATGCTCACCCACAGGATGATGAACCCGAACACGAACGTCCCGATCGCGAACCCGCGCTGCTTGAGGGTGTAGTAACCGGACCCCAGCGGATTCGTGTCTATGTACGGGATCACCATCAGCCCCACGATGATCAGCGTCGGCATCACCACGCCCGCGATCCAGGGGTCGAAGTACACCAGCATTTCCTGCAATCCCAGGAAGTACCACGGCGCCTTCGCCGGGTTCATGGTCAGGTTGGGATTCGCCGGCTCTTCCAGCGGCGCGCTCAGCGTGATCGACCAGATCATCAGGATGATGGTCACGATGATCGCCGCCAGGAACTCCACCCGCAGCAGGAACGGCCACACGTGGATTTCCTTTTGCCAGCCCGGCTTGAACGGCCAGGTCTTGCGGTGGTGCGTCTTGGCCATCGCCGGGTCGGTCTCCAGTTGGGCGATGAGCTGGTCGTTGGCCCGCGCCTGCTTCCACGCCAGCCAGCAATAGAAGATCACCAGCGGCAGCAGCGCCACGATTGGCACGTTGTCAGGCGTCGATGCGATCGTCCATAGCTGGTACCAGTCCATTTACCTTTCCTCCACTGGTGTCATCCTGAGCGAGCGCCGCCCATTTTCGGCGGCGCGAGTCGAAGGAGCCCTACCTGCACTTGATTCGTCAAGCACTCCGGGCGCTTTTCACCATCGTGCGCCCTTCCTTGATCTCAGACTCAAGCTGCACCGGCGCCGGGCCGCTGATCCCGCCGTCTTTTCGCACTCTCCAGAAGTGCACGATCATGAAGATGGACGCGATGATCGGGATCCCGATGCAATGCCAGATGTAGGCTCGCAGCAGCGCATTCGCGTCCACGATCGATCCGCCCAGCAGCCCGAAGCGCACGTCGTTGTACGGCGTCATGCCCAGTTGCGGACCGAACGGGCCCTCGTGTCCCAGCCCCGGCGTCGCCCGCGCCATGTTCGTGCCCACCGTCACCGCCCAGAACCCCAGCTGATCGTCCGGAAGCAAATACCCGGTGAACGACAGCAGCAGGGTCAGCACCAGAAGAATTACGCCCACGTTCCAGTTGAACTCGCGCGGCTTCTTGTAGCTGCCCGTCAGGAACACTCGGAACATGTGCAGCCACACCGCGATGATCATCAGGTGCGCCGCCCAGCGATGCATGTTTCTCAGGATTTTTCCGAAGGGTACGTCATGCTCCAGGTACAGGATGTCCCGGAACGCCTGCACTTTACTCGGATGGTAATAAAACATTAGTAATACGCCGGTGAAGGTGAGGACGATGAAGAGGTAAAACGTGATGCCGCCCATGCCCCAGGTGTAGCTGTAGCGCACAGCGTCGCGATTGATCTTGGCGGGATGCAGGTGCAGGAAGACGTTCGACAGCACGCCCAGGGCGCGGTTGCGCGGCGTGTCGTCGTGCTTGTGGCGGAAGATGGAGGTAAAGACCTGGGTCTTAGTCGGATCTTTCAGCAACTCCTTCTGTTCTTTGGCCTTGGCGAGCATCTCCTCGGGCAGAGTGCTCATACTGTCTTTCAGGTCCTTGATGAAGCTGCCGTCGCCGTGTCCGTTGCCGCCAGCCGGCGTCTCCTTGACCTGCGCGTCTTTCTTTTCTTCCGCCATGAACCACAACCCCCAATTCCTGCTCGACCGCCGAGGGCGGCCGTCCTACACCAACCGGCTAGACCGGGATGTACGCTCCGGGATCGTTGAACTTGCTGGGCTGCCCCTTGGGCCACTGGTACAGCTTGCTGGTATCCACGACGATCTGCCCGGTGGGATCGAGTTCGATGTGGGCGCGGTCCATGGGACGCGGGGCCGGGCCCTCGAAGTTGATCCCTTCGCTGTCGTAGCCCGAGCCGTGGCACGGGCACTTGAATTTGTTCTCCGCCGACTTCCAGTCGGGGGTGCAGCCCAGGTGGGTGCAGCGCGCATAGATGATGAACATGCGGTCGGGCGTGCGGTCCACCCAGATGCGATACGCCTGCTGCCATTTCGTATCCACGCCCAGCCCGTAGTCCGCCGGGTAGCCGATCTTGAAGACGGTGTTGGGTTCGAAAAGAGTGCGGGGAAGGAAGAAGCGGAAGAAGGCGATCAGCCAGGCGGCGAGGAAGGCGACGATGGCGCTCCAGATGAGGGTGCGGCGCCGCTGGTCCACCTCGGTGTTGCGCGGCCCGACGGCGGCGATGCCCCCGGCGGCAGCGGCCTTGGAGGTGCCGACCGCGGGAGTGCCCACGTACTTGGTGGCAGGCGCCGCTGGTGCCGGCGGTGTCTTGGTTTCGGTATCAGCCATTCACAATCCTTCGCTGCTCAGTCGTCCCTACGGGACTCACGTTGACTGTCCCGCATTCCCGGCACTGACGTGCCGGGCTACATTCATCCGGCCCGACGGGCCTAATCCGCCGCCAGCATAGCGTCACTGATCTCCAGCCCGCACAGCGACGGAGATTCGTGGCGCACCGTACCCGGGACCGCGGACATCACCAGCTCGGCCAGGGCCGCGATGAAGCGCGGCGAGTCGTTCAAGCCCTCGGTCATCTCGAAGCGCCGGATGCCGAGCGTGGCGGCCAGCTCGCGCGCCTCGTGGTCGATCTCGCCCAGGGTCTCCACGTGGTCGGAG
Source organism: Terriglobia bacterium (assembly GCA_020073495.1). Taxonomy (NCBI): domain Bacteria; kingdom Pseudomonadati; phylum Acidobacteriota; class Terriglobia; species Terriglobia bacterium. The sequence goes on from JAIQFD010000002.1 coordinate 322,350, forward strand.
ACGAACGAGACCGGCACCATGCAGACGTCCTTCGCTCCGGCGGCGGCCAGATCGCGCAGCGTGCTGCGCAGCGACGGTTGCAGCCATTTGCTGGCCCCGACCTTGCTCTGATAGCAGAGCCGGTGGGGGTTTGCCCATCCGCCCTGCTCCAAGACCAGGGCCACCGTCTCCTCGATCTGCCGCTGATACGGATCGCCCTTCTCTATAACAGAGAGCGGCAGGCTGTGGGCGCTGAAGACGAGATGCACGCCGTCCCGCTTCCCGAAGCGGGACAGGGCGGCCTCGACCTTCTCCGCCAGCGCCGCCAAATACATCTTACTACGATAGAACTCCCGCACCACGCAAGCCGGGACGTCGCCCTGCCAGCGGCGCGCCCACTCGTTCAGGCTGCTGCCCGTGGTGGTGGAGGAATATTGCGGATAGAGGGGAAGCAGGACCAGTTCGTCGCATCCGGCGGCCTTGACCTGGGCCACGGCCTCGGCGGTGAAAGGATGCCAGTAGCGCATGGCGACAAAGCACCGCGCGTCCACCCCGGCCTGGCGCAGGCTGGACTCCAGCGCTTGCGCCTGCCGCTCGGTGTGCCGCCGTATGGGCGAGCCTCCGCCGATCACGGAATAGTGGTGCTGCACCTTCCTGGCGCGCGCCACCGAGATCAGCTTGGCCAGCGGACGTCGTCCCAGCCGCGCGAAAGGGAAGTCGATGATGTCCGGATCGCAGAAGAGGTTATAGAGGAACGGCTCGATGGCTTCGAGCGTATCCGGACCTCCGAGTTGGAAGAGGACGACCCCGAGTCGCTTGCCTGGCATTCTCCCCACACCAGTACCTGAGTGGTGCGAGATAGTAAATGGGAGGCGGAGCAGGCGTCAACCCGGACGGCGAAGACCCGCGCCAGGAGCGGGACTTCATGTTCCGTGGGAGCGAACAACGAACCACGGAGGACTCGGAGGACGCGGAGGATTCAAGGCCCGCCGGCGGAGTGCCTATACAGTGGCGCTTGGTTGTTTCTCACAAGCCGGCCGGGCGAGGAGGACTGTTCGCACAGCGGTCCCTCTTGTGGTCGCTGATATCACGGCCACAACAGGTGGGATAACAGTTCGTAACTGGTGAGAAGGTCTGTTATCAACAGTTACGGGCTCTTGATAGATGGATCGGCTTACTCTAGCGTTCAGCCGTCAGAAACGCTTGCGGGGCGATGAAAGATGCGCGCCACTAAAGTCGCGAAAGATTCCTCCTGCTACTAAGCTGTAGATGTTGATAATGTATGGTCCGCCGCGCGACTGCAAGAGGGAGAAGGTGAAGAACGAAATTCAGTCTGCGCAAATGTATCCGGCCTCTTGGTGGAGATCCTCTCCGGGCCATGATGAGTTCCGCGCGTGCCTGTCCTGGTAATGTATGGTCCGCCGCGCGACTGCAAGAGGGAGAAGGTGAAGAACGAAATTCAGTCTGCGCAAATGTATCCGGCCTCTTGGTGGAGATCCTCTCCGGGCCATGATGAGTTCCGCGCGTGCCTGTCCTGGTAAATCCCGCGGTCGTGGAAGACCATTTATCGCCCCAGGTTCTCCGGCACGCCGTTTGACTGTTCTTTCGTCCTTGCTGTTCTCCTCTGCAGACCTTGGTGGGAAAGCTTGTGGAACTGCTTAGGCCGCCACGGTAGCGGCTCGGTACGGTTCGCCGCTGGACAGCACGGCCCAGGTGATCCGCGCCAATTTGTTGGCCATGGCGACGATCAGGACGTTGCGCGGCGCTCGTGCCTCCAGTCCGTTCATCCACCTGCCGATCGGAGATTCCTCCCGCTTTAGGCGGAGAACTGCTGCCCGTGCGCCGTGGATGAACATCTTGCGCAGGTACGGGTTTCCTCGCTTGCTGATGCCCAGCAGTTTGGGCTTGCCGCCGGTCGAGTACTGTCTCGGCACCAGACCGAGCCAGGCGGCAAACTCGCGTCCCTTGCCGAAGGCTGCACCGTTGCCGATGGCGGCGACCACGGCGGTCGCCACCAGCGGTCCGACGCCGGGGATCTGCCGCAGCCGCTGGCAGGCTGGATCGCTGGCGCAGATGCTCTCGATCTCGCCGCTGAGAGAGCCGATCTGTTCTTCCAGTTGCTTCCACTCCTGCCACAGCGAGGCCAGCAGGCCGCGCATCCGAGGGGACAGATGCTGGTCGCCGTTCTCCAGGATCTCGGGCATCTGCCGCCGCAGGGTGGCCGGCCCTTTGCAGAAGGTGAGGCCGCGCTCCAGCAGGAAGGCACGAATCTGGTTGATGACCGCGGTGCGGCGCGAGACCAATCGCTCCCGGACTCGGTGCAGGGCCTGCAGGTCGAGCTGATCGTCGGTCTTGATGGGCACGAAGCGCATGTTCTGGCGCTCGACCGCTTCCGCGATCGCCTCGGCATCCAGGTAGTCGTTCTTGTTCGACTTTACGAAGGGTTTTACGAACTGTGCTGGGATCAGGCGCACGTCGTGGCCTTGCAGGGAAAGCGCCCGGCCCAGGAAATGCGATCCCGAGCAGGCTTCCAGCCCGATCAGGGATGGTTCGAGGTTCGCGGTGAAACTCAGAAGCTGCTGGCGGGAGAACTTCTTCTTGATGATCGCTTTGCCTCGTTCGCCAAGCGCCACCAGATGGAAGGTTGTCTTGCCCAGGTCGATGCCGATGGAACGAATCTTCATGTCGATGGTCCTCCTGTCGTGCTCGATCATCCCATCCGGTTGATCGTGCGGCGGACCATCTCATTAATCCCCTGCTCACCAGTTACAGGGCGGGTGGGCCGTCCTAGCCCGGGGTTGGCTAGGGCGAGGATGCTCCGAACTCTGGAATGCGGCGGCCCCGATCGCAGAGGTTGCGGAGAAGCGTACCCGCCCTGGACAGCCCGGTGCCCAGCAGAAGCGTGGATTCAGCGCTCAGCCAGCGGCTTAAGCGACCCTTTGTTCGACCTTTGCTCGTGGCCGAACGACAGCCAAGGGAATGGAGGGCGATGCTCCTGGACCGTGCTGGCCGAGCACAGCGAGGTCGCGAACGCGTGAGCACTGCCACCCAACCGCCTCCGGCGGTTTGCGCAACGACATGACCTCGAGGCGCTGCGGGTTGGAGAGGAAGGGCGAGGCAGTCACGGCCGAATCGACGGCCGCTTCGAGCAGTTGTGCCTGAACCCGGAATCCCGCGCCCACAACGCGTGAGACTAATACGATCCACAGCGCGGCGGCGATCAGGGAAACCGACACAACGGGGAAGCCGGAACGCTCGGCCGGGATCGCCTGGTAGGCGACGAGGGCGCAGAGCCACAGAGCGCCCGCTAGAGAGATGCCAACGAGACGGATTGTTTCGCCGAACCCGGAGGTCATCCTCGACACCGAGTAGCCATGCTCGTACCGCTCCATGGCGGCTGTGGTTTCAGTTGTCTGCGGAGCGAAGGGGATGATGACTGCGGTGCTCATACGAGCCTCCTGCCGCTGCGGGCGGATGCCGGGCGTCGCCGCGCTCACGCCCGCTTCGCTGGCTGGGGTGGAGTGCTGACTTTCGGACGACTCCCGGCCTATCTCCTTGTTAGCAGAAGAGAGCGCCAGGGTTCAGTGACTGAGCGCACCTGGGCGCGTGAGCACCTTGATTGAGGCGGCCACGAGATTTTCCCGCCGCGCCTTCCCCGCCGCAGCCTCGCCCCAACCTCTTGCTCAGTGGCGGCCGTCCTCCAGTTCCGATACACAGCGTCGCGGGTCCCACATGGTCCGAGATCCTTCGGGACTCAAGTCCCTCAGGATGACAAAGGTTGTGAATTTGCGTTTAGAGAGGGTCACAGCCCGCTTCAGCGGGCGTAAGAATCTAGCCCCGGGCGTGAGCCCGGGGTAAGCATTCGTTTAGCGATCGGAGCCCCTTCAGGGGCGACAGAACTTCCGCGAGGGCGCGAGCCCAAGCATTCTTATGGCGGGTGGCCCGTCCTAGCCCGGGTTTGGCTAGAGCGGGGATGTTCTGAATTGGGGTGAGGTTCAACAATGTCGTCAACCGCGCAGCAGGTGCCAGGCTTCCCGGTACTTCTCAAAGCGGCCCGCGCTCCTCTTCCCGGGGGCGCGCGTCGGGAACAAGCAGATTGCCAGCTTTCTCGCGCACTCCCGGATGGGAACCACGTACCACGCCTTGGCCGGGATCACGTACACTGCGATGAAATCCGTGTCGGCCGCCGTGTATCCCCTGTATTTCAGCGAGTGTGCCAGGATCGCTTGGTAACTGCGCCACCTGCGCTTTCGCGTTGACTTCACCTGCACCCGCCACCATCGCGTGCCGCCTCCCACCAGGAAGTCGAAGGGCAGGTTGTCGCCCCAAGGCTTGGCCACCACCAGTCCCTCCGTCGTTGCCTTGCACATGAACACAAGTTCGGCCAGCTCGCCTTGAGCTTTGGGACGGCGGCGAACGGGCATAGTCAGGGGGCAGCGCGCAGGATGCAGGAGGCAGGAAAAAAAAGCGCGGGCAAGGCCCGCGCTGCTTTCTCACTCTCTTAATTCCAGTATGACAGATTGACGGGGGTGGAAGTACCACGCTCCAGATTTTTGTTTCCGGACTGTTTTCAAGCAGTTGCAGAGGAATCCAGATCTTGGGGGGGATTGACAAGAAGTACCAAGTACCAAGTACCAAGTACCCAGTACTCAGCAAAACCTCGACCCTCTACCTCCAGTATGACAAATCGGAGGGGGCAAATCCGACATTTTCCACAATTTTATATTTCGTTTGCCGAGAACACGTTACGGATGAATCCAGATTTTGGGGGGATTGACAAGAAATACCCAGTACCCAGTACTCGGTACTCAGCAAAACCTCAGCCCGCTACTTCCAGTGAGGAGCTGTGCCCCGGAACCTGCTAACGGAGCCGGGCTGAAATCGTCCAAGCCTTCACCGCCGGGGGTGAGATGCGCCTCAAGGCCTGGTCCGTGATTTCTAGCAGGGAACAACATTCTCCAAGGAGATGCTCATGAAATCTCGCGCCGTTGTCGCGCTCGCTGTTGTGGTTGCGCTTTCGCTCTTTGCGGCGGATGCCGCCGCGGTCCCGGCCAATGCCGCCGGGGAATATGCCAAGCACTTTGGCGCTCTCAGTAAACTGTCGGTCGAGGTGGCGCAGGCCATGCCGCCGGAGCAGTACGCGTTCCGCCCTCACCCCGACTCGATGGACTTTGGCCGATTGATGTCGCACATCGCGACCACCAACTACCAGTTTTGCGCTGGTCTGAAGGATTCCGACCCCCCGGCATTGCCGTCCCCCACCGAGAAGGACGCTGTCGTCAAATTCCTAAGCGATTCCTTCGACTATTGCTCTGCCGTGATACCCAACCTCACCGAGGAGCAGCTCAGCACGGCGCACAACTCTCCCGATGGGCGGCTCCTGGGGCGAGAAATCCTGCTCGCCATGTACATTCACGTGGCGCATCATCGCGGCCAGGCTGAGATCTATCTCCGGGACAAAGGCATCAAGCCGCCCTCCTACAGGATCTAAACCAGCACTGCGGGCGAGTGTGCAGGGCGGCGCAATGCCGGCGGACACACACAGATCTCTGACCGCCGGGACCGGGAACTTGCGGAGCACGGTAAAATCCCAGAACCGTGGGGAAATCCTTGTCTAGCGTGTCTGGGGCATGAACCATCTGTTTCGCCGCCTGAGCCGGAGCTTCTGGATCGTAGCCATCGCCACCCTGGCGCTGGCGCATTTCGCCTGGATGCGGCTGCGGCGGCAGCTCACGCTGGCCGAGCGCGCGCGCTGGTTGCAGAAATACAACCGGCGCCTGCTGCCGCACCTTGGGGTGCGCTTCGAGATCGAGGGAGTGATTCCGCCGACCGGACTGATCGCCTCCAACCACCTCAGCTACCTCGACATCCTGGTGTACAGCGCGGCCATGGGGTGCAGCTTTGTGTCCAAGGCGGAGGTCAGGTCGTGGCCGCTGTTCGGGCCGTTCGCGCGGCTGACCGGCACGGTGTTCGTATGGCGGCATTCGGCGACCGATTCGGTGCGCGCCTACGGTGAGTTGACCAGGTGCCTGAAGACGGGACATCCGGTCATGTTGTTTCCCGAGGGAACGACAACCGATGGGACCGGGGTCCTGCCGTTCCGTTCGACCATGTTTCAGGCGGCGATCGACGCTGGCGTCCCGGTCACGCCGGCCACGATCGGCTACACCATGGCGGAAGGCAGCGTGGCCAACGACATCTGCTTCTGGGGCGAGATGGAGCCGCTGCCCCACGCCTGGAACCTGTTCTCCAAGGACGGGATCGAGTGCCGCGTGCGCTTCGGCGGACCGCTGGCAATGGAAGGCGATCGGAAACGCATCGCCAAGCTGGCGTACCAGTGGGTGCAGAGAGCCGCCACGGTAGCCGCTGTGGCGGAATCGTAGGATTGGGTGATCGGGGAATCGCGTGATTGCCGTTCGCCCGGTCGGGCACAGGTTTTCGATCACCCGATTGATCCATTACCCGATCATTCAATCGCGTAAATGGGGCGGGACTTTCCTCGTTTGCCGAGGCGCTCGCCGGTCACCTGCCGGGGTGATTCCTGTCACCGCTTCCGGGACTCGGGAAGCACATGCTTATGTGGAGAGGCATTCGCTCGCGGGAGCGGGGGAGCCGGCCCCCGGCCCGGTCACGATGTAGTCTCATTCATGGCGGGCATGAAAGGTGGATTCCTATGTCTCGCAAGTTTGCTCTGATCTTGATCGTCATGGCGGCGGCGATACCCATCGTCGCGCAGCAGGCAGCCAAGCCCACGGTAAAGAAGGTCCCGGCAACCTACACCTCTCCGGCGTCGGGGCAGGAAATGTACGTGAGCTATTGTGCCTCGTGCCACGGAAAGGACGGCAAGGGGCAGGGACCGGCGGCGCCGGCGATGAAGACCGTCCCCACCGACTTGACCATGCTGGCCAAGAAGAACAAGGGCACATTCCCCTCGGAGCACTTTGCAGCGATTCTGACCGGAAAGACGACGGTGACTGCGCACGGATCGCAAGACATGCCGGTCTGGGGGCCCATCTTCTGGAAGCTGAGCCAGAGCCACCCGGCCGAGGTGCAGCAGCGCATCTACAACTTGCACAAGTACGTCGAGTCGCTACAGCAGAAGTAGCCGCGCTTAGCGGGCGAGCGGGGTCCCCAGCCGGCGCGCATTTTGCGCCGGATGGGGTGCGCGTCCGAGCCCGCTGCGGTCATCCTGAGCCGAAGGCGACGGATCTCTGGCGGTCAGCCCGAGCCGATGGCGTAGGGACCACGGACTAACCCGAGCGGATGCGCGTCTGAAAGGACGCTGGAGGTAAGGGATGAGGCTTCAGATCAGCACGCGGATTCTCGGCGACGTGACCGTCGTCGATTGCAATGGGGAGATCGTGTACGGCGAAGAGGCGCCGTTGCTGCGCCAAAAGGTCAAGGAGCTGCTGCAGGAAGGCCGCCACGTCGTACTCAACCTGAGCGAGGTCCGAGCCATCGACAGCAATGGGGTCGGCGCGCTGGTCAGCCTGATGACGTCGGCGCGAGCGCCGGGCGGCGACCTGAAACTGGCCGCGCTCGGGCAGCGCATGAAAGACGTCCTCAAGGTGACCAAGCTGACCGCTCTGTTCGCCATCTGCGACACGGTGGAAGAGGCTGTGGAGAGATTCCGCCTGGAGACCACGCCGATCGCGGTGAGCGAGCTCGGGCGCTGAGGACAGAGGAGCGGGTCCGGCCGCGGCCATTTCAAGCCGAAGGCGAAGGATCTTGCGCGATCAGTTCGCTTTGCCCTCAGCCGCGACGGGGGTTTCCAGGGCAGCGATGACGGCGTCGGCGAATTCGCTGGTCGAGGCCTGGCCGCCGACATCGCGGGTCAGGTGCTCCTTGGCGCGGTAAACCCGGCAGAGGGCGTCGTAAACGCGGTCCGCCGCCGCGCGCTCCCCGATGTGGCGCAGCATCAGGATCGAAGACTGCAGGACCGCAGTGGGGTTGGCCAGATCCTTTCCCGCGATATCGGGAGCGGAGCCGTGCACGGCTTCGAAGATGGCGCAGGCGTCCCCAAGGTTTGCGCCCGGCACCAGCCCCAGCCCTCCCACAAACGCCGCGCACAGGTCGCTGATGATGTCGCCGTAGAGATTCTCCAGCAGCAGCACATCGTACTGGTAGGGGTGCATGACGAGCTGCATGCAGGTGTTGTCCACGATGTGCTCGCCGTAGGTGATCTCGGGATACTCCTTGGCGATGTTGCGCGAGCAGCGCAGGAACAGGCCATCCGAGAGCTTCATGATATTGGCCTTGTGGATGACGTAGATCTTCTTGCGTTTCTCGCGGCGGGCGTACTCGAAGGCCCAGCGCGAGATCCGGGTGCACGCCTTCTCGGTGATGATCTTCAACGATTCCACGACGCCGGGGACGACCTCGTGCTCGATGCCGGAGTACAGGCCCTCGGTATTCTCACGCACGATGATGAGGTCCACGCCGGGATAGCGAGTGGGCAGGCCGGGAAGGTTCAAGATGGGGCGAAAATTGCAATACAGGTCGAAGCGCTTGCGCAGCGAGACGTTGATGGACGGAAAACCGCCGCCGATGGGGGTGGTGACCGGCCCCTTCAGCGCCAAATGGGTGCGCTCGATGGAGTCGATTAGTTCCTTGGGGATGTATTCCTTGTAGCGTTCGAAGGCTTCAGCGCCGGCGTGATAAGACTCCCAATCGATGCGGACGCCGGAAGCCTCGAGGATGCGGCGGGTAGCGTTGGTGACCTCCGGGCCGATGCCGTCGCCGGGAATGAGTGTGATCCGGTGGGCCATGGTGTTATGAGATCCCTCGCTTGGCTCGGGATTTCGGCAGCGGGCTCCCGCTGCACTCGCTGCGCTCGTTTCGCTCACGCCCGCTAAACGCCTCAACCTCGGGGCCGATGCCGTCGCCGGGAATCAATGTGATGGTATGAGCCATTGCGTGATCGGTTTCCTATGCTTGGCGGAGTAGGGGTCCCCTCGACTCACGCCGCGAAACACGCGGTGCTCGCTCAGGATGACACCAGCATAGATTACTACCCGCTGGTCTTGCGTGCTCGAGCGGTGGTCTGCTCCTTGACGCTGAGCAGGTCCTTGAGCTCGTGCATGAATTCCTTCACATCCTTGAAGTCGAGATAGACGCTGGCGAAGCGGACGTAGGCCACCTTATCGTATTTTTTGAGGCGCTCCATGATGAGGGAGCCGATCTCGCTGGTCTTGCGCTCGCGCTCGGGGGAGTCGATGACGAAGGCCTCGGCCTCGTTGACGATCTGCTCGAGCTTGCCCATGGAGACGGGGCGCTTTTCGCAGGCGCGGAGCAGACCGTTGAGCACCTTCTGGCGGTCAAACTTCTCGCGACGGCCGTCCTTCTTGACCACCATGTAGGGGATCTCGTCGATGCGCTCATAGGTGGTGAAGCGCTTGCCGCACTTGAGGCACTCGCGGCGGCGGCGGATGGAGTCGCCCTCCTTGCCTTCGCGCGAATCCACCACCTTGTCGTTGACGAAGCCGCAAAAGGGACATTTCATGGGAAAAACTCGGGCCAAGCGAACTGCACATTGTAACAGCCGCGCCGGATCGGGCCATCGGGAGATCGGGCCGCCGGGTCAAGGGAAAGGCTACGCCGTTCCTTCTTCCTCTTCGACAATGCGGGTGGCCTCGCGGAAGGAGATGTGTTCACGGTGTGCTAGGAGGAACCCGACCGGGATCACCATCATGAACGTGACCAGCCAGATCATCACCCCGCAGCTGGCCGCGAGCTCAGGGGGCACGTCAAAGGTGTAGTGCAGCATGCCGATGGTAGCAAGCTGGGTGCCGCCGCCGACCGCCGGCAATTGCACAACCGAGCCGATCATGGCCGACCCCATCAGCAGGATCACGTGCGAGATCTGCATGTGCTGCAGCTTGCCGCCATAGGCATGGACCACCTGCAGATACGCAGCGGCGATCACCAGCCAGATGGCGAACGAAATCAACACGAGCTTGAAGAAGTGTCCGACCGAGTGGATGGTGCGCAGACCCTGGCCGAACTCGCGGATGCGCAGCGAGGTCCTGCGCGCGAACTGCGGGGCGTGGGAGAACCGGCGCTCCACCCAGCGCGCCATCTCTTCCGTCTTGCGATACAGCAGGACCATGAACAACGAAACCGCCAGAACTACGACAAGGAGAATGACCCCGGCATTCCGGAACGCCTGGTAGTGCTGCAATGATTTGAGACTGCCGGCGAAGACCAAGTCGAGCGCCACGAGGATGGCGAAGGCCCCGGTGTCGAAGATGCGTTCCACCGCCCATACCGCCATCTGCGAGGAAATGGGCAGATTCTCCTTGCGGGCGATGACGTAGGGCCGGACGAATTCCCCCGGGCGTCCGAGCAGGGCGATGCCGGTGAATCCGATCATCGTTGGCCCCAGCAACCGCCGCCAAGACACCTCGCACACCGGTTTCAGGAACAGTTTCCAGCGGATGGCGCGAAGAAGGTAGTCCAGATAGATCAAAGCCACTGCTGTGGCGAGATAGAAGGCGTTCGCGTCCTGGGTGCGCTCCAAGAAAACGTGCCAGTTGAAGCGCTTCCATTCGCGGAATTGCAGGTACACCAGCCCCACCAGGAGGGCGATCAGGATCGCGCTGACTATGATGCGCTTCTTGGTCATGAAGGGCCGACCGGGAAAAGTAAATGACGCAGAGGCATTTAGCAATCAGCAGTCAGCACTCAGCATTCAGCCAGCACTCGTCCGGTCGTGATCATGCTGATCGCCGGATCGTCGGATGTAGCTACTTCTTCGGTTCCAGGGTGAGTTCGTGTTTCTTCGCGGCGGAGACGGCGGCGTCGCTGAAGGGCATGGTGAAGGTGGCGCCCTCGTACCAGGCTTTCCACTGGTCCTCAAAATGCGGGCTGAAGATCTGGCCGGACTGGCCGGTGACGACGTTCATGGTGGAGCGGTCGAGATCGGAGAAGTCCACGGTCATGCGCTCGGAGGGAGCGAGGCCAGCGGCGATCTGCTTGACGGTGTAGCCGTCACCGGAGATGGGAACGGAACCGGGTCCGGCCCAGCGGCGCACGATCATCATCTGGCCGAGGATAGGATGCTCGACGGTCAGGGTCTCCTGTTTGCCCCAGGTCCATTCCTCAAGCTTGCGGGGGACGTTGCCCTCGTTCAGCGCAGCCTCCAGCGCGGCAACCAGAAGGTCGTTGTAGCTGGGATAGGTCTTGGGCAGCCAGCGGGGAAGCTGGTGGTCGAGGATGTTCTCCAGCGCGACCGGCGACGTCCACCAGTTGTACTCGACGAATTGCGCGCCGAGCCTGGGCTGAAGCAGGAGGCGGAAGAGCTGGTTGCGGGCAGCGGTCTCGATGGTGGGAGCGGCGGAATCGGCGGTAACGCGGCCGTCCCAGGAGCGGAGGATGTCGGCGGCGGCGCGGGCGCGCGGGGAAGCCTTGGGCGTGTGGTCCACCGCATACACCAGCTTGTCCGCCAGGTAGTGGTCGAAGTCGCTGTAGATATCCATCTGGAGCGCCAGCATGTCGGCGGCGCTGAATTTCTTGCCCGACTCCAGGACCTTGTAGATGCGCTCGGTGCGATAGGGCGCCATCCAGTGGGTGCTGATGACGTGGGGATATCCCTTGGGGACGATGCGGCCGTTGGCGGTGGCGAGGATGCCGGAGGGCGGATCGAAAACGGTGGGGAGCTTGTCGAAGGGGATGTAGCCGGTCCACTCGTGGTCATCGGTGTCGCCGGGGACCGGCAGGCTGCCGTCGCCGGACTTGCGCAAAGGAACGAATCCCGCCGCCTGATAGCCGATGTGCCCGTCCAAATCGGCGTACACGACGTTCTGTCCGGGGCCTGGGAAACGGGAGAGCGCGTCGCGGAACTGCTGCCAGTTCTGGGCGGCGTTCAAGGGACCGAATGAGATGGGCACGCCCTTGGGGTCGTAGATGGTCCAAGCCAAGGCCAGCTTGCGCTTTTCGCCAGGAGCAAGCTCGCTGACGATGGGGCCGTGGCGGGTGGCGGCGATGGCGATCCTGACGTCCTTGCCGCCTTTCACCTTGACGACCTCCACGAAGACAGTCGGTTTCTTCCATCCAGCGGGAGTCTTGTACTCACCCTTGTCGTTGACGGTCTCGATGAAGAGGTCCTGGACATTGGCGCCCAGGTTGGTGAAGCCCCAGGCGATGCGCTGGTTATGACCGACGATGACGAAGGGTGTGCCGGGGAGGGTGAATCCGGCAACGTCGAGGTCCGCGGCCTTCAGATGTGCCTCGTACCAGAGGTTGGGCATCTGGACCGGCAGGTGCATATCGTTGGAGAGGAGTGGCTTGCCGGTGGTGGTGTGAGCTCCGGAGACGACCCAGTCGTTGGAGCCAGGCAGAGTGAGATCCGGAACCCAACGGGCGATCCGTGCGGCGAGGACTTGGGGCGTGGGCGTTTTGTCGCCGGCATTTGTGGCCGGGTAGGGGTCCTTCGACTCGGCGCGCGAAACGCGCGCCTCGCTCAGGATGACGCCATCAAAATCCCGCTCCGTCAACCCCGGGAGGCTGTCCCACACGGAGGCGCGCTGGCGGTCCGAGTCGTCATCGTCGTCATCGCCATCTGGGTCCCTTCCGGTCTCGGAATCGGCGGAGTCGGCGCCGGGAGGGTGGTCGCGCCAGGACGAATCGGGATACAGATCGGCGGCCAGCTCCGGCGTGAGCTTGGCAGTTATCTTGTCCCGCTGGAGTTCGTAGGGCCAGAAGTTCGTGAGCAGCGAGTTCATGTGCAGGCCGAGGAGAAGGGAATCGGCCGGGGTCCAGGGCGCCGGTGAATACTTGAGCACGCGGAACTCGATGGGCAGGTCGTCGCGATGGGAGTTGATGTAGGCATTGACGCCGTCGCAGTAGGCTTGGAGTTCCGCGCGATCTGGTTCCGCGAGAGAGGCCGCGGCCCGGGCGGCTATGGGGCCGAGCAGCAGGTAGCGCTCGCCGACGTCGTGGGCGAGAAAGCGCGTCCCGAAGATCTCGGCGAGATTGCCGGCGGCGAAGCGGCGGAGCGCGTCCATCTGCCAGAGACGGTCCTGGGCGGTGACGAACCCCTGGGCGAAGAGGAGATCGTGGCGGTTGGCGGCCGCAATGTGCGGAACGCCCTGGGCGTCGCGGATGACCTTCACCGGCGCGGAAAGGCCGGGAACCGGCAGGGAGCCGTCGAGCTGGGGCAAGGCGCGGCGGGCGATGGTGACGATCCATACGACCGCGACCAGAGAGACAAGGAGAAGGACGGTCGAAGCGATGGAGACGATCTTCCAGAATAGAGGGACGCGCTCGGAGCGTTGGGGGGCCGGAGCGGAGGTGGGCGTGGACATGCCTGCGGGGGATTCTAACATCCGGGGATGCGGGGATCTGCGGCCGTCGCTCGCCGATGGAAGAGCGAAGAAGCCGGACTGCAGATGACCCCCGCAAGCATTTGTTTGAGGGGACGGAAGGGCGGATGGTATGCTGATCAAAAGTGGCCGGAATCGGCGGTTGAGTAAAGCAATGGGGGCGGGGCCAGGGATCCCGGCCGGTTCGCGGAGCTGACGGCGCTCGAATCAACCATGGTGCAAAAGCGGATCGACGATCACGCGGTGATCTCGCGCGACGCCATGCGCGAGGCCGAGGGGATCTTCCACAAACATCTGAAGAAGGTGGGGCTCAAGCAAACCGGGCAGCGGGACACCATCCTGCGGGCGTTCATTGAGACGCGCGAGCACCTGTCCACGGAAGAGCTGGCGCGGCTGGTGCGCAAGCGCGACGCGAAGATCGGCTACACGACCGTGTACCGGACGCTGAAGCTGCTGGCGGAGTGCGGACTGGCCAGCGAGGTGTCGTTCCACGACGGGGTCGCACGCTTCGAGCACCAGTACAACCGGCGCAGCCACCACCACATGGTCTGCACCGAGTGCGGCAGCTCGGTCGAGTTCTTCTCTCCCGAGGTGGACAAGATCGAACAGGAGATCGGGCGCAAGCACCACTACTTGACCACGCGGCATACCTTCCAGGTGTATGGGGTCTGCGAAGACTGCCGCAAGAAGGGCTCGCGGAGACCGGCCTAAGCAGATCCATTCCGGCCCCCGTTCTCCGGATTGGGGGCGCCGGCGTGCTCGTTGTCCTTGCCTACAGCAGAGGACTTTGATACTGTGCGCGCCGAAGATACTCGCGCGGAATCAGCGCGGGCGCTGACGGGCAGCAGCCGCAGGCAGCCGTCCCAACATCAACCGGGAAACCAAGCGAACAGGGAGGAACCCATGGCACGTTTCTGTGCGAGTTGTGGAGCGCAGATGGCGGACACGGCGACGGCGTGTCCGGCTTGCGGGAAGAGCGGAGCGCCGTCGGCGGGAGGAGGATCGGGCGCGGGTGCACAAGCGTCCGGCGGATTGCAGGACAATCTGGCGGGCGCGCTCGCGTATCTGTGGATCGTGGCGATCATCTTCCTACTGATCGAGCCCTACAACAGGAACAAATTCGTGCGCTTCCATTCGTTCCAGGCGCTGTTCCTGGGGATCTTCTCGATCGCCGGGCACATCGTGCTGGGGATCGTGCCGTTCATTGGCTGGGTCATCCTGCCGTTCTTCTCGCTGGCGATCTTCGTGGTCGCGGTGATCTGCGCGGTGAAGGCATACGGCAACCAGGAGTTCAAGTTGCCGGTGCTGGGAGAGCTCGCGGCGAATCAAGTCTAGAGTCTCATGGTTGAGGCAGACGGGGCGGCGAGAGCCGCCCCGTTTTATTTGTGATTTTCGATTTCTGATTTGTGATTGCGGATCAAAGACCGCGGAGTTGCGCCACGCTTGCCGTGTGGCTTGACTTTGGGAGCGGGGGATGTCATTTGTATCTGCTCTTGGTTTGCGGCACGCGCACCAGTGAAAGGACGTGGCTTTGAGGGTCCGGGTCTTCTATCACGACAAGTGTTTTGACGGGGCGTGCTCGGCGGCGCTGTTCTCACGCTTCTACCGCGAGCGCATTCGGGAGGATGTCGAGTTCCAGTACTCAGGGCTGGTGCACCGCGCCGGCGCGCTGTTCGACGAGAGCAAGTTCGACGGCGACGAGAACGCCATCGTGGATTTCAAGTACTCGACCTCGCCCAAGATCAGCTGGTGGTTCGACCACCATCAAAGCGCGTTCCTGACGCCGGAAGACGCGGCGCATTTCGAACAGCAGCAGAGCAACAAGAAGTTCTATGACCCGGATTTCAAGTCGTGCACCAAGTTCATCGCCGTGATCGCCGACAAGCACTTCGGGTTTAACGCCAAGCCGGTGGAGGAGCTGGTGGAGTGGGCGGACATCATCGACGGGGCGCAGTTCTCAGACCCGGCGACGGCGGTGGAGTTGCGGGCTCCGGCGATGAAGCTGACCATGGTGATCGAGTCCACGCAGGACCCGAAGTTCGTGCCGCGGCTGATCCCGTTGCTGGTGGAGAAGCCGCTGGGGGAGCTGGTGCGCGAGCCGTTCGTGGCGGAGTTGCTGCCGCCGCTGCTGGAGCGGCACCAGCGGTCGATCGAGCTGCTGCGGCAGCGCGCGGAATCGAAGGACGGCACCGTGTTTTTCGACGTCACCGACCAGGAACTGGAGGGATACAACAAGTTCATCCCGTACTACCTGCATCCCGAGTCGGTGTACAGCGTGGGATTGAGCAAGTCGAGCTTCCGAACGAAGGTGTCGGTGGGGTCGAACCCGTGGGCGAACCAAGAAAACATGGTGAACCTGGCGGAGATCTGCGAGCGCTACGGCGGGGGCGGGCACGCACGCGTGGGAGCCGTCTCGTTCGAACCCAACCAGTTCGAGAAGGCGCGACAGGCGGCGCAGGAGATCGTGACGGAGCTGCGGCAAGCCTACCGGGCCGGCTAGAGCGGCCAAGCAGAAATCCTTCCAAGCTGCGCCCAAATCATCCCATCCGCCGCAGTCTTCACTCGGAAGCTAACAGAACGTTACCCTCGACCGATGGCTTGTAGGAGATGCGGATGCGGTGTCCGGGGCGCAGGTGCTGGACGTTGCCGGCAAAAACGATGGAGCGCGGGGCTGGGGATCCGTCGGCGCGAAAGCTGACGAACGACCTGTCGGCATATCCGACCGGCATCTCGTAGAGGTGGACGCCTTCGACGATACCGGTCTCGGTGACCACGCCGTCGGAGCTGGGCGGGGGAGCAGCGGCGGGCCGTGCGGCGCCAGCGGTGGCTGGATCCGGGCGTTTCAGGAACGGCAGCAGGCCGAGCGCGCGCAGTTCGAGGAGAGCGTTGAGGAAGAACACGCCCGACATGGCGGCCAGAATGAGCGAGGTGAACAGGCCGTCCACGGTCGCGATCCATCCCCCGAGTGCGATGAGAACGATCCCTGCCAGCGGGATGAGCCCGAGAACTACCGACAGCACCAACAAAAGCATAGCCGACTCCCCACACGAGCCGATCCGAATGTAGGGCTGGAATGCCCTAGCACCGATTATGAAGATTGGGTGGGTAGGTGCGCAAGTGGCGAGCTTGTGCGATAAAAGGTGTGACTTGTTGGCGACCGGTGAATCGCATGGGTAAGCCCCGGAGTTTCGGGGGGAAGGAGCTGATCATGGGCGACGTCGTCTATGTCTCTAAGTCACGCATCGAGCGCAAGGCCGGGCCGGTGCGGATCGCGTACCTGCCGGGAGAAAAGAATCCGGTGACCTTCAGCGTGCACGGTGCGATCGCGGAACACTACAAGATGGACCCGGCGAAGATCGGTGAGCCGCACACGTCGACCATCGACTACGTCATCGCCGCAACTGGGGGTTGAATGATGGGCACCTTCGCAGGCGCGCTGGAGGCGCGCCAGATCGATGCCAGCGGCGGCCGGCTGGTGGCCGACGTCACCGGCGAGGTGGAGAGGGAAGAAGGGGTGCTGGTGATCCGGCGCATTCATGTGGCCATGAAGGTGGCGGCGCCGGAGTCGTCGCGGGAGACGGTGGAGCGGGTGCACGGCCTGTACGCGATGCGCTGCCCGCTCTATCGGACGCTGCACAAGGCGATCCAGCTCACGTCGTCGTACGAGCTGGTGGCCGCAGCCAGCCCGTCCTGAGCCGCGCCGATTGTCGTAAACTGGATACGGGCCCCGTAGCTCAGATGGATAGAGCAACGGTTTCCTAAACCGTTTGTCGGCAGTTCGAATCTGCCCGGGGCCTCCAGACTTCTCATTCCACAGCGATCAGTTGCATCACCGCGTTGGCCCTGGGAGATGGCTCCCCGGAAGCATCTAACCATAGGCCCTTCAGGTACTTCCGTCACCTTGTCAGGATAGTTCGGCGATTGACAGCGACTCCCGCACGGAACATACTCAAAAATCGGTCACTCCCTCAAACCAAGCCCCCGAACGATTGAGGATTTGATGTCCGGCGCTTCCGCGGGTTCGTCCAGGTCCCTAATCGTCGTTTTCCTGCTCCTGCTGGTCGCACTCCCAAGCCTCGGACAGGGAACGCGTCCCGCCAAGGAAGGCGAGGATGCAGGCGAGCGCGACCGCCCCGCTGAACGCGAGCGCTACTTCCGCCGCGGACGCACTCTGCGCGGAGAGTCCGGCGCTGCACTCCGCCACCGCGCCTACCAGCAGAAGCTGAGCAAGCGTGCGCAGTCGCAGGCGTCACCGCCCTCCACCCAGGCCCCCGCCTCACAACCTTCAGCGCCCACTCAGGGCACACCCGCCGGATCTCCGTGGGAAAGCCTCGGTCCGGCGCCCATCGGCGTGGACCCAAGCTCCGGCCAGGATTTTGGCGTCAATTCCGGCCGCGTCACTACGGTGGTAGTGGACCAGAACGATGCGAGCGGGAACACCGTATACGTCGGCGGGGCCTACGGAGGAGTGTGGAAGTCCACCAACGCCGCCAATCCCAGCCCCGCAAACGTGCAGTGGACGCCGCTCATCGACGACCAGCCCACCCTGGCCGTCGGGGCCATCGCCCTTAAGCCCGATGACAGCAACACCATCCTGGTGGGCACCGGCGAGTCCAACAGCAGCGGCGACTCCTACTACGGCCTCGGCATCCTCCGATCCACCGACGGCGGCAACACCTGGGAGCTGATCACCTCCGCCGACAACGGCACCAAGTCGTTCAAGGGTCTGGCCTTCTCCAAGATCGCGTTCTCCACCGACAACACCAGCCTGGTGGTCGCCTCGACCACCAACAGCAACTCCGGCACGCTCGGCATCGACACCAGCAATATTCGCGGGATCTACTACTCCACCGACGCCGGGGCCACCTGGCAATACGCCGGTGTGCAGGACAGCGGCGTCACCATCACGCCCGCCAGCACCAGCTCGGTCATCTACCATCGCACCCTGCACAAATTTTTCGCCGCCGTCCGCTTCCACGGGATCTATTCCTCGGTGGACGGCGTCACCTGGTCGCGCCTGGCAATCCAGCCCGGGGGAGCAGTCCTCTCCACCACCGCCTGCCCGCCGGCGGTGTTGACCACTTGCCCCATCCAGCGAGGCGAGATCGCCATCCAGCCGGTCACCGGCGACCTCTACGTCTGGTACATAGATGGCAACCTGAAAGACCGAGGAATCTTCAAAACCAGCAACGGCGGCAGCACCTGGCTGACAGTCGGCACAAGCGGGATCGATAGCTGCGGAGACCAGGGCGGATGCGGCACTATCGACCAGGGCGACTATGACCTCGAGATCGCCGCCGTGCCTAACGGCACTGGCACCGACCTCTACGCCGGGGCCATCAATATCTACAAGTGCTCTCTCGCGCAGAACGCGTCGAGTTGCACCTCGTGGTTGAATCTGACCCACGTGTACGGCTGCACCGTGGAGGGCGCTCCCGCGCACGTCCACCCCGACCAGCATTCCCTCAGCTTCCCGCTGCAGAACCCGAACCTCATCTACTTTGGCCACGACGGCGGCGTGAGCCGCGCCCTGAACGGACCGGGGCTGCTCGGCGGCACGTGCAGCAGTCATAATGCCTTCGATGACCTGAGCGGCACGCTCGGATCCCTCACCGAGTTCGTGTCGTTTTCCCAACATCCTACCGACGACAGCACCGTGCTCGGCGGCGCGCAGGACGTCGGCTCCTCAGCCGTAGACTCCACCCATCCCGGCAGCGGCCTCGGCTGGATGAACGTGAACGCCGGCGACGGCGGCTTCAACGTCATCAACCCCAGCAATCCCCTGGAGTGGTTCACCGCCAACACCGATGTCTCCATCCAGCGCTGCACCCAGGGAATCAATTGCAATGCCGGCGTCGGCTTCGCCACCATCACCATCGGCAATTCGAAGGTCGGGAACGACCACGGCGATTTCTATACGCCCTACATCCTCGATCCGGGCATGCCCAGCCACATCATCATCGGCACTTGCCGCGTTTGGCGGGGCAACAGCGACGGCAGCGGATGGAGTTCGGCGAATGTTCTGACCACGAACTTTGACACCAGCACGGCAACGACCTGCACCGGTGCGGAGAACAATCTGGTGAGCGCCCTGGCTGCCGGCGGGCCGGTCAGCAACACCGGCACCGGCGGCTCCCAGGTGATCTATGCGGGTACCAATGCCGGCAATATCTTCGTCACCACCAATGCCAGCGGGGGAGCTTCGACATGGTCCATGCAGAACGTCACCCCCTTCGGATACAAGATTTCCGACATTGCCATTGACCCCAGCGATCCAACCGGCCGCACAGCCTACGCCACCCTCATGAACTTCGGCAGCGGACATGTGCTGAAGACCACGGCTGCCGGCTTCCCCTGGCAGAACATCACAGGCGACCTTCCCGACGCCCCGGCCGATTCCGTCGTCGTCGATCCCAACGACCCGACCATCATCTACGTCGGCACCGACGTCGGTGTCTTCGTCACTATGAATGGCGGCGTGAATTGGACGGAGTGGGGCACCGGATTGCCCAACGCGCCCGTCACCCGCATTCGAGGATTCGCCAGCCAGGACGGCTCCAAGAACAAGCTGCGCGCCTCCACCTACGGCCGCGGCGTCTGGCAGACCGACCTGTTCACCGCCACCCCCTTCCGCGCCAGCGTCTCACCGGCCAGCCTGGCCACCTTCGTGGGCGACCCGGCGACGTTCACCGTGACTGTCATCGCGCAGGCCAAGTTCAGCGGCACCGTGACCGTCAGTTGCGATGGCGGCGGCAATCCGCTTCCTTCCAGCTGCGTCGGCGCGACGGTCAGTCCAACGACATCGGGCACTCCGGTGACCGTCACTGCCTCCGATCCCTCGGTCGCGGACTTCAGCTTCTCCCTCAAAGTAGTGGCCCCGGACGCCAACAGCACCACGGTGGAGCTGCCGGTCGTACTGCACACCGTGGACGTCTCCGTCTCAGCCCCGAGCCCCGCGTCGTTGGTCATCAAGCGAGGCACGATGTCGGTGCCGGTGGTGTTCACAGTTACAGGGTTCGGTCCGCTTCAGAGCACGACAACCTTGAGCTGCAGCGGGATGCCCAACGGCACTACCTGCGAGTTCCAGCCGTCACCGTTTCTTGATCTCGCGAACGGCAGCACGGCGGACGTCACCATGGTCGTGCACAGCACCCTGACCGCAGACCTAGGAACATTCACTCCGTCGATCGTCGCCACCAACCAGCTTTTTCCTGCTGACACCCGCACCCAGACGTTCACGCTGGAAGTGGACCTGAATCCGGACTTCACCCTGGCCGCGAATCCCACCATCCTCACACCGAACGCCTTGACTTCGACCATTACGGTCGCTTCCCGCGACGGGTACGCAGGGACTGTGAACTTGACCTGCTCGGTGGATCAACCGGGACCCATCTGCTCCATTCCGGTGACCCCGGTGAGCAGCTTCCCATCACAGGTCCACCTGACCATTAATCCCAACGGTACTGTGGCTGGCACCTTTGTTGTGACCGTTTCGGGCAACGACGGCAACCATACCAATTCGATCCAGTTGTCTCTGGTGTTTCCGGATTACATCCTCTACATGCCCAATGGCACGACCTCCACCGGCTTCAGTGGCGGCACCGGAAGCTTCAGCTTCTACGTGGAAGGGATCAATTTCTACGCCGGCCAGGTCTTGATCAGCTGCGATAGCACCGCCATCGACCCATCGAGCACCTGCTCGGCGAACCCGCCGAGCGTCACCGGCCAGTTCACGAACGTCATCATCACTTACACCGTTCCGTCCTCAGTGACAGCAGGGAATTTCCCGGTCCACATCCTCACTCATGACGCAACCGGTGCGCCGGTCCATAATGCGGACATCACCGCCGGCATCCAGGGGTTCATCCTGGCGGCAATCCCGCCGACGAGTCTCACTGGGGTCAAGTTCGATACCTACCCGACCTACAATGTCGCGGCCACACCGACCGGGGGATATTCCGATTACATTGCCTTCCACTGCGCGGGCAACATTCCGTACTGCGGCAGCAGCAGTGGTTCGTTGGAAATGCTCTCCTCGCCTCGCACCATACAGATTGTGACCCTTGTGCCTAGCGACGCCCCACCCGGAGTCTACGGGAACGGCACGATCCCCTTCACTCTCTCGGCGAGCCCACTACGCTTCCCTGCGGCGAGCGTCCCCGTCCCAGGCAATTACAGCCTGCAGATCCAGGACTTCCGCGTCACCATGCCGAACCGCAACATCAGTATGTTGGCCGGCACCTCGGCGCAGATCCCGCTGGTAGTCGAATCGTTCGGCACCAACGCCAGTTCCACGCTGGGATGCACCGGGGCGCCCCCGGGAGCGACCTGCACTTTCAACCCGTCCACGATCGGGCCTGCGGGCGGCACGTCGGTGATGACGATAAGCGTTCCCTCGACCGCTCCGTTGACTAATTACGCGACGTACATCCGCACGACGGGCACGGCAGGCTCTCGTTCGATCTACTTCTACTTATGGCTGTTCAATCTTTCCCAGTCCGTCGCTCCCGTTTCCGCAAACGTGCCTCCAGGAGGTTCGGCGAACTTCACCGTCAGCTATAGCGCACAGAATTTCTCCGGGCCCACTGCCGCGGTTGCCGTGGGCTGTGGCAATCTTCCCGCGGGCGCGAGTTGCACGGCGAATCCACCGCAGGTGGTTCCCGGCCAACCCTCGACGGTTACCTTGACCACCACTGCCGGCGTGACCCCGCCGACTTCCACCTTCAGCATCACTGGCACGGCGCTGGGCGTGACCAAGTCCACCTCCGTCACACTCCGTGTAGTGGATTTCTCCCTCACCAGCACCACCTCGTCCGCCTCCGTGAACGTTGGCACGATGACTCCCGTCTCGCTCCGTGCGACGGCGCAAAACGGCTTTAACTCGAGCGTCACGCTCACCTGTCCGCCCGTGGCGGCGGGGATCTCGTGCACATTCTCTCCAAGCACGTTCACGCCGCTGTCGACGGGAACGGTTGTCAGCGCGAGCATCCTGACCACCGCGGCCACGCCGCCCGGCATCTACAGTGTGCCCCTGACAGCGACCGGCAACGGCGTCTCTCATGTCGTGAACTTCACGCTCACGGTCAAGGATTTCCACGTCAGCGTTCAGCCCTCCACCGCCATCACTCCGGTGGGCGGAGGCAAAGCGACTTACGCACTCACACTCTTCGCCGACCAGGGCTTTAATTCGCTGGTCACGCTTTCCTGCGGCACGCCTCTGCCTACCGGCGTCACTTGCGCATTTGTCCCCGCGACCGTCACTCCCACGGTTGCGGGTGTCACATCGACCCTGACGGTCACCGTTCTTGCGACCACACCCAAGGCCAGCAACACTCTGACCATCAGAGCCACCGCGAGCCCGCTGGTCGTCACCCAGAACGTCACTCTCATGACCGGCGCCGACTTCTCGCTTGCAACCGTCACCGGCCCGCAGACCGTGCAGCAGACACAGAACGCAGACTTCCACATCACCGCCACCGCCATCGGCGGAATGAACCAGCCGGTGACGCTCTCCTGCAGCGGACTGCCCGCAGGCGCGAGCTGCTCGTTCAGCCAGAACCCGGTCACGCCGCTCCCGGGCGGCCAGGACGTGGACGTCACCGTCATGACCACGCTCGCTTCCGTGCCCAATCCCTACACCATCACCGTGCAGGGCGCCGGCGGCGGCGTGACGCACACCACTCCGCTCTCGCTCAACCTGCAATTTTTCCCCGACTTCGTGCTCTCGAGCGGCGCGCCGCTGGCCGCCGTCCGTCCCGGCCAGACCGCGATGTTCAACGCCGCCTCCGGCAAGAATGGGGCCTTTACCTCGATCGTGGATCTGAGCTGCGCGGGTGCGCTGCCGGCGGGAGCAAGCTGCCAGGTGCAGCCCGCGAGCGTGGATTTCAGCGTTGCCGTTTCCGCGCCCGTCACCGTCAGCGCGACCACGCCGGGCAACACGCCGTTGGCCGATTCGATGTTCTCGCTGCACGGCGTCGAGCGCGGCGGGACCAAGGTCCACGACCTCCCGCTGACCCTGCGGGTGAACGATTACCATCTCTCCGCGCCGACGCCGCTGACCTTTGCTCAAACCGACACGGCGAGCTACACCGTCACCGTTTTCGCCGACAACCAGTTCTCCGGCCCGGTCACGCTGTCCTGCAACAATCTGCCGGCCAACGTCGGCCCCTGCAACTTCTCGGCGAATAACTTCGTGCCCGGCGCCGCTGGGACGCCGGTCACGGTCACCGCGCCCGTAGGCGCGAACGCCTCCGTCGGCCAGACTTCGTTCGATGTCGTCGTCAGCGGCGGCAACACCTCGCACACCGTCACCGAGCCGCTGAACCTCATCCTGGTGCAGGACTTCACCTTTGCCTCGCTGGCGGCGCCGATGCAGACCACCACGCCGGGCCAGACCATCGGCTGGCCTCTGGCGTTGACGCCGCTCAATAGCTTCGCCGCAAACATTTCCTTCAACATCGCCGGCTGCCCCGCCGGATTCGTGTGCTCGATCGCACCGCCGCCGCCCATCGCCATCTCGAACCAGATCCAGCAGGTGGCCGGCCTGCTCGTCCAGGTGCCCGCCACCGTCGCCGCGGTGAACAGCAACATCACCGTGACCGCCACCGATCCGGTGAGCGGCAAGACGCACGCCGTCACCGTCATCCTGTCCGTGCAGAATTTCTCTCTCACCATCTCGCCGACCTCCCGCTCCGTCCCGCCCGGCGCCGGAGGGATGTACAACGTCACTCTCACCGGCCTGAACGGCTTCACCCAGCAGGTCCTGATCGCCTGCTTCAATCCGCCGGTGGGTGTGACCTGCTCGGCCGCCGTCGCCTCGCCCGGCAACACTGTCCCTCTGACCGTGATGACGGCCTCGAACATCACCTCCGGGGCCAAGACGATCGCTATCGGCGGTGCTCTCGTGCTGGGCGCGCCGCCCAACCTCAATCTGCGGAACGTGTCGCTGGTGGTCTCGCCTTCGACCCCGACGTACTTCCTGACCACGACCGCCGCGACCAAGGTGGCGCCAGTCGGAACCAGCGCGATCTTCACCCTGAATGTCCGCGCCAGCACCACCACCTTTATCAGCCCGGTCAGCCTGAGTTGCCTCGGGAACCAGTTCAGCTGCGTGTTCAGCCCAGCGACAGTGACGCCCAACACGGTCGGCACCAACCTGACCCTGACCGCGACTCCGGCCAACCCGCTCAGTCCCGGATCCTACCCGCTGACCGTGCAGGCGCTCGGCGGCGTGCAGGTCCGCCAGTTGGCGCTGACCATCAACGTCGCCGACTTTGCCATCGTCACCAACAGCTCGCCGCAGACGATCCTGAATCCCAACGGCGGCACGGCGAACTACGTCATCACCCTGTTCACCCAGAGCGGGTTCAACAGCGCTGTGACGCTCACATGTCCGGGGAATCCGGCGGGCGTGACCTGCGCGTTCGTCCCCGCGTCCGTCACTCCGACCCCTGCCGGCGCGACCTCGACCCTGACCATCACCACTACCGCGGCATCGCAGAAGGGCCAGCTCAACCTCACGGTTCAGGGCACAGGCGCCGGACTCACGCGTCAATTGCCCATCCAGCTCACCAACGGCCAGGACTTCCAACTGACGGCGACTCCGACGACGATCTCGGTGCCCCCGGGCGGCAACAACTCGATCTCTATCGCCGCCAACGCCATCGGTCCATTCGCAACGGCGGTCGTGCTTGCCTGCGTGGGAGTGAACCCGCCACCGGCCGGAGCTGGGATCAACTGCACTTTCCCGTCGGGCGCTATGGTCTCGCCGGGCTCCAGCGTACCGCTCCAGCTCAGTGCGACTTCGAATCTACCCGGAGGTACCTACACCCTGACCGTGCAGGGCATCGCCGACGGGCTCACGCACACCGTCCCGGTCACCGTGACCGTGCCCGACTACTCCCTCGGCCTGGCGCTCGCGCCTGGGTTCAGTGATGTGCTCGTCGGCGCATCGCCAGGCATCAACGGGACGGTCACGGCCATCGCCGGATTCTCCGGAGCGATCAATCTGTCGTGCGTTGTGGCCGCGCCGCTGTCCTGCATCGGGTTCCCCGTTTCGCCGATCACACCCACGGCCAACGGCACGCCCTACAGCTTCAGCGTCACTGTGCCCAACGGCACAAGCCCTGGCGCCTATCCCTTGCAGATCAACGCAGACGACGGCGCCGGCCACCTCCACACTGCGAACCTGAGCCTCGTGGTCAAGGATTTCTCCGTCGCGCTGAACACGGCCAGCGGCACCATCGAGGCCGGCACCTCGACCACTGTCAGCGGCGCCGTGGCGGGAATGAACGGGTTCATCGGAAACGTGCAGCTCTCCTGCGCGCCCGATCCGAATATCTCTTGCGTGTTCACTCCGCAGACCCTCGCCGCATCCGCCGCCGGGACGCCATTCTCGGTCACGATCGCAGCAGCGCCAGTGACTCCACCGAACCCCTACACGGTCAACATCCAGGGGATCTCCGCGGGCGCGACTCGCGGCGCCTTATTCAACCTCACCGTCACTCCGACCAACGATTTCAACGTCGCCATCGCCCAGCCGTCACAGACGATCAATGCCGGCGAAAGTGCGTCATTCGGCCTCCAGGTCACGCCGGTCAACGCTTTCAACGCGACCGTGACGATAAGCTGCACCGGCGCTCCGGCGGGCATGACCTGCACACCTCCGGCGCCGTTCCCCGTGCCGCCCGGCGGCAACTTCAACGTGCCGGTGCAGACCACGCTCGGCGTGATCGCCCCCGGCACGTACAACCTGACGCTCACCAGTTCGGGTGGCGGCAAGACGCACAACCAGGCGCTCTCGGTGACCGTGCAGGATTTCACTCTCTCGCTCACTCCGCCGTCGCAGCAGGTACTGCCCGGCTCGGGCGCGGATTACTCCGTTGCCATGAACTCGTCGAGCGGCTTCGCCAACACCGCTCAGCTGACCTGTTCCATCTCCGGATCTCCAGCCGGCGCTGCCTGCAAGTTCGACCAGAGCAGCCTGACAGCGGGCGGCTCGACCACTTTGCACGTCACAACCATTGCTGCAACTCCCCCCGGCCCCTATACCATCACCGCGACCGCCACCTCGAACGTGACCGCACATAGCGCCACGGCAGCCATTCAGGTGGGCGGACCCGACTTCTCCCTCAGCTCCACGAGCACCTCTCTGAACTTAGCGCCCGGCGGTTCCGTCAAGGTGCCCGTCACCGTCACCGCGCTATTCGGATTCAATACAAGCGTCAGCTTCACGTGTTCGAGCAATGGCGCTGGCGTCTCCTGTACCGCCCCCGCAGGGCTTACACCCTCGCCCGCTGGCACGGTCATCTCGTTCCCCATGCGCGCCTCTGGTCATGCCCTGCCAAACACGTACCAGATCGCACTCACCGGCACCGGCGGCGGCAAGACGCATACGCTCGGGTTCACGCTGAACGTCCAGTAGCCACGGCACACACGGACGCGCGCGCTGAAGAAATAGAACAAATCACCCGCATGTGGGCAGCTCGATTGTGCCCGGGGCCTCCATCGTTTGTGCAGAAGAAGACGGGTGGCAGGAGGGCAGGCAGCCAGGCGGGAGGCTATTGCCGCGAGTCGGGCTCGCTGCCTTGGCGGCGGCGGAGCCACTCCAGGAACTTCTCGTGCTCGGCGGGTTGCTGGCGGGAGTGCACGAGGTGGCGAACGCTGTGCCCGGTGATGAGCTGGCAGACCTCACCGACGAGGTTCTTCACGTGATCGCCGACGCGCTCCAGGCTCTGCGTCATGTAGAGCAAGTGGAAGCTGCCGCTGCGCGATTCGCCTTCCTGGTTCTCGATGTGGCGGAGGAAGATGAGATTGCGCAGGCGGTCGACCTCGGCGTCGGCCTTGAGAACGGCCATGACGCGGTTCAGATCGCGGTCGGCAAAGGCCTTCAGCGCGTCGACGAGCATTCCGGTAAGGACGCCGGCCATGGCCGCCAGGTCCTTGAGATCGCGCTTCTCGAGGCGGGCGGAAACGCTCTGACCGCGGTTCACCACGTTGAGCAGCAGGTCGCCGATACGCTCCAGTTCCAGCAAGAACTTCAGGCAGGCGAGCAGCTCTCGGATGTCGGGCTCGCTGGCGCCGGAGATTTCCTCGACGATGCCTTCGTTGACCAGGCGATTCAGATGATCGAGCTCTTCCTCGTACTGGCGGATGCGGTTCAGGAGGTCGGGCTTGTTGCGGGGGAGTTCGCGCGAGACCAGTTCGCAGCCGACGCGAGCGATCTCGCCGGCACGCAGCGTGAGGTCGCGGATGCTGGCGCGCGAAGGAACCTGACCGGGATTTGCAATCGATGCCATGGACCGCCCCGTGCCGCGATTTACCATTATGAGCCCACTTCCTAGCATCGAAGGGAAGAAGATAGCCGGAAGGCAGCACGGCGGGCGGTGACGAATGTCATGTGGGGCTGTGATGTCGAGTGAGGCCTCCGGATTGGGGGAAATCGCGTCGTATGTAGTACTACTTCTTTCGCGGCACGGAAAATGCGGCCCCGAAGCGGTGGGTCCGTTTCAGAAGACGTGTTCGACTTTATCGCCCGCGAAGACCAGCGAGGTCAGCTGCCGAGTCCCCGTGGGGGTCTCTTCAAAGCGCTGCTCGGAGCGCGCCGCCTGGCTGGGGAGCGCCTGCATCTTGCAGGAGATCCGGTATTCCTTCTTCTCGCCGCGCATCGCCTTGAAGAGCATGATATGGCGCTCGCCTTCCATCACGTGCGTGACCCAATAGGAACCGGCGGGAAGCACAACATCACCGGCGCGAGCGGGCTCGCGCAACGTCAGATCGCGAGTCTTGCCGACAGTGTTGTCCTGGGCCGCGACCAGCGTGGCCAGCACGATGAGGGCAAGCATCAGGAGCCCAAGTCTCAGGAAGAGAGGAGCGGAATTGCCTTTCATAACCGCCTCCAATCAGACTGAGATACAAGGCCGACCCTTGCCTCTCAGCCTAATAAAACGATAACCCGTCTGGCCACATTTGGCGGTGACGCGGGTCACATTGCTTGGGACAAAGTCCCGAATGGAGAAAGGTTTTTTCGCAGTTTCTGAACGGGAACAAGCGCCAGGGATGAAAATGTTCCATTCCGAGAACTATCCCAGGAGGCGGTGAAGCCGATGTCTGATGTGGTGATCGTGGGCGGCGGCGTGGCCGGGCTGCAAGCGGCGGTGTTGCTGGGCGGCGCGGGACTGAAGGTCACGCTGCTGGAGGCGCACGAGTGCCTGGGAGGGCGGCTCCGCACGCTGAACCTGGGAGGAGGGGAGCTACCGATCGAACTGGGGGCGGAGTTCGTACACGGGAGGCCGCCGGAGATCCTTTCGATCGCGGAGGCGGCTGGGCTGGGCCTGCGCGAAGTCGCGGGGGAGCCGTGGTCTTCCGACCAGGGACGGCTGGAGCCATGCGGAGGTCTTCTCCAAGACATCGAGCGTGTGATGCAGAAAATGGCGGAGCCGCGAGAGCGCGACCGGTCGTTCCGCGAGTTTATCGACGAGTGCTTCCCAGAGGAAAACGAAGGGAAGGCAGACGCGATGCGCTACGTGGAGGGCTTCCACGCCGCCCGCCCGGAGAAGATCAGCGTGCGGGCGCTGGCGCGGGGCGAGGAGGCGTCGGCGCAGATCGAGGGCGAGAGGCACTATTGGGTGGCGCAGGGATATGAAGCATTGGTGCGTTACTTGCGGGCGCAACTTCGGGGCTCGGTCGAGGTGTGCCTGGGGACGGTGGTGCATGAGATCCGCTGGCGTGCGCAGCAGGTGGAGGTGCGAGCGAACCGCGGGGGAGGGCAGCAGACGTTCACTGCGCCACGGGCGTTGATCACATTGCCGCTGGCGGTGTTGCAGGCAGCGCCGGGAGAGCCGGGGGCAGTGCGGTTCGAGCCCGAGCTGAGCGACAAGCGCGAGCCGCTCCGCCTGCTGGAGATGGGCGCCGCGCTGCGCATCACGCTCCGCTTCCGGCATCGCTTCTGGGACGAGTTGCAGGGCGGACGCTTGAAAGGGATGAGTTTTCTTTTTTCGCGCGATCCCGATGTGCCGACCTGGTGGGCGAAGCTCGACAGCCGCATGCTGACGGGCTGGGCCGGCGGGCCGAGGGGTGAGCGAATGGCAGAGTGCTCCGAGGGGGAGTTCGCGCAGCGCGCTATGACGTCGCTGGCGCGGATCCTGGGAGTGGAGCGCGGGCGATTGGAGTTGCTGGTGGAGTCGGCGCACACGCACAACTGGGTCACCGATCCGTATTGCCGGGGCGGGTACAGCTATGTGTTGGCCGGCGGCGAGAACGCGCCCCGGCAACTGGCGGCGCCCGTGGCCGACACCCTGTTCTTCGCCGGAGAGGCGACGGAGTTCACCGGGCACAATGCCACCGTGAATGGTGCCATGGCAAGCGGGACCCGGGCGGCGAACGAGATACTGGATCGGGTCATCGGGTGAGCGGAGGTCGGGTCAGCAGGGGCGGGGAGCGGATCAATTGCATGTGGGCGGTCGTACCCGCTAGGATGCTGGCCCGAGGGTGAGATTCCAGATGAAATCGCTACTATTTCCAATTGTCGCTATCTTCATCGTGATGGGCGCGGGGGCGGCGCTGTTCCTCCCGGCGCAGGCCAGCCCGGAGGACGCGCGGCTGCGCGGGGCGTACCGCTTCGACAAAGGCGGGTGGATCTACGTTCACCTGGAGGGGTCGCCGGAGCAGATCGGATTCCAGCACGGCTACCTGCTGGCGCCGGAGATCGCCGATGCGATGGAAACCTACAAGCTGCGGGCGACGCACGACACGAAACGGGACTGGAGTTTCTTCCGCCAGGCGGCCCGCGAGATGTTGTGGCCGCACATCGAATTGGAATACCAGCAGGAGCTGCAGGGCATCGTCGAGGGCTTGAAGGCGCACGGAGTGAAGCTCGAAGTGGACGAAGTGGTGGCGCTCAATGCCATGGAAGAGCTGGCGGATTATTACGTCCCGTGGCTGGACGCGCAGCAGAGATCGGAGAACCCGCCCAAGCTGGCCGCGCCGGGAAACTGCAGCGCGTTCATCGCCACGGGCAGCTACACGCGCGACGGGAAGATCGTGGTCGCGCACAACAACTGGACCAGCTACCTGCAAGGCGAGCGCTGGACGGTGATCTTCGACATCGTGCCGCGGAAGGGGGAGCGCATTTTCATGGACGGCTTCCCTGGGGTGATCACGAGCGACGACGACTTCGGCGTAAATGCCGCTGGAATCGTGGTGACAGAGACGACCATCACGCAGTTCAAGGGCTTCGATCCCAAGGGCAAGCCCGAATTCGTGCGCTCGCGGAAGGCGATGCAGTACGCGAAATCCATCGATGACTGGGTCTCGATCATGCGCGACGGCAACAATGGCGGGTACGCCAACGACTGGCTGGTGGGGGACAACAAGACGGGGGAGATCGCGCAGGTGGAATTGGGCCTCAAGAACACGCCGGTGTGGCGTACGAAGGACGGATATTTCCACGGCTCGAATTGGGCGCGCGACCCGAAATTGATCGCAGAAGAAACCGGCTTCGACGCGAAGAACCCTCGCAGCTCGCCGAACGCACGGCGTGCGCGCTGGGAGCAGCTCATCGAAGGGTCGAAAGGGAAGATCGACACGGCTTTCGCACAGACGGCGCTGGCCGACCACTACGACGTGATCGACAAGCGGGAGCAGGCCAATGAGCGGACGCTGTGCGGGCACGCGGACGCCACTTCGCGCGGAATCCCGGAGTGGGTTTGGGGTCCCAACTACCCCGGGGGCGCAGTGCAGGGCAAGGCGATGGACAGCAAGATGGCGTCGGCGCTCAGCTTCACGGCGCGCGCCGGACACCCGTGCGGCGCCGACTTCCAGGTCAAGGACTTCCTGGCGGAACATCCCGAGTATTCCTGGCAGGCGTCGAAGTTGCGCGACATGAAGTCCGGCCCGTGGACGCTGTTCACGGCAGGGCAAAAGCCGTGAGCAGCAGCCGTGCTTGCGCTGAATCTCAAGAGGGGGCGTGCGACAGGTTGGGGGCGAGGGCGCAGTCACGTGCCTAAGAATCAGGGAGGAGGTGGGCGGAAGGGGGAGTCCGCCCAC
Organism: Terriglobia bacterium; assembly: GCA_020073495.1. NCBI lineage: Bacteria > Pseudomonadati > Acidobacteriota > Terriglobia > Terriglobia bacterium. The sequence goes on from JAIQFD010000002.1 coordinate 353,696, forward strand.
CCTGCTCGAGAGCTACCGCTGCTTTCGCTCTCGTGAGAAGTCGCGAAGCTGGAGGAAGCCGAAAGTGGTCGGTATCGCCAGCAAGCACAGGGCGGCGACAACGTTGATGAGCATCATGCGTCGAACCTCGCTTCCTCGTGCTTGCCCTTGCCGCAGGAGCGGTCCCACCAGGCGCGCTGGCGACGGGACTCGAGGCTGGCGGCAAGGTAGTCGCGCCCGGCGGCGAGCATGTGGTCGCGCATACCGCGGCGTCGAATCTCGTTGTTGAGCAGGTCGGCGGCTTCGGCGGGAGTGACGGGCATGCCCACCTCGCTGGCCAACTGCATGACATCCGCTGCCGAAATCTCAGCGATCACTTTGGCGGTCCAGAATTTCTCTTCAGCTTCCATAAGGGCCTCCTCCCACAAGGACGAACCCGATTACAGGTTCCATTGAAATCTGGAGTGGCCACTCGGCACAGGACATGTGTCACCGACTGTTGTGATTTTCATCACATGGGGCGGAGGGGGCTCTGGTGGGAGTTCGGGAGAATAGGAAAGGCGCGGCTGAAAAAGCGCCGCGCCATACCGCAGCAATCATCAGGAGGGCTGCCCTATGCAGCTAGGTCGTCTTCTTTCTGCCTGTGGCCCGAATCCTGGTTCTAAGCGGCGGCCTTGGGGCTGCGCTCTACAGCACATTCCTCTCCACTGTGCTCTGGGTTCTCGCCCGGCTCGGGAAAATCGGTGTCAGCGCCCTTGATCATGGGATCCTGATCGCGATGCGGCAATTGTCCCCTCATCGAGGTCTGGGGCTTATCGAAGGGGTTGTCTTCTTCAAAGGCGCCCTTATGGAAATCGTTGTCGCGATCGTGCAGATGGAGGATGGTGGCCATCGGTTGACCCTCCTTTTTCCCAAGCGCCGCGCCCCGTCGGAGACTGCGCAGCGCCCACAGATCTGACCCGACAAGCCGCTGCTGTCCCCGATCGTAGTGGGGCGGAATGCGGGTTTCAGTGTCGGCGGTCACCGAGCAGTGTGCGGAGAGCAACTTTCTTCCCGATCCGGGTTTGCATGGGCACGGGGAAAATGGCCGACCAAAATCAGCCGCCTCCTTGAGTCGTGCCGTTGCGTCCGCCCAGAGGGGCCCTTGAGTAAGGGGGGCGAATGCGGCCGGGCGCCTATCGATAAGGGAATCGTTGGGCGCCAGCGACAGCCCGTGGGTGCGGCTCCCGGACAGCCTCCGGGGGCCGTTTCAGTTTCCGCAACTTCTTGCGATGCGAAGGGTTTTCGGGGGCAGGCCAGGCACAAGAGCGCCGCTCCTGCGGATTCAGGTCTCTCTCACGACAGGACACTCGCCTCCCGCCGCACGGGAGGCGCTTTTTATTTACGGGGCAGGCGGAGGGTGGATAGAATCCGAGCAACGATATGAGCACGCCCGGCCCAGTCTTCCGTCCCTACGAACGGCTGGTCAAAATCACAGTCAAAGGCAAAGAGTACGAGGTGCCGGACGGCAACATGCTGCTGCGCGCGCTGCAGTACCTTGCGCCGGAGACCATCTCCTATGGCCGCTTCTGCTGGAACGAGGAATGCCAGTACTGCCGCGTGACCTACGATCTGGGAGAGGGAACGGCCCAGCACGTCGCCCTGTCGTGCAAGGTGATCGTGCAATCCGGCATGCGGGTCGTGGATTGCGCCGCGGAGGTGAAGTACTGCCTGCGGACTCTGCCGTCGGAATAGTCCGCTAACGCTTGCCGGCCGGCGGTTTGCGTCCGGTGACGCCGAGCTGCCGGAGGCGGTCGCGGGCCTGGGTAGCCTCCACTGAGCGGGGATAGCGTGCGATGAGGTTGTTCAGCTCCTGGGTCCCTTCTTTCTTCTGGCCAAGCTCGAGCAGGGCGTAACCCTTCTTGAGCTGCGCGGCAGCGGCCTTGTTTCCGCCGGGGTACTGCTGGACAACGAGATCGTAGTCCTTGATGGCCTGCTCGAAGTTCTGCTGCCGGTAGTCGATCTCGCCGATGTAGAACTGGGCGTTCCCCGCCAGATCCGTATTCCCATAAAACTTCAAGTAATCCGCGAACTCTTGCACCGCAAGCTGATATTTAGCCGCGTTATAGTCGCGCAGGGCATTGTTGTAGAGAACGTCGGGCGGAGGAGCCTGGTCCGGGGTGGGAGTGGCCGCGCCCGGGGGCAGATTCTGTCCGGCCCCGGTCATGTCGTCCAACTGCTTGCTGACCTTGGCGACGCGCGCCTTCATCTCGTCCAGCGAGTCGTGCAAGGCCTGGATCTGGGCGGAAAGCTGGTCGAGCTTGGCCGCGTTGTCGGTGCTCTGTTGCTGCAGGGTCTTTTGCAGGCCGCCGACAGCAGAGGTCGCCTTGTTGATGTTGTCGGTGCTTTGCTCGATCAGATTGCGCATGACACCCATGCGCTCGTCGAACGACTGCTGCATCTTGGACATCTGGTCCTGCAGCAACTGTACCTGGGTCTGGAGTTGGATGATCTCCTTGGACACGCCAAGGGCCGGCGTGGTGGAGAGCACGGCGATAGACAAGAGAGCGAGCAGAGCAATCTTCTTGGTCATAAATAGTCCGTAGGATGCGGGACTGCTACGCATCGTGAATAAACTCACAGGGCAAAAGCAGCCACAGAGGACGCAGAAGAGGCAAAGGTCCGCGATCGCCTGCGTCGCCGTGGCCCGACCGACAAAGGGGCGTGGACCGGGCGCTGGGCCCGGCCCACACAGGTTGAGCTACCTCTGGTACACGAAGTGAGCGCGCCGGTTCCTCTGCCAGCACGTCTCGTTGCTCTCAGTGCAGACCGGCTTCTCCTTGCCGTAGCTGATGGTCTTGATGCGGTCGGCGCTGACCCCGGCCTGGGCCAGGAAGTTCTTGGCGGCATTGGCGCGGTTGTCGCCAAGGCCGAGGTTGTACTCGGTGGAACCGCGCTCGTCGCAGTGTCCCTCGATGGTGAAGCGGATGTTGGGATGCTGGGCCAGGAACTGGGCGCCGGCCTGGAGGGCCTGCTGCGCGTCGGGACGGATGTCGTACTTGTCATAATCGAAGAACGCATCCTTGACATTCTGCGCGAACAGCTCCTCGTCGGTCGCGCCGACGACGGCCGGCGGCGGAGGCACGGAGACGGTCACGCGCGCCGTGGCATCCTGGGTGCCGCCCGGGCCTTTGGCGGTCAGGCGGAAGGTGGTCGAATCCGACGGCGAAACCTGGCGTGAGCCGCTGGGCTCCACCGTACCGAGACCTCCGATAGAGACGTCCGTGGCGTTCTGCGTCTGCCAGGTAAGGGTCGTGGACTGTCCCCTCTCGATGGCGCTGGGATTGGCCGTCAGCGAGGCCGTGGGGGCCGGCGGAGGCGGCGGAGGCGGCGGAGGCGGTGTCTCCTTCTTTTTGCAGCCGCTTACAGTCATCAGCACCGCGAATGATGCAACCAAGAACAACCATTTCATCCTGTTCTGCTTCACCTCATCCTCCAGTGCGAGCGATCTCGCCATGGCGGCGGTCTGTGCCGCCGTCCGACTTACTGAGATGCGACAACAACATGATGGAACACCGGGTACACGCTACTTGAAACTCCAGTTGGGCATCGTGTTTCTTCCCTGGGTCGTAAGCTGGCGGACTTGAGTGCCGTCGGCCAGCATGGTCCAAATCTGATCGGAGCCGGAGCGGTTGGACTGAAAGACTATATGCCGTCCATCGGGAGACCAGGACGGAGAATCGTTGCGGCCAGTCGCGCTGGTCAACTGCACCCACTGCTTGCTGGCGACGTCCATTATATAGATGTCTTGCGCTCCCGGTTCGCCCGGCCCGTACCTGCGGAACCAGGCGAAGAGCAGGAATTGGCCGTTGGGCGACCAGGCAGGCGAGACGGCGTAGCCGCCATCGGTCATGCGCTGGAGATTGGCGCCGTCGGCGTCCATGAGATAGATCTGCGGCAAGCCGGTGCGACCACTGACAAAGGCGATCTGCGCGCCGCTCTTGGGATTGAAGCAGGGCGAGATGTCCGTCCCGCGGTAGTTGGTCAGGCGCTTCATGTTTGCTCCTGTCTCTGCGTCCGCGACGTAGATCTCGGGATCGCCGGTGCGGGAGGAAGAGAGAGCCAGCTTGCTGCCGTCGGGGGACCAGGCGGGCGAAGCATTGGTGCCGCCGAAGCGCGGAAAGGTGACCAGCCGGTTCAGCTCCAGGGACCACACCAGAATGTCCACACCGCCCTTGGCGAAGGAGCTGAAGGCCACGCGCGAGCCGTCGGGCGAGATGCGGGGCGACAGGGAAATGGAGCCCAGGTGCGTCACTTGCTTCTGGTTGGCGCCGTCGTAGTCCATCTCCCAGACTTCCTTGTGGCCGCTGCGGTCGCTAATAAAGAAGATCCTGCTTTCGGCGATGCCCTGGATGCCGCCACCAAGACGAAAAATGATCTCGTTGGCGAAGCGGTGGGCGATGAGGCGCGCGTTGTCGGCAGTGGCGGCCTCGCGGTACTGCTTGCCCAAGACCTGCGGCGACTGCGCGTTCTTGACGTCGTACAGCCAGCCCTGCACGCTCACCTGGCCGGCGGCGCCGCCGAGATTGCCGAAGGCCACCATGCTGGCGTTGGGCGGGGGATTCGACCACGCCCCCAGATTCATCTCCTGCGGCGTGCCCGGCACCTGGAGGGGGTAGAAGCTCTTCGAGACCATGTCGAAGATGCCCGCATTCTCCAGGTCGTAGAAAAGGGTCTCGTTGAATGCCTTGAGCAGGTCGGGAGTCGGGGCTTCCGGGGTTGTGGCCTTGAAGTCCGCGGCGGCGAGCCGGACCCTCTCGACCCCGAGGCCGGTGCCGGTGCGGATCCAATCCTGCTGGGCGGCAGCCCCGGCCGCGCACGCCAGCACCGCGAACAGGACTGCGAGTGAGCGCCTCATCCACAAGTATCGCTTTCCGATATTACTACGCTCCATCGGCATCTCTCAATCATCTCCGGTAGTCGAACCAGAATTCGACCGACACCCGGCTGCCGGAGTAGTCCGGGGGCAGGGGGCCGAAAGTTTCGATGCGCTGAAGCGCACGGACAGCGGACTGGTCCAGCGAAGGGATGCCACTGGACTGCTCCAGTTCGATGTTGGTGGCGGAGCCGTCGCGCAGGATATCGAAGGTGATGTAGACGCGGCGGGCGGCGGTGATGCTGGGATCGATCTCGTATTTCATCCAGTTCTCGGAAACCTTGCGGCGGACGGCGTCCACGTACCAGGCGTAGCGGCTGCCGAAGTCCCCGCCGCCGCCGGTGAAGCCAAAGCCGCCCTTTGCGCCCCCGGACTGGAAGACCCCGTAGGGCCCGCTGACCGGCCCGCCCTGCCCGAAGGGCGCGATGTTCTCTTTCGGAGGCTCGATCTTCCTGGCCGTGGTGCTGCGCTGCGGCCCGGGCCTGCGCTTGGTCTCGCGCTCGGGGATGGGGATGGCTTCCGGCGCCTCTTCTTTGGTTCGCGGCAGCGACTGGGTGAGCCCCTTGGAGTCGTGGGCGACGATGTTCTGGGTCTGCACCTGGCTGGCGGGTAACGGGATGCTGTTCACCAGCGTGGCATGGATGGCGCCGCCGCCACCGGTGCCGCCCCATGTCTCGGCGCGGGAGCCGACGAACAACACGGTGTAGAAGAACATGCCGCCGAACAGGACGGAGTGGAGGATGACGGACCAGGCCAGCGGCCGTTTCCACTCCTCGCGTTCGAAGAAGATGTCAGCGCTGACCGGCATTCTTGATCTCGAGCGGCTGGGTCACGATGCTCACGTTGGTGATGCCCGCCTGTTGGACCGCGTCCATGACAGTGGCAAAGGCGCCGAAGGGCACGTTCTCGTCGGCGCGCACGTAGATCGGCTGGTGCTGCGGGTCGCGGATCTTCTGCCGCAACTTAGCGCCGATCTCGTTGATGTTCACCGGGTCATTCCCCAAAAAGACACGTTGCGATCGGGTGATGGAGATGACGACCCGCTCTTCCGTGATCTCCTTGACCGTCTTGGTCTTGGGCACCGCGACCTCGATGCCCGACTGCAGCACCGGCGCGGTGATCATGAAGATGATCAGCAGCACCAGCACCACATCCACAAAGGGAGTGACGTTGATCTCGGAAAGGGTGCGGCCGCGAGGGACAATGGTCGGCATCGGCTACCCCGGTGGCTCAGGGCGCTCGATGGCGTTCAGGAACTCGAGCGCGAAATCGTCCATGCGCGCGCTGAACTCGCGCAAAGAGTGGGTGAACAGGTTGTAAGCGATGACCGCCGGGATGGCGGCGAACAGGCCGGCGGCGGTGGTGACGAGCGCCTCGGAGATGCCGGGGGCGACGGCGCGCAAGGTGGCGGCGCCGGCCGTGCCCAGCCCGTGAAAGGCGTCGATGATCCCCCAGACGGTGCCGAACAGCCCGATGAAGGGGGTCACGGCGCCGGTGGTGGCGAGCCAGGGCAAGCGCCGCTCCAGGCGGGTGAGCTCCTCCGAAGCGGCGATCTGCAACGAGCGCTGCACGGCGGTCATGCTGCGCACCACGCCGGTCGGGTTGCCGAGCTGGCGGCGATACTCCTCGAAGCCGTACTCGAATACCGTGACCAACGGGCTGGGACGGAACTGGTCGGCGACCGTGGCCACGTCCTGGAGGCGCGCCGCCTTGCGGAAGGCGCGCACGAAGCGGCCGCTCTGCTGGCGGGCGCGGCTGATGGTCTGCCACTTGGAAAGGATGATCGCCCAGGAAAACAGGCTGAAGAACAGCAGGATGACGAGGACGATCTTGGCGACGATCCCGCTCTGCAGAATCAGACTGACGATCGCGCCGCCGATGTACAGACAGGGGATTGTGAGCACTGACATTTCCGGCTTCGACCGTAGCACCAGCGGGAGCAGGGCGTCAATGACACGACAGGCGCAGGTACCGGGTGCGGAGGGTGTGAACCAGCGAGACAGAGGGTGAAGGAAGCTGTGCTAGACTGCGCAAAACTTTCCTGACTCGAGATCCTGGTGCTGCTCGAACTACGCGTCGAAAACTACGCGGTCATCGACAACGTGGCGGTGGAGTTCGGCCCGGGGCTGAACCTGCTGACCGGGGAAACAGGCGCCGGGAAATCCATCCTGGTCAATGCGCTCTCGTTACTCCTGGGAGAGAAAGCATCTCCCGACATGGTTCGCCATGGGGCGGAGAAGGCGGTGGTGTCGGCGGTATTCGAAGTCGAAGGCAAGCGGGTGCCCGCCATCCTGCAAGAGCACGGCATCGATTCCGAGGACATCGAACTGATCCTGCGGCGCGAGATTGGCGCCAAAGGGCGAGTCTTCATCAACAACCAGCCAGCCACGGTAGCGGTGCTGAAACAGCTGGCGTCGGAGCTGGCGGCGGTGCACGCGCAGAGCGAGGCCATCGTTTCCTTCGACGCGGCATCGCGGCTGGAGCTGCTGGACGCATTCGCGGGCGCAGACACCAGCGGCGCCGAGGCGGCCTACGGGAAATGGCGAGAGATCCAGGGCCGCATCACCGAGTTGGAGCGCAACGAGCAAGACCGGTTGCGGTTGGTGGACCTGTGGTCCTTCCAGAAAAAAGAGATTGATTCGGCGAAGCTTGAGTCGGGCGAGGACGAGCGACTTGAAAGCGAGAAGCGCGTCCTGGCGAACGCGGAGAAGATCTACGCATCGGCTATGGGGGCTTACGACGCGCTCTATGAAGCGAACGGCTCGGCGGCGACTTCGATGCGCGCTGCCTCGCGGCAGATCGAGGAGCTGGCGCGCTACGACGGCAAGTTCCAGGAGATGGTGGCGGCGCTGGAGTCGGCGCGGGCGACGGTCGAGGACGCCGGGGCCACGTTGCGCGATTATGCCGGCGGCATCGACGCTTCCCCGGAGCGCCTGGCCGAGATCGAAGACCGGCTGGCCCTGCTGGATCGCCTCAAGCGCAAGTACGGGCAGACCCTGGACGACGTGATCGCCTACGGCGCCGAGGCCGCCCGCAAGCTGAATGAAGTCGAGAACCGCGACGAGGTGCTGAAGGAGCTGCGGAAGGAGCTGGCCAAGGCGGCCGGCGAATACCTCGCGGCGGCACGCGGGCTCTCGAAAAAACGGTATGAGGCCGCGAAGAAGCTGGAGAAGCTGGTCGAAGCGGAGATCAACGAGCTGGCGATGAAGGCACGCTTCCGGATCGAGATCAGCGGAAGCGACGAAGCAGGGAACTGGGCTGCGAGCGGCTTTGACCGCGTGAGCTACATGATCGCGACGAATCCCGGCGATCCCATGCATCCGGTAGAGGAGATCGCCTCGGGTGGGGAGCTGTCGCGGGTGCTGCTGGCGCTCAAGGCCACCGCGGAGAGCGCCACCAGCGGCAAGGCCAGGCGCAAGGTGCAGCGCACACTGGTCTTCGACGAGATCGACAACGGCATCGGAGGGCGTGCGGCCGAGGCCGTGGGAAGGAAGCTCAAGTCACTGGCCCGGTCCAACCAGGTCCTCTGCATCACTCACCTGCCGCAGATCGCCGCCTTCGCCGACCTGCACCATTTGATCCAGAAAAAGGAAAGCCAGGGGCGGATGAAGACTTCCGTACGGCGCCTGACATCGGAAGAGCGCACGGAGGAACTGGCCCGTATGCTCAGCGGGGCCAAGTTGACCGAAACTTCGCGCAAGCACGCCGAGCAATTATTGAAGGCGAATGCATGAGCACCCCACCGGCAGCGTTGTCCTCCTCCCCGATCGAACCGGAGAAGAGCTGGTTCGCCCGTCACCTTCTGGTCACGATCATCATGGGGCTCGCGATCGCGTTTACCGCATTCGTCGTCGTGGTGCTGGGTGTGGTCATGATGAGCCTGAGGTCGAGTGACGTGTACCGCGAGGCTGTCGCCCGGGCGCAGCAGGCGCCTGCCGTGCGCGAGCGGCTGGGAACGCCCATCGAGGCGGGATGGTTCACCTCGGGCAGCATCAACGTGAGCGGGCCGTCCGGCAGCGCCGATCTGGCGATCCCGATCTCCGGGCCCACGGGGAAAGCCACCATCTATGTTGTCGGGAAAAAGAGGATGGGGAGGTGGGAACTCCAAGCTCTGGAGGTGGCAGTCGAGGGCCAGGCAGAGCGTGTGCGGCTGCCCGTCGGTGCGGCCTCGGTGCAGGAGCAGTGACCACGCCTTTTCACATTCCCCCATTTCCTGAGCCAATCCTAATTCCCTAAGTTTCTATGAGTTACATTGACCATGAAACGGGAGTGATATAACTTTGCACCTCCGTGTCCAGAAGCTTTCGGTATACTGGTTGAGGGATGAGACCACTCGAAAACGGTAAGACCCTGCTCTTGTTGAAGCCGCGCGGCTTCTGTGCCGGGGTAGTGCGCGCCATCGACATCGTGCGCATCGCCTTGGAGACCTTCGGCCCGCCTATCTACGTCCGCAAGGAGATCGTCCACAACCGCTACGTGGTCGAGGAGTTAACCTCCAAAGGGGCGATCTTCGTGGACGGTGTGGAGGAAGTCCCGGAGGGCGAGCGGGTCATCTACAGCGCCCACGGGGTCTCGCCCGAGGTGCGGGATGGCAGCAGCCTCCGGCGTCTGCGGGTGATCGATGCTACCTGTCCCCTGGTGACCAAGGTCCATGTGGAGGCGGTCAAGTATGCCCGCGAGGGCTACAGCATCATCCTGATCGGCCATCGCGATCACGACGAAGTCATTGGCACGCTGGGTGAAGCGCCCGAGGTGACGCAGGTGGTGGGGTCCCCGGAACAGGTCGAGGCGCTGGTGGTGCCCGATCCCAAGCGCGTGGCGTACCTGACGCAGACGACGCTCAGCCTGGACGAAACTGCCGACATCATCGCTGCGCTCAAGAAGAAGTACCCCACGATCGAGGGCCCCGCCGCGTCCGACATCTGCTACGCCACGCAAAACCGGCAGACGGCGGTCAAAGAGGTGGCCCACCAGACCGACTTGTTGCTGGTGGTGGGGTCGGACAACAGCTCAAATTCCAATCGCCTGGTGGAAGTGGCGCGCAACCACGGCACGCCCTCCTACCTGATCGAGAATTACAAAGCGATCGACGCGAAGTGGCTGGCCGGGGTCAAGACCGTGACCCTGACGGCCGGGGCATCGGCCCCCGAGTGCCTGGTCGAGGAAGTGGTTTCGTATCTCACCCAGGTCGGATACGACAACGTCCGCGAGATCGAGGTGATGCCGGAGAACGTGCGTTTCGGGCTGCCTCCCGAGATCGTGGAAGCCATCGCCCCCGCCGCGGCGAATGCGGAGTAAACAGATCGATGGATAACTCCCCCGGCGGGCAGCAACGGCCCGCCCCCATGATTTTTGGCAAGATCGACGGCTTGATGAGCCGCGTGGGTGCATCCCTGGATGCGACCCGCAAGTATTTCTTCTCGCTACAGCACGAGGACGGCTACTGGTGCGGCGAATTGGAAGCCGACACCACCCTCGAGTCGGACTACATCGTGCTCCATGCCCTGCTCGGCACGGGCGACCCGCGGCGCATCGCCAAGGCGGCGAACTACATCCTCCAGCACCAGAACGAGGACGGCGGCTGGGGCATCTATCAGGGGGGCCCGTCGAACATCAGCGCCTCGGTCAAAGCGTACTTCGGACTGAAGCTCGCCGGGTACGAAGCCGGCCATCCGGCGCTGGCGCGGGCGCGGAAGAAGATCCACGAGCTGGGGGGCGTGACCGCGGTCAACACCTTCACCAAGATCTATCTGTGCTTCTTCGGGCAGTACGATTATGACTGCGTGCCGGCGGTGCCGCCGGAGATCGTGCTGTTCCCCAACTGGTTCTGGTTCAACATCTACGAGATCTCGTCATGGTCGCGGGGCATCCTGGTGCCGCTGGCCATCGCCTACGCCAGGAAGCCGTTCAAGAAGATCCCGCCCGAGATGGGGGTGCAAGAGCTGTTCGTCAAAGGGCGCACCAAGAAGAACATGCGCCTGCATTGGGACAAGAAGCTGATCAGCTGGCGGAACTTCTTCCTGGTGCTGGACCGCATCACCCACTGGTTCGAAATGGTGCATGTGCGGCCGCTGCGCTCCATCGCCATCCGCAAGGCCGAAGAGTGGATGCTGGAGCGGTTCGAGATGAGCGACGGCCTGGGCGCCATCTATCCGGCGATGATGAACTCGATCATCGCGCTGCGCTGCCTGGGATATTCGCTCGACGATCCGCAGCTGATCCGCGCCATGGACGAGTTCGAAAAGCTGGGCATCGAAGAGGACGACACCTTCCGCATGCAGCCGTGCAAGTCTCCTATCTGGGACACGGCCTATGGAGCGTTCGCCCTGGCCGAGAGCGGGGTCTCGCGCACCGACCCCCGGCTGGTGAAGGCCATCGACTGGATGCTCAAGAAGCAGGTCACCCAGCGCGGCGACTGGTACATCAAGAACAAGAACGCGCCGCCGGGCGGCTGGTACTTCGAGTTCAACAACGAATACTACCCGGACGTGGACGACACGGCGCAGGTGCTGCTGGCGCTGTCGCGCGTCGACCACCCGGACGAGAGCTACCAGCTCAAGTCCATCAAGCGCGCGATGGACTGGCTGTTCTCCCTGCAGTGCGAGAAGGGCGGATGGGCGTCGTTCGACCGCGACAACGAAAAGATGGTCTTCCAGTACATCCCCTTCGCCGACCACAACGCCATGCTCGATCCGCCCACGGTGGACATCACCGGACGGGTGCTGGAGATGCTGGCAGCGTTCGGGTACACGCGGCAGGACGTGGCCGTGCACCGCGCCATCGAGTTCATCAAGCGGGAGCAGGAGCCGGACGGGTCCTGGTTCGGCCGCTGGGGCGTGAATTATCTCTACGGGACCATGCAGGTGCTGCGGGGGCTGGAGGCGATGGGAGAGGACACCCACGAAGCCTATATCCAGCATGCCGCGGAGTGGATCCGCTCGGTGCAGAACCCCGACGGCGGCTGGGGCGAGACCTGCGGGTCGTACGATGATCCGGCGACCAAGGGGGTGGGGCCGAGCACGCCTTCGCAGACGGCGTGGGCCATCCTGGGCCTGCTGGCGGCCGGTGACACGCGCAGCGATTCGCTGACCCAGGGCGTGGCCTACCTGCTGCGCACGCAGGAGAAAGACGGCTCGTGGCGCGTCCCGCCATTCACCGGGACGGGCTTCCCGCGCGTGTTCTATCTGAAGTACCACCTGTACGAGGTCTATTTTCCGTTGCTGGCGCTGACGACCTACCAGCGAGTGTTCGGCGTTTTGCAGGAGAGCGGCAACAGGATCTCCGAGCGGGGCAGGCGGCAGGCGGAACAGGAGTAGAAGATTGCCGGTACCGATCTCACAGATGTGGACGGTTGCCACCTACGTGGTGCGGCAGAAGCTGAAGGGCCGCAAACGCTATCCGCTCGTCCTGATGCTGGAGCCGCTGTTCCGCTGTAACCTGGCATGCGCCGGATGCGGCAAGATCCAGTACCCCGGCCACGTGTTGAAGATGCAGCTTACGCCGGAAGAGTGCTTCCGGGCGGTCGATGAGTGCGGCACACCAACCGTGGCTATTCCCGGAGGCGAGCCGCTGCTGCATGCGCAGATCGGCGAAATCGTCGAGGGCCTGGTGGCGCGCAAGAAGTACGTCTACCTGTGCACCAATGCGCTCCTGCTGAAGCAGAAGATCCACTTGTTCAAGCCGAGCAAGTACTTGACCTTCTCCGTCCACCTGGACGGCCAGCGGGAGCACCACGATTTTTCCGTCTGCCTCGAGGGCGGCTACGAAAAGGCGGTGGAGGGGATCAGAGAGGCGCTGGCTCGCGGGTTCCGGGTCACGACCAACACGACGCTGTTCGACGGCGCCGATGCGAAAAGCGTCCGCGCCTTTTTCGACGAGATGATGGAGCTGGGGATCGAGGGCATGATGCTCTCGCCCGGCTACTCCTACGAGAAAGCCCCCGACCAGCACCACTTCCTGGGGCGGGCGCGCACGCGACGGCTGTTCCGCGCCATCCTGTCGAACCGCAAGCCGAACTGGCGTTTCAACATGTCGCCCCTGTTCCTGGAATTCCTGATGGGCAAGCGCGAGTATCGCTGCACGCCGTGGGGGATGCCGACCTATAACGTCTTCGGGTGGCAGAAGCCCTGTTACCTGCTCCAGGATGGATACGCCGATTCCTTCGCAGAACTGTTGGAAAGCACGGAGTGGGAGCACTACGGCACGGAATCGGGGAACCCCAAGTGCGCCAATTGCATGGTGCACAGCGGCTACGAAGCCTCGGCGGTGAACGATACGTTCGGATCGCTGCGCGCCTTGTGGGCCACAGCCCGCGCGACGTTTTCCCATGAGTACAAGGATCCGGAGGCCCTTGAGCTTCTGACAGAGCCGGTGCAGCCCGTGCATTCGTTCGAGCCACTGGTGCAGATCGAGGAGCAGGTGCCGCAGGAGACCCGTCCGTGAGCGGCCGAGAAGCAGGGCGCGAAATCGATCCGCAGGCGCTGGAGGTGGTTCCCGGAGCCGAGCGGGACCACATCGAAGGCTGGGTCCCGGAGGTTGCCACCGAAGAGGATCTGCGGGTAGCCCTGGAGCAGGCGTTCAGTTATCGCGGCGACGTGGTGATCACGCGCAAGGACGGCTCGAAGATCGAGGGCTATATTTTCGACCGGCGGACTGGCCGGACGCTGGCTGACTCCTACGTGCGGGTGCTGCCCAAGGACAGCAGCGGGAAACTCTCGGTCTCATACGCCGATATCGCCGGTCTGGCATTTTCGGGGCGCGACATGGCGGCGGGCAAGAGCTGGGAAAACTGGGTGCGACAGTACCGGGAACGGCGAGCCGCGGGCGAGAAGAACATTTCGCTGCAGCCGGAAGCGATCGAGTAGCGGCCACCGAGCGTGGCGATGAAAGTCTTTGTCACAGGCGCTACGGGTTTCCTGGGAAGCCACGTAGCGCGCGCTCTTTCACAACAGGGAGCGGACCTTCGCCTACTGGTCCGGAAAACGAGCCGTACGGACCTGATCGATCCGCTCAATGCAGAGCGGGTCACGGGTGACCTGCGGGAACCGGACACGCTCAAGACGGCGATGGATGGCTGCGAGATGGTCTTCCACGTGGCCGCCGACTATCGGCTCTGGATCCCCGATCCGGACGAGATGTACCGGTCGAACGTCGAAGGAACGCGCACCATCATCCGGGCGGCACAGGAGGCGGGGGTACGGCGGATCGTTTACACCTCGACGGTGGCCACGATGGGCTTCACCGCGAATGGACGTCCGGCGGACGAGGATTCGCCGGTCGCGCTGGCGGACATGATCGGCCACTACAAGCGCTCGAAGTTCATGGCCGAGCAGGTGGCGCTGGAGGCCGGGCGGAGCGGACTGGACGTGGTGGTGGTGAATCCGACCGCGCCGATCGGAGAACAGGACATCAAGCCCACCCCGACCGGTCGGATCGTGGTGGACTTCTTAAAGAAGAAGTTCCCGGCCTACGTGGATACGGGCATGAACCTGGTGGACGTGGCCGAGGTAGCGAAGGGGCATCTGCTGGCGGCGGAGAAGGCGCGTCCGGGGGAACGGTACATCCTGGGCGGCGAGAACCTGACGCTGAAGCAGATCCTGGACAAGCTGGCAGCGATCACCGGCCTGCCCTCGCCAAGAGTGAAGCTCCCGTACGCGGTGGCGCTGGCAGCGGGGGTGGTGGACACGGTGGTGACGGGCCGTTTGCTGAGGCGCGAACCGCGCGTGACTCTGGACGCGGTCCGCATGGGGCGTAAGAAGATGTTTGCGTCTTCGGCCAAGGCCGAACGCGAACTGGGTTGGAAGACGGTCGCCGTGGACGGCGCGCTGCGCCGCGCGGTGGAATGGTTCCGGGCACATGGATATGCCTAAGATCGGCATCATTACGGCGATGCCTCGCGAGGTCGCAGGGCTGGTGAGGAACTGGCGGAGCGTCACGCTGGGATCGCGGGGCAGGAACTGGAACGCGTTCCAGACTGAGCGCGCGGTATTGGTATGTGCCGGGATCGGTCCACTGCCCGCAGGCCGGGCCGCCGAAGCGGTTGCCAAGCAGGGTGTGGAGGTGTTGATCTCAGCCGGCTTCGCCGGAGCGCTGGTGCCTCGTATGCGAGCGGGAGCCCCGTTCACGCCGGAGGTGGTGGTGGACGCGGAAACCGGCGCGCGCTTCCGGGCCGTGTTCGGGGGCGGGGTGCTGGCGAGCGCCACGCGGGTGCTGCGCGAGGAGGAGAAATCCGACCTGGCGCACAGATACGACGCCCAGTGCGTGGACATGGAAGCCGCCACCGTGGCGGCGGTGGCGGATCGCCATGGCTGCGGGTTCCTGGCGGTGAAGGCGATCTCCGACACGCTGGAATTTCCCCTGCCACCGGTCGAGCCGTTCATCGACGCGGAGGGCAGGTTCCAGGAGGCGAAGTTCGTGGGCCATGTGGCGTTGCGGCCCCACCTGTGGAGGAGTGTGGCCCGGCTGGCCGCGAACCAGCGCAAGGCCGCGCAAACGATCTGCGGCGTGCTGGACGCGATCCTTCAGATCGATGACCTCCGCAGCGTACGCGGCAAGCTCAGACCAAGCATGAAGTTCTTGTAGATGACCGTCGCAGCACAACCCGTAACAGGCACCCGCCGGGATGCGATCCCGGGAACGATGCTCGCGGCGGTGTACCACGGCAAGGGCGATGTGCGCCTGGAAGCTGTACCCGTACCGCAGGCCGGGCCAGGCGAGATCCTGATCCGCGTCCATACCTGCGGCATTTGCGGGACGGACTTGAAGAAGATCTCCACCGGGTCGCACTCAGCGCCCCGCATCTTCGGCCACGAGACGGCGGGCATAGTGGCGGCGGTGGGCGACGGGGTGACCGCGGTCACCGTCGGAGACCGGGTAATGGCCTTCCACCACATCCCCTGCGGTGAGTGCTACTACTGCCGGCACAAGGTGTTCGCCCAGTGCGCGGTGTACAAGAAGGTGGGATGTACGGCCGGGTTCGAGCCCAGTGGCGGCGGATTCGCCGAGTACGTACGGGTCATGGATTGGATCGTCCGCAAGGGCGTGGTCAAGATCCCGGATGGCGTCTCTTACGAGCAGGCGTCGTTCATCGAACCGGTCAACACGTGCATGAAGGGCATTGAGACCTTGCGCCCGCAGCCGGGAGAGACGGTACTGGTGGTCGGGCAAGGCCCCATCGGGGTCATTCTGGGATTCCTCGCCCAACGATATGGAGCCCGTGTTATAACTTCCGATTTGTACAGTGAGAGGCTTACAATAGCTAAATCGTTTGGGCTCACGTGCACCATTGACGCCTCGAGGCAGGACACGGTGAAACAGGTGCATCAATGGAGCGAGGGCCGCGGGGCCGATGCTGTCGTACTGGCCACGGCTGGCAACAGCTTGATCCCGCTCGGCATGGACGCGGCGCGTCCGGGTGGGCGGGTGATGTTATTCGCCCAGACCGTTCGGGGCGAGGCTTTCATCGACCCGGCGGCGATCTGCGTGGACGAAAAGGCGCTTTTGGGCTCGTACAGCGCTTCCGTGGATTTACAGGAAGAATCAGTGCGGTTCGTTTTCAGCGGGGAGATGGATCTGACCCGCCTGATCTCGCACCGCTTTTCACTGGGGCAAGCGGTGGAGGCGTTGAATCTGGCTGCTCATCCGCATCCGGACTCGATGAAGGTGGTTATTCAGCCGGGCAGCTCTTGGGAAGGAAACTGATGGTGAACGGACACATGACAGCGGCGGTCCTCTACGGAAAAGAGGACGTCAAGATCGAGAAGGTTCCCATCCCCCGTGTGGGCGAGGGGGAAGTCCTGATCAAGGTACAGGTCGCGTTGACGTGCGGCACCGACCTGAAGGTGTACCAGCGCGGCTACCACGCCCGCATGATCGTCCCGCCGGCCCTGTTCGGACATGAGCTGGCCGGGATCATCGAAGAGGTCGGGCCCAACGTCCGCGGCTTTAAGAAAGGCATGCGGGTCGTGGCGCTGAATTCGGCGCCCTGCCAGATGTGCTTCTACTGTTCCAAGCACCAGGAGAACCTGTGCGAGGACCTGCTATTCAATAACGGCGCGTATGCCGAGTACATCAAGATCCCGCGGCGCATCGTCGAGAGCAACATGCTGGCGATCCCCAACAACGTCAGCTACGAGGAAGCCGCCATGGCGGAACCTCTGGCCTGCGTGCTCCGCGGACTGCACGAGACCAACGTGGAGATCGGCGACACCGTGGTGGTGATCGGCGGCGGGCCCATCGGCCTGATGTTCGTGCAGGTGGCCAAGCTGACCGGCTGCAACGTGATCGCGGTGGTCAAGCGGGACGCGCAGGTCACCGCTGCCAAGCGCTTCGGGGCGGACGACATCGTGCAGATCGGTGACGTCGAGGACCCGGTGGAGGCGGTTCGCGCCCTCAGTCCGGACCGGCGCGGCGCCGACGTCGTGGTGGAAGCTGTGGGCCGTCCCCAGGCCTGGGAGTGGTCGGTGGACATGGTGCGGAAAGGCGGCACGGTGAATTTCTTCGGCGGATGCGCCAGCGGAACGCGCGTCGCCCTGGACACGAACCGCCTGCACTATTCGGAGATCAGCCTGAAAGCGACATTCCACCACACGCCAGAGGCAGTGCGGAAGGCGTTCGCGCTGATCACCGAAAGGAAGATCCGCGGGACCGACTACATCACCGGGGAAGCGCCGCTTTCGCGGTTGCAGCAGGTGCTGCGGCACATGCTGAACCGCAACGGGGACATCAAGACCGCGATCATCCCCGGGCACTGACCGCCGGCGGCGGGAGTCGTGCGCCTCATGTCATCGACCATCAGCCACGGTTCCCATCAGAGCGATTCTATCCCGGCTGCCGGGTGGCAGGCGCTGCCGCCCGAATACGCTATCCCCGAATCCGCGCCGTCGCTGTCCGAGGCCAGGGCCTATTGCGAGCGCCTGGCCCGGCGCCACTACGAGAACTTCTCAGTCGCCACCTGGTTCCTGCCCAGCAAGCTGCGGCTACACTTCTACAGCCTCTACGCGTATTGCCGCATCTCCGATGACTTGGGCGACGAAGTGGGCGATCCGGCCCAGTCGCTCGCGCTACTGGACCAGTGGGAGCAGGAGCTGAATGCCTGCTACGAGGGCGAGCCGCGGCACCCGGTGTTCGTCGCACTGCGCGAGACAGTACACGCCTGCGACATCCCCAAACACGAGTTCTCCGACCTGCTGACGGCCTTCCGTCAGGACCAGACGGTCACGCGCTACGAAACATTCGACCACCTGCTCGGATACTGCCGCTATTCGGCGAATCCCGTGGGGCATCTCGTTCTGTACGCCTGCGGGTACCGGGACGCGGAACGGCAGCAGCTCTCCGATCGCACCTGTACTGCGCTGCAACTGGCGAACTTCTGGCAGGACGTGACCGTGGACTACGCCAAGGGACGCATCTACCTGCCGCTGGAGAGCCTGCGCAAGTTCGGCGTCAGCGAGGGGGACATCGCCCAGCGCCGGGCGACGCCGCAGTTTCTGGAGCTGATGCGATTCGAGGTGTCGCGGGCGCGGGCCTGGTTCGAGAGCGGGCTGCCGTTGGCGAAGAAGGTGGACCGCGACCTGGCCATCGACATCGAGCTGTTCAGCCGCGGCGGGCAGGAGATCCTCAATGCCATCGAGCGCCAGAGCTATGACGTCCTGAAGGGGCGGCCGGTGATCTCCAAGTCCCGAAAGCTCTGGCTGGTGCTGCGCGCGGCGGCGAGGAAAGTGGCATGAGGTCGCAGCTGGAGCACGCGTACGCGGTTTGCCGCGGCATCGCCCGCTCGTCGGCGAAGAACTTCTACTACGCATTTCTCGTGCTGCCCGGGGAGAAGCGCGACGCGCTGTGTGCGGTGTACGCCTTCATGCGCTACTGCGACGATATCTGCGACGCGCCGGGAGTCACCCTGGAGCAGCGCAAGGAGAAGCTTGCTGCCTGGCTGGACGCGCTCCATCGTGTGCTGGCCGGGGATGCGACCGACGATCCCGTGCTGATGGCGGTGGCGGACGCGCAGAAGCGCTTCGAGATCCGCTCGGAGCTTTTCGACCAGCTGGTGTACGGAACCGCCATGGACCTGCCCAGCGAAGGCGGCGCGATCGTTTATCGTACCTTCGAAGACCTGCGGAAATACTGCTATTACGTGGCGTCGGTGGTCGGGCTGGTGGCCATCAAGATCTTCGGGTATCGCGATCCCAAGGCCGAAACGCTGGCCGAGGAGTGCGGAGTGGCGTTTCAGCTCACCAACATCCTGCGCGACGTCAAGGAAGACGCGCGCATGGGGCGCCTCTACCTCCCCGAGGAAGACCTGGCGCGGTTCGGGCGGACGCCGGCGGACCTGGATCCGGCGCGCCTGGGCAACGGATTCGATGTGTCCACGGTTCGGCCAGTGCTCGAACTGGTGGCGGAGCGCGCGCGGGGGTTCTACAACGCCGCCAACGAATTGATGCCGTTGATCGACGAAGACAGCCGCCCGGCACTGTGGACTCTAGTCGAGATCTACCGCCGCCTGCTGGAAAAGATCGCCCGCCGCAATTACGACGTCTTCAGCGAACGCGTGCGCCTTACGGTCCCGGAGAAGTTGGGCGTGCTGTCGCGGGGCTTTCTGCTGCGACTGACCGCATGAACGCCGCGCCCAAGGTGGCCATCGCCGGAGCGGGTCTGGCGGGACTATCAGCGGGATGCGCGCTGGCAGACGCCGGGTTCCAGGTCACTATCTTAGAAAAGCGGCCCTACGTCGGCGGACGGGCCTCGTCCTACGAACATCCGGGCACAGGCGAGGTGGTGGACAACTGCCAGCACGTCCTGCTGGGCTGCTGCACCAACCTGATCGATTTCTACCGTCGCATCGGAGTGGAGCAGAAGATCCGCTGGTACGACCGGTTGACCTTCCTGGAGCCAGGCGGGCGGCGGTCGGACATCGAGCCGTCGTTCCTTCCCGCGCCGTTCCACAACACGCTGTCGTTCCTGGCGGCGCACTCGCTCGGTTTGGGCGACAAGATGGCGATCGGGCACGCGCTGATGTCAATCATGCGCAATCTGCCGGAAGAAACGGATGAGCCGTTCCTGGCCTGGCTCAAGAGCAAACGGCAGACGCAGCGTGCCATCGACCGCTTCTGGAAGGTCGTGCTGGTGAGCGCGCTAAATGAAGACCTGGACCGCATGTCGATCCGTTACGCGGCGCAGGTCTTTCGCGAATCCTTCCTCAAATCCGCTGCAGGTGGTCGAATGGGCATACCGAACGTGCCCCTCACGGAACTCTACGGCGCGGCGGGGGAATACATCCGGACACGCGGAGGTGAAGTGAGGCTGCGGGCGGGTGTGGATGCGATTAAGCCGGAGGCAAACGGGGCACGGCTTTGTGTGACCGGGGGCGAGTTGCTCGCGGACTACGCGATCTCAGCGCTTCCGTTCCAGGCGCTGGAGAAGGTACTGCCCCAGGACGACGCCGCGGGCCCGCTGCGGCGGATGCTGGGGCGGTTCGAGACCTCCCCGATCACCGGCATCCATTTCTGGTTCGACCGGCAGATCACCGATCTGGAGCACGCGGTGCTGCTCGACCGCACGATCCAATGGATGTTCCACAAATCGAAGTTGCACGCGCAGGGAAGCGAAGCTGCGCACGGCGGAAGCTATGTAGAACTCGTAGTGAGCTCTTCGAAGTCCCTGGTGGACAAATCGCGGAACGATATCCTCGACCTCGCGTTGCGCGAACTGGAGGAGTTCTTTCCCGGGGTCGCCAACGCCAAGGTGCTGAAGTCAACGGTGATTAAGGAACTGCACGCAACATACTCCGCACTGCCGGAATCGGATGAATATCGCCCGGGAAATGGGACGGCCTGGCCGAGGCTGTTTCTTGCCGGAGATTGGACCGCGACCGGCTGGCCGGCGACCATGGAAGGCGCCGTGCGCAGCGGCTACATGGCGGCGGAGGCGCTGACGAAAGCCATCAGCCGTACGCAGCGATTCTTGATCCCGGACCTGCCTCCGTCCGGACTGATGCGACTCTTCGGCTAGATCCGTGCAATCAGACGGCCAGCAACGCCACGCCGCCAGCGACCAGCAGGGCGGCCGCCCAGCGGTGCTGGTTCACGTCCTCCTTCAGGAAAAACTTGGCGGCAAAGGCGTTGGTGATGAACGTGAGGGAAGCGGCGGCGGGGCCGACCAGGCTCACGTCTGCCCAAGAAAGCGCGACCAGCAGGCTGAAGAACGACACGGCCATGCAGGCGATGCCGGTGGCAAAGTAGACGTTTCCGGCCACTGCCTTCAGCACCGCCCATAACCCTCGTTCGCGCCACAGTTCGCCGACATGTCCGACTTCCTTCATGGCGCGGGCGGTCAATACGTCTCCGGCGGTCGAGCTGGCGACAATCACCGCGATCGCGGACCAGGTGTGCATCGGGGACATCAGTCGCCTTCCTCGGTCTCTGGCTGTGCAGGAGTCAAGGAGGGTCCGCGGGTCACGACCGCCACGCCGCCGCTCACCAGCAGGATCCCCAGCCAGCGAGTCAGCGTGACTTGTTCGTGCAGGAGGAACTGCGCCATCAAGGCCAGCATGACGTATCCCAGGGACGCTGCCGGGAGAACGTACGTCAGGTCGGCCCAGGACAAAGCCGCCATATAGGAAGCGAAGAAGCCGATCAGCAGCACGATCCCGATAGCCACCCAGGGAGTGAAAACGAAGCTGATGAGGCGGGCGATGTCGGTGGCCGAAAGCGGGCCAGCCTTCTTCATGGCATAGGAGAGACAGATGTCGCCGCTGGAACCGAACAGGACGATGGCTGCCAGTACCAGGTACTTGCGAAAGCTCACACCGGGTCCTTGTTAGACTTCGACCGCTTCGACCGCCGGCTTGGTCTCGGGCTCTGCCTGCGGTTCGGATGTGGGCAGCGGCGTGTGCCTGGCGCGCTGTTCCTTGACATAGCGGTTGCGCGCCGCGCGCAGCTTGAGGAACGACTTGGCTTCTTTGTAAAGCCGCTTGCGATCGGTGGAGTTAAAGACCGCCTTCCGCACGATGCGGAACACTGCCTTGGGCCTGAAATAATATTCGTCGTAGAAGCGGTGGACCATCTCCATCATGTACTCGCGGGGCATACCCGGGTACTCGATGTGGGCCATCTGGTGGCCGCCTTCGTCCACCATCGCCTGCTCGTTGATGATGAAGCCGTTCTTCTTGGCGAAGTCGTAGAACTCGGTGCCGGGATAGGCATGCGCCAGCGAGACCTGGATGGTCTCGCAGTCGAGTTCCTTGGCGAAGTCGATGGTGCGCCGGATGGATTCGCGATCCTCACCCGGCAGGCCGAGGATGAAGTCGCCGTGGACCACGAGGCCGAGTTTCTGGCAGTCCTTGGTGAACTGGCGGGCGCGCTCGACGGTGGCGCCCTTCTTGATGTTCTTCAGGATCTGCGGGTCGCCCGATTCGTAACCCACAATAAGCAATCGGCAGCCGGCCTCTTTCATCGCCTTCAGGGTCTCGAAATCAGTAGTCACACGAGAGGTGCAGGACCACGTCAGGTTCAGCGGCTTCAGCTTGCCGCAGAGCTCGATGGTGCGCGCTTTCTGGATGTTGAAGGTGTCGTCGTCGAAGAAGAATTCCCGGACCCAGGGCCAGTATTCCTTGGCCTTGGCCATCTCCCGGGCAACCGCGTCGGTGGACCGTGTGCGCCAAGGGTGTCCGCTCAGGGTCTGCGGCCAGAGGCAGAAGGTGCACTGCGCCGGGCAGCCGCGCGAAGTGTAGAGCGAGACAAAGGGATAAAGCAGGAACGGGACGTTGTAGCGGCGGACGTCAAGATCCCGCTGATAGACCGCAGTCACGTCCGGCAGTTCGTCGAGGTTGGCCACGGCCGGGCGGTCCGGATTGTGAACGATGCCGCCGTTCTTGCGATAGGAGGCGCCGAGAATCTGTTCCAGCGGCGTGCCCTGGGCGAACTCGACGGTGGCAAAGTCGAACTCGCGGCGGACCACGAAATCGATGGCACTGCACTCCCGCAGGGCGCGCTCCGGCTCGGTGGTGACCGGGGGCCCAACGAAGGCGATCTTGAGCTTGGGGTTGGCCGACTTCATGGCGGCGGCCAGCTTCTGGTCCCCCTGCCATCCGGGCGTGCTGGTGAACAGCACCAGGAACTCGTAGTCCTTGCCGATCTGGATGGTCTGTTCCGCGGAGACGTGGTGAGGCGGCGCGTCGAGCAGGCGCGAACCCTCCAGCATGCCGGCCGGATAGGCCAGCCATACCGGGTACCAGTACGACTCGATCTCGCGGGTCGCGGGCCAGCGGGAGCTGGCCCCGCCATCAAAGTTCTCAAACGAAGGGGGATTCAGGAACAGCGTTTTCAGAGCCATCGTAAGTCTTTTAATACTAACACCCGCATTGGAGAAGCGCGAAAGTTAAAGCAAGGATTGGATTTAGTAAAGCGATTCTCCTGCATTCGATGCCAAATGTGCAGCCAAAGCGGCAAAAAGTGCATCCGGCGGAGGCCCCGATTCCCGCTCTGGACCGGTCTTTTCACCGCCGAGAACGCCGAGATCGCAGAGAAACTCATTGGCCGCGGATGCACGCGGATGAACGCGGGTCCCTGACTCGGGCAGTGGGAGGGCGCTTTCGCGATTCATTGGGACTCCTTGGTCTCGCTGGGCTGGGGCGCGAGCTCCAGGTCTCCCGCGGGGGTGAGCTGCAGATGCCGGAGGTTGAAGCTGGCGATCTGGAGTCCGTAGAGCAGGAGAGCCGCCTTCTTGTAGTTGAGATTGCCGCGGTAAAGGCCGTCCATGACGATCATGACCGCGACCTGGATAGCGTTGGCGTCTTCCAGCACGGGAAGACGGACGGGACGGTCGTCGGCGAGCGCCTTGTCGTGGAAGTAGCAGAGCTCCTTGCCGGAAGCCGCCGGCGAGCCGCAGCGGTCGCCGTTGGCCTTGAGATGGGCGCAACGGGGCGCCTGGCGGGCGCTGAGCGTCCGGGCGTGATTGATACTGACAGATGTCACTGGGGTACCCCCTCCCCCTCGATATGTCGGTCTAAAGGACTTAGCGAGGAAGATATGTCAGGTATGTGGGGAAGCGCATAGTACAGAGCACATAGCGCATAGGACAGAGCGCATAGTGCAGGGAGAAGTCCAGAGTTCAGAGTCCAGAGCGCAGAGATGAAGGCCACTACATCCAGCTTAGCAAATCGAAGGAAGCAGGCCGCGGGAGGCAGGCTTGCAACTCGCCGCGAATCAGCAGCTTACAAGCCTGGGAAAATAGTTCTTGACATTGCTGAAAGCTATACATCGGACCATCTAACCCGCACAAATCAGGCAGCTTACCCGCCCCCGCACGAAAAGGTGAAAAATGACTTTTTTCAATCAAGGTGGGTGGAATGGCGCAGGCCAAGATTCCGGCGAAGTGACCCGTTCGGCGCCACGCGTCAAGCTAAGCACCCGCCGCTGAGGCTTGTTCCGAATCCAGAACAGGATTCGGATTTTGTTTGGAGGAACAGCTTCCCTTACTGCAAAATCAAGCTTCAAACGGCAAGGTGTGTCCGGAGAGAATCTGCCAACTAGCGTCATGCGGAAAATCAGAACAATTTCTCTTTTTGTTGGGTGCGGCGGGTCGGACTATGCACTCAACCAAACCGGGTTTGACATAGTTTGGGCAAACGATATCTGGGATTTGGCGTGCAAGACCTACAGGGACAACATCCCTGCGGCCAAGGTCGAAGAGGGTGACATCACCAGCTACTCTCAGTTTCCTTCCGCGGATTTCCTCGCTGGTTGTTACCCATGTCAAGGATTTACGCAGGGCGGTCGTCGAGAGTGGGGCGATTCAATCAATTATCTTTACCGTGAATTTGACCGAGTGCTGAGATTGGTGCTGCCAAAGGTATTCGTCGTCGAAAATGTCAACGGAATGGCGTATGGAGTAAACAAGGACTTATTGAACAATCAACTGCGCAGGTATCGCTCGGCCGGATATAGGGTGCACTGGAAAGTTCTTAATGCTAGAGACTACGGCGTCGCCCAGTTCCGCAGGAGAGTGTTCCTCGTCGGGGTACGATCGGACATCTCCTTCGAGTACTCCTTTCCGCGACCGACGCACGGCGTGGTCGGCGGCGACAAATTCCTCACGCAAAAGGATGCAATCGCAGGCTTGTCTCGGAGCGCACGAGGAAAATACGATACAGAGCCACTGCACTGGTATTACCTCTCTCGCAAGCGACGGCACGATTGGGACGAAACCGCGCCATGCATTGTTGGCCATTGGCGGCACGTCCCGCTGCACCCCTCCAGTCCGCCGCTCAGGCGCGTACATACAGACAAATGGGAATTTGTTCGCGAAGGGCCCGCGCGCCGGCTCTCTTACCTTGAATGTGCTGCGTTGCAGGGTTTTCCAAGGACTTTCACTTGGAGGCACGGCACTCCTAGGGACAAGTTCCAAATGATTGGAAATGCTGTGCCGCCACCACTCTTTCAAGCCGTTGTGAAACAACTGGATGGATTGTGGTGATTCATGCCTAATCAGGATGCGGTCTTCGACTACCAGCACCCCGACAAACTTCGCTTCGATCCCGACAATCCTCGCTTTGGCGGCGAGTTAGTGGGCAAGTCACAAGACGAGATTCAAGAATATCTTTATGGCAAGCCCCACTTCGCTGCTGAGCTCGTTGATTCACTCTTGCAGAACGGATATATCGATTACGAACCCCTCATAACCCGAAAAGAAGCAGATCATTACATCGTAATCGAGGGTAATCGTCGTTTGGCTGCGGTGAGACATATCCTGGCTAACAGCGATCAATACCGCGGACGAAAGGACGACCTTACACGAATTCCGATTCTAAGCTTTCCGGAAAACCCCTCACCCCAACAAGAAAACGAAATGCGTGTTTACCTCGGCGTGCGGCACCTATTCGGATTCCGGCAATGGCCATCGCTGAGCAAGGCAAAATTCTTGGATCAGGAGATTCATTCCAAAGAGGATTTGGGGAAAGTGGTAAAAGAGCTTGGACTTTCAAAACAAGAAATCCGTCGACTCTTAGTTCCCTTTAGAACCTTGACGACGGCAAAGGAGTCGTTGCCAGAGGACGAGGATTATTGGAAGCTCGGCGAATCACTCAGCCGTACCGGAATTAAGGGATATATCGGGTTAGATGTCGACAAGGATACTCTTGAGGTTAAGAAGGTCGATCGAAAGAAACTGCGCAGCTTGCTTGGCTTTGTGTATGGGACTTTCGACCCCAAGACCAAATTGCGGGATCCCGACACGGCAAAGGTCACCGACACCCGACAACTTTCCCGATTGTCGCAGGTGCTCGACGATGACAAAGCGTCTGCCGCGCTGGAAGCCGGGAGTAATCTCGATGATGCAATGCTCTTTGTCGAAACGAAGGACGAGAGTGTTAGGCGCCTTAGTCGAATCCTGCAACAGTTGCGGACATTGTTAAGAGAGGTCTTCGTGCTCAAGCCATCAAGTGTTGAAGGAAAACGGCTATTGGCTCATTTCCGGGAGTTTGAGGCGGCAGCCAAAGCTTTCATCAAACAATGTTGACTCCAACCTTCAGGTTCTTCGAAGCAATCTGCTCTGAGTTGTCGGCGACAGAGTCTCGAGTGATAACGGGGCGCGACTTTGAAGCGAAGCTGGGGGATGCCCCGCTGCTAGCAGAACTCCGCGAGGAGCACCACAGCCCAAGTAGCTTTGAAGCAATGCGATCTGCCGTCGACTTTCTGGCCAAGCACTTTGAGGAGCGAGGCTCGACGCTTCCGTTTGTGTACGACCATGAATCGGGGAGGTTTACTGCTGGCGACATAGACTTCATCAATTTCATCGAATCGATGGCTAGTATTCGGAGCAGGGGAGTCCACGCCCAGCAGTTCGAGATCGGAGTCGCCGAGAAACTACTACGCCGAACGACCGGAGCGATTCACCGCGTTGGTCATCCCCGAACTCGGAACAAGAAACGTGCGGAATTCAATGCTTATCTCAAGGGTCTCGGATTTAGGCCGGAGGTCCTGCTTGGACGGAAAGAGAAGGATGGTGGGCTCGACATTCTCTGGATGCTTCCGATCGGCGCAATTCCTCACAAGCCGATTGTTTCAGTCCAGTGCAAGAATGCAGTTCTAAAGGAAATCGATATCGAGAGACCGCCAACAGGCACAACAAGCGCCTCTTTGGCTTGTCATTCTCGATTTCAGCCACAAGTACACGTGTACTGTGTTTTTTTCAACGACTACATCGACTCTCAGCATCTTCCAGTCAAGCAGATGAACTTTGTTCCCTTAGGACTGAGTGATTTGGGGGACTTGGTCGGTGCGCCGCGACTCGAGGTGCTTTGACTGATATGACGACTACCAAGGCTCGCAGCGCGAACATGAGGGCAATTAAGTCCGTTCGCAATCGGTCAACGGAGTTGCGGCTCAGAAGCATGTTCATCCGGTTGGGTCTTCGCGGTTGGTCGGTTCACCCCCCTCGAATCTTGGGAAATCCAGATTTTGTCTTTCACCAAGTAAGGGTCGCCATCTTTGTTGACGGCTGCTTCTGGCACGTCTGTCCGAATTGCGGACACATCCCGAAGGCGAATCGAACCTATTGGGTCGCAAAGCTTCATAGAAACCTGCAGCGGGACAAGAGCACGAACCGATCGCTGAAGAGGGCTGGGTATACTGTGATTCGGATGTGGGAGTGTCGGCTCCGCCGCGATCCACAACTCTGCATTCGACGAGTGCAGCGGGCATTAGAGAATCGGCTTTCAGTTGGTGGGAATCGATTCCCGCGACCCGTCAAGCGTAGCACCTAAGAGCGCCCTTCGTCGTCCGCAACGGATAAAGCACGGGCAGTACTTCCTCCAAACAAGAACGGCGCGACTTTCGCCGCGCCGTCTGAGGAGCCGGGCGAGGGCGCCCGGCCTACAAGTTCAACATGAATGTCATCCCGAACCGCTTTAGCGGTGAGGGAGCTGCTTGTACACAGCGAAGGAACAGCAGGTCCCTCGGGGAGACCTTGGGCTAAAGCCCAAGGCTACCAGCCGCTCGGGATGACACTGGAAAGTGAAGAAATTGGCCGGGCGGTGACGCCCGGGCTACAGATTCTCCCCTAAGCTGCAGAGGCATTCACGCCCGAAGGGCCTGTGAGCGGTGGTTGTGCTGCCTGCATTCGAGGGGTCCATTCGCTCGGCGTGCGAAGACGCGCACCTCGCTCAGGATGACAGGGGGGAGGGCGGTTGCCGCCGGCTAACGGCGAGCGCCGGCCTGTGCCGGCCGGGCATCGGTGCGCCGGGCGTGGGCAGAGAGCCGCCAGAGCTGGCGGAGGTACGCCACTACCACGCGGGTGCTCAGCTTCGACGTTCCGGCCCGTCGGGTCCGGAAAGTGTACGGGACTTCGCGCAGCGCCTTGGGCCTGAGGTGGGCCGCAATCTCCAGCAGGATCTTGAAGCCGCTGCCATTCAAATCCGCGCGCACGCGCTGGAAGTCCTGTCGACGAAGCATGAAGTATCCGGAGAGGGGATCGTGCAGGCGCAGGCCCAGCGTCCAGTGCGCCAGCCTGGTCGCAACGCGGGATTCCATGCGTCCGATCAAGCCCCATTCGCCCGTACCGCCCTCGGCGATGTAGCGGCTGCCGATCACGAGGTCAGCGCCGTTCTCGATCTCTTGCATCATGAGCGGCAGGATGGCAGGGTCGTGCTGCAGGTCGGCATCGATACAAGCCAGCAGTTCGCCACGTCCGGCCTGGAAGCCGTCGATCACCGCGGCGCTCAGAGCGCGCGTCCCGGAGCGGCGAAGCACGCGGACATGCGGATCTCGAGCGCCAATTTCCTCCACGGCGTTCGCGGTGCCGTCGGGCGATGCGTCGTCCACGAACACCAGTTCATGATCCACGCCGGCGAGGGCGCGTCCGATCTCCTCAGCCAGCGGCACCACGTTTTCGCGCTCGTTGTAGGTGGGAGAGATGACGCTGAGTCGCACGCGGCTCACTCGTAGTGCAAGGACTCAGTCGGTTGGAGCCTGGCAGCCCGATTCGCCGGCAGGTAGCCGAAGACGATGCCGAAGGCGCACGTCACCAGAAACGCCAGCATCACGGAGATGCCGGAGATGGGCACGTGCAGGTTTCCGGGGAGGAACGGCTGGATGATGACCGGGATGCTGGTCGCGATGAGGATGCCGATGATGGCTCCCGTGCCGCTGATCATGAAGGCCTCGATCAGGAATTGGTACTGGATCTCGCGTCGTCTCGCTCCTACCGCCATGCGGATGCCGATCTCCCGGGTGCGCTCCGTGACCGTCACCAGCATGATGTTCATGATGCCTACGCCGCTGATGGTGAGGGCAATCAAGGCGACGAACAGGAGCACGAGGGTCAGCGACCAGGAGATCTTCCCCGCGGCCTCGAGGAGGGAAGTCAGATTTTCGACCACGTACACGGCGTCGGGGCGATGGCGGTTCCTCAGGATCTCGCGCACGCGCCGCGTGACGTAGAGCACATCCTCCGGCTGGGCCGCCTGAACGTACATGGTGCGGATGAACGCTTGCCCCATGTAATACTTCATGAGAGGGAAGGGCACGATGATGGATTCCGGCGTGATCTCCGATTGGCCGAAGGTGGCGACGCGCTCGCGGAAGACGCCGATGATGGTGAAGGTCAAGTCGCCCACCTTGATGGTCGCGCCCACCGGTTCCCGGCCGTAGAGGCGGGAGAGCTGTTCGCTGATGAGGCAGGCCTTGCTGTAAGTCTCCATGTCCACGGCGTCGAAGTAGCGGCCGCGGAGGATCTCGAGGTTGCGGATCACCTGGAATTCTTCGGTAACGCCGATCAGGCTGACTGCGCGTTCCTTGCCATTGATCACCATGGAGAGCAGCTGGTCGTTGGTGCCGGCCACGTGCTTGGCCTGGGGGATGGTGTCGTGCACCGCGATCATGTCCTCGGGGGAGATCTGGTCGGCGAGGGGAGTAGTCTGGCCGGAGCCGCCGCCCACCAGGTAGGCATACACCAGGTTGGAGCCGACGCCCTCGATCTGGGCCATGATGTACCTTTTGCCGGTCAGCGCCACGGTGACCACCATCACGATGCAGGCGCTGCCCAGGATGACTCCGATCATGGTCAGGGCGGCCTTCATCTTGTCAGCGCGCAGAGCGTCGAGAGCGAGTCTCCAGGATTCAGCGTGGTTCATGCTCGGGAAAAATGATAACAGGCGCGGGACAGGCCCTCGCAGGGCGCATGATAAACTTCTGCTTACTCCCAGGCCACTCTAGAGGACTTTTGGCAGCCGCCGTCGAGCCAGCCCAGAGATTCGCCTCGCCTCGCGAGGAACTGCGCGCCTACCTTGCGGAACGTGCGCAGGAGGCCGGGGGCTCCGATCTGATCACCGACTGGAATGCAAAGCCAAGGCACACCCCCGACGAGATCGAGGGCTTCTACCGGGATACGAACGCCTACCTTTTCGACCTGACGGAGTGGCACGCCGGCAAGCGGTATCCGTACGCCGACATTATCGGCGACTTCGCCGCCAAGCACGGTTGCCGGCGATTGCTCGATTTCGGGTGTGGCATCGGCAGCGACGGCCTGCGGCTGATCGAGCGCGGCTTCGAGGTCAGCTTCTGCGACTTCCCCAATGCCTCGACCGAGTACCTGGCGTGGCGCCTGAAGCAACGCGGGTGGAAGTCACGGATCTTCTACGCGGGCGAGGATGAGCTGCCGGCGAACGATCTGACCTTCGCCGTGGACGTCATTGAGCACCTGGTGAACGCGCCGAAAACCATCGGCGACCTGGCCTCGCGGGCCCGCGCGATGGTGTATCACGTCCCCATCACAACGCAGAAACGCAAATACCCGATGCACTTCGACGTGGACCGTGGCGCGCTCAGCCGGGCCATGCGCGAGCAGGGCTTCCGCCGGGTACGGGATTTTTCCTTCGTGAGGTATCCGCTGGCGGTCGCGATGTTCTGGGAGGGGCCCCAGTTCTGGCTTCGAGGCGCTAGCCGCTAGCTGCCAGCCGCCGCTTCTTCATTCCACTAAGAACAAGCAAAAGGACGACGCCGGCGATGGCAGAGCCCGCGCTGGCGATCTGGGCATTGGTCAAGCCCAGCCAAACGCGCGGGTTGATGCGGATGAATTCCACAAGGAAGCGGGCGGCGCCGGTGAGAATGAAGTACTCGCCCAGGATCCAACCCGCAGGGCGTTCACCATTTGCCGACTTTGTTGCCTCCCGCCACAGCCAGAGGAAGATCAGGACGGCGCCCAAGAACTCGTAGATGGGCGTCGGGTGAACGCACTGACTGGTGGGAACCAGGCCGTTGGGAAATCGCATGCACCAGGGCAGGGAGGTCGGGATGCCGTAATCGCCGTCCCCGGAGAGGAGGCACCCGATGCGCCCGACGCCGTAGCCGATCGCCGCCGCGGGGCTGCACGCATCCAGCAAGGTGAAAATCGGGATCTTGTAGTACATCGCAAAGATCGCGATCACTAGCAATCCGCCGAGGACCGCCCCGAACCAGGCGAAGCCCGAGGCGCTGAAGAACATCCGGACGGGATGGGCGAAGAATTCCGCGGGCCTTTCGAGCAGGTGATAAAGCTTCGATCCCGCGAGACCGGCCAGGCCGATGAGCAAGATCATGTTCAGCGGATCGCCGGGCAACCTGCGGCGACGCATGTCGGCTTGAAGCGACAGGTATCCGCAGACGAGGCCGGCCCAAACCATCAGCCCGTAGGTCCCGAGCCGCAGAGGCCCGATGTGGAGGAAGGGAATCATTTCGCCGCCAGGGCCCAGTTCTCGAGTCCGCCGGTGGCGCGCAGGAACGCCAATTGGGCTTTCTGGAGCTCGAAACTGGCGTTGAGATAGGCGGCATACTTGTCGTGCTCGGAGGCGCGGGCATTCTCCTGGTCCCGGAGCGTTGCGGCCCCGGCCTCAATCTTCGCCCCCACGGCGTCCACATCGGCCAGGGACAGTTGATGTTCCAGCTTCGCGATGTCGCGTGCAACGATCAACTGGCGGACCAGGCGCTGGAGCTTCAGGGTTTCGGTCGCGACCTGCTCTCGGACCCCATCCGCCTGGCGACGCGCCTTGATAGCTTCGGCATCGGCGGCCTCTGCGTGGGCGCGCTGGGAAAAATTGAGGATGGGAAAGCGGATCTCCGCCCCCACGGTCACATTGTTGCGCTGAAAGCGGAGAAAGAATTGGTCGTAATTATTGAAGCGCGCGAGGACGGCGTACTGGCCGGCCAGGTCGATCATGGGGAGAAGCTGCTTGTGCTCGCCGCGAGCGCGGATCTCCTGGGCCTTGGCCTGCGCATCGGCAAGCTGCACGGCCGGACTGCTGCTGGTGGACCTGGGAATTGCGTCAGCGTCTTGCGGAGGAGCCGGGAGGTCCGGGATTGATTCCGGCATGGTCTCGATGGAATCGGCGGGTAGGCCTGTCAATTGCGCGAGGCGGAGGCGTAAGAGGTCGGCGGAGCCCTGCGTTTCCGCGAGGCGCATACGCACGCGCGCGGTGCTGAGCTGGGCGCGCGTGAGCTCGACCTGGCTGTCGACACCTTCCTGGATGCGCTGCCGCGTGATGTCCTCCGCTTTTGCCGTAGCCTGCTGCTGCTGGCGCAGGACACTGATCTCGCTGACCAGCTGGTCGAGCTGGATATAGGTGAGCGCGGTCTCCTGCATGACCTGGTCGCGGCTGTCCTGCTTGCGGAACTTGGTGGCGTCCCACTCGGTGCGGGCGGCACGCATGAAATCGCGATTCGCCAGGTTGAGTACGTACTGTTGCGTGGTGACGTTGAAAATGGCCGGCGCCGCGCCCTCCAGGCTCAGGGGGAACCCGTTGGTGTAGCCGAGGCCGGATCCCACCACCACCTGCGGCAGATAGAGATTGCGCAGCTCAAGGTAAGACTGCTGGGCGCGAAGCTGTTCGGCGGCGGCGATGGCGGTCACGCCGCTGTGCTGCAGGGCCAATTCGATCGCGCGCCGGAAAGGAATCGGCTCGGCCCGGGCCGTTCCCAGCAAGATCACGCAGACGAGGACGATTCGCAGAACTCTCATGGCACCACCTATGAAGCCCGCAAAATGAGGGGCAGGCGAGTATAACAAGCCGACAGAAGGCAGGAGGCATCAGGCAGCGAGAGGAAACAGCCGCAGATCTCTCTGCGGTTTTGCGTTTCCTGGCGGTGTGAACTACTACTGGCCGAGGCGCTTGAGGGCGTTCCGTGCGTCGGAGAACTCGCTGTTGAGGTCCAACGCGGCGCGATACTCCGCAAGCGCAGAAATCTTCTGCCCCTGCTTTTCCAGGATGTTCCCGAGCAGATAGTGGGCCTGGAAGGCGGGCGCCTCTTCCACCTTGTTGTCCGAACTCAGGTAGTGGCGCACCAGCTTGGCGGCATCGGAAAGGTTGCGGTCGGAGCGGTAGAGGATGTACGCGGCATCGTAGAAGACTTCGCTGCGCTTATTGTCGGCGGCGATGGCCTGATCGATGGCGTGTTGCATGTCGTCGCTACGGCCGGTGCGGTAATAGAAAGACGCCATGTCGAGCCAGCGTCCGCCCTCACCGTTACTGGCGGTGACGGCGGCGCGGTATTCCTGCTCGGCGGATTTGAGATCTTTGTCCTTCTCCGCCAGCAGGCCCTTGATCCAGTGAGCGGCCGCAGCATCCCTGCGGGATAACTGCTCGGCCTGGCGGCGAGCCTTGTCCTTGCCTCCGCCGACGATGCCGGGGGCTTCGGTGTAGAACTCCGCCAGATCGGACTGAGCACCGACGTTGTTAACGTCCAGTTGTACGGCCTTTTCGAATTCGGTGCGCACCTTGCCGGCCAACATCAGGGCGGTGAACCAACCGGAGCTCTCGGCCTTCAAGCCGTAGGAGCGGCCCAACCAGAGGTGATAGTCGCTGCTGTCCGGGTTGAGTGCGACCGCCCGCTTGGCAGCGTTGATGGCGTCGTCCCAGCGGGCCTTCGCATAGTACGAGCGACAGAGCAAGTGCCATGCCTCGGCATCAGTGGGCGAAGTGGAAGTGCGTGTCTTGAGAGCCTTGACCGCATCATCCACGCGTCCCGCAGAGAGAAGTTCTTCCGGCGTAGAAGACGCGGCGAAGGCCACCGTGGCCAGAAAAGATGCCAGGAAACAGATAAGGACCAACTGCCTTCTCATTGCTGGACTATCCTCACATCCATCCCGTCTTTCAACACCTGGCCGCGCACGGAACCCAACGCAACCACTGCCTTGTCGCCAAGTCCGCTGGTGATCTCGATGCGGGTCAGGTCGGAGACACCGGTATCGACGTATCGGCGAAGCAACGCTCCCTTGCTCACTTCGTACACGAACTTCCTGCTGTCGTGCTGGTGGACGGCCTCGCGGGGGACGAGGAGCGCGTCGTCGCGCCTGGCGGTGGTGATGGTCACGTTTACATTGATGTTGGGCAGCAGCTTTAGATCCTGATTATTCACTGCGCAGGTGACTTCGCCCACCGTGCGCGTCCCGTGCACAAGGACGGTGCTGGGAACGCGCGTGACTTTCCCTTCCCAGGTCCGGCCGGGCTGGCCTTCCCAGGTGATGTTGACACGCTGGTCGTTGGCGAGGCGGCCGATGTCGGGCTCGTCCACGAACGCGCGCACCTGGACGGTGTGGAGGTCCGCGACCTGCACGAGCAGATCGCCGGTATTCACGAAGGCGCCGTGACGAGCCGGGAGGGAGTAGACGATACCGTCGCGGGGCGCAGTCACGTTGGCGTCACGGAGAACTTCCTGGGCGGCTTGGTACGCGGCCTCCGCCTGATCCGCCTGGGCGTGGACCCGGGCGACTTCGGGCTTGGAGTAACGCCCGCCCCCGGCCTTCTGTTCAAGAACCGAAAGCTGTGCCTGTGCGGTCTGGAGTCGGGACTGGGCGGCGTCGACCTCCGCCGGCGAGGCCGCTCCCCGCTCTTGCAGGCGGCGCATCGCGTCCAGATTGCGCTGAGCGGCTTCGCGCTCAGCCCGCGCCTTCACCAGGTCGGACCTGGTGGTCAGGACCTCTTCGTGGGTCCCGCCCGATCTCACAGCCTGGAGGTCTGCCTCGGAGGCTTTGAGCTGGGCCTGGGCCTTGGCGGCCTGGGCACGGGCCTCGGCGTCATCGAGTTGGAGGAGGAGCTGCCCGCGCTTAACCCGGTCGCCTTCATGGACCAGGACCCGTTTGACGGTCGAGGGGGAGGCAGCGTGGGCCTCGAAGTTGTCCATGGGCTCGATCTTCCCGTTGGTGGTGATGGTGCTGGCGATGGGGCCCCGAGCGGCCTGCTCGGCGCGGATCGGAACCTCCCCCCGGCGAAGGGAGACAAAGGCGCCTAGAATCACGATCGCCACTATGATCCCGGCGACCACCACCATGAGCCGATGATGATTCATTAAACCTCGCCTACCCGAAGGCGGCAAATAAGCCCAGCAAAACCTTAAGTATAGCGGACTTTCTATAGCCAACGCTCGAACCCGCTGGCCCCATTGTCACACTTGGTACCGCCGTGGGAACGCGCCTGAAATACTGCATTTCCGACTTGAAAGCGGCCTTTCAGCCTGCAATCGAGCCTTTTCCTTAGATGCGAGGAACCGCCAAGAGTCGCCTGCGGGGAGACAGCGCCAGCTCCGAGGAAGGTTCGGCCGGTCTCGTGCCCCCGTGGTGGATTCGCTCAACCCGCTGCTAGAATCGGCTTGATGCCCAAGAAGCCGCGGTATACGCCGGAGCATGCCCAGGCCGGTCTCGACCATGTGCTCCCCGAGATCGAAACCTGGCCGAATCAGTTCCCGGCGTATGAGATCGTCATCGATATTCCCGAGTTCACGTCGGTATGCCCCAAGACCGGGCTGCCGGACTTCGGCGTCCTCACCATCCGCTATATGCCGGTCCAGGGGTGCCTGGAATTGAAGTCGCTGAAGGAGTACCTGCTGTGCTACCGCAACCTGGGCATCTTCCAGGAGAACGTCGTCAACCGAGTGCTGGAAGACGTCGTGCGCGCCTGTAAACCCAAGTGGGCGGTGGTGAAGGGGGATTTCCGTCCGCGGGGCGGGATCGGCACGACGGTCGAGGCGCGCTGGCCGCGGCCGAAATAGTGGCAAGTCGCGAGTGCCGGGTACCGAATTGTGAAATGTGCTCGCAACTCGGGACTCGCAAGTCGGTACTTCCTACGATATATTCGCCCAACTCAGGATGGCACCCAAGCTCTACCCGCGAACCACGCTGGCCCTGCTGACCGCAATCAATTTCATCAATTACATCGACCGCTCAGTGCTGTTCGCAGTGCAGCCGCTGATCCAGGAGGAGTTCCGGCGAAGCGACCGCGCGTTCGGGTTCCTGACCACCGCGTTCTTCTTCTCCTACATGTTCTTCGCGCCGGTGGCGGGCGTGCTGGCGGACCGCTATCCGCGGCGGATCATTATCGTGACCGGCATCGCCGTCTGGAGCGGCGCGACGCTGCTGACCGGGGTGACGCACGAGTTTTCGACCCTGCTCATCCGGCACACCATCGTGGGCATCGGCGAGGCCAGCTATGCGGCCATTGCGCCGGCATTCATCGCCGACCTGTTTCCCGAGCACAAGCGCGGGCGGATGCTGTCCATCTTCTACCTGGCCATCCCGGTGGGCACGGCGGTGGGCTACGTGGTCGGGGGCCACCTGGGGCACCATTACGGCTGGCGCACGCCTTTCTACGTCGCCGCCGCACCGGGCTTTGTGCTGGCGGCGCTCATGTCGCTGGTGCCGGAGCCGCGGCGTGGCAGCCACGATCTGCTCGAGGAGACCGCCGAGCGGGCGACCTTGTGGGGACTTGCCCGTAACGGGGCGTTCTGGAGCGCCAGCCTGGGCATGGCCATGATGACCTTCGCGCTGGGCGGCATGCAGGTGTGGATGCCCACCTTCCTCTCGCGCATGCGCGCCATGCCGCTGGACCGCGCGGACTGGTTCTTTGGCGTCAGCATAGCCGTTAATGGAGTGGTGGCGACGCTTTTCGGCGGATGGCTGGGCGACCGGTTGCTCCGGCGAACTTCCGCGGCGTATTACTTTGTCTCGGCCGTGGGCATGGCGATCGGGGTGCCTTTGATGTTCGCCGCGATCTATGGCACCGGGGCCTTGATGTTTCCGGCGATCGTGGCTGCGGAATTCTTTTTGCTGGTCAACACGGGCCCATTGAATGCGGCCGTGGTGAACTCGGTGGGAGCCCACATCCGCTCCAGCGCCATCGCCGTGAACCTGTTTGTCATCCACCTGCTGGGCGACGCGTTCTCGCCCACGCTGATGGGCTGGATCTCCGACAAAGCGAACCTGCAAACCGCGTTCCTCTCCGCCATCTTCGCCATCGCCCTTTCCACCGCGATCTTGTTTTACGGGATGCGATTCGCCCCGAAATTGCGACCGGAGCAGCTGGCGGCGAATCCAACCGGGACAGGACACTGATGCATACCTTCTCTTGGATCTTAGGGCTGCTGCTGGGGGCAGTGTGGTTGCACCGGCTGCTGGATGCGGCGATCGGGATGCCCGCTATCCCGGACATCGCACGTCCGGAGTGGGATGGCGCACCCAGTGACGCCTCGGTGACGGTGATCGTCCCGGCCCGCAACGAGCAGGAGCACATCGAGGGGGCCCTACGGTCGCTGCTGGGGCTGGAGTATCCGCGGCTGGAGATCATCGCGGTGGACGACCGCTCGACGGACACGACCGGCCGGGTCATGGACCGAATCGCTGCCGAGGACGGCAGCGGGCGGCTGCGGGTGATCCACATCGAGGAATTGCCTGCCGGCTGGCTCGGCAAGACGCACGCCATGTGGCTCGCCTCCCAGAAGGCAGGTGGCGACTGGATCCTGTTCACCGACGCCGACGTCGTCTTCCGCCCAGACGCATTGCGCCGCGCCCTGCGCTACGTCGAGCAGCAGAAGGCCGACCACCTCGTCATTTTCCCCACCATTGAGATGAGATCGGCGGGCGAGCGCATGATGATCGCCTTTTTCCAGGCGCTGTTTACCTTCGGTCATCGGCCATGGAAAGTGGCCGACCCCAAGACTCGCGACCACATGGGGGTGGGCGCATTCAACCTGTTGCGCCGCAGCGCGTACCAAAACATCGGAACCCACGAAAAGCTGCGCCTGGCGGTCATCGACGACATGAAGCTCGGCGAACTCATCAAGCAGAACGGGTTCGCGCAGCGCAACGTCTTCGGCACGGACCTGCTATCGATCCATTGGGCCAAGGGCGGGATGGGAGTCGTGCACAACCTCACCAAGAACATGTTCGCGCTGATGCTGTTCCGCTGGCCGCGGGCCGTCGGCGCGGCGTTCCTTCTGGGTCTGTTCAACCTGGGCCCCTTCCTGGGATTGCTGCTGGCGCACGGCTGGGCGAAGGCGGGTTACGGAGTGGCGACGTTCGTGATCTTCGCGCTGTATGTGGGCATGTCCACGAAAACGAAGATCTCTCCCATCTACTTCCTGGCGCACCCCATTAGCTCGGTCATGTTCGTGTTCATCCTGCTGCGCTCCACCTTCCTGACGCTGTGGCAGGGTGGCGTGGTGTGGCGGGGAACAAAATATCCGCTGGAGGAGCTGCGGGCAGGCATGCTGGGCGGAGAATTCACCCCGCTCTAACCACGCCCGGGTTATCTCTGTTCGATGTCTGTGCTGGTGGTACTGCGCTTGGTTCTCGTCTGGCCGGGGCTGTAGCGGCCTTTCCTGGAGACGTCGAATTCCTTGGGGACGGGCGGCAGCTTGGCAGCCTCGCCTTTGAGTTGGCGCGCGTCCCGGATGATGATCTCGGGCACGCCCTTGTACTCCAGCACCCGGCCATGGACCTCGATGGTCCTGCCGGCGAGCATGCGGACGTCGCCCACGTCGCGCAGGTCTCTGGTGAAAACCACGGCAGCGAATGGGCAGTTCCTGCGCTCTTCGCAGAAATTAAGGAACCACGCAGCGCCTGAGGGACTCTGTTTGACGCTCAGCACCTTGCCGGTGATGCAGACGGTCGAGCCGAGCTTCTTTGGAGCTTCGGTGAAGGGCAGGCACGCAGCGTTACCAAGGCTCGTAATCAGGAGGATCAGCGCGAGTCTCACGACGGCGCAAGTGTAAAGACACGGCAAGCGAGAAGTCTGTGACGTAAGAAAAATGCTTCCAGCGGCTTCGCCAGTCCCCAGGATGACGCCGGCGGGACTCAGACGCCGCGCCAAGCGGCGTTATTTCGTGGGCTCCATCTGGAGCGTGTTGTTGAAGATGTTGAAGTAGTTGAAAAGTCCGATCGCGACCGCCAACTCGACGATCTCTCCCTCGTCGTAGTGCTTGGAAAGCTCGGACCAGAAGGCGTCGTCGACCGCCTTGGAATCGATCGTCATACGTTCCGCCAGCTCGAGGGCCGCCTTTTCCCGGGGCGAAAAATCGGATCGCGTCCGGAAATCGAAAAGATTCCGGATCTGCTCTTCGCTCCATCCTTGGCGTCCTGCCAGGACGCTGTGCGAGGCCAGTCAATACTCGCAGTGGTTGATCTGCGAGACCCGCACAAAGAGGAGTTCCTTGAGCTTGATACCGGTGGTGCCGGTGCCCATGACCGCCTTGAAATGATCGATCATGGTCTTCACGATGTGGGGCCGATGGGCCACGGTGCGGAACATGTTGGGGATGTTGCCGCGCTCCTTCAGAAAGGCGTCGAAGATGGCCTGGACCTGCTCATCGACTTGGGAGCGGTCGAGCCGGGAGATTCTTGACATAATGAAAGTCTAGCAGCGGACAAGCGTCACGGATGTGATCCGCTGCTCCCGGAAAGGCGCCGGCAGCGGCGGGGCAGGCAGGGAAGCGGGCCCGGAGGCCGGGCCCGCAAGACCGGCTACTTGGTGAACGCCGCGATGGCGGTCGCTTCGTCGTCCTTGACGTCGAAAACGGTGTACAGCTTGGTGATCTGGAGCAGGTCGTGCACCTTCTTGGTCAGGTTGAGCAGCTTGAGCTCACCGCCCTGGTTACGAACGGTGGTGAAGGCGCTGACCAACTCGCCGATGCCCGAGCTGTCGATGTAGGTGACATCGCCGAGGTTCAGCAGGATCTTCTTGCTCCCCTTGCCGACCAGGTCGCGGACGGCATCGCGCAAGACAACGCTGCCCTCCCCGAGGGTGATGCGTCCGCTCAGGTCCACGATCGTCACGCCGTCCATCTGCCGTGTGCTGGCCTTCATCGTCACTTGGATTCCTCCTTGGTGCCCGCGGGCGTCCCGCCGGCCACCTTCTTGATCAAGGTAATTTCGCTTCCCGGGTCCAAGATGCGGATGCGCACCTCGTCCATGAATGCACGCATGAGAAAGATCCCCCGGCCGGACTGCTTGAGCAGGTTCTCCGGCGCGAGCGGATCGGGGATGCTGTTCAAATCCACCCCCCTGCCCTGGTCGGTGATCCGTATGACCAGCTCTCCCCCGGTGTTCTCGTAAGAGAGGGTCATTTTTTTCTTCGGATCATATGCGTTTCCGTGGAGGACGGCGTTGACCGCCGCCTCCCGGACCGCCATCGAGATCCTCTGACACTCGTCCTCGTCGAAGCCGGCTTTGGCTGCGAGCTGAAGAGAGAGTTCCTCCGCCTTGTTTACGCTGTCTAAAGTCGACTCGAGCGTGTAAGAGACCCGGTTCCCGGTCATTTTCAAGAAGCTTTACCGTCCACTGTCGGCAGTCGCTGGAGCGAGTGTCTCCCGGGAACCAATTCCGAAGTCCAGGACGCATTCACCGGGAATTGGTTAGTTTGCCTAGGGGGTCGCCAATTGTCAATGTTACCCCTGTCAGTCCGGTGTGGGCGAGCCTGGTGAGGGCGGAAACTTCGTTGCATGTCACGACTGACAACTGAGACCCGATTCGGTATTCTCGGCACAGGATGATGACGGTCGCGCTATCGGAGCTGCTGGGAGCGCCCGTGCTGGATTCTTCCGGCCGGGTCGGCGGACGGGTGCGCGAGATCGCCATGTGCCCGCAGGAAGACGCGGTCCGGGTTTCCGGCATCATCGTGAAGACTCCGGAAGGCGAACGGGTGCTGCCGCCGCGCGCCCTCCAGGCATTGGAGCGGAGCGGGGTGCGGGCGTCCGCTCCCGCAGCAGAGTGGCAGCCATTCATTGGCGGGGAAGGGTTCCTGCTGCTCTCCCGCGACCTGCTTGACCAGCAGATCATCGACGTGCACGGCCGCAAGGTGGTGCGCGTCAACGACGTGGACCTGGTCGAGGACCACCATAACGCGCACGTCGAGCTGAAGGTCTCCGGCGTAGACGTCGGCGCCCGCGGCGCCATACGGCGCCTGCTGAAAGGGCTGGTGCCCGGGGT
This sequence comes from Terriglobia bacterium, assembly GCA_020073495.1. Lineage (NCBI taxonomy): Bacteria > Pseudomonadati > Acidobacteriota > Terriglobia > Terriglobia bacterium. The sequence goes on from JAIQFD010000002.1 coordinate 394,806, forward strand.
AGCCTTGCACGCCCTGGTATCCAAGATCCCGCCGCGCATCATTCCCTGGGAGTTCGTCGACCTGATCGAAACCGACCCGGCGCGGCGCGTGAAGCTGAAAATCGAGCACGAGCTCCTTTCCAAGCTGCACCCCGCCGACATCGCCGACATCGTCGAAGAACTCGCTCCCGCCGAGCGCGAAGCCGTGTTCGAAACGCTGGACGAGCACGTCGCCGCCGAAGCGCTGGAGGAGGTCGATCCCAAGCTGCAGGTAAAGATCATGGAGTCGCTCGACTCCGACCGGGCCGCGGACATCGTCGAGGAAATGGATCCGGACGCGGCCGCGGACCTGCTGGGAGACCTGCCCAAGGAGACCTCGGACGAGATCCTGGAGGAGATGGAGCCGGAGGAACGCGAGGAAGTCGCAGAGCTGCTCGAGTTCCGCGAAGATACTGCAGCCGGCCGCATGACCACCGACTACCTCGCCATGGGCGCCGGGGCTACGGTGCAGGACGCGGTCGAGACCCTGAAACAGTTCGAGGGCGGGATCGAGAGCGTCGGCACCATCTACCTGCTCGGCCCCGATGCCAAGTTGCTGGGAGCAGTTCCGCTGGCAAGGATCGTGGTCTCTCCAGCAGGCACGCCCTTGCAGCAAATCACTCTGGAGCCGCTGATCTCCTGCCACGCCGGGGCCAGTGAGAAGGAAGTGGCAGAACTGTTCGACAAGTACAACCTCCAGACCCTTCCCGTGCTGGACGACGCGGGCCGCATGACCGGGGTGATCACCGCCGACGACGTCATCAGCCTGCTGCGCAGCAAACTTTAATTCTCGATTCATCTGGCACGATTCGCGGTCCGCGTTTATTCTGGCTCGGCTGTGAACCCTACATGCGAAGCCGGACATGAGGAAGCTGAGACGCTGGAAGACCCGGACCCTGCTGTTCCTGGCAGTCGTCGGGCCGGGCTTTATCACGGCAAACGTCGACAACGATGCCGGTGGCATCTGGACGTATTCGGCTGCCGGCGCGCAGTTCGGCTACGCGTTGCTGTGGACCATGATCCCCATCACGGTCGCGTTGATCGTGGTCCAGGAGATGTCCGCGCGCATGGGCGCGGTCACCGGCAAGGGCCTTAGCGACCTTATCCGCGAAGAGTACGGCCTGCGCATCACCGTCCTGATGATGGCTGGACTGTTGATCACCAATTTCGGCAACGTGGTGGCCGAATTCGCCGGAATCGCCAGCAGCCTGGAACTGTGGCATGTTCCCCGGCAGGTGAGCGTCCCGGTCTGCGCATTCATCGTGTGGCTCATGGTGGTGAAGGGCAGCTACAAAAGCGTCGAGAAGATCTTCCTCACCGCCTCGTTCTTTTACTTCGCGTACATCCTTGCCGGAGTGCTGGCGGGGCCGCATTGGAGGGAAGCTGCGGCCGCAACCTTCCGGCCGCCATCCGCGAGGTCGTTCGACAACTCCGCGTACCTCTACATGGTGATCGCGCTGGTCGGCACTACGATCGCGCCCTGGATGCAGTTCTACCTCCAGGCCTCGATCGTGGAGAAGGGAGTGACCGCGCGCCAATACGGGGCCTCGCGGCTGGACGTGATCTCGGGCTGCATCTTCACCGACGTGGTCGCGTGGTTCATCGTGGTGGCTTGTGCCGCGACTCTCTATGTCCACGGGGTGCGCGACATCGGGAGCGCCGCGGACGCCGCCCAGGCCTTGCGCCCGCTCGCCGGGGACTACGCGTACATCCTCTTCTCGGCGGGGCTGTTCAATGCTTCGCTGTTCGCGGCGTCGATCCTGCCCATCTCGACGGCTTACACCGTCTGTGAAGGCCTTGGGTTTGAATCCGGCGTGGGGAAGAAGTTCAGTGAAGCGCCGTTCTTCTACTGGCTTTACACCATCCTAATCGCGGCGGGAGCGGGTGTGATCCTGGCGCCGAATATCCCGCTGGTGAAGCTCAGTATCCTGTCGCAGGTGGTCAACGGCATGGTGTTGCCCTTCGTGCTCATTTTCATGCTGCTGCTGGCGAACAAGCGCGAGCTCATGGGCGAGCACACCAATTCGCGGCTCTTCAATGTGATCGCATGGGTGACGACCTTCGTCATGATCGCGCTCACCATCGGCTGGTTCCTCACCCTGAGAGGAAAATAGGCCCTAAAGGATTTTCCCCGCCGCCAGATCGCGGACCATCTCCAGGTCCGCCTCGAGGAAGTCGTAGGCGGGGAGTTCGGAGCGGTCCACCCAGCGCATGTCGCGGAAGATACGGTTTTCGAGGTCGCCGTTGTATTTCTCCACTAGGTAGAAGCGCAGATTGACCGCCCCGCCATTCTTGTAGGTGTGCTGGATCCGGGCCACCTCGGGACCGATCGTGGGCACCACGCCCAGTTCTTCCTCGATCTCCCGGACCAGGGCATCGTGCGGCTGCTCGCCCTGTTCGATTTTTCCGCCGGGAAACTCCCACTTGAGCGGCATGGGCTGATGCCGCGTGCGCTGGCAGATGAGGATCTTGTTGTCATGGAGGAACAGGGCAGCGACGACTTGCTTCATCGCGAGAGAATCCTGTGCTGTGCGGGAGTGGGGCCTGTGGGGATCCTCATGAGGCGGTCTTCTCGAAATAGCGGCCCACCAATTCGGCGCAGTGCTCCACGAGCCGGCGGTCATCGGCATCGAATGCGGCCGGGGTGTGGCTGTCGATGTCGAGTTCGCCCACGACACGGCCCTTCGCGTACACGGGAGCCACGATCTCGGACCTGGTTGCGATCGAGCACGCCAGGTAGCGGGGGTCCTTGTTCACGTCGTCGACCACCACGGTTTCGCCGCTGCTGGCGGCCGCGCCGCAGACGCCTTTGTCCAATGGGATACGCTTGTGCGGAGTCGGCGCGCCGATATAGGGACCGAGCACCAGCATGTCGGGTGCGCCCGTGCGTCCCTTTTCGATCATGTAGAAGCCGACCCAGTTGTACTTGGGCAGGCGCTCCATCAGCCGCGCCACAATGATGCTCATCAGTTCCTCGACGGTGCGCGCCCCTTCGGCCACGCGGTCGAGTTCCTGAGCCAACTGTCGCGTATCGACGGCGAAAGGCATCGGCTCATTGTAAAGCAGTCGCCAGTGCTCCGGACCGGCTACTTAGAGCTGCGGAGCGTGCGGAAAACGCGGAAGGGCATGCATGACCCCTCCGCGTTTCTCCGTTCTCAGGCCGAGAGCGGAAGTTTGCGCACACGCTTGCCGGTGGCGGCCGCCATGGCGTTGAGCACGGCCGGGGCAAGCGGCGGCAATCCGGGTTCGCCGATCCCGCCCGGCTTCTCGCCGCTCTTCACCAGGTGCACTTCCACGTTGGGGACATCGTTCAGGCGTGGGACCTCGAAATCGTGGAAGTTGCTCTGTTGCGCGCGGCCGTTCTGGACGGTGATGGCCGAGCGCATGCCGGACAGCCCGAACACCACGGCGCTCATGATCTGGGCTTCGATGATCGCGGGGTTCACGTACATCCCGCAGTCCACGGCCGCGACCACGCGACGCAGCCGGGGTATGCCGTGCTCCAGAGAGACCTCGGCCACGTGCGCCACATAGGTGCCGAACGAGAACGCCATGGCGATGCCCTGGGCCCGTCCACCGGCCGGCTTGCCCCATCCGGCTTTTTCCGCCGCGAGCTTCAGGACCCCGGCGGCGCGAGGATTGGCGATGGCGAGGCGGAATTCCAGCGGATCCGTTTTCGCCGCCGCCGCGAGCTCGTCTATGAAAGATTCGGTAGCGAGCGCGTTCTGAGAGGCGTACACCGAGCGCCACCATCCCGCCGGCACGCCGGTGTTGGCCATCACATAATCGACGAGCAGGTTGGGGATGGAGTAACGAAGCTCCACCGCGGCATCGAGCGCATCCTTGTCGAGCGCCCCCGGTTTAACCCAGCCGCGCTGGCCACCGATGGAGGGCGCGACCACGCGATGCTTCCATGCCACCAGTTTCCCCTTCGCGTCCAAGCCGCCGCTGAGCACGTGGTAGCTGGCCGGCCGGTACCAGTCGTGCTGCATGTCGTCCTCGCGCGACCATACGACCTTCACCGGCGCACTGATTGCCTTCGAGACCGCGAGGGCATCGAGCGCGTAATCAGATTCGGCACGTCGACCGAACCCGCCGCCGAGGAAGGTGACGTGAACCTTGATCTGCTCAGGCTTGACGTCGAGCAGGCTGGATCCTTGTTCGCGCAGGTTCTCGGGAAACTGGGTCGGAGCCCAAACTTCTATGTCGTTGCCCTTCACGCTGGCGGCGCAATTCATCGGCTCCATGGTGGCGTGCGCCAGGAAAGGAACCTCGTAGGTCGCTTCGATTTTTTGTGCGGCTTGGGATAGCGCGGAGCCCGCATCACCGTGCTTCTCTCCGACGTTGGCTTCTCCCTTGGCCAGTTCAGCGAAGCGTTGGCTGATGTCGGCGCTATTCATGCGGGCGTGCGGGCCTTCGTCCCAGGTGATCTCCAGCGCCTCGCGGCCCTTGTGCGCCGACCAGTACGAGTCGCCGACGACAGCCACGCCGCTCGATACCTGGACCACGTGTTTCACACCCGGCACGGCCTTGGCTTTGGCGGCGTCGAACTTTGCCACCTTGCCGCCAAACACAGGGCAGCGAGCGATGTTGGCGACCAACATGCCCGGCAGGCGGACGTCTATGCCGAACTGGGCCTTTCCGCTGACCTTTTCGCCCAGGTCGGTGCGGGGCAGCGGCTGGCCGATGATCTTGAAGTCCTTTGGGTCTTTGAGCTTTACGTTTTTGGGGACCGGCAGCTTCGCGGCGGCTGCCGCGAGCGACCCGTAGCTGGCACGCTTGCCTCCGGGACCGGTCACGAAGCCTTTGTCGGTATGGCAGGCGCCGGCGTCGACACTCCACTCCTTGGCCGCAGCGGCGACCAGCATGGCGCGCGCGGTCGCGCCGGCCTTGCGGAGCTTCTCCAGCGAAGTGCGCACGCTGGTGCTGCCCCCGGTCAACTGCTGGCCGTACTTCGGATCGCCCATCGCCTGTTTGACAGCCACGTGCGCGAAATCCGCGTCCAACTCTTCGGCGACGATCATGGGGAGCGACGTGCGTACGCCCTGGCCCATCTCCGACTTGGCGCACGTGATGGTCACTTTGCCCGCGGGATCGATCTGCAACCACACGTTGGGCTCGAAGGCTGCCGGATCATTCGGGGCGGCCTGAAGACTGGAGGGTAGATGGAAGCCGATGACAAGCCCCGCTCCTGCGGCGCCGGTCACCTTGAGGAAGTCACGGCGGGTGGTTTTCATCGCGCACCTCCCGTGGCGGCCCGATGGATCGCCGCGCGGATCCGCTGATAAGTGCCGCAGCGGCACAGGACGGGCGACATGGCATTGTCGATCTGTGCGTCCGTGGGTCTGGGCGTCTTGGCCAGCAGAGCTGCCGCAGTCATGATCTGGCCGGATTGGCAGTATCCGCACTGCGGCACCTGCTCCGCGATCCACGCCTGCTGGACGTGGCCGGCCGCCAGCCCTTCGATGGTCGTGACCTTCTTGTTGCCGACCTCGGAGATCGCGGTCTGGCAGGAGCGCGTGGGTTCGCCGTCCAAATGGACGGTGCAGGAGCCGCACACTCCCATGCCACATCCGAACTTTGTTCCGGTCAGTCCCAGGTGGTCGCGTAGGACCCAGAGCAACGGCGTGTCGGAAGCGACATCCACCGAATAGGACCTGTCATTCACCGTGAGTTTGATTGCCATCACAGCCTCCGTTGCAGAACTTGGAGAACACGAAGTGTGCTCCTGCCATCTGAGGATTGGCAAGGACATCGTCAAAGACGAAATCGCTGGGGCTGGGTTACAAACGCTTGGCGCGGGGCGCAGCTAGACGATGGGGCGGGGCGCGGTGCGGCTGATGGTCTCGATCTGCTCGAACGTCAGGTCTCGGCCTTTGTTCAGCTCATCCCAGTGGAAGCAGGGCCGGCACAGGGATTTACAGGTCGAGGTGACGAACAGGAACAGCGACTCCAGTTCCTTCTTACGGAAGACGGAGAGCAGGTATCCCCCGTAATCCCCCACTAAGCGGGATTATAGTGGATTGGCCGCCATGTATTCGCCGCAGGTGATCGACCATTTCGAGCATCCCCGCAACGCGGGCGAGATGGAGCATCCGTCCGCGTCGGCGCGAGTCGAGAATCCCGCCTGCGGCGACGTCATGGAATTGGCGCTGCGCGTGAAGGATGGCCGCATCGCCGAGGTTCGATACCGGACCAAAGGCTGCGTCACCGCGATCGCCTGCGGCTCCGCGTTGACCGAAATGCTCAGCGGTCGCAGCGTGGCGGAGGCTGGCACCATCCGACGGGAGGGGCTTGTTGAAGCTCTGGGCGGCTTGAGCGGTGAGACCATGCACGCCAGCCATCTCGCCATGGACGCGCTCCGGTCGGCTCTACGGCAGCTTCGCCAGGAACCTGGAGCGTTACCTTCGTAAACCCGGAGAGTGATCGCGGTCACATCTTCGCATATTCGAAATGCGCCAAAGTCACAATGTCGGCTCCCTGGCCGACGAGGTGCAACTTGCGACGATCCGCAGCATTGTTAATTCTGCTTATCCTGTGTGCAGCTCCGCTTTGCGCGCAGGACGAAGCTGCCGCCCTGTTCAAGTCCAACTGTGCCCACTGCCACAACATCAACGGTGACGGCAGGACAGAGGCCGCCAAGAAAATGCGGATCCCCGACCTGCGCTCCCCGGAAATCCAGAACATGAGTGACGAAGCACTCTTTCAGACGATCGGGAACGGCACGCAGCACAAACAGTATCCCCACACCTTTCTGAGGAAGGGAATGACTTCGGCTCAGGTGCGACAGCTCGTGGACCATATCCGCACGCTGAAGACGAAGCGCTAGAGGGGGTCGGGACGGTACACGGTCCAGCCGCTGCGGGCGGCGAGGGGCTCGAAGTCAGGATTGGGATTGATAGCGAATCCGTGGCGCGCCAGTACGAGCATGGCGGCGTCGTGGACGGAGTTGCCGAAGGCGGCGTCGACGGAAGCGCCGATCAGCTCGCGCACCACGGTGGCTTTACCTTCGTCGGTGGGCACACGGATCAGCCGCCCGGTAGCGCGGCCGTTCTCGATGGCGACGCAAGCCGCGAGGATGCGGTCGGCCGGGACGTCGAACTGCGAAGCGCTCGCCCGGATCACCCATTCGTTCGTCGACGATACGGCCCAGAGCTGGCAGCCGTTCCCGGCCAGGCGGTGGGTCAGGTGCTGCATCTCGGGGAAGATGCGCCTCGCCACGACTGTTTCGAAGAAGCGCCGGGCAGCGGCGAAGATTTCCTCTTCCCCGATTCCTGCGTGGATGGTGACCATCTCGCCGCACATTGTCTCTTCTCCGACCTTGCCGGCCTTGTAGTCGTCATAACGGGGCAGCGCCCAGCGGGCCACATCTTCGGGGATCAGGCCCTGCTCGATCTCCCAGTAGAAAAAATCGGCTCCGGCATCGCCCTCCCAGAAGGTGCCGTCGCAATCGAAGACTGCGACGCGGGGATTGAGTCGCAGCACCGAGTCAACGAATCGTTCGGCGCGGTCAGAGATGTTTCTGGGAGTGGCGAAGGTCACGGTTGGGGAAGGCGCTGGTAGTCCTCGGGCGTGTCAACGTTGGTCACGACGCCGGGGTCAGTCACTGGGAAGTAGAGGATGCGGCTCTGGACGGAGTGCTCGACGTCGCGCGCCGTCGAGCCGGCGGGCGCTTTCAGGAAGGCCTCGATCATCTCCCGCCCAATGACGACGGGATGGCCATGCTTGCCCTCGTACTCCGGCACTACCGCCCACTTGCCTTCTTCAGACGCCTCGCGGAACCCCGAGCAGAGCGCGCGCAGGGTCTCGGGTGAGCAAGGAGGGCGGTCCACCAGGGTCACGATGGCCGAATCGCGCCCGCGGTTCAACACCTCGTGCAAACCGACTTGCAGGGAGCTGAACTGCCCGCGTTCCGGATGCTGGTTCACGACCAGGCTGGCGCTCGTGGAGTAAACCACAGGCGCGATGGAATCGGAATTCTTGCCGCCCACGACGATCACCAGCTCGGAGAACGGAGTCAGCAAGGAAATGGCCGCAAAAAGAAAGGTCTGGGTGTGCGGCGGTGCGGCCACCCGCGCGAACTCGGAGATCGCCTCCGTGGGGCGATAGCTCTCCCCTCCGGCAGGGACGGGTGGCCAGGGCAGTAGAGCCTTGTCGCGTCCCATACGGGAAGATTCGCCGGCGGCCAGGATCACGCCGCAGAGGCTGGGCGAACGGGCCATGAGGCAACGATAGCAGAACGGGGTGAGAGCGGGTAGGAGTTCGGAGCGCCTATCTGTCCTGGCCCGCCGGCTCGGTACGCGCGGGACGTTTCATGTGGGGAGGGCCGGCTTCGACGCCCCGGCGGACTGCGATCAGCTCGGCGACGATGGCGACGGCGATCTCCTCCGGCGTGATGGCGCCAATGTCGAGTCCCACGGGCGCGTGCACGCGCTCCAACTTCTCACGCGCGATGCCTTCCCGCTCCAGTTCCTTGTAGATCTCGATGACCTTGCGCTTGGAGCCGATCATGCCGATGTAGCGCGCCGGAGTGCCTGCGGCCCAGCGCAAAACGCGCATGTCGTCCCGGTGCCCGCGGGTGACGATCACTAGGTACGAGTTCTCATTGAGGGAGAGTTGGGAGCAGGCGTGATCGAAGTCGTCGGCGTGGATCTCGCGGGCCTCAGGGAACCGCTCGCGGTTGGCGTAGGCCTCGCGGTCGTCCACTACGGTGACATCGAAGCCGGCTTGCCGCGCCACCTTGTACAGGTGCAGCGACACGTGTCCGGCACCGAAAAGATAAAGCTGCGGCACTGGCATCACAGGCTCCACGAAGACGTCGAGCGTACCACCGCAGACCAGTCCGGAGTCGTACTTGGGATTGTTGTTGAGATTGAAGGTCAGGGTGCGGGGCTTTTCCTGCTCCATCACTTCGCGGGCCGCCTGCCAGACCTCCGCCTCGACGCAGCCGCCGCCGATGGTGCCCACGATCGAGCCATCGTCGCGCACCAGCATCTTGGCGGTCTCGAACGACGGGATGGAGCCGCGAACGTTGACGATAGTCGCCAGTGCCCCGCGCCGTCCTTCGCGCCGCAGTTTCACGATCTCTTCGTAGAGGTCCATGCCAAGCCGTGATTATTCGATGCCACGCACCGTCCAGTCAATCCAGCATCAGTTCCAGTGCTTCCAGCGCTCCCATCTCTGCCGTATATCGAACCTGGGGCCGCGGCAAAGATAGATGGGCTGGTTCTCTTCGCCCATGCCGAAGGGATGGTAGTGCACGATGGGCGCCTCCCAGGAAGTGCAGAGACGCTCGACGTCGTCCTGATCCCACTGAAGCAAGATGAGCGCGGCGTAGGTCTGCTGCGGAGGTCCCCAAAAATAGTGATTCTGGTGGTCGGAGAAAGCGGAGGGCAGACCGTACTTGGGACCGAAGAGGTGCAGGGCGCCGGCTTCTCCGTAATTCACGGCGAAAATGCCCGCCTGGGCTCGCTCGGCAGGCGGCAGCGAATCGTAAATTTGAGCCACCTCGCGGCTGAGCTCTTCCCATCCGAACTGGTCACCCATGGGCTGCGGCAAAGGGCCTTCGTGGTGGACCTCGGCCTTGCGCGGCTTGAACCCCAGGGCCTGCGAGTACGCCAGATAGTTTTCGGGCGAGAGCATCCAAGTCGCGAGCGGCACCGCGGGGATCGTAAGGATGGCGATGGCGGCAGCCACTGCTGCGCGCGTCCATGCCGCGCGGTCTCGCAGCCAGCCTTCTAGCAAGACGCTTCCGCCGGCGAAGAGCATGGGGTAGATCGGAAAGAGGTAGTAGTCCTTGGCGTGGGCGAGCTCCATGGTCACGAAGAAGACCAAGAACGTGATCCCAAGCGCGCGCCAGCGGCGGTCGCGCAGGAAGTAGATCAGACCAGCCAACCAGACAGGGAATAGCGCAGGATGCAACGAGACGATCTGTTGCACGGTAAAGGCAACCGGTCCGAGAACCACGTTCTTGCCCTGGCGACGGACGTTTTCCAGATCTTCGAGAGTGGGAAAGTGATGCCGGATCTGCCAGACAAGGTTGGGCAGGAAGATTGCGACCGCGATGGCGCCTGCGATCCACATCCATGGCTTCAGGAACTCGCGGCGGTGCGGCGTCAGAAGCAGGGCAATGGTGACGGCGAAGCCAAAGAACAGGGTGGAGTGTTTGTTCTGGAGTCCCAAACCGGCGAGGAGGCCGAACCACAGCCACCGGCGCGAGTTTCCGGCGCGCAGAATGCGCGCTATCACCAGGGCGCAGCCCATCCAGAATAGCGGCTCCACGGCATTCATGGTCATGAGGCTGTCGGTGGCGATCCTCGCGGGACAGAGAAGTATGGTGAGGCCGGCAAGGAACTGGGCGTAGCGGCTGCCGCCGAGTTCTCGAGCGATCAGGATGGCGAGGATGATGGTGCCGGCGCCGGCAAGAGCCGGGATGATGCGGAGCGTGGCGAGCGACCCGCCCATGAGTAATGCCAGCTTTGCGTACAGCGCGATCAGTGGCGCGGCGTCCACGTAGCCCCAGTCGAGATGGCGCGCCATGTCGAGGTAGTAGAGCTCGTCGCGGAAGTAGCCGTAGTGACGCAGGCTGGTAAAGGCGTGCAGCGCGATCTTGGCGACGACGAAACCGGCGGCCGTCCCCAACGCGAGCCGGGGAAGGCGGTCGTTCGTGTCCTGGGAGGGAACCTCGACCGGAGCGGTAACGGACATCAGATATCGGACTCCCGCACGGACTTTATGTTAGCTTTCTACGTTTCGTCATCCCGAAAAGTTCATTGCAGGAGAGCGCCATGAAAGCCATCCGCTATCACGAGTTCGGCGGGCCGGAGGTCCTGCGCTACGAGGACGCTCCCGACCCGGTGTTGCGCAAAGACCAGGTTCTCATTCGCGTCAAAGCCTGCGCGCTGAATCATCTTGACCTCTGGTGCCGCAAAGGGCTGCCCAACTTGAAGCTGCCCCACATCAATGGCAGTGATGTCGCGGGCGACGTTGCCGAAGTGGGTGAGTACATCAAAGGCATCAACGTCGGCCAGCGCGTGCTGCTGGCGCCCATGACCTTCTGCAATCATTGTGCGCAGTGCGTCATGGGACGGCAGAGCTCTTGTCGTGAATTCACCGTGCTGGGGCATATGAACGACGGCGGCAACGCCGAATACATCGCCGTACCCCAGGTCAACGTCATCCCTATTCCCAACGACCTCACCTACGACGAAGCGGCCAGCGTTCCCCTAGTCTTCCTGACCGCCTGGCACATGCTGGTGGGACGCTGCCAGGTCCAGCCGGGAGATTTCGTGCTGGTCTGGGGTGCGAGTTCGGGCGTGGGTACGGCGGCCATCCAGATCGCCAAGCTGTTCAACGCCAAGGTCATCGCGACCGCGGGAAACGAGGCCAAACTGGACCAGGCGCGTGAACTGGGCGCCGACTACACCATTGACCACTACAAGCAGACGGTCTCCGACGAGGTGAAGAAGATCACCGCCAAGCGCGGGGTGGACATCGTGTTCGAGCACGTGGGCAAAGCCACCTGGCAGGAGAGCATGAAGTCGATGCGCGCCGGGGGGAAGCTGGTGACCTGCGGCGCTACCACCGGCCCCGAGGCCAGTTTCGACATCCGCTTCCTGTTTTCGCGCCAGCTTTCGTTCCTGGGCTCGTACATGGGATACATGGGAGAACTGCACGAGGCGCTCAAGCACGTCTTCAGCGGCAGACTGAAGCCGGTAGTGGACAAGACCTTCCCGCTGCGGGAGGCGCGCGCCGCGCACGAGCGCCTGGAGAAAAGCGAGATGTTCGGCAAGATCGTGCTGAATCCGTGACCCGGAGTCTCGCGCTGCACGATGGGCATCTAAAGGAGTGAGCGGTTACAATAGCGAGTTGCAAATGAGCGAGCACCTCAATCCGGAAGCCGAACGCGTCACCAACCCAGCCGGCGACTCACAGGGGGAGCGGCAGGTCCGCTCGGTGACGTTCGGAAGCGACACGCCTGAGGGCGTGGTCCTGACCAGCCTGGACAAGGCGGTCAATTGGGTGCGAAAAAGCTCGCTCTGGCCGATGAGCTTCGGCCTGGCCTGCTGCGCCATTGAGATGATGTCCATGGGTGCGTCGCGCTTCGATATCGCGCGTTTCGGCGCGGAGGTGTTCCGGCCGTCGCCGCGCCAGGCCGACCTCATGATCGTAGCCGGCCGGGTCTCGCAGAAGATGGCGCCGGTCATCAAGCAGCTCTACGAGCAGATGCCAGAGCCCAAGTGGGTGATCTCGATGGGCGCCTGCGCGACGTCCGGCGGAGTCTTCAATAACTACGCGCTGGTGCAGGGCGTGAACCAGTGGATCCCCGTGGACGTGTATGTTCCCGGATGCCCGCCCCGCCCTGAGCAGCTCATCTACGCCATCATGGTTCTGCAGGACAAGATTATGAAAGAGCGGGGCAGCTTGAAGCGCGCGCTGAACCTGGCGTAGCTCACCCGCGCCGGGACCATTTTCCCTAGCACGATTTGCCGGATATCTGCGCTTCGCTCCGTCCAGCGGTGGAGTGACGTCGTAGAATAACCGCGCGACATGAACCCCCTAGAACTCTCACCGGAGAAATTCCGTCGGCTCGCTCAGCGCGCCGTGCAGGACGCGACCGACTACTTGTCGGGGATCGAGCGCCGCTCCACGTTCCCTCGAACCTCGGGGGACCAGACCCAGAAGACATTTGCGGGGCCGTTGCCAGAGCAGGGAATGGGCTCCGCGGCCTTCGATGCGGTAAACCAGATCTTCGAGCATTCGCGCCCGGGCAATGGCCGCTTTTTCGGGTACGTCTTCGGCTCGGGAGAATCGGTGGCTTCCGTTGCGGACCTGGTGGCCAGCGTTGTCAACCAGAACGTCACCGCGTGGCGATCCGCCCCGGCGGCGGTCACCATCGAGCGCACGGTCGTGAGTTGGCTCGCCGAAGCAATCGGATGCCAAGGATTCACCGGCAGCCTTTGCGGCGGGGGCTCGTCCGCCAACCTGATGGCCCTCGCCATGGCCCGGGAGGCGAAAGCACCCGCAAACCAGAAAGGCGCGCAGCCGGGGATCGTCTACGCCTCCGATCAAGTGCACATGTCCATCCCCAAGGCGCTTGCTTTGCTCGGCCTGGGACACGACAGCCTGCGCCTGCTTCCGACCGACGAAGGCTACCGGTTGCGTGTCGAAGATCTGGCGCAGGCGCTCGAGTCGGACAGCCGGGCAGGGAAAAGGATCATCGCCATCGTGGCGTCGGCGGGAACGGTGAACACCGGCGCCATCGATCCGCTGCCCCAGATGGCCGAGCTGGCTGAGCGATACGGCGCCTGGTTCCACGTCGACGGGGCCTACGGGGCGCTCGCCGCACTGGCCGTGCCCGAGAGGTTCTCCGGGCTGGCGCGCGCCGATTCGCTGTCGCTCGATCCGCACAAGTGGCTCTACCAGCCGGTCGACTGCGGATGCCTGTTGTATCGCGATGCGGCTGCCGCGCAGGCCGCATTCTCCCACACAGGTGATTACGCCAAGGCGCTGTCACAAGACCTGCTCGAAGGATTCGCGTTCTTTGAAGAGTCGCTGGAACTGTCCCGTCGCTTTCGTGGGCTCAAATTGTGGTTGTCGCTCCGCTATCACGGGATGGCGGCATTCCGCGAAACGATCCGGCGCGATCTGGAGCATGCGCAACGGCTGGTCCGCAAAATCGCCGCTGCTCCCGAACTCGAGCTTCTTTCTCCCACCGAACTGAGTGCCGTCTGCTTCCGCTACAAGCTGGGCAGCGATCTGGACGGCTACAACAGCGCGATCCTGCGCCGGGTCATCGAGCGCGGTCGCGTCTACATCTCGAATGCCACGCTGCGCGGTCGGTTCGCGCTGCGCGCCTGCTTCGTCAACCATCGCACGACGGACGCTGACGTGGACGCCATCGTCGACGAAGTGCTGGCGGCGGCCGCCGAGGTCCGTCCCGTCACAAGATCCCATGGCTCGTAACGATTCTCCCAGCAGCGTGATCGCGCATGCCCCATGCCGCGTGGACTTGGCGGGCGGCACGGTGGATATCTGGCCGCTGTACCTCTTCCATCCCGGGGCATTGACCGTCAATTTCGCGGTCAATGTCCGCACTCGCTGCCAGGTCCGGCCCCTGCGCGGGCGGGAGATCGTGCTGCGCTCGCTCGATACCGGCCGCGAAGACCGTTTCCGCAACCTCGACGCACTGTGCGGCGCGCACAGGTTCAACCACCCTCTCGCCGGTCTCCTGACGCGCTTCTTCTCCCCGGTAGGCGGGTTAGAGGTCGTGACGCATTCCGAATCTCCCGCGGGGGCCGGCATCTCGGGTTCTTCGGCGCTGGTGATCGCCACCACCGCTGCGCTCGCCCGCTACACCGGGCGGAAGGTTTCTTTGGAGGAGATCCGCGTGATCGCCCAGAACGTGGAGGCGCAGCTGATCCGCGTTCCCACCGGCTGCCAGGATTACTACCCGGCGCTGTACGGCGGCGTCAGTGCCATCCGCCTGGAACCCGACGGGATCCACCGCGAAGCCATTGCTGTCGATCCCGCTGAGATCGACCGCCGCTTCCTGCTGGTGTATACCGGTGCGCCCCGGCAGTCCGGCATCAACAACTGGGAGGTTTTCAAGGCGCACATCGGCGGCGATCGCAAGGTGTTCCGCAACTTCGAGGAAATCGTCTCCATTGCCCGCGCGATGCACCAGGCGCTTGCTGCGGCCGACTGGGAGGAAGTCGCACTCCTGCTGCGGACAGAGTGGAAGCTGCGGAAGACCAACGCTCCTGGGATCAGCACCCCGCTGATCGACCGGCTCATCGTTGCCGCCGGACGCCAGGGCGCACTGGCAGCCAAGGTTTGTGGTGCCGGGGGCGGCGGCTGCATCGTTTTCCTGCTGCAGGAAGGCGCGAAAGAGCGGGTGGCTGAGGTCATGCGGCGGATGGGCGGTCAGGTGCTGCCTTCGGGCGTCGCCCGCGACGGCTTGATCGTCAGGAGCAGGAGGCGCACCTGAGCTACTCGTGGTATCACATGGAAGACGGCCGCCTACGGCCGTTCTGGCGCTTCTCCATCTCCGTCCTCGTTTTCTTCGCGGCGAACTTCGTGGCCAGTTCACTGGCCGCGCTGATCGGTGGCCAAGACACGAAGCTGGTGCAGGCGGTTTTTCGCCCCGCACTCATGGCTGCGCTGCTTCTCGGGTACGGGGGGATGCTGCGCGCGTTCGATGGCGTCGCTTCCCACCGGCTGGCTGCGATGGGCCTTCCCGGCGGGTGGAGGGCGCTTCGACATGCTCTGGCGGGAATAGGGGTGGGAGCGGTGATGGCGATCATCACGGTCGCCGTAATCGCCTCGGCCGCTGATCTGAAGGTCGAGGCCAAGCCAATCCAACATGCGGCCTCGCTGTTCGTCATCGAGGTCTTCGTAGTGCTCAGTACCGCGGCCATGGCAGAAGAGGTGGCCTTTCGCGGCTACCCGTTCCAACGTCTCATTGAAGTTACGGGCCGGGGCGGCGCGATCGCGGCATTCTCCGCCGCGTTCGGGGCAGTTCACCTGAAAAATCCGCATGCGACGACGATAGGTTTCCTCAATACGGTCCTCATCGGCGTAGTGTTCGCCATCGCGTACCTGCGGGCGCGCACGCTCTGGCTTCCCTGGGGCATGCATTGGGCGTGGAATTTCTTACTGGGTGCGGTGATCGGACTGCCGGTCAGCGGTGTGGACATGTCGATCGGCTTCCGCACGCGGGCCCTCGGGCCGGTGTGGATCACAGGAGGCGCCTACGGGCCCGAAGCCTCGCCCGCCTGCACGATTGCCGTTGCGGTGGCTCTGGTGGTCGTGCTCGTTGCCTTCCGGGGGAGCAAGATTCCATTGAACAAACCGGCGGACGTAACCTCAGCCGGCGGCATCCAATCTATGTAGTGCCAGGAGCTTTGCCCGGCATTGCTATTCGCCGAAAAATGGCGAATGATATGTGCAAACACACCCACGAGCCGTTTATGCCCCGTCACCCAGCCTTGATTGCTATTTTCGTGCTTCTCTTCCTCGGCATGGCCTGGGCGGACAAAGGCAAGAACAAGAACCAAGGGTCGCATCCCATCAGCCAGACCGGCCGGTTCGACATCATCCGGGCCCTCAACGGAGAATTGGTTTACATCCGCAAGCCGTTCCCCATGGGCACACAAGGGCTGACCATCACGCCCAGAGGGAAGCTGGTACCCGACGGCAAGGATCTCGAGCAGCTAGTGGCCGTCCATGGCCCTGCGGCCAAGCCGGGAGATCGCGTCCGCATCAGCAACCTGATCATCAAGGACAAGGTGATCATCTTTGAGATCAATGGCGGTCCCAAGCACAAGAGGAAGTGGTATCACAACCTCGAGGTCGGAGGCGCTGGGGGCAGCACGCCTGTTGCGCCGCAGCCGGATGAACAGGCGTGGGGATCGTTCGTCGCGCTGCAATTCGACAAGTTCGTTCCTCAGATCACGGCGGACGAACTGAAAGAACGGCTCGCCGGGGTGTTCGACTTCCACGCCATGTCGTCGTTTGAGGCCTACCTCGAGGCCATCCCGTCCAAGGCCAGGGATGCCATCAAGAACCATCAGGTGCTGGTAGGGATGAACCGGCAGATGGTGCTCTACTCCATCGGTCGGCCTCCCCGGAAAGTGCGTGAGAAGGAAGGCGCGACCGAGTACGAGGAATGGATCTACGGCGAGCCGCCCCAGGAGGTAAAGTTCATCCGCTTCGTCGCAGATGAGGTCGCGCGAGTGGAGATCATGAGCGTGGACGGCCAGAAAGCTGTCCGCACGGCGAAGGAGATTGATCTCCGGCAGGAGACCCAGCAGGCGGCAACCAAGCCCGCGCCTCCTCCGGCCACAGCGCCCACGTTGCGTCGTCCCGGCGAGGAGGCGGAAGGAACCGGCGCGACGGCGAACCCACCAGCGCCGCGCAAGCCGGGCGACATCTCACACGACCCCGACGCTCGGCCCGGTACGCCTCAGCCCGGGGAGCCCGGAGGCCCTCCGCCTCCTCCACGGTAATCGCCACTTGCGGTTGGCGTCCCGTGCCCTGGGTCTTACACTGGTGCAGTGAAGATCGCCTTGGGCCAGATCAACCCCACGGTCGGGGATTTCGATCGCAACGCGGCCAAAATCATCCAGGTCTCTGAGCAGGCGCGTCAAGCCGGCGCCAGCCTGGTTGTCTTTCCGGAACTCGCGATCTGCGGCTACCCGCCTCGCGACCTCGTCGAGAAGCCCAGCTTCGTCGCCAAGAACCAGGAGATGGCCCGGAAGGTGGCCGAGGCCACGCGCGGTATCTCCGTGATATGCGGGCTGGTGACTCCCGCCAAGACAGAGACCGGCAAGTCGGTCATGAACTCGGCTGCGCTGCTCCGCGATGGGCGCGTTGAGTTCGTCCAGTCGAAGATGCTCCTGCCCACCTACGACGTGTTTGATGAAGTCCGCTACTTCGCTCCCGCCTCGAGGCAGGAATTGCTCCCGTTCTGCGGCCATCGGCTTGCCCTGACCATCTGCGAGGATGCGTGGAACGATAAGCATTTCTGGCACAAGCGGCTCTACAGCGTGGACCCGGTCGAGCGGCTGCTGGGTGCGGGAGGGACCTTCCTGCTGAACGTATCGGCTTCGCCGTTTCACATCGGCAAGAGGGAACTGCGATTCAAGATGCTGCAGACCATCGCCACCACGTACAAGGTGCCGGTGGTCTTTGTCAACCAGGTGGGCGGCGACGACAGCCTAGTCTTCGACGGCTCCAGCTTTGTCGCCGCGCCGGACGGACACGTCGTCGCGCAGGCCAGCTCCTTCGAGGAGGACCTGGTTTGTTTTGACACCGATACGCTGATCGGGGACATTCATCCGCAGGTGGAAGGGATCGAAGCCAGCGCCTACGCTGCGTTGGTGCTGGGTACGCGCGACTACGTGCGCAAGTGCGGCTTCGCCCGGGTGATCATCGGCTTGAGTGGCGGCATCGATTCCGCGTTGACCGCGTGTCTGGCTGTCGATGCGCTAGGAGCGGAAAACGTGACCGGCGTCAGCATGCCGGGTCCCTACTCCTCGCGCGGCAGTATCGACGACGCGCGCACTCTCGCCTCCAACCTCGGAATCCGTTTCGAAGTGGTGCGCATCACGGAGGTCTTCGACGCCTACTGCGAGTTGCTGAAACCGGTCTTTGCGGGCAGGGAAGAAGACGTGACGGAGGAAAATCTCCAGTCGCGCATCCGGGGGACCGTCCTGATGGCGCTCTCCAACAAGTTCGGCGCCCTCGTACTGAGCACGGGCAACAAGTCGGAACTCGGTGTAGGCTACTGCACGCTGTATGGCGACATGGTGGGGGGGCTGGCGGTCATTTCCGATGTGCCCAAGACCCTGGTGTACCGCCTCAGCCGTTATGTGAACGCTCGCCGGCCGGTGATTCCCCAGGACACGCTGGAGAAGGCTCCGTCGGCCGAGCTACGGCCGGACCAGACGGATCAGGATACCCTCCCGCCCTACGATATCCTCGACGTCATCCTGGAAGACTACGTCGAGTCATGCCGGACGCCGGAGCAGATTGCAGGCGACCACGGGTTCGATATCGCAGTGGTGCGCTCGGTCATCCGGATGGTCGAGCGCAGCGAGTATAAGCGGCAGCAGGCCGCACCCGGGTTGAAGATCACGGAAAAGGCGTTCGGCGCCGGCCGGCGCTTCCCCATCGCCCAGAAATCCGAACTCTGAGGAAGGGATCTCATGCGACGTCTTCTTTGCCTGGCCGTCTCCGTGCTTGTGCTTTTGTCCGCAACTCTCGCGCAAGAAGGCGGGAAGAAGAGATCCCCTTCCTCGCCTCCGCCTGTTCTCCTCCCCACCCAAGATACGGTGAACGCCTACATGCATCGCATGTTCGGCTACGACCCCAACGTCAAATGGACGATCCTGTCTATCGCCGAGTCTGAAGTTCCCGGGATGGCGCTGGTGGTCCTGCGGGTCGGAGAGGGGGAAGGCCGGCTCACGCAGTTATTCGTGTCCCAAGACGGACGACATGCGATCGTCGGCGAGGCGCTGCCCTTCGGCGACGATCCTTTCGCGGACGACCGGGCTCGTTTGGCGCGCGAGGCCCAAGGACCTTCGATCGGCGACGCGAAGGCCCCCGTGACCATTGTCGAGTTCAGCGACCTGCAATGTCCGAACTGCAAGGCGGCACAACCGCTGATCGACCGTCTTCTCGCTGAGGTGCCCACCGCGCGCCTCGTATTCCAGCATTTCCCGCTGGAGGCGCTCCACCCCTGGGCGTTCAAGGCAGCGTCCTTCGCCCACTGCGTAGCGCAGCGCAAGCCCCGCACCTTCTGGACCTTCATCCGCTCCGTCTATGACCACCAGCTCGACATCACCCAGGCGAATGCCAGCGACAAGCTCAAGGAACTGGTCAATGCGTCCGGGCTGGATGGGGTCGCCGTCGCCCGTTGTGTCGTCTCTGACGTAGCCAAGGCGGAGGTGCGAACTTCGATGGCGCTGGGCAAGGCGCTCGGCGTCTCAGGGACACCCACGCTGTTCATCAACGGCCGAAAGATCCAGAACCTGGGCCAGATCCCCTACGAGACCCTGAAAAAGCTGGTCGAGTTCGAAGCCAGTGAGGGACAAAAGATACGAGCGCCTGCCGCATCTGAGCCCGACCAGTAAAAGCGGCTCACGCCGGCTTTCGCCTCAACGCGGGAGTCGCTAGGCGCCCGGCGAGGCCTCGCGCATGCGTCGCGCCGACGTCTCCGATGTCACCGGCGTGAAGTACACCTCTTTGAACGTATAAGACTTCGATTTCTTGTCCAGGATGGGTAGGATCTCGATGTGCCAGTGGTAGTCGTCGTCGATGGTCTTCCAGTAGTCGAGCACCTCGGACTTGTGCAGGGTGTTAGGCGAAGTGTGAAGCACCATGTGGAAGTCCTCGGTGATTGTTCGCATGCGCGTGAGTGTGCGCCGTAGCAGAGCCGCCATGTCGCGGAGCGTGCCCGGCTTGGAGAGAGCCATGCGCTCGAACGACGCTTCGTGCACGCGCGGCATGAGCCAGGTCTCGTAGGGCACGCGCGGCGCGTACGGGCAAGTGGCGATGTAATCGCCTCGTGCCTCGACCACGCGCACCGCACTCTGCTCCTCCTGCGCCAGGATGTCGCAGAATACGCAGCGTTCTTTCTGGGCAAAGTATTCACGGCCGGCGCGCAGCTCGTAGAGCACCCGCCGCGGCACGAAGGTGGTGGCTGTCAGTTGCGAGGTCGGATGATGAAACTCCTGCCCCGAGGCGGCTCCGTGGTTCTTGAAGATGGTGACGTGCTTAAAGCGCCGGTCGCGTTTCAGGTCCGCGATGCGATGGGCCGCCAGCAACAGGAACTGCTCGATCTCGGGGTCGCTAGCGCTCCACAGGCAGCCATCGTGTCGCGGGTTTTCCACCAGCACCTCGTGCGCCCCAACGGTCCGCATGCGGTCGTACAGGCCCTCACCGCGACGCTGCGGGTCCCCTTCGACGTGGTAGAGCGCCTTTGGGTGCACCACCGCGCGCGCCGACCACGGCCCCCCGTCCAGCGATGGCATGGAGGAAATCACGTGGGGTTGTTTGGGAGCGTTGGCGCAGTACAGGCACGCCTGCTCGCTCAGGGGCTCAAGCTCCGCAGGGTCATCGCCCGTGATGACCCAGGAACGTGTGATGGGGTCTTTACGGAGTTCCATAGACTTCGGTCATTGGTCCTTGATCTTTGCGGCGATTAGTTTACACACCGCATAGCGCATCACGCCAATGCCGGCGATCGATCTGAGAGCATAGACCAGCGACTTGTTATAATCCGCGCACCGGCCCCTGTTGCCCGCGCGATGACCGAGCCGTCCACTCCGCTCATGCGGCAGTACGCCGCCATCAAGAAGGAGCATCCCAACGCGCTCCTCTTCTTCCGGCTGGGAGATTTCTACGAGCTCTTTTTTGAAGATGCGGTGATCGCAGCCCGCGAACTCCAGATCACCCTCACTTCTCGCAACAAGGAGAAGGGCATCGCCGTGCCCATGTGCGGCGTGCCCTACCATGCCGCCGAGGGCTACCTGGCGAAGCTCATCCGCAAGGGCTACAAGGTCGCCATCTGCGACCAGATGGAGGATCCGCGCAAAGCCAAGAGTATCGTGCGCCGGGAAGTGACGCGCGTGGTCACGCCGGGCACTGCGGCCGACGCCTCTCTCAGTTCGGAAGAGAACAATTTCCTTGCCGCTCTGGCCCGTGTCGGGGAGGCGGTCGGATTTGCCGCCCTCGATCTCTCGACAGGGGAGTTTCGCGCCACCGAGTTCAGCGGCGACGACGCCGAGCGCCGCGTCTGGGAAGAACTCCAGACCCTGCGCCCCCGGGAAGTGCTCTACGCTTCCTCGCTGCCGCTGTTCGAGCGCAGGACGGAACGCGTGGGCGCCACGTTTGCCGAGACCCCGCTTGACGATTGGGTCTTCGCACCCGATCACGCAATACCGCTGGTGGAAAACCAGTTCGGTGTGCTCTCGCTCGAAGGCTTTGGCCTCGCCGCCCGTGCGGCGGCGGCAACGGCCGCCGGCGCGGTGCTGCACTATATCCGTTCCACCCAGCGGGGCACGCTCGACCACGTGGACCGCATCGGCTACTACGAACGCCAGAATTGCCTGGTGCTGGACGCCGTCACCGTGCGCAACCTGGAACTGATCGAGCCGCTCTTCGCCGGCACCAGCGACGATGTCACCCTGTTCCGGACCCTGGACGCCACCATCACTCCCATGGGCAAGCGCCTGCTGCGGGCGTGGATGCTGCGCCCTGCGATCGACGCTGGGGAGATCCGCCGACGTCTCGACGCCGTGGAGGTGCAGGTCCGGGAAACGATCGCGCGCGAGGAGTTGCGGCGCGCCATGGACGGCGTACTCGACCTCGAGCGGCTCCTGAGCAAGGTGACGTTGGAGTCGGCCAACCCGCGTGACCTGCTTGCGCTGGCGGGATCACTGCGCCGCGTTCCCAACATTCGCGCCGCCGTCGCCCGCCTCAGCGCCGAACGTCTAGCAGCGTTGCACGGCCTGCTCGACGAGCTACGGGATGTCAGTGATCTGATCGAGCACACGCTGGTGGACGAGCCGCCACTCTCTTTCGCCGAGGGAGGCGTCGTCCGTGCCGGTGTGGATGCGGAACTCGACCAGCTCCGCGACCTCAACCGCAACAGCAAGCAGTACATCGCGCGCATCGAGGAGCGCGAGCGCCAACGCACCGGCATCGGCTCCCTAAAGGTAAAATTCAACAGCGTTTTCGGCTACTACATCGAGATCTCCAAGCCCAACCTGCACCTGGCCCCTGCCGACTATGAGCGCAAGCAGACCCTGGTCAACGCCGAGCGCTTCACTACGCCCGAACTGAAGGAATACGAAACAAAGATTCTCGAAGCGCAGGAGAAGATCGTCGAGATAGAGCGGCGGATCTTCGCCGAGCTGCGGGGATTCATCGCCGGGCAGGCCAAGCGGATCCGGCAGACCGCGCTGGCGCTGGCCGAGGTGGATGTGATCGCCTGTTTTGCTCACCTCTCCGCCAACCGCGACTATTGCCGGCCGGAGTTTGACGAAACCGCCGACCTCGAGATCGTGCAGGGACGCCACCCGGTCATCGAGCGCCAGGAGATCATGCAGTCGGCCGACCGCTTCGTGCCCAATGACCTCTTCCTGAACTCGACCACGCAGTCCATCCTGATCTTGACCGGCCCCAACATGGGCGGCAAGAGCACCTATCTTCGCCAGGCGGCCCTGATCGCGATCATGGCGCAGATGGGCTCGTTCGTGCCCGCATCGCGCTGCCGCCTGGGCGTAGTGGACCGCATCTTCACCCGCATCGGGGCCAGCGACAACCTGGCGCGCGGCCGCTCCACGTTCATGGTCGAGATGACCGAAACCGCCGCCATCCTCAACACGGCCACGCCCCGCTCACTCATCCTGCTCGACGAGGTGGGCCGTGGGACCGCCACCTACGACGGCCTGGCAATTGCTTGGGCAGCGATCGAGTACATCCACGCGCGCACGCGCGCCAAAACTCTGTTTGCTACGCATTACTTCGAACTGACCGAGTTGGCGGAGCGACTTTCGGGCGTGAAGAACTATCACGTCTCGGTGAAGGAGAGCGCCGGCGGGATCATCTTCCTGCGCAAAGTCGAGCCCGGGGCCGCCGACCGCAGCTACGGCATCGAGGTCGGGAAGTTGGCCGGGTTGCCCATCGAGGTAGTGGAGCGCGCACGGGAGGTGCTGAAGGAGCACGAGGACGCCGAGCAGCGCGTCACGGCCCACCTGGCGAACGACGAAGTCGCGCCGCCCTCCATGCAGCTCACCATGTTCACCCCGCTCACGCAGAAGATTGTGGACCGCATCAAGGCCACCGACCTCGACCGCCTGAGCCCGCTCGAGGCCCTCAATCTGCTGCACGAACTCAAGAAGCAATTGGGGTGAGACGTGATTGCATCCCTGATTTTCGAAGTGATGGACAAGGAGCCTGCGCTGTGGTGGTTTTTCCTAGTGTGCGGATCGACAGGCGTTGTTGGGTTCGTTCTTTGTCGGTGGAGAGCCTGGACTGGACTGTTTGCGTTACCGCTCGCAATAGTGTTTGCATACATGATTACAGATGAACTTCGCGATCCATACGTTGGTCCGGCAATTTTGAAAGAAGCAGGACATCGTTACTTCGTCGGAGCCTATCTCGCTGCTGCGTTAGCAATCCTGCTGCCTCTATTGGGATTGGCCTTGCGATTCCGGGCAGGCCGAGTAGATTCGGCTCATGTCTGATCTCCGCGAGCAAGTCGGGCAGCTTCTGATCTTCGGCTTCGATGGTGCGGGAATCAGTGCTGGCCTCCGCACGGCGATCAGCACCCTGAAGCCCGGCGGGATCATCCTGTTCGCACGCAACATCGTGGAGCCGCGGCAGACGTGGGAACTGCTGAATGAGACACGTTCGCTGGCGCGCACGCCCATGTTTCTGTGCGTGGACATGGAGGGCGGCACGGTGGACCGGCTCAAGGACGTGGTTGCTTCCGCTCCGGCAGCGGCCGACGTATTCGCCACCGGGAGCAAGAAGGCTTTTCGCCGGCATGGACTCCTGATCGGGGAGGAATGCCGTGCGCTGGGTTTTAACGTGGACTTCGCGCCGGTGCTGGATCTCGGCTGCGAGCCTTCGCGCGGCGTGCTCACGTCGCGCACAGTGTCGGCCAAGCCCAAGGAGACCGTCACCTACGTGAAAGAGTTTCTGAAAGGACTTGGCGAGGCGCGGATCCTGGGATGCGGGAAGCATTTCCCGGGTCTCGGTGAGGCGACCCTGGACACCCATCACGAACTGCCGATGGTCCCGAAGAAATGGCGGCGGCTGTGGAATGAGGACCTCTACCCATACCGAAAGCTGCACAAGAATCTGCCCTTCATCATGGTTGCCCACGCCGCCTACCCCGACGTGACCGGCGACCGCACGCCTGCCTCGATCTCGCGCAAGTGGATCACCGACATTCTTCGGAAGAAGATCGGCTATCGGGGTCTGGTGGTCTCTGACGACCTGGAGATGGGAGGCGTTCTTGCGGCCGGATCCATCGAGCATGCAGCCGTCGAAAGCATCCGTGCGGGCGCCGACATGTTCCTGGTTTGTCACAACGAGGAGCACGTCTGGGCGGCCTACCGCGCGGTCGTGCACGAGGCGGAGCGAGACAGGAAGTTCGCGGAGCAGGTGCGGCTAGCCGCCCGCCGCGTCCTTGACTTCAAGAATCACGAAAGGGAATTGCGCCGATTCCCGTCGGCGCCGTCCGATCGCAAGCTACGCAAGCTGCGGGAAGCGATGTCCCGATTCACAGAAACAGTCCGTGAGGCGACCTCGTGATCGTCGCCGGAGTGATGAGCGGTACCTCGGCGGATGGCATCAACGTGGCCATCGCCCGCTGCTTCGGACGCGGCCTGCACACCCGGTTCGAGGTTCTCGCCCACAGCGAGTTCCCCTACCCATCGGCGATCCGCCGCATGATTCTGAGTACGATGAACGCCCGCCAGGCAAGCGTGGCCGACCTCGCGCGCCTGAATTTCCTTCTCGGGGAGCTCTACGCCGACGCTGTGCTCCGGGCCCAGAGGCGCGCACGCGTCGACGTGGAACTGATCGGCTGTCACGGCCAGACCCTTTACCACCAGGGCGAACCCGCGCCGTTCCTGGGACGCAAGCTCGCCTGCACTTGGCAGACAGGCGAGGGCGCGGTGCTCGCCGCGCGTACTGGCATTCCCGTAGTTTCCGATTTCCGCCCTGCGGATATGGCCGCCGGAGGCAAGGGCGCGCCACTGGTTCCGTTCCTCGACTACCTCGTCTATCGCCATCGTCGCCGCGGCCGCATCGTGCAGAACATCGGAGGCATCGCCAACCTGACCGCCATACCTGCCCGCGCGACGCTTGAGCAGGTCATCGCCTTCGATACCGGTCCCGGTAACATGGTCATCGACGCCGTCACAAATCAGCTCTTTGGCGTCCCCTACGATCGGGATGGCCGCATCGCCGCCCGCGGCAAAGTTCTGGAAAGTGTTCTGCGCGAAGCACTCCGCCACCCCTTCTTCCGCAGGAAACCGCCCAAGACCGCCGGCCGGGAGCAGTTCGGGCGCGAGTTCGTCACGCGCTTCCTGCGCCTCCGAGGCCGAGCGCCGCAGGAAGACATGGTGGCCACCGCAACGGCGCTCACCGCTCGCACCATCGCCGGGGCGGTGCGCCGCTTCGTATTGCCGTCTTCTCGCCGCTTGCATCGAGGGCGCCTCGTTCGCGGGACCGACCCCGGTCATTACCGCGACTACATCGCGACCGGCGGCGGCGCCAGGAACAAGACCCTCATGCGCATGATCGAAGCCGAGATCGTCCCGCTCGGTCTCCGCCTGCGCGATCCCGAAGACTTCGGCGTCCCCTCGGTAGCAAAGGAGGCCGTTGCCTTCGCCGTCCTGGCGTACCAGACATGGCGGCGACGGCCAGGAAATATCCCAGCAGCCACAGGCGCACAAGAGCCCACCATCCTAGGCAAGGTTTCGTATGTGTGAACAGGCTGGAGTTCACCGCGGGGGAGGCGGGGGGCTCGGAGGATTCCTTTTGTGTTTTCTCCGTCTGCGTCCTCCGGTTCTTCCGTGGTTGTTCTTATCGTTCGTGGCATGCTTGTTGCTGACCTCCTGTGCCGAGCGACCCGATCCCAACACGCTGGTGATGATCATTGAATCCAGCCCTGCGAACCTCGACCCCCGGGTGGGCACGGACGCGCAGTCCGAGCGAATCTACAAGCTGATCTTCGACGCTCTCCTGGTGCGCGACGAGCACTTCAACCTTCGCCCCGGCCTGGCGGAGAGCTGGGAGATCCCGGACCCGGTCACCTATGTCTTTCATCTGCGCCACGGCGTCCGCTTCCACGACGGCCGCCCCCTGACCGCTCGCGATGTGAAGTGGAGCTTCGACAGCGTCATGAACGGGACGGTCATCAGCCCTAAGGCGAGCACCTACCGCACGGTCGACCGAATCGACGCGCCCGACGATTACACCGTCATTTTCCATCTGAAGGAACCTTTCGCGACCCTGTTGTGGAACATCTCGGACGGGGCCATCGGAATCGTCCCTTACGGCAGCGCCCGCGGATTCAACACGCGCCCCATTGGCAGCGGACCGTTCCGTTTCGTTCGTCTGGATCAGGACAGGGAAGTAGTGCTGGAACGCAATGACAGCTACTGGGGCGACAAGCCGAAGATCCGCCGCGTGGATTTTCTGGTCGTTCCGGACACCACCACCCGGGCGCTGGAGCTGCGCAAGGGTTCCGCCGACATCGCCCTCACCTCGCTCACAGCCGACATGATTGCGGCGCTCAAACAGGAAGCCGGCGTAGTGATTCAGCAATCACCAGGGACGGTGTACAGCTACCTCGCCATAAATCTGCGCGACCCCATCCTGAAAGATGTCCGCGTCCGCCAGGCACTCGCCTACGCCATGGATCGCCGGCCCATGATCCATTCCTTGTGGCGCGACCAGGTTCGTCCGGCCTCCAGCATCCTGCCGCCCCAGCACTGGGCCTATAACGCTGACGTGCCCACCTACGAGCACGACCCGGCGCGCGCCCGCCGGCTCCTCGACCAGGCTGGATATCGCCCCGGCCCCGACGGCATCCGCTTTCACCTGACCCTGAAAACCTCGACCGAAGAATCCACGCGCCTGTTCGCCGCGGTGCTCCAGGAACAGCTTCGCGAGGTGGGGATCGCGCTCGACATCCGCACCTTCGAATTCGCCACCTTCTATGCCGATGTGCAGAAGGGCGCCTTCCAACTGTTTTCGCTCCGCTGGATCGGCGGCAACGAGGACCCCGACATCTTCGAGCACGTCTTTTATTCCACCAGCACGCCGCCCAAGCGCGCCAATCGCGGCTACTATTCCAACCCGCGCGTGGACGCTCTCATCGATGAAGGCCGCCGCGAACTGGACCAGGCCAAGCGCCGCCAGATCTATGCCGAGGTCCAGCGCATCGTCGCCACGGACCTGCCGTACATCAACCTTTGGTATTACGACAACGTCGTGGTGCATTCCGGCCGGCTGAAAGATGTGGCCGTCAGTCCCTCTGGGAATTACGATTTCCTGCGCACGGTCGAGTTCGCCCGCTAAAGTAGTGCTATGAGGATCGACGAGCAGATGCCCGAGTACGACGTCCATGCGTCCCACCGGGTGCGAATCCGGGCCTCGGCGGAAGAGACCTGGCGCGCCCTGCTCTCGTCCGACCTCGCGGGTTCCTTGCTGGTACGCATCCTCATGTCCGTGCGCTCTGGACGGCTATTGCGCCGCGGCCAGAAACGACCGCTGCAGGAGCGCTTGGCGGGAACCGGCTTCGTGGAGCTCGCGGAGTCCCCGAATCAGGAGATCGTGATCGGCCTAGCGGGCCGATTCTGGCGTCCCGATGGCGGCCGGTGCTTCGATCTCGCCCCGTCCGACTTCGTTCCTTTCTGCCGGCCGGGCTACGCCAAGGTGGCCTGGAACTTTGCGATCGAGCCGCACGGATCCGGCTGCTTTCTTTCCACCGAGACGCGTGTGAAGTGCTACGGGCGAGCCGCGTTGCGCAATTTCCGCACCTATTGGACGGTGGTCAAACCGTTCTCCGGCCTTATTCGCCGGGCTATGCTCGAGCAAGTGAAGCGCGCCGCCGAAGCCGCTCCTTCCTCTGCCGCCGGCGCCTGAGCGCCCGCCACGGGGCGTCGAATCCCGCGTGGTACCATCGAATCTGAAAGCCTCGGTGGAGAGCGGAGCAGACCAGAGTGCGCATCGTTTTCGTAGGCGACATTTTCGGGCGGCCGGGCCGCAACGTGGTGCGGGACCACATCCGCGACATCGCCCAGACCCGCCGCGCGGATCTCGTGATCGCCAATGCCGAGAACGCTG
The DNA here is from genome assembly GCA_020073495.1 of Terriglobia bacterium. NCBI lineage: Bacteria > Pseudomonadati > Acidobacteriota > Terriglobia > Terriglobia bacterium. The sequence continues at coordinate 423,201 of JAIQFD010000002.1, forward strand.
CGGCCGGCTTCGGCATCACTCCATCCATCGCCGAGGAGCTTCTCGGCCTCGGCATCGACGTCCTGACCACCGGCAATCATATCTGGGACAAGAAGGAGATCATGCCGTACTTGAAGTCGGCGGATGGAGATTTGAAGAGTCGCGCGCGTCGCGTTTTGCGGCCGGCAAACTATCCCGCCGGCGCCCCAGGCCACGGCCTTTTCGAAGGCGCCACCGCGTCCGGCGTGCCGTATGCCATCCTGAATCTCCAGGGGCGCGTATTCATGGGGGGCAACGACGATCCCTTCCGCACCGCGGACGCCCTGCTCTCCGGCATCAAAGCCAAGGTCGTGCTGGTGGACATGCACGCCGAAGCGACTTCCGAGAAGATTGCCATGGGATGGTTCCTGGACGGACGTGTGACCGCCGTGGTCGGCACCCACACGCACGTGCCTACCGCGGACGAGCGAGTGCTGCCGAAAGGGACGGCGTATATCACCGACGTGGGCATGACCGGCCCCTACGACAGCGTCATCGGTGTGGAAAAGGAAATGATTTTGCAGCGCTTCCTCACCAACATGCCGGCCAAGTTCGAGCCCGCAACCGGCGATGTGCGCCTCTGCGCCGTGGTCATCGATTGTGATGAGGCCACGGGGCGGGCTCGCTCCATCGAGCGGCTGGTGTTACGGGGAGAGTGATGCCAGAGTACGCCCCCGACGCATGCTTCAACTGCTGTAGCGACCTGCTCGCGACCTCCTGACCCGGGCCCCTCTGTCTCGCGGTACAATCGCAAAACATGCGGAGGCTCTCCACTTTCCTGTTCCTGGCGCTGGCGCTCCCGGCATGGTCTGCGGATACGACCAAGCCAGCCTGCCCCGCCGCGGATGGCGGCAGCTGCGTCGCTTCCCCCGAGGATCAGAAGCAGGCTCGCAAAGCGTTCACCCGAGGCGTCCGGCTGCGCGACAACGATCAGACCGAGGAGGCGTTCGACGAATTCAACCACGCCTCACGCCTGGTCCCCGACAACGTCGAGTACGCGACCGCTCGCGAGATCGTCCGCCAGCAGCTTGTGTACGACGCCCTCCAGCGCGGCAATGGATACATGCTGAACCGTCAGCAGGTGGAGGCGCTGGCCGAGTTCCGGACCGCCCTGGAGCTCGATCCGAAGAATGACTTTGCTTTGCAGCGCATGCGCGACGCTCTTGGCGAGGAGTCGCCCCAGTCGTCACCCGCGCTGCGCTTGGCCGCCTCGGTGGATGATGTCCAGCTCCAACCGCGTCCCGTGACCGCCAGCTTCCATTACAAGGGAGACACGCGCGGACTGATCGAGGCCATCGCCTTGACATTCAACGTCACCGTCTTCTTCGATGATTCGTTCCAGGCGAAGCAGGCCAAGGTCGATGTCCCGGGTCTCGGCTTCTACCAGGCGATGTTCGTGGCGGGCAAGCTGGGCAAGATCTTCTGGGTGCCCGTTTCCGAGAACCAGTTCCTGGTGGCCTCCGACACTCCCGAGAACCGGCGTCGCTTCGAGCGAATGTCGCTGCGCAGCTTCTACGTCTCCGACGCCACGTCGCCCCAAGCGCTGACCGAACTTCAGAACATGCTGCGGGCGGTGTTCGATATCCGGCACATCTCCACCCAGGCGAACAAGTCGATCCTCACCATCCGCGCGCCCAGAGACACTGTGGAAGCCGCCAGCCGGTTCTTGGAGGGACTCTCCGGCGGGCCGCCGCAGGTCATGCTCGACATTCAGGTGTACGAGATCAGCACCGACGCATTGCGAGACCTCGGGGTCACGTTGCCGCTGCAATACACGCTCTTCAATCTCAGCAACGTGCTGAGCCAGTTGCAGAATCAGCCCAACATCCAGGACCTCATCAATCAATTGTTTAGCGGCGGCGGCATCAACCAGGCAAACTCTCAGGCAATCCAAGGTTTGCTGGCGCAGCTTCAGAACCAGGCGAACTCGATCCTCTCCAATCCGGTCGCTACCTTTGGCGGTGGCATCACGCTGATGGGCCTTGCCATCAAGCCCGCTAAAATCGCGGTGAACTTCAACCAGAGCACGGTCAAGAGCCTGGAGCATTTGACCATGCGCGCCCGGCAGGGTGACACGTCCAGCATTCTGATCGGCACCCGCTATCCTATCTTGAACGCCAGCTTCAGCCCCATCTTCAACACCCCGCAGATCGCCCAGGTCATTCAGAACAACTCGTTCCAGGCGGCGTTTCCCTCGTTCACCTTCGAGGACCTGGGGCTGACCGTGAAGGCGACCCCACAGATTCACGCGACCTCCGACGTGACCCTAAAGATGGAGATGCACATCCGTGCCCTTGGGAGCCAGACCTTCAATGGCATTCCCGTCATCGCCAACCGCGAGTACGATGGGACCATCAACCTGAAGAATGGCGAGACCGCTCTCATGGTGGGATATGTCACGCGGTCGGAACAGCGTTCGCTGACCGGCTTGCCGGGTCTCGGACAGGTCGTCGGCCTCGGCCTGATAGCCAGTGAGGAAATCGACGAGAAGGCTTCCGACGAGCTCCTTGTCCTGGTCACCCCGCACATCATCCAGTCAGCCGAGCACCAAAACCTGGAAGTCTGGATGTCGAAGTAGCCGAGGATTCCTTGAGCAGCAGCAACCACCCGCCGACCGTCCGCCGCATGAAGACATACACGGGGACGACCGGCTACGTGTACCAGTACTACTTCGTGGGGAAACGGACTGCGCTGGAAAACGACCCCGACGCACCCGCAACCGAGTTCATCTTCGACATCACTCCAGACCGCAAGACGATGTACGGCACCAGCGTCTTTCTGAAGCAGGAGGGGCTGGATGTCTGGGCCGGGCAGCACGGCCGTCTGCTCACCGATCCGGAACAGTACGCCGCAGCCAAGTTACGTCTGTTCCAGGCCTTCGACGTGGTCGAAAACATCCGCGAGCATCTGCGGTTGGTGATCGACGGGGGCAATATCGAAGCGGTCCTGTCGTCGTTGGACCTGGGCTAGCGCCGGCGCGGCTTTTTCCCCGGCGCGGGATGCGGGCGTCCGGAGGACTGGTCCACCATCACGATCTTCCATTCCTTGCCCCGCCGCTCCAGCACGAACACCGTCCACATCACCATATCGCCCTTGGCGGCGGAAGAGAGCGTGGTCTTGGTGTAAGCCCAGGCGATATCTGCCGAAGCGCTCAGCCTCACGATCTCCCACCGGGATGCCGGGGCAGGGTGCGCGAAGTCGGGCACCAGGCGGCGGTCACGGAACTCCTCCCAGCCGTCACGTCGTGAGCCCTCCAGGATCGACACAACGTCATTGCCGACGGTCTTCTGCACGTGGGCCACGTTGCGGTCGCGCATGCCGTCCTGGAAGGCGGTGATGACCGCCCGCACCTCGTTCTCCGGCGTATCCGCCCAGGCGGGCCGGCAGCTGAGAAGCGCCAGGATGGAGAGCAGGGCCGCAGCGCGCATGAATCCTCCGGGTCCGGGTTCAGACCCGGCTGGACACAGCTTACGGAGCCTCTGGCGCGGCCGGAATTGCCTGCCGAGGTACGCACCGCAGCCTATAATCGGGTGTTCTCTAAACACAGGTTGCTGTGACGCAGGTCACAGTGAGTTCTGCGCTCATCGGAGATGCTAAGGTTACGGATATGCCGCTTCTTTGGCTCAGGGTAGCGACAGCCTTCTACGGCTTGGGTTTGCTCCACGCATTCATCGCTCTTACCCGCCGCAATGAGTCGCTCTCGCGCATCATCATGCCGGTCATGGGACTCGGCTTCGTCTTCCACTTCGTCTCGCTGACCGAAGGGTTCGTGCAGGCGGGGCGCGTTTTTCCGGCATCCATCCATAATTCCGAGTCGCTCCTCGGGTTCCTCCTGATGGTGTTCGTTTTCGGCGCGTTTCTGCGCTCGCGCAACAACGCCTTCGGGATCTTCATCTTTCCCGTCGTCTTCCTGCTCACGTTTTCCGCCGCGGTGGGACAGCAACCGCCGCAGTTCAGTTCGCCGCTGTTGCGCAGCGGATGGATCTTCATCCACGTCGCCCTGATCTTTACCGGCTACGCGGCCCTGTTCTTCAGCTTCGCCGCCAGCCTGCTGTACCTGCTCCAGCAGCGGACGCTCAAAGCCAAGCAGATCAGCGGGCTGATTTCGCGGCTGCCGGCGCTGGAGACGATCGACCAGATCGGCTACCGCTCCCTGCTGCTCGGGTTCCCGTTCATGACCTTCGGTCTGATCGCGGGTGCGGTGATCGCACAGTCCACTTTCGGCCCGACCTACTTCCGTGACCCCAAGATCGTCCTCTCGGTCCTGATGTGGGCGGTGTACGTCGTCTTGCTCTACATGCGGTGGAACGCCGGGTGGCGCGGACGTCGCGCCGCCTACGTTTCGGCCTTCGCCTTCACCACGGCGCTAGTGGTCTGGGTGGCGAACAACTTCAGCGCCGTGCACAAATTCGTCGAACGATGAAATTCCGGCTCATCGGCGTCAATCACAGGACCGCGCCGGTCGAAGTGCGCGAGCGCTTTGCCATCCCCGAATCGCGGCTCCCCGACGCCCTGCAAAGCCTGTGCCGGTATCCCGGGATCACGGAGGGGCTCATCCTCTCCACTTGCAACCGCGTCGAGTTCCTCGCCCACGCCGAGAACGGCGGCGAGGCCGACCTGCGCGGCTTCATCCGTGAATACTTCGCGGTCGATCCTACGGAGTTCGAAAAATATCTCTACGAGTACCGCGACGACGATGCGGTGCGCCACCTCTTCCGAGTGGCCTCCAGCCTCGATTCCATGATCGTCGGCGAGCCCCAGATCCTCGGCCAGGTCAAAGAGGCTTACACGGCGGCTCGCGCCGTGGGGGCTGTCAACTCGCATCTTGACGCGCTGGTGACCCGCGCGTTCGCTGTCGCCAAGCGCATCCGCAGCGAGACCCAGATCGGGACCTCGGCGGTCTCGGTCGCATCCGTCGCCGTCGATCTGGCCAAGAAGATCTTCGGGGAGCTGGGCGGCAAGGTGGTCTATCTCGTCGGCGCCGGCAAGATGAGTGAGCTCGCCGCCCGCCACCTCCTGGCCCACGGGGCGGAGCAGATCCTGGTCTCCAACCGCACCTACGAGAAAGCCCAGGACATGGCGGAGGCGTTCGGCGGCCAGGCCGTCCTTTTCGAGCAGCTTTACGACACCGTGGACAAGGCCGACATCGTCATCAGTTCCACGGGAGCACCGCATTTCATCTTCCGCCGCGAGCATGGCGAGGCCTTCCTGCACCGGCGAAAGAACCGCCCCATGTTCTTCATCGATATCGCGGTCCCGCGCGACGTCGATCCGGAGATGAATAAGCTGGACGGCATCTTTGTCTACGACATCGACGACCTGCAGCAGGTGTCCGCCCAGCACATCGCGGACCGCCGACGCGAAGCCGACCGCGCCGAGGCCATCGTCACCGACGAGGTCCGCCGTTTCCAGGACCGCCTGAAGACCCTCAGCGTGGTTCCCACGATCGTCTCCCTCCAGGAGCACATGGAGAACATCCGCCAGGCAGAGATCGAGCGCGCCCGTGGCAAGCTGGGCCAGCTGTCGCCCGAGCAGGAACAGGCGGTGGACGCCATCACCCGCGGCATCATCAACAAGGTGCTGCATACCCCCATCACCACGCTCAAGAGCGCGGCCAAAGACCCCGAAGCCACCACTCTGATCTCGGTCATCCGGCGGATCTTCAACCTGCGCAGTTCGAAAGAGGAGAACTAGCGCGGAATGGCCAAACTTCGCATCGGTTCGCGCGGCTCCCAACTGGCCCTCTGGCAGGCCAACCACGTTAAAGCTTTACTTGAGGGTCAGGGACACCAGGTCGAGATCGAGATCATCAAGACCACGGGCGACAAGATCACCGAGGTGGCGCTCGCCAAGGTCGGCACCAAGGGGATGTTCACCAAGGAGATCGAGGAGGCTCTGGAAGAAGGCCGGGTGGACCTGGCGGTCCATAGCCTGAAAGACCTGCCGACCGAGCTGCAGCCGCAATTTGAACTGGCCGCCGTGATGAAGCGCCAGGACCCGCGCGACGCATTCCTGTCGGTCGATTACGCCAGCTTCAAGGATCTGCCCAAGGGCGCGCGCGTCGGCACCAGCAGCCTGCGCCGCCAGGCGCAACTCAAGGCGATCCGTCCGGACCTCGACATCCATCCGTTGCGCGGCAACGTGGACACGCGCCTGCGCAAGCTCGAGGAAGGGCAGTACAAGGCCATCATCCTCGCCTCTGCCGGCCTCAACCGGCTGGGATTGACCAAGCGCGTGCGCGAGATCATTCCTCCGGACGTAGTCTGTCCCGCGGTGGGCCAGGGAGCCCTCGGCATCGAGTGCCGCTCGAACGACTCCCGCACGAAAGAATTGCTGCGATTCCTCGACGATGCTCCCACGCGCCGGGCTTGCGCTGCCGAGCGCGCCCTGCTGCGCACACTGGGCGGCGGCTGCCAGGTCCCGATCGGGGCTCATGCGGAAACCGTGGACGGCCTTCTCCGCCTTACCGCCGTGGTCGCCCGTCCCGACGGCTCGCTCGTTCTTCGCGAGCAGCAGACCGGCGGCGACCCGGAAAAACTGGGCGTCGAAGTCGGCCGCGCGCTCCGCAAGAAGGGCGCGGAACAGATCCTCCGCGAAGTCTACGGCGAGGTGGTCACCACCCCGCAGCAGCCATGAGCGGCGACTCTGGTGGGTTACAGCCACCGTCCGCTGTCCGAAACCCACTGAAGGGCAAACGGATTCTCATCACCCGCGCCAAAGAACAAGCCGGCGCTCTCGCCGAGCAGCTCCGGGCGCTGGGCGCTACCGTCGTAGAGATACCCTCCATCGAGATCCGCCCGCCGCGCTCCTTCGAGCCTCTCGACAACGCCATCCGCGGCATTCGCGACTATGACTGGCTGATCCTGACCAGCGTCAACGGCGTGCGCGCCCTAATGGAACGCCTGGAACAGGCGAAGCTCCCTCCTGCACATCTTTCGAGCCTGAAAATCGCCGCCATCGGGCCGGCGACGAAGAAGGCCATTGAGGCCCGCGGGCTGACCGTCTCGGTCATGCCCAAGCAATACATCGCCGAATCGGTGGTTGAGGCTTTGCGAGAAAATGTGGAAGGGAAGCGCGTGTTGCTGGTACGCGCCAAGGTTGCGCGGGACGTCATTCCCCAGGAGCTACGAAGTGCTGGCGCGACGGTGAATGTGGTCGAAGCCTATCAGACGGTCGTGCCCCAGGCCTCCCGCGAGCGCCTGCGCGACGTGCTCTCCCGGCCGGGGCAGCAGCCGCACGCGATCACCTTCACCAGCTCATCGACTGCGAAGAACTTTCTCGAGCTCTTGGGCGAGGACAACAAGTACCTCCTCACCGGGGTCATCCTCGCGTCCATCGGTCCCGTCACTTCCGCGACACTCCGCACCCTCGGTCTGACCGTGCATCTGGAAGCGCGCGAGTACACCATTCCAGGCCTGGTGAAAGTCCTCGCCGAAGAACTCTGATCAGAAGTGTTCGCCGCGCTTGGACGCGCAGGCGGGCGCCGCCATCCCCGCGATGCGTCCCCACGCGCTGGTCTGCCAGTTGTCGGCCTGCTGCGAAGTCGGCATCCAGCGGGGAAGCTGGATGCTCATGTAATCGGCGAGGGCGAAGACGTACGGTTCATACATGGCGCGCAATTCTCCCAGCCGCCGTTCCGCCTCCGGGCCATCGCCCAGCTTCAGACCGGCGGACGCCAGGAATGCCCGCAGCCCCGGGATCTCCTCCGCTGGCAGGCGGTCCTGCGGGGGCGCTTCCGGGTTGGTCCGGAAAATCTGCGCCAGGTCCACGACCGTATGCCGCGCGATGGCGAAGGTCAGCTTGGCCTGGCGCGGAGGAACGCCATCGACGCCGATCATCACCAGCGCGCACGCGTCCAGGATGGTGGTCAGCGCGGTCAGCCACGATTGGTTGTCATGCTGCGAGCGGAAGTAACAGAGGACGGGATAGGAAAGATGGCTCTCGAGCAGCTCCGCCGCCCATCCTTCCCAGTCGCGCAGCCAATCATTCAGCGAATCCAGGCTGCCCTCGACAGCGTGCCGCCGCAAAAGCTCCCCGGCGCTCGGAGGCGAACCGGCGCGCGCGTCCAGCAGCGTGATGTTGGTCTCCCGGCGGGAAAAGTTCTGGTAGATGGTGGGCAGATAGCCGATAGAGACGGCCAGGAAACCGAACCCGATCCCCGCTTCGAGGACCGTCAGGAGTCTACCGAGAGGCGTGTGGGGCGTGACGTCGCCGATCCCGAGGGTGAAGAATGTGGTCCCGCTGAGATAGATGTCCGTCCAGAACCCTCCGTACGGCGCTTGCGACTGCGGGCCGGTGCCGGCCGCCCAATGCAGCAAGCCGAACCCGAACATCAGACCAGCGGCCCAAACAGCAAGCAATCCCAGCAGCGAGGCTGGCCCATACACGCTGAGCAGTGTCTCCCGCAGCCGGCGGTTCTTGACGGTGCGCACGACGGTGACCCACGGGATCCAGGTCGATCGGTAATAGAGGCGAGTCAGCCGAATGTGGCGCGTCACCCGGCGCGGCAGAACGATGGTCTCGAACCCCTCCCACAAAACCAGCAGCACCAGCACGACGCCGACCACGCTTGCCGCGATCACCATAAGAGGATATGGATGGCACCCGACCACCCTGGGATTCACTCTCGCGGCGGCGCTCAGTCCAGGGAGCAGCCGCAGTCGGGCACGGGCACGTGTTTCTTCAGGAATTCGGCGATCCGCTTGTTGGAGTCGATCTGGTTCTCGATGCGGGAGAAGCCGTGCCCTTCGTTCTCGTAGATCGTCAGGGCGGCCACGCCGCCACGCTTCATGAGTTCGTCCGCTATCTGCTGCGACTCCTCTTTCGGGCAGCGCGGATCGTTACCCCCGGCCAGGATCAGCAGCGGCGCCTTGATTTTGTCGATGAAGAAGATCGGGGAACGCTCTGTCCACAGGTCCTTGTTCTTCTCCGGATCTCCCATGGTGGCGCGGTCGCTTTCCTGGAGCTGTGGGTCCTCGTTCTTGAACTCGGTGAACCAATTGACGAAGGGCACGATGGGCACGCCTGCCGCCCAGAGGTCGGGCGCCTTGGTCACGGCCATCATGGTCAGGTACCCGCCGTAGCTCCCGCCCATTGCGACCAGCTTCTTTGGGTCCACGTACCCGGTCTTCTTGATCCACTCTACTGCGGCGAGCGCATCAGCCAAATCGCCGCCGCCCATGTCCATCTGGTTCGCCTGGAGGAATTCCTTACCGTATCCCGTACCTCCGCGATAGTTCGGCGCAACGACCACGTATCCCTGGTTCACCAGGAATTGGATTTGGCGGTTGAAACCGTTCACCGTCTGCGATTGCGGCCCGCCGTGGATGTACACGATGGCGGGCAGCTTGTTCTCCCGTGGCATGTTGTAGGGGATGTAGACGAACGCCGAGATCTGCCACTTGCCATCCGTGCTCGGATAATGCACCAGGAACGGCTCGACCAGGTCCCCCGACCGTACACCGGCGACAAGCGAGTTCGTGATCTGCTTCGATTGTTTGCTGCGCAGGTCGTACACCCAAACGTCATTCGGCGCCTTGGGACCATTGTGGTAATACAGGATCCGCGAGCCATCGCGGCTGAATTCCGTGTTGGCGCCGCCACCCGGCACGTTCAGCCCCTTGGGCAAGGGAAGAGCCTGCGAGTGCTTGGTCGCGAGCTCATACAGGTAAAGGTCGACATTACCGTCCACATTCGCGGTGAACGTCGCGACCTTGCCATCAGGCGAGAAATTGCCGCCCGAGATTTCCCATTTATCTTGCGTGATCCATCCGACCTTCTTCGTCGCGATGTCGAGCAGCGCAACGTTCTCGTAGCCGTTGGCGGCATTCGATGTGACCAGCAGCGTCTTTCCGTCCTCCGACCAGTCGTTGACCTCCCAGAGCTGCTCTCCGTTGTGCTCCGTAAGGTTCGTTCTTTGTCCGCTCTTAAGGTCGATCGTCCAGACGTTTGCGTCGCGTCCGTTGGCGTGCGCGAGCGTAGCTGCTATCCGTTTTCCGTCCTTCGACCACAGTGGCCGCCAGTACGACCATTCCTTCGGCGTGTCCGAGGTCAGGGGCCGTGGCCGCCGCGTCAGCATGTCCATCAGGTGGATCTCGAAATTCGCTCCCGTCTTCGGCTTCACGACGTAGGCCAGCGTCTTGCCATCCGGCGACCAGGCCGGCCCTTCCTCGGCGATCTCGGGGGTGTTGGTGATGTTGGTGACGTCCCCGTTCGCCGTGCTCACCAGGAACAGGTCCCACTGCTCGTTGCCGTTGGTGTCAGACTGGTAGGCAATGTACCGGCCATCTGGCGACCAGGCCGGCGCTCCCTGCCGCTGCTCGCTGACGGTCAACTGCTCCGGCCATCCGCCGTCGGCGGGGACGGTCCAGATGTTGTTCCGTCCGCTGATGTTGCTGACGAACGCGATCCGTTTCCCGTCGGGCGACCACGACGTGCCTCCGACAATGCGCGTCATGTATAGCTTGTCGACGGAGAAGGTGAGCAGGTCCTGCTTGGGCTTGCTCTTGACCTGCTGAGGGTCGGTGATGAACTGCGAGGTGAGCGTCATTTGTCCGAGAACTTCCGTTGCCATCAGTAGCACCACAAAGAGGATCGGTAGGTTGCGCATGAGCTGTCCTAGGGTTTTGCGGTCTTATGCTTTTCCACCGTGCTCCATGTCTTGTCCGCGGCGTGGCAGAGGTTCTCCAGGGGGCAATCGGCGCATTTGGGCGTACGCGCGACGCACAGCGCCCTCCCGTGGTGGATGATCTGGTGCGAGAAATCGATCCACTTCGCCTGCGGGATCACCTTCATCAGGTCCTGCTCGATCTTCTGCGGGTCATCGTTCTTGGTCAACTCCAGCCGCCGCGAGATGCGGTGTACGTGGGTATCGACCACCACCCCTACCGCTTTATGGAACCACGTACCCAGGACCACATTCGCGGTCTTGCGGGCAACGCCGGGCATCTCCAGCAGCTCTTCCATCGTGTCCGGCACCTGCCCTCCGTGCCGTTCCACCACCGCCTTGGCCGCGCCGACGATGGACTTGGATTTGTTCCGGAAAAATCCTGTTGAGCGGATATCCGGTTCGAGCTGCTCGGGCTTGAGTCGCGCAAAATCCGCTGGAGTCGGATACTTTTCAAAGATGACTGGCGTGACCATGTTCACGCGCGCGTCCGTGCACTGCGCCGATAGGATGGTCGAGACCAGCAGCTCCCACGCGGATTTGTGGTGCAGCGCACAGGTAACGCCCGGATACCGTTCGTCCAGCCGCCGCAGGATCTCGCGCACGCGATCCGGCGCAACCGGGTTGTAACCCGCGGGTGGCTGGCCTGTCGCCGGCTTCGGTGCCTTCGCCTTGGCGGCCGGCCGGACTTCTTTTCTTCCCTTCGTGGGCGTGATCGTGGGGCGGGCCAGCGCCTTGCGCGCTCCTTCGTGCCGTCCCGTCTTTGCGGGCTGTCGGGGGATGACTCCTCGGACCATAGCGACCCACGAGATTACAATGGCGCCTGTACCCGCTACAATGACCGATTCCTGTGGGAAAAAGAACGCCGATCACGAATGCTGACATACAGGCCGCCCGTAAACCCCTGCCCGCGCTGCCCCTGACCATCGAAGGCTCCAGCGTCTTGCACCAGATGATGCGCGTCCGGTGGTCTGCTTGGCGCAAGGTTCCGGCAGGCGAAAAGCAGGCCTTGGTCAAGGAAGCCGCTGCTGCCCTCGAGCCACTCGAGCAGACCGGCGAGACGGCTCTCTACTCCATGCTCGGGCACAAGGGTGACTTGATGCTTGTCCACTTCCGCGACTCCTTCGATGAGCTCAACGCGGCCGAGATACGACTGCAGAACCTGCAGCTGGCCGACTACCTGGAACCCTCGACTTCGTACCTCTCCGTCGTTGAGCTCGGTCTCTACGAATCTACCGTGAAGCTCTACAGGTCCCTGGTCGAGCGCGGTGTCGAGCCCAACACACCGGAGTGGAACAAGGAAACGGAAGAAGTCATGGCCCGGCAGAAGCAGGCGATGTCGGCGCGCCTGTTCCCCAAGATCCCCGATTCGCGCTACATCTGCTTCTACCCCATGGACCGTCGCCGCGGGGAAGACAAGAACTGGTACACCCTCCCCATCGAAGAGCGGCAGCGCCAGATGGACGAGCACGGCCAGGTCGGCCGCCGCTATGCCGGCAAAGTGCAGCAGATCATCACCGGCTCCATCGGCTTCGACGACTGGGAGTGGGGCGTGGACCTCTTCGCCCAGGACCCGATGATCTTTAAGAAGCTGATCTACGAGATGCGTTTCGACGAGGTCAGCGCCGTGTACGCGCTCTTCGGCACCTTCTACGTCGGCATTCGTGTGCCCGGCGCTCAACTCGGCAAACTGCTCAGCGGGGAGGCGCCCGGCAGGGGCTAGCGCGGCGGTCATTGACGCCGCGCCTCACGGCGGCTACCCTGATGCCCTATGGCAGTCAAATCCATACAGCTCGGACAAGTCTGGCGTAATAACGAAGACGGGCAGAACTACCTTGTGACCAAGCTCTACAACGAACTGTTCACGCAGTACGCCATGCTGCGCCCGGCCAGCGCGGCGGCCGCCTCGACCGACACCATTCGCGTCAAGGTGCTGAAGGGCGCCGATGGCGCTTCACTGCCGGGGTATACCTACGCGCAGGAATCCCAGGAGTTCTGATCGCACCCAACGAGCCCTTATGCAACCGTTCGCTTGCCCGCACTGCGGCTCCCACAGCTACACGATCCGGCTCGCCGGGTGCAATGTGACCAATGCTACGCTGGAAGAGACCCTCGTCTGGAACGAGGAGGCGCAGGAGTACGGCACCAGCGGGACCATCCTGGTGGAGAGCGAAGGAGTCGAACCCCAGGACAGCCACGCGCTCTGCGCCGAGTGTGAGCAGGACGTGACCGAGGCTGTCGCCGATTTCGAGGCCGCCCTCGCACCACCCGAAGAAGCGGCGGGCGCCTGAGCGGCCGCACCCAATCCGACTCATGATCGCGAAGATTATCGCGGCTCTCAGTTCCTTCGTCATCGCTGTGATCTCCACTCTGGGCTATCCCGGGATCGTCGCCCTGATGGCCATCGAATCAGCCTGCATCCCTCTGCCCTCAGAAGTCATCATGCCGTTCTCCGGCTACCTGGTATACACCGGGACCTTTCGGCTGCTGTGGGTGGCGCTGGCGGGCGCCTTCGGCTGCAACGTGGGGTCGCTCCTGGCTTATGAGATCGGCGCCTACGGCGGGCGCCCGCTGGTCGAGCGCTACGGTTCCTACATCCTGCTGAATCGGCGGGAACTCGACCTCGCCGACCACTTCTTCGCCCGCTATGGCAGCATGACCGTGCTCATCAGCCGCATGCTGCCGGTGGTCCGGACCTTCATCGCGCTGCCCGCCGGCGTCGCACGCATGCCGCGCCTGCACTTTCACCTGTACACGTTCGTCGGTTCTTTCCCCTGGTGCCTGGGGCTGGCCTACCTGGGGATGAAGGCAGGGGAGAACTGGCACTACCTCGGCAAGTACTTCCACCAGTTCGACGCTGTGATCGGAGCCCTGCTGGTCATTGGGGCCATCTGGTTCGTCTGGTCGCGCTGGTCCCACCGCATCCGCTCGGCTTAGCCGATCCCTGAAACCTTCCGGACGATCCGCTCATACGTGTTCCACGGCAGGATCGTTCTGAGGAACCGCTGGATGTGCGCGTCCTGGCCCACCATATATCGCAATCGGGGATTCGGGTCCCGCGCCACGCGCGCAATCAGCTGCGCGACTACCACGGGATCTTTCTTGCTGACCTTTTTCTTTACGAACTCTGCATAGCGCTGGATGCGTTCATAGTTCGGGGAGCGCTGGCCGCGTGCGTCCTCGCCGATGCGCAGGTTCCGGTCCCAGATATCCGTCTGGAACGAGCCCGGCTCGATTAGCACCACGTGTACCCCGACCGATCGCATCTCCAGCCTCAGCGCTTCGCTCCAGCCTTCCAAGGCAAACTTCGATGACGAGTATGCGCTCGCCACGGGCTGGCCCGTGCGCCCGCTGATCGATGACACCATGATCACGTGCCCCGACCGCCGCTCCCGCATATGGGGCAGCACGGCGAGCGTGAGCGCCACCGTCCCGAAGTAGTTCGTCTCGAACTGTTCTCGGATCTCCGATAGGCGGAGGTCTTCGGCGAAGCCGGCCATGGGGAACCCCGCGTTGTTAACCAGCACGTCGATTCCCCCGTGGCGGCGGACGATCTCGCTCACCAGGGCGGGCAGGGAATCGATCTCCGTGATGTCGAGCCTGCTGATGTCGAGACGCTCGCTCACCCCGGCTTTGGCCGCGGCTTCGTCCAGACGCCCGCGCCGCTCAAGGCTCCTCATGGTGGCAACCACTTGGAATCCCGCCTTCGCCATCTCGACCGCCGTCAGCAAGCCGATGCCGCTCGACGTTCCTGTGATGACCGCGATTTTCTCCTTCAGCGCCGTTCTCCTTCCGGGAGCTGTTCTTTTCCGACCGAGGTGCTCGACTGTGCCTCGTTGTAGATAGCGCGAGCGACTCTCCAGGTGCCATCCTCTGCGCGCTGGAGGATGCGCATGGCATTCACCAGCGTGCTGCTTTCCGCCCTGCTCTGGCCGGTGCGCATGCGCGCGTGGATCTGCCCCCACTGGTACGCGTACTTCCCCATCACCCGTACTTCCTGCCACTGCTCCTCGTATCCCAGGATCTCGGCGTTGCCCGTCGCATCGCGCTGCTGCTCGTAGAACTTCCGCAGGGCCGCCCTTCCCGAGATCGGCCCATGCTGAGGGGCCAGCAGAACCCCGTCATCTGTCCACAGCGAAAGTAGGGCATCGACGTCAGAGGCCATGCTGGCGGCAATGTCCTTGCGCTGCAATTCCTCGATGGCCGCGCGGTCTTCTGCCGCGCGCGCCTTCTGCTCGGTGGCCGACGCTTCCATTACCGGCCGGGACGGCCTCCGCTTCGTCTGTGGCGTCGCTGCCGTCAGCATCGTCAGTACCAGCACCGCGATCGCGCTCCCGCGCATGGTGAACCTCCGCGGCGTGCATTCTCCAATGAGCGCGACCTATTTGCAAATCTCCCGGCGATACGAGAAGATAACGAGTTTTCCTGTCAGGGATGCTTCTTTCATAGAGGGACGGGACTGATGCCGAAGACTGCGAGTGACAAGAAAAAACCCGGGGCAAGCCACATCGAGCCGGCCAAGGGCAAGCTTGGGGTGATGATCCCGGGCATGGGCGCCGTGGCCACTACCTTCGTCGCCGGGGTCGAAGCCGTGCGCCGCGGCTCGGCCACACCCATCGGCTCTCTCACCCAGATGGGCACCGTCCGTCTCGGCAAGCGAACTGACGGCAGATCGCCGATGATCCGCAAGTTCGTTCCCCTCGCGGGTCTCAAGGATCTTGTCTTCACCGGCTGGGACATCTTCGAGGACAACATGTACGAGGCCGCGGTCAATGCCGGCGTTCTCGAGCGCTCGCTTCTCGATCCCATCAAGGACTTCCTACAGTCGGTCACACCACGCCCGGCGGTCTTCGATCGCAACTATGTGAAAAAGCTCGACGGCCCCAACGTCAAGAAGGGCAAGAACAAGATGGAGCTCGCCGAGCAGCTCCGGCAGGATATCCGCGACTTCAAGAAGAATTCCGGCGCAAAGCGCTTCATCATGATTTGGTGCGGATCGACCGAGATTTTTCTGCGACCCGCGGCGGTGCACCAGTCGCTGAAAGCGTTCGAGAAGGGCCTGTTGAAGAACGACCCGAACATCGCCCCCTCGATGATCTACGCCTACGCCGCCCTGAGTGAAAACGTGCCTTTCGCCAATGGTGCCCCCAACCTGACAGTGGACCTCCCGGTCATGCACGAACTGTCTCGCCGTAATCACGCTCCCATCTGCGGCAAGGACTTCAAGACCGGCCAGACCCTGATGAAGACCGTACTGGCGCCAGCCTTCAAAGCGCGCATGCTCGGCCTCAGTGGCTGGTACTCCACCAACATCCTCGGCAACCGCGACGGAGAGGTGCTGGACGATCCCGAATCATTCAAGACCAAGGAAGAGTCCAAGCTGGGCGTGCTGGAGCACATCCTCCAGCCCAAGATCTACCCCCAGCTCTACGGCAACATATTCCATAAGGTCCGCATTAACTATTATCCGCCGCGTGGTGATAACAAAGAGGGTTGGGATAACATCGACATTTTCGGCTGGCTCGGTTATCCCATGCAGATCAAGGTGGACTTCCTCTGCCGCGACTCCATCCTGGCCGCCCCCATCGTCCTCGACCTGGTCATGTTCATGGATCTGGCCCAGCGCAGCGACGAACTCAAGGGAATCGGCATCCAGGAGTGGCTCAGCTTCTACTTCAAGTCACCCATGACCGCGCCCGGCCTCTACCCAGAGCATGACTTGTTCATCCAGCTCATGAAGCTGAAGAACACCCTGCGTCACCTCAGGGGCGAGGAACTGATCACCCACCTGGGCCTGGAATATTACGACTAGCGCCCTGCCGTCCCAGAGTCGTTATTCGTGACTGCGCCCGCAGCCGCTCGGGGGGTGCATTTCCCAATCGCGAACCGCAAATCGCCCATGGCTCGTGTCCTCTGATTCTTTCCGGTCGCGCATCTTGTTGTCGAGTACTGGGTTTGTATCTTTGGGCCCCAGATGCGACGTCTGTCCGGAACGGAAAGATTCCCGGGCTGTCGGATAACGCCAAGTGCTCGTTCTAGCGTCTAACTGGGTGGAGGGGATTCATTCACTGATACGGGCGTGACAAGAGGGCTATAATTTAAATAACCACGACTCGGATGGGTCAAGGGAGTCTCACTATGAAGTTTCGCGCGCTGATCGCACTGGGTGTGGTGTTGTTCGCCGCTCCGTTCCTGCTGGCGCAAAACCAGACAGGTTCCTCCGCCCCTGCGCCTGCGGCCCAGTCGGGGAGCACGGCACAGGCCCCCGACACGTCCGCCCCGCCCCCCGACGCTGCCTCCACGCCCCAAGCCACCGCCCCGAACGCGAGCCATGACGGCGGCAAGAACGACGTGGACGACATCGGCAATCGCAAGGTCGGGAAGGGCAGCAAGCTGGGCAATTGGTACTCGCTCGAAAAAGAGATCGCTATGGGCAAGCAGTATGCCGCCATGGTCGAGCAGACCGCCAAGCTGGTGCAGGATCCGGTCGTGACCGAGTACGTGAATCGCATCGGCCAGAACCTGGTACGTAACTCCGACGCGCGCGTCCCCTTCACCATCAAGGTGATCGACTCCGACGAGATCAACGCCTTCGCCCTTCCGGGCGGTTTCTTTTACGTCAACTCCGGCCTCATCCTGGCCGCCGATGAGGAAGCCGAACTGGCTGGGGTCATGGCCCACGAGATCGCGCACGTCGCGGCCCGCCATGCCACCCGCCAGATGACCCGCCTCAACTGGGCCAACCTGGCCAGCATCCCCCTGATCTTCATCGGCGGTGGGATCGGCTATGCCGCCCAGAGCGTCGCCTCAATCGGCCTGCCCCTGACCTTCATGAAGTTTAGTCGCGGTTTCGAGGCCGAGGCCGACTACCTCGGGCTCCAGTACATGTACGCCACCGGGTACGATCCGCAGGCCTTCATCGCGTTCTTCGAAAAGGTTCAGGCCAAAGAGAAGAAGAAGCCCGGCACGCTGGCCAAGGCCTTCGCCTCGCATCCGCAGACGCCAGAGCGCATCGAAACCACTCAGCGGGAGATTAACAACGTACTTCCGCCCAAGCCGCAATACATCGTCACCACATCGGAATTCGATGAGGTCAAAGCCCGTCTGGCTGCGATCGAAAACCGCCACAAGATCGTCGACAACCAGGAGAACCGTCCCAGCCTGCGGCGCACCTCGTCTCCCAGCAAGACCAGCGACGATTCCTCCAAGGGCCAGGACGAGGACCGGCCCACACTCAAGCGCCGCGACTAAGCGCGTATCGCACGCAGAATTCGAACGCCGGTGGTCAAGCCACCGGCGTTGCTGCTTGCGGCCTATTCGGGCGTGAGCTGCCGGAACTTGCGCCGTATCTGGCATTGAGCGCTGCGCCGACCAGTGCTAAAATCCGCCGCGAACCAGCCGAATCAGGGAGAACCCGTGAAAAAGAAGAAGGACGGCACGCCGCTACCCGCCGAAGAGGCCACGCCGGCCAGCTCGTTGTGTGTCCGTGACTACATGACCACCAACGTCACTACGCTCAACGACCAAGCCCGCCTGCTCGATGCCGCCCTCCTCATCCGCCGCACCGGCAAACGGCACGTTCCTATCGTGGACGAGTCGGGCCGTCCTGTTGGCATCATCAGCGACCGCGACGTCTCCCGCATGGCCCCTTCCATGCTGGCCCGCATGACCCCCGATGAGTACAACCAGATCTTCGAAGCCACGCCCATCACGGTCGCCATGACCAAGAATCCCATCACCGTCGCGCCGGAGACAGCCATCCGCGACGCTGTGGGCATGCTCTACGAGAAGAAGATCGGAGCCATTGTCGTGATCGAGAACGACAAGGTGGTCGGCATCCTTACCGTGACCGATATGCTAGGGCTGCTCAACCAGCTGCTCTCCGACGACCTCTCTGCCGGAGCCGGGGCGTGAAGGAAACGGCACGAAGTGTCCTTCGTGCCGCAGGTCCAAAATGTCGAGACGGGAAAACTAGAACTGCAAACTATGAGGTCTTCTTCTTCGCCTTGCACTTGCTGATGATGGCCGATTCCAGCCGGGTGCGGAGGTCTTCGGGAAGTTCGTACATCTTCGAATCGCGGTAGATCTCAATGGTCTTCTTGGTGGTATCGCAGACGACGTAGCAGTTGTGGCACCACTGCAGGTGTTCTTCGAGCTCGGCGCGCGTGGAGGAATCCATCGCGTCGTCGAGATAATCGGTCAGCTCCTTCAGAAACTCCTTGCAGGTCACTGTGCGCCGTCTCCGCTGTTCTTCCGTCTCTTAAAGTACTTGTTCAGCCTTTCGCGCAGCTGCAAACGGGCCCGCAACAGCCGCGATTTTACCGCCGGAACGCTTAGCCCCAGCGCCTCGGCTGTTTCCTCGGTAGATAACCCCTCGACGTCTCGCAGCACGAACACCGTCCTAAAGCTCGCCGGCAGGCCGTTGATCGTCTTCGTCAGGATCTCTTTCAGCTCGCCCTGCTTGTAGAGCTGCTCCGGGTTCGGCGACCAGTCCGCGACCTCGCGCGGCATGGTGTCTTCCTCGGTCTCGATCTCCTGATCGAGCGACACGGTCTTGTCCGTGCGCCGCCGCCGCAGCTTCATCAGGCTTTCGTTGACCGCGATCCGAACCAGCCACGTGTAGAACTTCGAGTTCCCCTGGAACTGCTCGAGGTTCTCGTACGCCTTCAGGAACGCGTCCTGCATGACGTCTTCTGCGTCTTCGCGGTTCTGCGTGATGTGCTGCGCGATCCGGAAGATATTCCGGTCGTACCGCTTCACCAGCTGCTCGTAGGCGGAAACGTCGCCCTTCTTCGCAGCCTGGACTAATGCCAGTTCGTCGCTGGCTTCGTCCTTCACTTTGGATTCGATGATAGCCATGGTCTCCGGATGCAACAATTTCGCTGCCGGCGAATCTAGTATTGTACCCGCTTCCGCCCCCTCCGTCGCCGTTCCGGGGGGACAGGTATTGGACGAGCCTACCCCGTCTCTGTTAGAGAACTATTAAACGCGTGATGACAAAATCCCTCCCGGTGTTACGTAAATCGTTGGTTTTGTGTTCCATCGCCGTCTCCCTTGCGCTGGTCCCGGCGGGCTGCAACTCCGGCAAGCCCGACGTGGTCATTCCCGTGGTGATGAAGAAATACTCCTTCGATCCTCCCGTGATCCGGGTCAAGAGAGGCCAGCTCGTCGAGCTCGATGTTTCGACCGCCGACGTCCAGCACGGCTTCACCGTCCGCGACCTCGGCATTAAGGAACCCATTCCGCCGCATCGCCCCGCCAAGATCATTTTCAAGGCCGACCGTGCTGGCGTCTTTCCCATGACCTGCTCGATCATCTGCGGTCCCGGCCACGATGACATGGTGGGGAAGATCATCGTGGAATGAGGCCCTGCGGTTGACACCCCGGCGATTCACCATATAATCGCGGCACAGGCGCTGCCGGACTCCCGGCTGGTCTGCGCCCGTCCATAACCGTGGCCGATCCCAAGAAGATCGCAGAAATCGTGGAACGTGTGGTGGGCGAGCAGCTCGATACCCACCTCTCTCAGTTGCGCCAGGACATCGTGGCGCGCGTCTTGGCCGAAGTGAAGCCAGCGCTCGAAGAGAAAGGCCCTGTCTTCACCTCCGCGCCGCCCAGCGCCGAACTCGATGGCGCCGTCTCCGCCATCCAGGACGTCACCGCTCAGACCGACATCCTGCGCAACCTTCTAGAAGGCTGCGCCAAGTTCTGCAGCCGCTCCGCCCTCTTCGTGATCCGTGGCGGCATAGCGAACGGCTGGCAGGCCCGCGGTTTTGCCGACGATTCCGTGGTCAAGAATGTCCAGGTGGACACGGGCAAGGGTTTGGCCGCGCGCGCCTTCCAGACGCAGAATCCGGCCGCGGCCGCCGCCATCGAGTTTGACTCTGGGTTCAACCAGACGGTCGGCAATCCGGCTGACGGGAACGCGCTCATCCTGCCCCTGGTCGTGAAAGAGAAAGTCGCTGCCCTGGTCTATTGCGATTGCGGGACCGAGAAGGCCTGGCAGATCGACAACTCCGCGCTGCAACTGCTGGTACGAAGCGCCGGTCTGTGGCTCGAGGTTCTGTCGCTGCGCAAGACCGCGGGTCCGGAGAAGGCCGAGGCTGAAGCCCCGGCTGCCGCCGCGCCCGCTCCACCGCCTCCGGTCGCCGCCGCCCCTCCGCCGCGCGCGCCGGAACCCGAAGTCGAGGTTCCTCCGCCACCACCGCCTCCGCCTCCGGCAGCGGCCGCAACCGCTATCGCTCCTGGCGACGAGGAGGTTCACAAGAAGGCCAAACGCTTCGCCAAGCTGCTGGTGGACGAGATCAAGCTCTACAACAAGGACAAGGTTTCCAAGGGCCGCGAGCACAAGGACCTTTACGAGCGGCTCAGGGAAGACATCGAGAAGAGCCGCGCCACCTACGACAAACGCTATGGCTCGACGCCAGCCGCCGCCGCTGATTACTTTTCTAAGGAGGTCGTGCGCATCTTGGCAGACAACGACCCCTCCTTGCTGGGAGACACATTCCCGCGGTAAGTTGGAATGTGATCTTCCGGTCGCTTGTGACCCAGGTAGTCTTTGTTCTCGCGTCGTTTCTCGCGTTCGGACAGTCCGACGCGGCCCCTGCATCTTCGCAGACACCTGGCAGCGCTGCCAAACAATCCACCAACAGCTCCACTAAGAGATCGCGCAAGAAGAAGCCGGTTATCCCGCTACGCCTGCGCAAGATCCACCGCGCGTTCATCGCGTCTGCCGATCTGAAGCCCATGGCGATGCAACTGGTGTCCGACCGCACGCCGGCGGCCTACGCCGGAGTGGAGAAGTTTGCGCGCAGCCATCCGGGAGATCCCGGCGCGCTGGCCTGGCTGGCTATCGCCTACGCCCACCATCTCGATCAACAGTCTCCCCAGGAGATCGAGGCGCTGAAGAAGGCACGTCTGCATGCCGATGAGTTGGGCGACTACGTTGATTACCACCTGGGCGAGGCATACGTCTCCACGGGCAAGGACGAGGCAGCGGTGGAGGTTCTGCGCGATTTTGATACCCGCCATCCCGGCTCGATCCTTTCACGAGACGCCCTCGTCGCGTATGCGAACGCGCTGGTCACTACGGGCAACGGCAAGCTCGCCATCGAACTGCTCGAAGCGCGGCGCATGCCCACACGCGCGGATATCGAGCTGACGCTGGGCCACGCCTACGCCGCGGAAGGGCAGAGCACGAAGGCGCTCACCACCTTGCGGAACGTCTACTACACCATGCCGTTGAGCCCGCAGGCGGACGCCGCGCGCGCCTCGCTCGACACCCTGGCGCGATCCGTCGCGCTGCCGCCCGTTTCCTTCACCGAGCGCAAGACGCGCGCCGACCTGCTGGTTCAGGGGCGTCGATACTCCGACGCGGTCCAGGAATTCCGCTTGTTGCAGCGTGAGGCGGCACCGGATGATCTGCCCGCGCTCAAAGCGGGATTGGGCTACGCACTTTTCAAGTCTGGACGGGAGAGGGAGGCGCGCGAGCTTCTGGAGAAGCTCCCGGGCGCAACGGAGGAAGTCAACGCTCAGCGTCTGTATGTGCTGGAGCAGATGGCCCACTCCGATCAGAAAAAGGTCAGCCAGTACCTCGACCAGTTCCGGGAGCAGGCACCCAAGAGCCTGTGGTTCGCGGATGCGCTGCTCTCCTCCGCCAACATGTTCCTGCTCGACCGCGAGTACGAGCGGGCCGCCGCGCTCTACACCGAGATTGACGACCGGTTCCCGGGCGGCAAGTACTCGCCCTACTCGCACTGGCGAGCCGCCTGGCTCACCTACCGGCTGGGTCGCCGCGACGAAGCCAAGTACCGATTCGAACAGCAGGTGTCGCTGTATCCGCAGTCGCAGGAGGTGACAGCGGCGCTGTACTGGCGCGGCCGCATCGCCGAGGATGAGAAGGACTGGGGACGCGCCCGGGCCTATTACCAGAAGCTCATCGAGCGCTACCGCAGCTACTACTACGCCGAGATGGCGCGGCAGCGGCTGGCGCTTTTTCAGCCCGGCGAAGCGCAATCCGACGGCACGCTGGCCCGTGTGCCTGCGCTGCCCGTGCGCTCCGTCCCTGCGGATCTGACGCCGCCGGCCGACAGCCTGCGCGCCCAGAAGGCGTTGCTGCTCGAAAACGGCGGGCTGCTGGAGCTCGCGGTCCGCGAACTTCAAGCCGCCAACGCCGCCGATTGGGCGCTGGCGGAAATCGCCAAGATTTACCAGGATAGCGGCCAGTACTACCGCGCGCTGCAGACGCTGAAGCGCGCCTATCCCGGCTATTTCGCGCTCGACCTCCCGCAACTCCCGCGCGATTTCTGGCAAACCCTGTTCCCGCGGCCCTACTGGCCCGACCTGAAGCGAAGTTCCAGCGACAACGGGCTTGACCCGTACTTAGTGGCGTCCCTCATCCGCCAGGAATCGGAATTCAATCCCGGCGCCGTTTCGCGGGCCAATGCCCTCGGCCTGATGCAGTTGCTGCCCGGCGTGGGCAAGAAGCTGGCGAAGGAAACCAAGATGCGCGGCTTCAGCTACGGTATGCTGCTTACCCCGGCGGTCAACCTTCGTCTGGGGACGCGCTATTTCCGGCATATGCTGGACAAGTACGACGGGAACGTCGAGTACGCGCTCGCCGCCTACAATGCGGGCAGCGAGCGGGTCGCAGAGTGGCGTGGCCACGGCGGCTTCCGCGACGTCGCGGAATTCGTCGAATCTATCCCCTTCACCGAGACCAGGGAGTACGTGCAAGCCATCGTGCGCAATGCTGCGGTGTATCGGCGCCTGTACGGCGACTCAGCAGTCGAGTCGGCGTCGCAGCATTAGTCGTTCCAGATTCCAAGCGCCAGGGTGTCCGGCTCGGTCAGCTGGGTCGCCGCTGACTGGCGGCGTGCTGCGCCGGGGGCTTGGCGAAGAGGATCTCTCCGACCAGAAGGAAAGCGCCCACGACGATCGCAGTGTCGGCCACGTTGAAGGCGGGCCACTGGTAGCTGCCGACATAGAAGAGCAGGAAATCCACGACGTGGCCGGTGACGATCCGGTCCCAAAGGTTGCCCAGGGCGCCGCCCAGGATCAGCGCCAGCCCCACGCCGGTGGTGGTGAGGGTGTGGCTGTTCTTCCACAGCAGGGCGGAGACCACGACCAATGCCATCAGCGAGAAGAGCACCAGCACGGCGACCTTGTACTCCGAAGGCGATTCGGAAAAAAGGCCAAAGGCCGCGCCGCGGTTCTGCACGTGGGTCAGACGGAAAAATCCGGGTATGATGTTGATGTTCTCGTGCAGCGCGATCCTTCCGGAGACGACCCACTTGCTGAGGCGGTCCAGCAGCAGGACCGCAACGGCGATCAGCAGATGGGCCTTTCGCATGGCATGGGGCGAGTTTGTCGGCACCTTATGACCCAATTGAACCACATCATCCTGCAGCAGCGATCTCTTCCAGGGCAGCCGTGCAGCGCTCGCAGACGGTGGGATAGGCCGCATTCTGGCCCACACGGCTCGAGTAGTTCCAGCAACGCTCGCATTTCTGGCCCGGCGCCTTGCTCACCTCTACCTTGATGCCCGCACCGCCATTGCCGCCGGCAGCACGCTCCACCTCGACGGCAGAGACGATGAACAAGTATCGCAGCTCGGGCGCGTACTTTTGCAGCACCGAGTAGATGGCTTCCGCTGCGACGACACTTACCCTGGCTTCTAACCCGCTTCCGATCAGCTTGTTGTTGCGGGCGGACTCGAGAGCCTTCAGGACCTCGTCGCGCACGGCGAGCAGCGAAGCCCAGTCGGTACGCAGCTGGTCGAGGCCGGTTGTGGAGACAATCTTCCCGGTGACCTCTTCCGCCTGGGGAAAGAGCGCCAGGTGGACGCTGTCGGCGCGGCCCTCGACCTTGGGAAGGTATTGCCAGACTTCTTCGCAGGTGAAGCTCATGATGGGCGCCAGCAGGCGGACCAGCGCTTCGCCGATGCGCCAGATGGCGGTCTGGGCGGAGCGGCGCGCCTCGTTGTCGGGCGCGAAGGTGTAGAGTCGGTCCTTGAGCACGTCGAAGTACACGGCGCTGAGGTCGGTAATGCAAAAGTTCAGCACCGCCTGGTAGACCTTGTGGAATTCGAATGTTTCGTACCACTTCTGCACGTCGCGGCTGAAATCGGCGGTGCGCAGAAGCATGTGCCGGTCGATGGGCGGCATGCGATCGAATGAAACGACATGCCGCGCCGGGTCGAAGCCGTCGAGGTTCCCGAGGATGAAGCGGAAGGTGTTGCGGATCTTGCGATAGAGTTCCGCCAGCCGCTGCATCATCTCATCGGAATTGCGCACGTCTTCCCGGAAGTCGACTGAGGAAACCCAGAGGCGCAGAATCTCCCCGCCCAGCTTGTCCGCCACTTGCACTGGATCGACGGTGTTGCCGAGGGACTTCGACATGGCGCGCCCCTGCGGATCGAGGGTCCAGCCGATGGTCGACACAGTGCGATAGGGCGCTGCGCTCTTGGAACCGACGGCGCACAGAAGGGAGGAGTGGAACCAGCCGCGATATTGGTCACCACCCTCGGCGTAGAGATCGGCGGGCCAGGGCAGCCCGGACTCGTGCCCCAGCACAGCCGCGTGGCTGCATCCGGATTCGAACCACACGTCGATGATGTCCATCTCCTTGCGGAACTTTGTGCCGCTACACTTGGGGCACTTGGTGCCGGAAGGAAGGATGGTGGCAGCTTCCCTGGTGTACCAGGCATCCACGCCTTCGCGCGCAACCAGGTCGACTACCGCTCCGTTCACGTCCTTTGACTTGAGCAATTCGTCGCAGGCCGCGCAGAAGAAAAAGGCGATGGGCACGCCCCAGACGCGCTGGCGCGAAATGCACCAGTCGGGCCGCTCGGCCACCATGTTGGTGATGCGCTCTTCGCCCCACGCCGGGTCCCATTTTACTTTCTTGATCTCTTCCAGCGATCGCTGGCGCAGGCTGCTTCCGTCCATGGGTGCGTCCATGGAGATGAACCACTGCTCGGTGGCGCGGAAGATGACCGGGTTGTGGCAGCGCCAGCAGTGTGGGTACGAATGTTCGATGTTGTCGCGGCCCATGAGCACGCCGCGCGACTTCAGGAGCTCGATGATCGGCTCATTGGCCTTGAATACCGTAAGGCCTTCGTACTCAGGCAAGCCGTTGTGCAGCCGCCCAGCCGCATCCACGTTGCAGGTCTGGTCGAGCTTGTACTTCACGCCGGTATAGAAATCGTCGGCGCCGTGCGAGGGAGCCGTATGCACCGCGCCCGTGCCTTGGTCCGTCGTGACGTAAGTCGCCAGTACGCCGAGGATCTTGCGGTCGAGGAATGGGTGGGCGAAGGCGGCGTACTCCAGGTTGCGGCCGGAGAACTTCGCCACGGAGTGAGTGTTGGCCAGTTTGCAGGCCTGGACGGTGGCTTCCGCCAGAGGCTCGGCAACGAGGTACACCTCTCCTCCGGACTCCAGCGCGACGTAGTCAAGATCGGGATGAAACGCCACCGCCATGGAAGCCGGCAGGGTCCAGGGGGTGGTCGTCCAGATGATGGTGTTGACCTTCTTGCCGGCTAGTGCGGGATCGATCTTCGCCGGGTCGCTGGTGAGCGCGTATTTCACCCAGATGCTGGGGCTAGTGTGCGGTTCGTATTCGACCTCGGCTTCGGCCAGCGCGGTGCGGTCGTGGATGCACCAGTACACGGGGCGAAGGCCTTTGTAGACCAGGCCCTTCTCGAAGATATCGTAGAGCGTGCGCAGCACCCAGGACTCGTACTGCGGCGACATGGTCAGGTAGGGGTCGTCCCAGCGTCCGAAGGTCCCGATGCGCTTGAATTGCTGCCGCTGTATGTCCACGTACTTCTCGGCATGGGCGCGGCAGGCCCGGCGCACCTCGATGGCCGGCATGTCCCGCTTCTTGCCGCCGAGCTGCTTGTCCACCTTAATTTCGATGGGCAGGCCGTGGCAGTCCCAGCCGGGGACGTATGGGGCGTCGAAGCCGGCCATGGTCTTGGTTTTCACCACCAGGTCTTTGACCGTCTTATTGAGCGCCGTGCCCAGGTGTATGACGTCGTTGGCGTAAGGCGGGCCGTCGTGCATCACGTAGATGGGCGCACCCTTCCGGGCCTGCCGGATGCGGTCGTAGAGGCGCATCTGGTCCCAGCGCTCGAGCATCTTGGGCTCGTTCTGCGGCAGGTTGGCCTTCATGGGAAAGGCGGTCTTAGGAAGGTTGATCGTAGCCTTCAGGTCCAGCGGTGCCTCCAGTTGCAGGACTAGAACTCAATTATAGAGGCACCTAAGTCCCTCGTGCGCGGAGAAGCCGAGGGCGTCCGGATGTACATGTCCCACAGCAACTTTCCAGGATTCCTAGGGTTTGGCATAGTGGCATCGGGGGTGTTTTTTTCTCTTCGTTCCTGGGCTGGGACGCATCTAATGCGTTGACCAGCAACTCGGCTGATCGATAGCCGGAACGGGGGCAAGCGGGTCCAAACAACTTATGGCGAATTCGATGTCCATCCTTCCCAAGGAAATCAACTCTTCGGGCCACGCGTCCGATGCGAGCCTGCACTTGGCGCGGCTCATGGAGAACGTCGAACAGTCCTGGTGGAGTTCGCTCAAGAGCAACCTGCACGATGTCTTCTTTCCGGAGAAGCTGCCACCGCTGCAACTAACCTCGAAGCCGGTAAAGGTGCGCGACATCTGGGGCGCGTACGACAATCGCAAGCAGGCGACAGCCACTTCGCTAGTCATCCACGCAGGCATGGTGGTGTTGCTGATCGCGATGTCCCTCGCAGGCGCCAAGGTAGTGCAGCAGGTCAGGACGCAGGAGTCGGTGCAGTTGGTAGCACCTGACCTATCGGACTACGTTCCCATCTCTGCGAAGAAGAATGACACCATCGGCGGTGGCGGTGGCGGCGGTGACCGCGACAAGTTACAGGCCCCCAAGGGTAAGCTGCCCAAGCTTTCGATGGAGCAGATCACGCCCCCGGCGGTAGTGATCCGCAATGAGAACCCGAAGCTGGCGGTGGAGCCCACGGTCGTGATCCCGCCGCAGGTGAAGCTCCCGGCGAATGGGCTGCCCAACCTGGGCGACCCGTTGTCGAAGGTGGTGGGCCCGCCGTCGAACGGCGTGGGCTCTGGTGGCGGGATCGGATCCGGCTCCGGCGGAGGGGTTGGATCTGGCAGCGGACCTGGCGTAGGCCCCGGCTCCGGGGGTGGGATCGGCGGCGGCGTCTTCCGCGTGGGCGGAGGCGTATCGGCGCCGCGGGCGATCGCCACGCCTGATCCGGAATACTCCGAAGAAGCCCGCAAGGCCAAGTACCAGGGCGTGGTTTTGCTGTGGCTCGTCGTGGGGCCGGACGGCAGGCCACACGACATCCGCGTGTCGCGCAGTCTGGGCATGGGGCTGGATCAGAAGGCGGTCGAAGCCGTCAAACAATGGAAGTTTGAGCCCGCGATGAAGGACGGCCGTCCGGTCGCGGTGCAGATCAACGTGGAAGTGAATTTCCGGCTGTACTAGGTGGATCAACACTCCGAAGGGGAAGGCGAAGCCGCCTTCCCCTTCTTATTGCGCGAAGAACTGTCGTGCTGCGGTGTGAGGAGCCTTCCGGATCTTAGCTCAGTCGCCGTACACCGGGGTGTTGGCTGCGACCGCTTTCGCAGCGCGGACCTTTGTGCAGCACGTTCCAGCCGGGATGGGCGCGCCGTGCGGGCACTTCTCCGGGTGGCCGAGGAAGGTGCAGATCTTTTCGGTGGCCTCGGGCGAGAGGATGTGCTCGAACTTGCAGGCCTGCTGCTCGATCTCGGCTTCGTTCTCCATCTCCAGCGTCTGGGTGAAGAGCCGCTCGGCCAGGCGGTGGCGGCGGATGATGTCGGCGGCCTTGGCGCGGCCCCGGTCGGTGAACTCGACGAGCAGGCTGCCGTCAGCCGTGCCAACCTCGCCGGGATGGATCTGATCGTGGCAGGGATTTACCACGTGTTTGTGGTCGTGCGGCTCCGGGGGATGCGGCCGCACGCTGATCAGGCCCAGCTCCGCCATCTTCTCGACCGCAAGGGAGACCGGCAGCACGCCGTCCACCGACATGCGGCCGACCTCCGCAAGCTCGCCATGCTCGTGGAGCACCCACATTTCCTCCAGCACCTCGTCAAACTGCTCTTCGTCGGACATAGAGAAGATCTCGTGCGCGGCGATGCGGCCGTGGTGCAGGTCGATGCGGCGCTCGGCCAGCCGCGCCATGACCGGGTCGTGGGTCACCATGATGATGGTGCACCCTTGGGCGTGGAGCTCACGCAGCAGGCGCAGCACGATCTCCTCGTTCTGTGCGTCCAGGTTGCCGGTGGGCTCATCGGCCAGGACGATCTTGGGGTCGTTGATCAGCGCGCGGGCGATGCAGACGCGCTGCTGCTCGCCGCCGGAGAGGTGTGCCGGCAGATGATGCGCGCGGTCGGCCAGGCCTACGCGTTCCAGCGCCTCGAGCGCTTCTTTCTCATCGGTCATGCTGTGGAAGTACTGCGCCAGCATGACGTTCTCTAGCGCGGTGAGATAGGGGATCAGGTGGAACTGCTGGAAGACAAAGCCGATCTTTTCGGCGCGGAAGCGGGTCAGTTCGGCGGCCGACAGGGCGCCAACGTTCTCGCCTTCGAGCCAGATCTCGCCCGAGCTTGGCTGGTCGAGGCACCCGATCAGGTTCACCAGCGTCGATTTCCCGGAGCCGGAGGGGCCCATGATAGCGAGCCACTCGCCGGGCGTCACCGACAGCCCTACGTCGTCGAGCGCGCGGATCACTCCACCATTGCCTTCCGCCCGTGCCGGATAAACCTTGCTGACGTGTTTGAGCTCGATGGACACTACTCTCCTCTCAAAATCGTGGCCGGCTGTACCCGCTTCAGCAGGGCCAGGGGAACGAGCGCGGATCCCAGAGATACCAGCACGCTTCCCAGCAACACAGCAGGGAAGATGGCGAACCGTGGCGAAACCGCAGCATTGAAGTTCAATCTGCCGATCAGGAAGGCGATCCCCAGCCCGGCGAGGAAGCCCAGCACGGCGCCGAGCGCGCCCAGGGTGGCGGCTTCCGCGGCGAAGACGGCGTTGACCGTCCGCTCCGATGCGCCCAGCGCCTTCATGACGGCAAAGTCCTTGCGGCGATCGAGCACAGAGGCGGTGAGCGTAGCCAGCATGCAAAGCGCTGCTGTCAGAACGATGAGCAAGGTCGAGGCCAGCAGTGCCAAGCGGGTCTTGTTCAGGACGCGTCCTTCGGCCTCGACGATCTGGCGCACTGGCTCGACCTTCGCCCCGGGGACAGCCTCCGCGATCTTGGCAATCATCTGCGAGATTTCCACGGTGGAGCCGGTCACCGCGATCTCGATGGTGGAGGTGGGCACGCCGGACCAGGCGACGAACTCGTCGAGCGCAAGATATACGCGGCTATCTTCGCCAGAGCCAGTCTTCAATATCCCCGTTGCAGCGAAGTTTACAGGGTGATTATTAAAGATAAGCTTGAAGTTCTTGTCCCTCGATGAGAGGGCCGCGAGAGCGCGTACTCCAACCAGCCCCTGGCCGCTTCCACTAGGCCACGCGGTCACGGACCACCAGTTGTTCAGCCTGCGGACTCGCTCGAAGTCAACCCCGGCTGCGACGATCGGTGTGCCATCCGAGGTTTTGGCGACGACATACGAGTAGGGAACCGCCATGCCGTGCCCGGCGAGCAGGGAATCGATGCGGGAGAGAGCGTCGGAGGGAAGCGACTGGCCGTCCCTCGCGGTCACGACGACGTTGGCGCCGTAGCTGCGGAACTCCTTGTGCAGCTTCGCCTGTACGTCGGTATACAGGTTCAAGGTGGCCGTGGCGACCGAAGCCGCAACCACTACTGCAAGCAACGCCGTCAGGGTGCGACCGCGGCGCACCAGTGTGGGCTGGGTGAGCAAGCGCAGGAACATCTGCCTCTTGGTCATGCGTCACCTCGCAGGACGATCGCCGGGTCGAACCGCATGGCCTTCCGGATGGACGCCGCGCTTCCAGCAAAGGTCACCAACACGGCCACAGCCAGCACCACGGGGAAGAGAACCGGTTGAACGGCGACTCGCGACGAGAAGATCCAGCGGCCGATCTGTTGCGCCATGCCCACACCTGCGGCGAATCCGACCACGCCCCCGAGCAAGGCCAGCAATGCGGCCTCGGTGAAGAACAGCGCGCCCACAGCGAAATTGCCGGCGCCAATGGCCTTCATCAGGCCCACTTCACGTTTGCGCTCGAAGATAGCAGTAGCCATGGCCGCCGACACCGCCAGCGCCGAGGCGATCAGCGCGGCCAACGTGACCAGCAGCATCAGGCCCTTGATGCGCGAGAGGACTACGCCCTCGTTCTGCGCTACCTGGCGGATCTGCTCCGCCCGGGCGTGCGGGATCACTTCCATGATCTGGAAGGCGATGGCGTTCGCGTACGGCGAGCAATACCAGCGGTCTCGGTCCACCGGGCTCATGCTGTTGGGATCCCGGCGGCCGAAGGCGTCTTCCGGCTTGGTCATGGCGCTGACCAGGATGCGGCGTACCGCGCCGGGGCGGCCGACGACTTGCTGCGCAAGCGAGAGGGGGCCGACGATCTGCTGGTCCTCCGGACCTCCGGTGCTGAGCAGGCCGGAGATCTGTAGCTTTCGTCCTGCAATCTCGATCTGGTCACCGGTCTTGATGCCGAGCTTGGCGGCGAGCGATTCGCCGGCCAGGACCTGCGTGGAATCGTCGGCCGGCCAGGCTCCCTTCACCTTCCACCAGGGATGGGTGATGATCACGCCGGTGCGGAATGTGTCGTCGCCGTACTTGAGCTCCTTGTTGAAGTACGTGCCGACCAACTCGACGTCGGTCATGCCCACTTTCGCGCGCGCCGGCAGGAAGGGCGAGAAACCGGCGATGTTGTGACGCCAGAAGGTGCCCTTGATCGCCGGCAGGTCTTTCTCGTCTAAGAAGGCGCCATCGCTGGCGGGCTTCAGGTTCACTCCGCCGATCTCGACATCGAGCGTGTCCTCTTGCGGATAGACGACGATGTTGGCGCCGTAGCTGCGCAGCTCGCGATTCATCTTGTCGCCGATGTCGGTGGCGACGGCGATCATGGCCGTGGCCACGGCCACGCCCAGAGTGATGGCCACACCGGCCAGCAGCTTGCGCCGCTTTTGCCGCAGGAACGATTGATAGACGAGGCGGAGGAACATGGCTACTGCGCCTTGAAGTGCGCTGCGCCCTCCGCTAGATCAGCCTGGGCGATGACCAGGTTGTCGCCTGCGACCGTGGCCTTCAGCGGGATGGGATTGCAGCCGCCTGCCTGTCCCACGGTCTGCGGATTGATGGGCGCGGCGCAATTCTTGCAGATCACCCCGCCGTTCGGTCCTTTGAAGAAGCCCACCGGGCCGCAGATCTCGCAGGCGTCGAAGAGAGCGACGACGTTGTTGTCCGGTTTGCGATAAAGGAAGAACCGTACCTCGGTACCGTTCACGTTGGTCTGGAAGCGCTGGAAATCGTCCTTACCCAGCGTGTTGATCGGGAGCGTGACCTGGCCGTTGACGAACTGCACTTCGGTCGCGGGCGACAACGCGGAGGTGCTCTTGGCGTAGATGAACTCCGCCGTCACCAGGAGGATGAAGAGGAACGAGCTGGCATAGATCGAGGCCATCCACAGGCGCTCCCGCCGGGCCGTCCAGTTGGCCTTGCGGCGCTCCGCTCTGGAGGCGTCGGGGGCGACCACGGGAACGCGCCGCCGATACTCGAACAGCGCCATCATTGCGGCCAGGGCCAGGATCGTAATGAAGAAGAACAGGTCGTTGCGCACGATGGGGCCGATGAGCGCCATCTCCTTCTTGCTGGAGGGAAGAACGCCGTTTTCCGAGAGCTCATGCAGGCCGGCGATGGTCAACTGGATCGCAACAAATACCAGGATCACTGTGGTGACCTTGAAGAACTTGCCCAGGTTGATGCGCACGCTGCCCTTGACGAACATCACGCCAAAAACCACCGCCAGGGTGACGCCCACGAGGGTCCCGAGGAAGTTCATCAGCTCGGTGGAGTTGAGCGAGACAGCGGAGAGGATCAGCACGGTCTCGACTCCCTCGCGCAGCACCATGATAAAGACGAAGGCGAACAGTCCGATACGGGAGCTCCGCGTAGCCAACGACCCGACCTTGCTCTCGATGTTTCCCTTGAGCGCCTTGGAGGTCCGCGCCATGAAGATGATCATGGTGACCACGAAGAAAGCGGCCGCCAGCATGACCCAGCCTTCGAAGACGTCCTGGTTGAAGCCGGTGCGGGAGAGCAGGACGGCAACGCCGATGCTGCCCAGAAAGCCTGCGGCCAGGGCGGCGTAGACGCTCTTGCGCAGGTCCTGCCGCCCGATCTTGGCCAGGTAGGCGAGGGTGATGCCGACGATGAGGGCGGCCTCGACGCCTTCGCGAAGGGTGACGATCAGTGCCTGGAGCATGGTGCCACGATTATGAAAATGATTTTCAATTTCAACTTCATAGGATACGCGCCGCGGCGGGCGGCGGTCAATCACCCATATCACGCCCCGTTGTGACGGCCGTCACGCCGCGGAGGCCTCCCCCGCAGCTTACATCCGCTGGAGAAAGCGTTTTGCCTCGTCGAGGCGGGGGAACAGCTTCTCCTCTGCCTGGAATTCCCGGGAGTGGAAGCAGCGGCGGCTGCCGCGCAGCTTCACCGGATGCTTCAGGTGCAGCATCTCGTGGTAGACGAGATACTCGATGGCGCAGCGGGGGACCTCGTGGCGGTCAAAGGCGCGGCTGACCACGATGGTGTTGTGGGCGGGGTCGTAGTGCCCCAGGTTCTTGCGCGCGTGATCACGGCTCCAGGTCATCTCGGGCCGCCCCAGCAGGCCGTGGAAGAAGCGGCGGTTCAGGTCGTCGAAGATCTCGTGCAGGTCGTACACCTGGCCGCGGGCGCCGTTCCGCTGCTTCCGCCCGCGGACCTGGCGCACGACGTGGGATTTGGCGGCGAGGTCGCGGCTGGAAATGTAGCGCCGGTAACGCTGGGCGCACGCGGGCTCGATCTGCTTGCGGTAGATCTTGGCCAGCAGGATGTGGACGATGGCCTTCAGCACCGCCTCCGGAGCGCCTTGAAGAAGGTCGGAGAGGCGCACCAGGAGCCGGTCCTGGCGCAGGCGGATGGTGTTATTGATGTTGGCGAAGGCGTAGAACTCGACCTGGAACTCGGGCATCCGCGTGCGCGGACACAGCTCGCGATGCGCCTCCTGAAAGAGGCGGGAGAGGTCGGGGGTCACTGCGGATAGATTACCAGACACCAGGGCCGGAACAGGAACGCCCGCCGGCTAGTCCTTGCTCTTCTCTTTGCCCTTATTCTTGGCTTCCTGTTTTGCCTTGGCAATTTCGCGGAGCAGGTCCTGGGCGTCCTGCTCGCTGGATTTGACGGCCTCAAAGGCGTTCTCCAGCACGTACTGGTAGTCCTTCGACTCCTGCGCGTTCCTGGCATCGGACTGGGCGGCGTCTCTGAGAGCCTGCAGCCGCGACTGAAAAGCGCCATCGGCGATGATGACCTCGCCCAGCGATTTGCTGATGTCGTCCTTGCGCTTCGCATACATGTCGACGTTGTCGTCGAGTTCGTCCACGATCACGGTGAAGTCCTCGAGCAGATCGTGGATCTTCTTGCCGCGGCCCTCGGCCATCTTAGGATCACCGCGGAGTTGCTCGATGGCCTCCAGGCGCGCTTGGGCGAATTTGATGATGAGTTTGATGCGCTTTTCCGGCTCCTGTGCGACTTCGCGCAAGTGGTCGGCTTCGGCTTCGGTGAGAGGGTCGCGGCGGAGTCGCTGGGCGGACGCGAGCGCGGCGACGAGCAGGAGCAGCACGAGCAAAGTTTGGGGTCTCACGGCTTCACCTCTGGTGCCTGGGTGCGAACAGCAGGTCGAGGAGCTGTTTGCGAATGGCGGCGATCTGGTCCACTGCGGCCTGGACGTCGGGCTGGTCTTCGAGCGCCAGGGTGCGCCGGATGTCGTTGAGGCGGTGCTCGGCCTTGCGCAGGGCGATCTCGGTGTCCTTGATCCTGCGCGGGTGCTCGCGGACGGAGTCGCGGGCTTTTTCAGCGTAGCCGACCGCCTCCCTGACCAGGGCATGTGCTTTCTCGGCCTCACCACCGGTGAAAAGCTGGTTGGCAATCTCAATCTCGCGCTGCACCACCTCGGCATAGAGCAGGGCCTTGCGTGCTCCAGTTGTAGCTTCGGTGCGTGCCTTCAACTGCTCCAGCGTCTCCGGTTCCTTGGCGGCCGCCCCGGTCACCAGCAACGCCAGGCTGAGGATGATCAGCATCTTCCGCATCAGTTCTTCTTCCCCTTGGGTTCGATCGCGAGCAACCGATGGCGCGCCTGCCATTCCTGGTCGGGGTACTTGCCCGCCGAGACGACTAAGAACTTATGATAAAAATCGGCGGCTTGAGGATACGCCCGGAGATTGTCGTAAGAGGTGGCACGCAGGAAGTAAGTGCCGGGCATCTCAGGAAGGGAACGCCCTCTCTCGTCCAAGGCCCGGATGGCCAGCTCGTAGTGCTTGTTTTCCGCGGCCGCGACGGCCAGGTCGCCGTAAGCTTCCGGAAAATCGGGCTTCAGCTTTACCGCGCCGAGGATCTGTTGCTCTGCTTCGGGGAAGTTCCTTTGCTGCAGGAGAACCGAGCCGAGCGCATAGCGCAGGTCGGGGTCGTCGGGCTGCTGCTGGACAAGGGCGCGGTAGCGGGTTTCGGCCTCGGGAAACTTTCCCTCCAGGGAGTAGCCGGCTGCCAGTTCACGCAGGACGGCCCCGTCGGACGGAGCCAGTTTCGCCGCGGTTTCGAACTCGGCGCGTGCCTCCGGGGCGTGGCCTAGTTCGCGAAGGATGCGTCCCAGCTGGAGATGCGCGTTGACGTTATTGGGATTGCGTTCCAGGTACTTGCGCAACGCGGTCTCCGCCTCAGGCAGACGCTTCGAGCGCATGTAGACATTCGCCAGTCCCGCCTGCGCTTGATCGGAGTTGGGATCCAGCCGGATTGCCGCCTGGAACTCCCTCTCGGCATCATCGTAGTTGCCCAGCTTCTCCAGGAGCATGGCAGCGGTGAGGTGCGGCTGGGAATCGGCTGGCGTCAACAGGGAAGCTGCCTGGAATGCGCGAATGGCTTCGGCCGGATTCCTGTTCTCAAGGAACAATCCCAGCGCGATCCAGGCGCGTGCCTGACCTTGCTCGGGCTTGGACATGGCAGGCTTGAGCCGGGTGGCAGCGCGCAAGTACTTTTCCGCGTCGGCGTCGCCGCGGGCGGCAAGCAGCACCCCAAGATTCGCGTTCGGCTCGAAGGCGTCGGGCTTCAGGTCGACAGATTTCCGGTAGGCTTCGATCGCCTGCGGCTTACGATCGGTCGAGCTGTACACAAAGCCGAGGTCGTACCATCCGCGGTAGTCCTTGGGATCGGCGGCCGTGGCCTGCTGGAGTTTGGCTTCGGCGGTGGTGTAGTCGTTCTTGTCGATGGCCGCTTCAGCGTCGCGCACCAGAGCGGAAGGGTCCGTCTCCTGGGCGGGGACGCGGTGCGGGCGCGCGGCCTTGTCCTTGCCCGCGGACTGTGCCGCGGCGGGCAGAGACAGCGCCAGCAACAACAGTAGCGCGATCGCTCTATTGGCGGCCATTGGAACGTGAGTTCCCGTTGCTACTTAAGATGCGCGAGAGCCACTTTCCAGTGTACGACTTGGCGTTCCGGGCGACCATTTCGGGGGAGCCGGCGGTCACCACCTGGCCGCCGCGCTCGCCGCCTTCGGGGCCGAGATCGATGACCCAATCGGCGGTCTTGATGACT
Organism: Terriglobia bacterium; assembly: GCA_020073495.1. Classification (NCBI taxonomy): domain Bacteria; kingdom Pseudomonadati; phylum Acidobacteriota; class Terriglobia; species Terriglobia bacterium. The sequence goes on from JAIQFD010000002.1 coordinate 459,672, forward strand.
TCCAGATTGTGCTCGATGACGATGATGGAGCCGCCGGAGTCGATCAGCTTGCGGAAGGCAGCCAGGAGCTTGCTGACGTCGTCGAAATGAAGGCCGGTAGTGGGTTCGTCGAAGATGTAGAGTACGCGGCGCCGCGCTTTGCCTTCCTTGCCGTCTCCGTGGCCGTTGCCCGGCTCGCCCCTGAAGCGGGCGATGTCACGTCTCGGCTGGAGGTGCGCCGCCAGCTTCATGCGCTGCGCTTCGCCTCCCGAGAGAGTAGTGGCTGACTGTCCCAGCCGCAGGTAACCGAGCCCGACCTCCTCGAGCACTCGCAGGCGGTCCGTGATCTTGGATACGTCGCGGAAAAATCCGAGGGCTTCCTTGACCGTCAGGTTCAGCACCTCGTGGATGTTCTTCCCCTTGTACCGGATCTCGAGGACGGCCGGTTTGTAACGCGTGCCCTTGCATTCCTCGCAGATGAGCTCGACGTCGGCCAGGAACTGCATCTCCACCACCACGGTGCCGTCGCCCTGGCAGGCCTCACAGCGTCCGCCCGGGATGTTGAACGAGAAATGGCCGGCGGTATAGCCGCGCTTGTGCGCCTCGGGCTGAGAAGCGAACACTTCACGGATGGAGTCGAACGCCTTGATGTAGGTGACCGGATTGGATCTCGGCGTGCGCCCGATGGGCGACTGGTCCACCAGGATGACCTCTTCTACGAACTGCCCCCCTTCGAGCTTATCGAAGGAGCCGACGGGTGCGGTCATGCCCTGGCCCTTGATGGCGCCCAGCGCGTGGTACAGGACATCATGCACGAGGGTGGACTTGCCCGAGCCGGAGACCCCGGTCACGGCGACGATCATGCCCAGGGGGAAGCTGACATCAATGCTCTTCAGGTTGTGCGCGCGGGCGCCGAAGAGCTTGACCTGTTGCGGTCCCGCTTTACGCCGCGCGGGAGGGAGCTGGATGCGCAGTTCTTCGGCCAGGTAGCGACCGGTGAGGGAATTGGCCATGCGGCGGATCTGGTCGAAGGTCCCGGCGCCGATCAGGCGTCCTCCGTTCTCGCCCGCCCCCGGGCCGAGATCGAGGATGCGGTCGGATGCCTTCATGATCTCCGGATCGTGCTCGACCACCAGGATGGTGTTCCCCAGGTCGCGCAGGTCGTGCAGAATGCGGATGAGGCGTGCGGTATCGCGAGAGTGCAGGCCGATGGAGGGCTCGTCCAGTACATAGAGTGCGCCCACCAGGCGCGATCCCAGTGAGGTCGCGAGTTGGATGCGCTGCGCCTCGCCGCCTGACAGGGTGGAGGCCAGCCGGTCGAGCGTCAGGTACTCGAGACCGACGTCGTTCATGTACTTCAGGCGGGAGCGGATCTCGTCGCGGACCTCCTTCGCGATGGCCTCCTGTTCGGGTGAAAGCTGGATGGAGGCGACGAATCGCGCCGCTTCTTCGACCGTCATGGAGGTCACATCGGTGATGTTCTTGTCCTCGATGCGCACGTGTCGGGCCTCGGCGCGGAGGCGGGCCCCGCCGCAGGAGGAGCACAGGGCGTAGCCGCGATAGCGGCTCAGGAACACGCGCACGTGCAGCTTGTACTTCTTGCGCTCCAGATAGGCGAAGAATCCCTTGATGCCGGGAAACTTGCCGTCGCCCTCCAGCACCATCTGCTGATCGTCGAGGTGCAATTCCGACCAGGGAACGTCGGGCGGAATGTTGTGCTGCTTGGCATAGCGCTTCAGGTCCGCGGTCAACGACTTGTACTTGGGCTTCGTCCAGGGTTCGATGGCGCCTTCTGCCAATGACTTCGATTTGTCCGGGATCACCAGGTCGAGGTCGAAGTCGATGGTGTTACCAAAGCCCTGGCAGCGCGGACACGCGCCGTATGGGTTATTGAAGGAGAACAGGCGCGGCTCCGGCTCTTCGTAGCGGATGTGGCAGCGTTTGCACTCGAAGCGCTGGGAGAATCGCAGGCGCTCGGGCGGCGTCCCGTTCGTGGCCGGGCTTTCGAAGATGACTTCGCCGGACTCCCGGTACGAAGTCTCGAGGGCGTCTACCAGGCGCGCGCGGATGTCGGGCGCGACGCCCAGCCGGTCCACCAGGATGAACACCGGCTCGTTGAAGTTCACGTCCAGAAGCGACTCGGGCGTGGAGAACTCGAAAACCTGGCCATTCTGGAAGAGCCGGTTGAAGCCTCGCTTGCGCAGCTCGAACAGACGCGCCTTGAGCAGGTCGGCGTCGGCTGCCGGCTGCTCCGCTCTAAGGCTGGCGCGCCGCTTGTTGCGCTCTTTCTCTTCCGCCTGGACAGGGTGTACGGGCTGGCGAAGCGGGAAAAGCACGTTGAAGCGCGTCCCTTCGGGCAGGGCAAGGACGCTTGTGACGATTTCGTCCACCGTGTCTTTCTTGACTTCACCGCCGCATTGCAGGCAGAAGGTCTTTCCCACGCGCGCGAAGAGCAAACGAAGGTAGTCGTATATCTCGGTGGCGGTAGCGACGGTGGAGCGCGGGTTCCGGGTGGTGTTCTTCTGGCGGATGGCGATGGACGGCGCGATGCCGTCGATCAAGTCCACGTCCGGCTTTTCGATGCGTTCCAGGAACTGGCGTGCGTAGGCGGAAAGGGATTCGACGTAGCGCCGCTGCCCCTCAGCGTAGATGGTGTCGAAGGCCAGGGAAGACTTGCCCGACCCGGAAACCCCGGTCACGACCGTAAGGGTATTGTGCGGGATCTCAAAATCGATGTTCTTGAGGTTGTGAACGCGCGCGCCGCGTACAACGATACTTTCTGTTGCCATGGGTCCCGATCGCAGAACGCCTCCGCCGAAGCCACCCATCGGGCCTGCTAGCGGTCGCGGCGCCACTGGGGAATCTTTTTATTATACAGCGCGTGCAGGAGGCTCTCCGCGGCGGCCTGTGTCTGACGTCACAGGCGAGAGTGGCCGGCCCGGCATACAATGCGCCTCATGTGGGCCGTTGCCGAGCAGACCCTGCGCGACACTCGCTTCGCCATGCGTCTCTCGTTGATCTTTGGCGTGGGCATGCTGGTGGGGAAGAGCGCTGCTTATTTTCTCACCGGCTCGGCGGCCATCCTGTCGGACGCCGCGGAATCCGTCATCCACGTCATCGCGGTCACTTTCGCCGCGTTCAGCTTGTGGCTGAGCACGCGTCCGGCGGACGACAAGTTCCTCTACGGATACGAGCGCATCACTTTCTTCTCCGCGGGGTTCGAAGGCGCCATGATCATCCTGGCCGCCTTCGCCATCATTTATTCGGCCATCCACAAATGGCTGCACGGGCTGGAACTTCAGCGACTGGGGCTGGGGACGCTCCTGGTGCTGGCGGCGTCGATCATCAATGCACTGCTGGGTTGGTACCTTGTCCGCACGGGGAAGAAAAACCATTCGTTGATCCTGGAGGCCAACGGCAAGCACGTCTTAACCGATAGCTGGACCAGCTTTGGGGTGGTGGGCGGTCTGTGCCTGGTGCTGATCACAGGCTGGAAGCCTTTCGACCCGATCTGCGCTATAGCGGTGGCGCTGAATATCTTGTGGTCGGGTGGCGCCCTGGTGTGGCGTTCGGCGACGGGCCTGCTCGACTATGCGGACCCCGGGGTAGGGCGACGATTACGTGAGCGCCTGGACCAGCTTTGTCAGGAGTTGGGCGTCGAGTACCACGGTGTCCGCTTCCGCATGACCGGGCAGCGCCTGCTGATCGAGGTCCACCTGCTGTTCCCGCACACCACCGCGGTCGGAGAGGCGCACCGCATCGCCACCATCATCGAAGAGCGGCTGCCGGAATCGCTGGAGATCCCCGCGGAAGTGCTCACTCACCTCGAGTCGCTCGAGGACCACGCTGACGTCCACAAGGACGCCCACTACACCGGACGCCCTTCGTAATTAGCTTATTTCGCCCGCGGCAGAGGCTGGTCTGTATTGCACAACGCCCAGGCCAGTGTGGCCATAGCGGCCGCGTTCTCCGCCAGACCCTGTGGCTCGACTTTGTCGAAGGTGTCTGCCGGCGTGTGGTGGTAGTCAAAGTAATGGCGGGTGTCCTGCATCAGCCCGAACGTAGGCACGCCCGCCTTGGAGAGCGGCGCGATGTCCGATCCGGTGTGTCCCGGACGCATGGCGGTGGCGCCCTGACCACGCAGGACGTCCTGCACGGGGCGCAGGAGCGGAATCGCGTCCGGCGGTATCGCCACCTGGAAACCCGCGGGATGGCCTGCGCCGGAATCGCTTTCGATGGCGGCAACGTGATTCGCGATCTCCGCCTGGTGGTCTTTGAAGTACGCATCATGCCCGCTGCCGCGGAGTTCCTCGTCGATCCAGGCGATGACGCGCAGGGTGCGTTTCGGCCGCAGCTTCAGCTGCTGGAAGACCGCGGCGGTCTCCATCGCCATCACCACTCCGGCGGCATCATCGATCGCGCCCGTGCCCAGGTCCCATGAATCGAGGTGACCGGAGACGATCACGACCTGCTCGGGATGCTCGGAGCCCTTCAGGTCGGCGACGACGTTGTAGCTCTCCACGTCGGGATACTTCGCCGGCGTCAGCGTCAGATGCATCCGTGCTGGGCCTTCCTTGCTCAGGCGGGCGATCAGATCGGCGTCTTCCGCAGTGACGGAAGCATTGGGGATGCCGGCGGGCGCGCTGTATCCGGTGTGCGCGATGCGGAAGTCGGCGCCGCCTGCGGCTCGCACCAGGGCTGCTACCGCGCCCAGCTTCACCGCCTCCACGCCGCCATTACCGCGATAGCGCGAGACGGTGCCATAGGCTTCTCCCGCCAGGCCCATCTCAGCTTCACGTTCGTCGAAGGGAACGTTGAACAGGACGATCCTGCCAGTGACCTTCTCAGCGCCCAGGGCGGCCAGCTCGCGGAAGCTGCTCACGACCACGACTTCGGCGGTGATGCCATCCGGGGGCGTCGCTGCGCTGTTGCCGAGAGCCGTCAGTACCACCTTTTGGCGCGTGTTGGGCGCCTGGCCGGGATACTGCACCAGCTCCGCCGTCTCCGTGCCACGCACCCAGTGCGGCACCATGACCTTCTCCAGGCGGACTTCGAGGCCGAGCTTGCGCAGCTCGTCGGCCACGTACTCGATGGCCGCCTGGGCCTGCGGCGAGCCCGACGCACGCGGGCCGATGTTGTTGGTCAGGTGGTCGAGCTCGCGCAAGGCGTAATCGCTCTTCATCGCCGCCTGCTGCACTTGCGGCAATTGCGCGAGCAACTCCTGCGAGTAAAACTTGCTGAGGTCGGGTTCCGGCGCCTGTTGCGCCGCAGAGAACAGGGAACTACTGAGGAGGAGAACCGGGATCAGTCGCTTCATCGTCGTGGAGGTCCTGCCCGCTGTTCCTTGTCCTGAAGACCAGCAGGGCCAAGCCCCCAATCATACTCAGAGTGGTGACCATCAGTACACCGATGCCGCGATTGAGAGCTTTCTGGGCTTTCGCCCCGGCGGCGTGGGCGCCGGTGTAGCACATGGCGCAACCCTGGCCGAATGCGGGACCGGCGGCCAGGGCCAGCCACAGCGCGATGCTCGCAGCTTTTCTCTTCAATGCCGCACTCCGATCGACAGGATGCGGGCTGCGTCGGCGAAAAACATGCTCATCAGCCCTAGGCAGATGACCAGCGCGGTCATCAGCACCCAGCGCATGCGCGCGATCTCGAACTTCATGTGCATGAAATAGCCGATGATCAGCGCCGCCTTCACGAACGACAGCACCAGCAGGATGCCGAGCATCTTGACTGGCTGAAGATTCTGATAGGCCAGCAAGACCTCCACCCCGGTCAGCACCAGCAGTCCGCCCCAGACGTAGAAGAACTGGGCGTGGCTGTGGTGGGTGTGCGCTTCCATCACCCGTTCTGTGATCTCGATCTCGTCGCTCATGCGCGCCTCACTGGATCCTCGTGGACATCAGGTACACCAAGGGGAAGATGAACATCCACACCAGGTCGACGAAGTGCCAGTACAGACCCGCGACCTCGACATCGTCGGGAGTGTAGTCCTTGGGCTTCAGGAACAGGATGATGGCGCAGATCGCGGCGGCGATCAGCAGCACGAACGACCCGTAGTGGAAGGGGTTGCTCGACGGCGTCAGGAAGAATGCCAGCGCCCAAAGCACAACCAGGATCGGCAGCCACTTCTTGCGCAACGCCACTACACCCAGATAGACCACGCCGATGGTGACGTGAAGCATGTGCATGCCCGTGAGCGCCACGAAGGTCCCGCCGAACTGGGGGATGGCGTGTACGAACGCGCCCTCGGTGGGCGCTTTGTCGCCCAACAGGAGCGAGATCGGCCACAGCCCTTCGCGCTGCAGGCCCATCCACTCCATCCCGTGCAGCACCACGAAACCCGCGCCGAAGAACATGGTGGCCAGCAGCCACCCCGTCACCGCCTTTTTCAAGCCTCGGCTGGCGGCGCTGACGGCCAGCACCATGGTCAGCGAGCTCGACAGCAGGAACCCGGTCATGATGGTGGCGTTCACGACGCTGTGCGAGCCGAACGGAGTCGGCCAGGCCGGATTCGAGATGCGCGCATAGCTGTACGCGAACAGCAGCGCGCCGAAGGTCAGAGAATCAGACAGGATGAACAACCACATGCCCAACTTCTTCGAGTACGTCCCGAACAGGGGCTGCTCGTAGAGCTGAGCCTCTGGGTGGTGCAAGACGGCATCCGCCATCAATTCATCTCCCGTTGCCCATCACTTCGCGACCAGAAGCAGGGCAAAGATGTAGATCCACAACCCGTCCATGAAATGCCAGTACAGAGCGGTCACGTCAACGACCATGGCCTTGGTTTCCAGCGGCCGCGCCAGCAGGGCGGTGACCGACGCATACAGCAACGCCAGCACGCCGCCCAGCAGGTGTAAGCCGTGGCTGACCGTCAATACGTAGAAGAACGAACTGCTTGGATTGGTGCTGATGAAAATGCCTTGCGCGGCGAGGTCTTTCCACGCCATGGCCTGCCCGGCGATGAAGCCCATCCCGAGCACGGTGGTGATGCCCAGCCAGGGAATGCTCCGCTGCTCGCCGTCGATACCGAACTCCTGGGCGGTGACCGCGCGCTCGATGGTGCGCCGCCGCGCCAGCTCCATGGTCAAGCTGCTGAGCAGGAGAATGAGCGTGTTCACCCACAGAACGCCCGGCATCTTCAGGGAGACCCAATCGGTGACGTACTGGCCGGTCTTGGAGTCCCAGTTTCCGATGCCTTGGCGCACAATGTAGGCGCTGGTCAGCGACACAAAGAACATGACGATCGCCGCCATGCCGATCATCACGCCCATGCGATAGCGGCGTCGCCGGTCGCGATATTGCTGAGAGCCGCCGCCCAGCTTGGGCTCCCGCTCCAGTACCGGGATGTCGCGAAATGAAGTCGCCATAGGAAACCTAGTGCGCGCTCACGGCTCCTGCCGGGTCCGTCTGCATGACGTAGTCCTTGTCCGCGCCGGGCACGCTGTATTCGTACGGTCCGTGATTCACCACCGGGACCATGCCGCCGAAATTGTCGTGTGGTGGCGGCGAAGGCACCGTCCATTCCAGGGTGGTCGCCTGCCACGGATTCATCTCCGCCTTCTTGCCCTTGAACATGCTCCAGAACAGGTTGATCACGAAGATGAACTGCGCGGCGATGGTGATGAACGCCACCACGCTAATGAACGTCTGCAGCGGGATCAGCCCGTGCAGGTAGGACACTTCGCTCAGCTGAGAGTAGCGCCGCGGATGGCCGGCCATCCCCAGGTAGTGCATCGGCATGAAGATCGCGTACGTGCCGATGAAGGTAAGGAAGAAGTGTGCCTTGCCCAGACCTTCGTTCATCATCCGCCCGAACATCTTGGGAAACCAGTAGTAGGTGGCAGCGAAGATCCCGAAGATCGCGGCCACGCCCATGATGAGGTGGAAGTGGGCCACGACGAAGTAGGTGTCGTGCAACTGGATGTCGAGCGCGGGCTGCGCCAGAAACGGTCCGCTCAGTCCGCCGGAGACGAACATCGAGACAAAGCCGATGGCGAACAGCATCGGCGAAGTGAAGCGGATGCGCCCGCCCCACATCGTTCCCAGCCAGTTAAAAGTCTTGATGGCCGAGGGCACGCCGATCGCCATGGTCATGACGGAGAAGGCGAAGCCGGAATAAGGGCTCATGCCGCTGATGAACATGTGATGGCCCCAGACCAGGAAGCCAAGGATCCCGATGGACAGGACGGCGTACACCATGGCGCGGTAGCCGAAGATCGGCTTGCGCGAGAAAGTCGAGAGCAGCTGCGACGCCACCCCCATGCCCGGCAGGATGGCGATGTACACCTCGGGGTGGCCAAAAAACCAGAACAGGTGCTGCCAGAGCAGGGGAGAGCCTCCGCTGTGTTTCACCAGATTGCCGCTCAGGACAAGTCCGCTCGGAACGAAGAAGCTGGTGCCGACGTTGCGATCGAGCAGCAGCAGGATGCCGGCCGCCAGCAGCACCCCGAAGGCCAGCAGGCCGAGCATGGCGGTGACGAACCAGGTCCAGACGGTGAGCGGCATGCGCAGCAGCGTCATGCCCTTGGCGCGCAGGTCGAGGGTGGTGGTGATGAAGTTCAGAGCGCCCATCAGCGAGGCCGCGCAGAACAGCGCGATGCTGATGATCCACAGGTCGGCGCCGAGTCCCTCGCCCGGCCCGGCCGATTGCAGCGCGCTCAGCGGGGCGTACCCGGTCCAGCCGTGCAGTGGCGCGCCACCTTCCACGAAGAAGGCCGCCATCATCACGCAGAAAGCGACGAAGGTCGTCCAGAACGAGAGCATGTTCAGGACGGGGAAGGCCATGTCGGCGGCGCCGATCTGGATGGGCAGGAAGTAGTTGCCGAACCCGCCCTGCGGCGCCAGCGTCAGCACGAAGAACACCATGAAGGTGCCGTGCATGGTCAACAGCGTCAGGTAGGTCTCGGGCTTGATGTGACCCAGCCACGGGAGGTTCGCCTCCGGCCACACCAGGTGGATGCGCATCAGCAGCGACAGGGCCATGCCGACGAACACCGATAGCAGCGCTAAGAAGTAGTACTGCAGGCCGATGACTTTATGGTCGAGACTGAAGACGTATTTCCGGATGAAACCGGTGGGTGCGGCGTGTGCATGTGCCGTGTGGCCCGTCGCCGCGTTCGCCTGTGCGTCCATGTTCCTCCCCGACATGTCCTCTTTGGTCGACTACTGACAACCGGGCCCGTTGGGGCCCGCGAATCCCCTTATTGCGAAGCCTGCTTCTCCGCCAAACGCTGCGCCAACCACTTGTCGAACTCGTCCTGGCTGACCACCTTCAGAATCCCGTGCATTTTGTAATGCCCGAGCCCGCAGAGTTCGGCGCATGCGATCTCGTAATCGCCGGTCTTGGTAGGCGTGAAGTGCATCTTGATCATCAACCCGGGCACGGCGTCCTGCTTGAAGCGCATGGCGGGGATGAAGAGGCTGTGGATGACGTCCTGTGAGCGCAGGGTCAGTTCCGCCTCGCGGTTGACCGGGAGCACCAGCGTGCCGGTCACGAAATCGTCCTTGGCCGCCGGGTCGGTGTCGTCGATGCCGACCGCATTGCCCACCGAGGCGTCAGCCAGCTCCGGCTTGGTGCGCGCAAAGGCGCCGTCCGGGCCGGGATAGCGGAAGTACCAGGCGAATTGCAGCCCGGTGACTTCGACCTTCACCGCGCTCGCCGACGCGCCCTGGAAGCGGCTCTCCGCCCAGATCTTCGAACCGGCCAGGTTCAGTCCGATGAAGATAATCGCCGTCAACACCGTCCACACCACCTCCAGCTTGGTGTTGCCATGACTGTAGGTGACCTTCGTGGCCGCGCCGCGATCCCGGGCATTCCATACGACCCAGCCCAGCCCGAGTTGGGCGGCAAGGAAGACCACGCCCACCACGATGTAGGTGACGTTGAACCAGCTGTCCATGGCGGCGCCGTGCGCCGAAGCCAGGGGGAGCATCGCCCATTTGTCGATTGCGAAGTAGTAGGTGCTGGAGAGCGTGATGAGCCAGATGACTACCAGGAGCGCAAGGCCCATGATCCGTCCTCGGTGCTTGGGATTGTGCTAGGTGACATTGGGGAAATTGCCGCCACCCCCGGCGGCAAACTTGGTCGAAAATATAACACACGCCCCCCCCAGCCAAGGCAAAAACACGCGCCGCAGCCGCGTTCCATGCATGCACACCGCAGAGTGACAGCGGTCACTGTGGTTAGTGATTACGCGCACCCGCGGGCGCTTCAGTTTTTTCGGCGCGGGGTTCCCAAAATGGAATGGACGAAGGAGATCGCTAGCGGCTGCCGTTGCGGAAGAGCTTCAGGAACTCGGCGTGCACCCGCGGATCGGCCGAGAGCTCGGGATGGAAGGTGGCGGCCATGACCTTGCCCTGGCGGACCAGGATGGGATCGTCCCGGTCTTTCGCCAGCACCTCGACGCCGGGGCCGACGCGCTCGATCTTGGGCGCGCGGATGAATACGGTCTCGATGCGCCCCAGCTGGCTGTCGGTCTCGTCGATGAAGCTTTCGAGCTGCCGGCCGTAGGCGTTGCGGCGCACCGCGATGTCGATCGCTCCCAGGCCTTCCTGCGCGGGATTGAAAACTTCTTTCGCCAGCAGGATGGCGCCGGCGCAGGTTCCGAAGGTCGGCTTGGCGCGCACGAAATCGCGCAGCTTCTCCAGGAACCCGCCTCGATGAAGAAATTTCAGGAAGGTGGTCGATTCGCCGCCAGGGATGACCAAGCCTTCGACTTCGTCGAGCTGCTCGGGCTTGCGGACGAGGACGACCTCCGCCCCCAACTCCTCGAGCCGGCGCCGGTGCGCGTCGAAATCTCCCTGGATGGCGAGTACACCGATTTTCATAAATAGAAAAGCAATTGGCGATTAGCCATTAGCGGTTAGCCAGCCACGATTCTCGTCAGGCGCTAAACGCTAAACGCCAATAGCTAATCGCTAGTCCCTACCAGCCCCTTGTCTGCAGCATGTCCGCCTCGGCTATCGCCGAGATCGCGATGCCCTTCATGGCGCCGGTCACTTCCTCGCTGGCTTCGAGCACGATCTTGGGATCGTTGAAGTGGGTGGTGGCCTTCACGATGGCGCGGGCGCGGCGCTCGGCGTCCTCGCGCTCCTCCTTGATGGACAGGTCCAGCGGCGTGGCCTTGTCCTTCATGAAGATGCCGGAGCCGACGAACACCGACTCGGCGCCCAGCAGCATCATCAGCGCAGCGTCGGCCGGGGTAGCGATGCCGCCGGCGGAGAAGTTTGGCACCGGCAGCTTGCCGTCACGCGCCACCATGCGCACCAGCTCGTAGGGCGCCTGGTGCTGCTTCGCCGCGGCGTAGAGCTCTTCGTCGCGCATCACGGTGAGGGCGCGCATCTCGCTCACGATCTGCCGCATGTGCTTGACGGCGTGCACCACGTCGCCGGTGCCGGCCTCGCCCTTGGTGCGGATCAGGGCCGCACCTTCGGCGATGCGCCGCAGGGCCTCGCCCAGGTTGCGTGCACCGCACACGAAGGGAACCTTGAAGACGTGCTTGTCCACGTGATGGGCTTCGTCGGCCGGAGTGAGGACTTCGGACTCGTCGATGTAGTCCACGCCCAGCGCTTCCAGCACCTGGGCCTCCGCGAAGTGCCCGATGCGGCACTTGGCCATCACCGGGATGGAGACCGTCTCCATGATCTCGCGAATCTTCTTGGGGTTGGCCATGCGCGCGACGCCGCCTTCCTGCCGGATCTGCGCCGGAACCCGCTCCAGGGCCATCACCGACACCGCGCCGGCATCCTCGGCCACCTTGGCCTGTTCCGCGCTGGTGACGTCCATGATGACGCCGCCCTTCAGCATCTCCGCCAGGCCGGTCTTCAGACGCAGGCCGCTATCGCCGTTGTTCGCTGACATACCTGATCTCCTGCCGCGCTCGTTGCGCCATTTCCACGCTTTTACGGTAATGGGACAATGGACTTGTAGCAAGGGCCATTCTGTGAGTAACTGATAGAGCCATTATATAGCCGCGAGATGCCCAAGAGCGCAGAACACGTGACCGTGGCCGGAGTGGACCTGGACCGCAGGCGTCCGGGCTCGCTGGCCACGCAGCTCTACGAAGGGCTGCGCCACGCCGTGCTGCGCGGGCAGATACGTCCTGGCGAGCGCCTTCCTTCCACGCGAGTGCTGGCTGCCGATCTCGGCGTGTCCAGAAACACGGTTACCAGCGCGTATGAGCAGCTCCTGGCCGAGGGCTACATAGAGGCGAAGGTGGGCTCAGGGACTTGCGTTGCGCGTTCGTTGCCCGACGAGCTGCTATCGGCCACTGTTGATTCCATAAAGGTCAAGAAGAAGCGCGTGCGGCGGCGATCACTCTCGACCCGTGGCAAGATGCTGTCCAGTCGCCCGGTGCGCGTGCTGACGGTGGCAGGAAGGCCACAGCCGTTTGCCTCCGGCCTGCCGGACCTGCACGAGTTCCCGTACGCCACGTGGGCGCGTCTGATGGCGCGGCATTGGCGGCGTCCTGGGTACAACCTGGTCGGTTATGGCGACCCGGCCGGCTACAAGCCACTGCGAGAAGCGATCGCTTCCTATCTGCGCGGTTCGCGTGCAGTGCGCTGCGAGACGGAACAGGTGGTCATCGTCAGCGGCTCCCAGCAGGCGCTGGACATCTCGGCGCGTCTCTTGCTCGATCCCGGCGACACGGCACTGCTGGAAGACCCGGGATATCCGGGGGCACGTGTGGCGCTCAGCGCCGCCGGAGCATCGCTGGTCCGCCTGCCCGTGGACTCGGAAGGTGCCGACATCACTGCCGCCGCTGGTAGCAAGGCCCACGTTGCCTTCGTCACGCCCTCGCACCATTTCCCGCTTGGCGTGACCATGAGCATCACGCGGCGCCTCGCGCTACTGGAGTGGGCGGAGCGAAACGGCGCGTGGGTTCTGGAGGATGATTACGACAGCGAGTACCGATATCGCGGCAAACCCCTGCCGTCGTTGCAGGGATTGGACCCGGCGGGCCGCGTCGTGTACATGGGCAGCTTCAGCAAAACAATGTTCCCATCGCTGCGCCTTGGGTTCCTCGTGCTTCCGCCCGAACTGGTGGAAGCATTTCGCCGGGCGCGCTCGGTGATCGACGGACACTCCCCGATGACGGAGCAGGCGGTGCTTGCCGACTTCATCTCCGAAGGCCACTTCGCGCGACACATCCGCCGCATGCGGGCGCTCTATCAAGAAAGGCAATCGGCGCTGGTGGAGGCGGCGCGCGGCGAACTCGAAGGCCTGCTCGAGATCCGTCCGTCGGACGGCGGCATGCACCTGGTGGGCTGGTTGCCGATCGGCGTGGACGATGTGGAGGCGTCCGAGCGCGCCCTGGCTCACGGCGTGTATACGCGCCCGCTGTCGTCGTGCTCGGTGGCGAAGGTCCGTCGCGGGGGACTGCTGCTCGGCTACGCCGCCCTGACCATCCCTCAGATACGCGAGGGGGTGAGGAAGCTCGCACAGGCGCTGCGCTGAGGCGACCGATATTCTCAGTGAGTCCGCGCTATTTGCTCGAAGTGCGCGACCGTCTCTTGAGGTACTTGGCGAACATTTTGTGGGGATCGATAGCGACGAAGACGGCGCGGCCGCGCGCCAGCACCTCGCCCTTCTCGTTGCGGATCTCGCCCACGTTCACGTGACGCCGGCCGCGGGCGTACTTTGCGCGTCCTTCGACCACCAGCGGCTTGTGCAGGGGAACGGGCTTGAGGTACTCGATGGTCATCTCGCGCGTCAGCGCAATGACGTGCTTGAGCTTGTTCACCTTGCCCATGGCCTCGTCGAGGATGGTGGCGATGATCCCGCCGTGGGCATGCTTGGGCGGCCCCCAGTAACGCTGGGGAAGCCGCATGCGGGCGACGAAGCTGTCGGTTTCTTCGTGATAGTGGAACTTCAGGTGCATGCCATGCGGATTGTCCTTGCCGCAGCCGAAGCAGAGGTTGCGTCGCAGCGCCTGGTGCTTGGTGATCTCGTGACCGGGAACGCGTTTCTTGGCCATGGGGAATCCGCTGGAATTCTAGCAGTCGCAGGACGCAGGTCGTGCGTCGCAGGCAAATCCGCCTTGCGACCTGCGACTCACGGTTTGGGACTGGGTTTCTTCGCCACCAGTTCCGCCACGCCTCTTTCTTGGACTGTCTCCCGGTAATACAGCACGTTGAGATCGCGGAAGGCCTCGAGCAGTTCGTCGCGGTCGAGGAAATACATCGGATTTCTTGGGCCCTTGGCGAACTTGCGGTGTTCCTTGGTATAAGTCTTGTACAGAAGCATGCCACTGGGTTTGAGCGCGCGGATGAGGGCAGGGAAGAGCTCGCGCTGAAGATAGAAGAAGACGAGGATCAGATCGAAACTCTCGGGCTCGAGCCTGTAAGTATTGAGGTCGCGGACGAGGAAATCGAGCTGTAGGTGCCCTCGCCCTGCCTTGGCCAGGGCCTTCTGCGCTGCGACTTCGGAAATATCCACCACCGTGACCTTCCACCCGCGCCGGCCAAGCCACAAAGCATGGCGTCCGAGGCCGCCGGCGACGTCCAACGCCGTCCCGGCCCTGGGGAATAGCGGACGAACGTATTCCTCGTAGGCGGATACCAGGAACGGGTCGGGGGTGAAGTTGGCGTGCGACCCTTCGCGGTAGCGCTGGTCCCAGGCTTGGCGTTCGTCTTTCGGCATGCTGCTGCCTAAGTCCTTATCGGCTCCAGAGTTCCGTCCGTTCGCCTGCGAAGTTGCTCAATTCACTGTGCAATAACGACAGTACGCTGCACATACTTGGTTCCTTAATGATTTTTTGCTGTACGGGCTCGATTATCCCTGTTTATTGTAGGAGACTTATAAGGTTACGGGTGGCCACGGCAAGCTGTTGGCGGCCAGGCACTAATCTGGATTCACCCCTGCCCAAGGAGGCTAGATGGCGGAGTTACAGACCCGGAGCTACCACGCGAATAACTTCGTGCGGGCGTTCCGTCGCTGGTTGGTTCCTTACGTTCAATCCCGCATCATGGCGGAACAGTTCCGCCCCCTGCTGTCGTACCTGTTCACCGAGTGGAAGTGCAACGTCGATTGCCATTATTGCTGGGCATTCAACAACAAGGTGAAGGGCATGACGGAGGAGACCGCGATCCGCTCCATCGACTGGCTGAAGTCGGTGGGATGCCGCGTGATCGCCATCATGGGCGGCGAGCCGTTGCTGCGCCGCGACATGATCCTGAAGGTCGTCGATTACGGCACCAAGAACGGCTTTTTCGTGTATCTGCCCACCAACGGCATCCTCATGAACGAGGACTTCATCGACCGCGTGGGCGACCTGGGTGTGGCTGCCATCAACCTGGCCGTGGACGCGCTCGAAGAGAGGCCGGGCCTGCCTAAGAACCTGAAGCGCATCCGCAAGCAGTTCGACTACCTGGTGAAGCAGCAGCAGAGGTACGGCTACATGATCGTGTTCAACACGAACATCTGCCGCAACAACATCGAGGACGTGTACAAGCTCACCGAGATCGCGCACGATGCCGGCATCTCCACCGACGTGCACATCAACGAGCCGCCCTACATCGAGCAGCCGCACTTCCAGCACCTGAACGACAACGTGACCTACATCATGAAGGAAGATTGGCCGCGGGTGGACGCCATCCTCGACTGGCTGATCGAGAAGAACGCGCAGGGCTACATCATGGTGAATAGCAAGGACCACCTGCGTAAGATGAAGGACTTCATGCGCGGCATCACCTACCCGTGGAACTGCCGCGCCGGCCACAACTCGTGCGTGATCCGCACCGACGGTACGCTGGCGCCTTGCTTCCCGATGTATAGCGAGACCAAGGTGGACTGGGGCAGCATCGAGGACCCGAAGTTCGACAATGCCCAGCTCGACGAGATGAAGAAGGTGTGCAACTCGCACTGCCTCTCCACCTGCCAGTACGTGCTTGGCTACTACTACAACAACGCCCACGTGCTGCGCTGGATCCTCAAGCAGGGTTTGCACGGCTGGACCGGGCGCGCCACCACCGATAATTAGGTCCCACCTGTTTCTGTACGGCCCTCGCTCGCGCGGGGGCCTTCCTCTTTCTGCGCTGTCGTCCCCCTCCGACGGATGGCGCCAAGAGTACGCGTCACAATTTCTTTCCCTGTTGGTCATTTTTTGACATAATCCTCTCCTCCCCCGGAAGGAACGCAATGACCGCGCGCGTGTCGACCGCCGCCACCGAAACCACCCCACGGCAGTGCGTTGTGATCTTCACCACGGACGAGCTTGTGCTGCCCGAGGTCGAGCAGTTTCTTGCTGCCGATTTCGACGCGTTCTTCTTGAGCGCCTGGGACCAGGTCGTCCCCTTTCTGGAGCAGCAAACCCCGCACGCCTTGTTCCTGGACATCGACACCGTGGGGGAGACCAGCAATGACGGCCTGCGCGCCATCCAGCAAGTACGCTCGCTGGCGCCCGATATCGTTCTGATCGCCCTCACCCGTTCCAACAGCCGTAACCTGCGACTGAGAGCAGAACAGTACGGCGCAGATGAGTATTTCATCGCGCCCGTGGACTTCCAGGAGCTGCGCATCGTGCTCGGCCGGGCACTGGAGAAGCGGGCCGCGGAGATTGAGGCGCGCAGGTTGCAGGAAGAGGTGGCGGCCAAGCAGTCCTTCTGCGACATGATCGGCGGCAGCGAATCGATGCAGATGGTATACGACGCGGTCCAGCGAGTGGCCGCCAGCAACACCACCGTCCTGATCCGCGGGGAAAGCGGAACCGGGAAAGAGCTGGTCGCGCGGGCCCTCGTAGCGTGCAGCCCGAGGGCAGGGAAGCCTTTCGTCAGCATCAATTGCTCGGCGCTGCCCGACAGCCTCATCGAAACGGAGCTGTTCGGGCACGAGAAAGGTGCTTTCACCGACGCACGCGAGGCCCGCGCCGGCCACATCGAGCTCGCGCACACCGGCACTCTCTTCCTCGACGAGATCGCCACCCTCGGCCTGCCGCTGCAATCCAAGCTGCTGCGGGTGCTGGAGGACCGCGTGGTGACCCGCATCGGCGGCAAGACGGCGAAGAAGATCGATTTCCGACTGATTGCCGCATCCAACGAAGACCTGGAGGAGATGGTGCAGGCGGGCCGCTTCCGCGAGGACCTCTATTACCGCATCAACGTCGTTCCCATTGTCCTGCCTCCGCTGCGCGAACGAGCCGGCGACATCGCCATCCTGGTGGACCACTATCTCCGCCTGTATTGTTCGGCAAACAATGTGCCGCTCAAACGCATGGACCCCGAAGTCCTGGAAGTGCTCGAGCAGGACGAATGGCCGGGGAACGTGCGCGAGTTGGAGAACCTGATCCAGAGGCTGGTGCTGATGGCGGACGGGCCGACCATCAAGATGCGCCACCTTCCGCAACGCATCCTCTACAGCGCCACGGCCAGCCAGGAATCCATTCTCATCCCCGAACAGGGCATCCACTTCGACGAAGAGATGGAGCGCATCGAAGCCGCGTACGTGCAGGCTGCCCTGCGGCGCACCGGCGGAACGAAGTCTGCCGCCGCCGCCCTGTTGCACATCAATGCGCAGAAGATGAAATATCTCTGCCGCAAACACAACATCACAAAGGTTTAAAAATTGACCCTGATGGGGATTAATTTCTTACCAGTGTGACTTTTTGACTCCCCGTTTTGGAACGCCGGCGCAACCCCCCACACGTAACTCCTTGCGAATCAGCGGCCAGAGATTCCAGTGGCCGCCATGGCCTTTGGCACGTCTCTTGCACTTACACTCGGCGTAACGCCGATGGGAAATCGAACCCCGGCGGCTCAAATCGAGAATTCTGAGGGAGGAAAAAATGTCGGTCCAGAAAAAGTCCCTGATCAATACGCAGGCCGCCGCGAAGAAGGCCATCCTGGCCACCAGCAAGCTGGCGACCGCGAAGCTGTCCCCGAACAAGCTGGCGCCCAACAAGCTGGCCCCGAACAAGCTGGCCCCGAACAAGCTGGCGCCCAACAAGCTAGCCCCGAACAAGCTGGCGCCCAACAAGCTAGCCCCGAACAAGCTGGCCCCGAACAAGCTGGCGCCCAACAAGCTAGCCCCGAACAAGCTGGCGCCCAACAAGCTAGCCCCGAACAAGCTGGCGCCCAACAAGCTAGCCCCGAACAAGCTGGCCCCGAACAAGCTGGCCCCTAACAAGCTGGCGCCGAACAAGCTGGCCCCGATGAAGTTCAGCTAACGTTTCTGCGGCTGTTAGAAGGGGGAGGGCGAGGCGATGAAGGTTCATCGCCTCGCTTCTTTCTTACCAGAGCTTTCGTCGCGCGAAGTCGTGCACAGCTTCCAAAGTAAGTCCCGCGATACTGCGTCGCCGAACGAATATCTTGGCGTCGCCGGTCATCCCGTCTCGCAGCCGGCCGCCGCCCCCGGAAACCGTGATAGTCACAGGATAGTACCGGGTGCTCTCGACTCCTGTGTATTCCTCTTCCTCTGAGATCTTTACCGCCTCCCGGGAGGCAGCAGGGGCGATGCGGGCGACGACTCCCGGTATGGACCGGAAGTATCCCGCGGGGCGGATCACCGCCGGGGCGCCTTGGCGAACGTTGCGCACCAGGGCTTCCGGGAGATAAACGCGGGCAGAAAAGCTCGAGGTGTCCGCCACTTCGGCGATCTCGCGTCCGGCACCGACGTATGAGCCCATGAGGTCCCCCATGCGGGGCGTCTGCAGAACGCCGGCGATGGGGCTGGAGATCGTGAGCTCGGTCACCTGGTCGTGCAGCAGTTTTTCACGAACCCCCAGTTCCCGGGATCGCGCCTCAGCCGACCCGTAGTCGGCGTAGCGAAGCTGGGCTTCAACGGTGCGCGCCTTCGCCATCGCCGCCTCGGAGCTTACGCGCTCGGCCTCGGACTGCAGGGGCAGGTTGCGCAGAATGACCAGGGGGGCGCCGGCCTGGACTGAATCGCCTTCTGCGACTCGAACTGCAACCACCGTCCCCGGCACGCGCGCTCGGACTACTGCCCGACGGGAGGGTTCCAGAATGAATCGACCGTCCACGGTTTCCCGCCACACCGGAGCGAAGAGCAGGACGAGAGCGGCGACAGCCAGAGCAGCGCGATGGCTACCCGGCCGCAGCCACTCCCGTACACGGTCTTTCTTATCCAAGTAAACAAGTTTCATAAACCTACCAAAGGTCAGGATCCGTGACTTGAAGACCAGCCATGCCAGAAGACCGGCCGGCACGAATGCCCAGTCCGGACTGTAACTGTGGGCGATGTTGTAGGCGAAATTCACCACTACGAAAAGCAGGGTATAGCCGTACGCGGAAGATAGGATGGTGTACGGTACGTAGAGCAATTTGCGACGGAAAGTGGTCGCGGGCACATCCACTGGCAAGCGGAAAATATTCCGCCGTACCCAGGCCGAGAGAAATGCCGTCGAGTTCTCCTTCAGGTCCCCGATCTCCAGCATCTCCGTGAAGATGTAGTAGCCGTCAAGTTTGATCAAAGGATTCAGATTGATGGCCACCGGCAGCAAGCCGGATACGAGCATCAGCAGGTAAGCAAAATTGTGGACGGGGGTGCCGGCTGCCGTCCCCCACCAGATGAAGCTGGCCACCGAGCAGATCAGCATCGTTATCCAGATCCCGGCCGTCACCGTCGCGATCCGCTGCCACTTGCTGCCGTAGACCCACGCTTCCGTCGTGTCGCAGAAGAACGCCGGCGAGAGATAGATCAGCAGAAAGCCCATCCGGTGCGCGCCTCCGCCTGTGTGCTTGCAAGCAAAGCCGTGCGCCGTCTCGTGGATCAGACCGATGGTCGCCAGTAACACCCAGATCTCCAGGATCGACCCGAAGCCCTTCTCCGAGAAGTTGAACATCTGCATGGTGTCGCGCGCGATCGCGCTCCAGTGCGACGCGAAGATGTAGACCATGAACGCGAACATGATGAGGTTCAGGGTCACGAACCAGCGGCTGAAAACGAGGTGGCCGATGCGGTCGTGGAGCCAGGTCAGGAAGGGGTCGGGATCCCACGCCGAGAACGAGATCTCGGACAGGTCCCCATACTTCGATTTCTTCTTGACGCGTTTTCGGCGCTCCTCCTTCAGTGTCTCCCACAACGCGATGTTCTTCTCCTGCTCCGACTTGTACCAGTACTTCTCATTGCGAGTCTCGGTGGCAAAACCCTCAATGACGTCCGGGGTACACGGGCTGCCGGTCTGCTGCGCAAAGAGGTCGGCGATCTCCTCGTAGCTGCGCTGGCCATCGAACAGCTGCAGCAGTGCCCACTGTTGGGGCTCGAACACGTAGTAGTTGTGGATCTCGGGAATGAGCAGCAAAACCACGGGGCGGCCTTCCTGGAGCTGCTCCCGCACGATGATGGAGGGATCCACGCGCGGCGGTCGCTCCACGCGGACCGCCTCCGCCGGCAGTTCCGGCAGCGCTATGTTGAGGGCCTCAAGGATGTTCATGGTGCGTGGTCGAGCCGCACGTTAGCCGTCATCCCAGGCCGCATCTCTCCAGGATCTCCCGTAAGCTCGGCCACGACCTCGATGGTGCCGCTGGAAGGGTCCACGACAGGGCTGATGAGGATGACCTTCGCGGCGTGCTTGATCTCCGGCGCGCTCGCGGAAATGACGGTCAGCTGTTCTCCCTTCTTTAGCTTTCCGATAAAACGTTCCGGCAGAGTGAACTTCACGCGCAGCGGGGCCACGGCGGTCACCCAGAAAAGGCGCTCGCCGCTCGCCACCCGCTGGCCGGCCCTGATGTAGCGTCGCGCCACCACTCCATCGAAGGGCGCACGGATGGCTGTCTTCTCGAGCTCGAGCTCGAGCGAACGCTGCGCTGCGCTGCTCTGTGCCAGCAACTCCTCCATGTTCTTCACGTTCCACTGGTCCGAAATCAGCTTGTAGGAGGCGTGGTCCAGTTGCTCTTTGGTGATGAGCTGCGCCTCCCACATCTTCTGGGCGCGCTCAAGATCGACTTCGAGCACCTTGAGTTCGGCCTGCCAGTTCTTCAGGTCAGCTTCCTGGGCCCGGGTCTTTGCCTTCGCTGCATCGAGGTCGGCGGTCAGTTGCCGGTCGTCCAAGCGGGCCAGCAAGTCGCCCTTTTTCACCGTCATTCCCGGCTCAGCGGAGATCTTCGTGACCACACCATCTCGTTGCGCTTGCACGTCAACCTGGTTTTCCACGATCACCGGGCCCGAGGCGATGAACGGACTCTCAGCCGCGGGAGTGGACGTCAATGCGGAAGCGGCTTCGGCCTTGGTCGGCAGACCCACTGCCCGCGTCGTTTCTCGGGACGTGTCGCATGCCGTCCACGTGCACACGGTGATTGCGACCAATGCTACCAGCAAGGCTCGCCTCATTTTCGGCCTCCTTACCACCCGACCCATGACCATACCTTCTCCCAGATCCACATTGTCGGCCGGCGCAGGAGTACAAAGCCTGCGGAGTGCCAGCCGGTACTGATCTTACTTCGGCCCTGCATACCCGCCCGGATGAGACCTTCAGCATTGGGAACGCTGACGCGGGCGAAGAACATCCGCTGGTTCCCCACAAGCTGACTCTTGGGGCTGAGCACGACGACGTCGCCGCGGAATGTCTTGGTCGGGAAGCCCTCGAGCTTCACGACTGCCTTCTCGCCGAGCTGAAGCAGGTTCACGTCCTTCTCATCCAGGGCGATGTCCATGACAGCGTGCGAGTTATCCACGACTTCGGCGAAGGTGTCGCCGTACGCCAAGCGTCTTCCCGCAAGGTTCTCCACATGGGGAGTGGCTACGACGCCGTTGATCGGAGAGCGCAAGTTGGTCTTCTCGAGGCGCTCCTTGGCGCGCGCAAGTTCCGCCGTCCAGTAGTTGACTTGGACCTGCTGAATGCCGGCCTCGGTGCCGTCGTTGCGGGCAAGGGCTTGGTTCATCCTCAGCGTCGACTCCTCGCGCTTGGCCTGCGCTGCCAACACCGCAGCACGGAAATCCCAGTCGTCTAGCTTGGCGAGAATGGTCCCTTGCGCGACGAGATCGCCTTCTCGCACAAGAACACGCTGTACCACTCCTTCGACCTCGGGCTGGATCTGAGCGGTATGTGCTGGGGCCACGGATGCTGTGCCGTCCACTCTCATCGGGAGGGGGAACACGGCGAGGAAGAGCACTGCAGCCGCGGCGAGGACCATGGCTGCCTTCTGCCGGCTCTTCTCCATCGCGAGGAACTTCTGTTTCCTGTGGAGCAGCGGCTCCAGCACCCCGATGAAGGGCACCTCGGTGTACATCTGCGCGTTACGCAGCGCCACCGTTGCCTGGCTTACCAGCACTTTGATCATCTCCAAATGGACCAGGCTGAGGAACCCGGGATCGCTGCTCTCGAAACTCAGTATGCCGACCCGTCCCTGGTCATCGGTGAGAGGGAGCGCATAGAATCCCCGCGCGCCGGTTTCCGCGAAGTATTCTCTGAACTTGGCTCGCGTCTCTTCGCGTTCGGCATCGATCTCTTCATCACGTTGCGTGATCCATATCTCTTCTTTCGATATCGATGCCCACTGCAGCAATTGATCCAGGCGTCGGATGCTCGGGTCGTTTCGGTCGATCTGGGGCATGCCTGACACGGCGCCCAGCTGCAGCTTGCCGCTCTTTTCGATCGCGATCGCAGCCCGCTCATACGGGATCACGGCCTGAGGACCGTTCACGATGGTCTGCATGACCCGATCGAGGTTCAGCGTCGAGGTGATCTCCTGGCTGACCTTGACCAGCGTTTCCAGGATCTCCACCTTGCGTTCCGCCTGGAGCAGGCTGGCATTGTGCAAGGCGTTGCTGGCCGTCTCGCACATGGTGGTGAGCAGGAACTGCTCGTCTTCGTCGAAGGCCGTGCCGTCGGTCCGGTTGATGGCCTCGACCACGCCCACCAGCGACCCACGGTCCATGACCGGGGCCGCGACAAGGGTGAACACCGCGCCCTCTTCAACCCCCTGGTTCCGGCGCGCCAGGCGTTCGTCATTCGGGTCCTCGATGAGCACCGGTTCGCCTGAATCGGAAATGTCTCCCGCCACGCCTTCGCCGGGCCGCTGCTGCGCGCCGATGGCGGCGGTTATGTCAACGCCCGCTTGGCTCGTCAGCGCCACGCCGTCGCCCCCCACCATCCACAGGTTCACCGCCTGGACGTTCATGATCTCGTGGAATTTCGACGTGATCATGTTCATGAGGTCGTCCATCTCGAGGTTTGAGTTGAAGACCTTTTCCAGGTCGTACATCTGGGTGATGCGGGTCAGCGACTCGAGCTGGGTGTTGCGCTCGTTCTCGTAGGCCATGCCGGTGGCCAGTGCCACGGCGGCGTATCCTGCGATCTCCTCGATGATGCTGACGTGGGCCGCGGTAAGCGGCTTGTCGAAGGTGACGACCTCGATGGCTCCGATCAGCATGTCGTCGAGCGCCAGCGGCACGACCGCCAGCGACGTCATGGTGCGCCGGATGTTCAGGTGCGCGTAGGTTTCGCGCGTCAGGTCTTTGACGGCATACAACACCGATTCCAGCTTGCCCGGGATGGCGCTCAGCGTGCCCGCGTCGAACGGAACCGTGGGGTCGTTCAGCGAGATGTCGCCCACGGTCGCCTTCGGTACCCACTCGGGGTTATTTTCGGGGTCGGGAACGATGTACACGACCACTCCGCTGTCGGGAATCAATTCGGCCACCTGCGCCGCGGTCAGTCGGGCACGCGGTTCGACCTCGCGTTGGGCCAAAAGGGCGGCGGCGAATTCCTCAAGCGGGACGGCGAATCCCGGTTTCTGAGTCGCCATGCGAGCGGTCCTCCTCGGGACTGCGCAGATCAGGACATGAGTGGGGGAGACTGTAGTACTTGCAAAAATCCTGTGCTTCTCTTACCTTGTGCGGCGCACTATAACAACGGGTACATCGGGTGTCAACGCGCGGCCGCGGCGTGAAATGCCCGTCTATTGCGGCGTTGCCGCGTCGCCGCGCCGGAGGAGACCATTTGGATATCAGCGTTCTCAAGCGTTCTGGCGTGCAGGTCATCAAGCTGAGGGGCGACCTGAAGATCGGAGAAGCGGTGGATGAGTTCCGCCACACGATCGAGGAACTGCTCGCGAGCGGCGACGCCCGGCTGGTGGTCAGCATCGGCGAGGTGCCCATGATCGACTCCAGCGGCATCGGCGTGCTGGTGCGCTCGCTGACCACGGCCAAGCAGAAGGGTGGATCCCTCAAACTGGTGAACCCCTCCAAGCTCGCCCTGCAGACCCTGAAGATCGTCGGCCTGCTCGCCCTGTTCGAAGTGTTCGATGACGAAGCCGCGGCGGTCGAGTCTTACAGCTAGGCGGCGGAAGGGCCCGGGGGCGCGCCGCCTTCCGCGCATCAGCGTCGCCGTCTTCGATCTCGACGACACTCTCTACGACTGCCTGACGCAGCGCGTGCGCGCCGCCCACCGGTACGCCGCCGAGGCCATGGCTCGCGCCGGCATTCCCGCCTCCAGCGACCAGATCTTCCGTCTGCGCATGAAAGCTTATGCGAGGGACCCACAGCTCGCGCACATCGATGGCGCAGTGTGCGACCGCTACGACGTCAAGAATCGTGAAGAGCTCACCCGCATATCGCGCGAGGCCTTCTTCTCCCTTCCAGTAGGGAAGCTGACGCTGTTCCGCGGGTCGCGCAAGGTGCTGCGCGAAATGCGGAGGCGAGGCGTGCGCGTGTTCGTGGTGAGCTATGGCATCCCCGAGACCCAGCGCGCCAAGGCAGCCGCGCTCGGACTGGACCGCGAGCCCGCCGTCGAGCGCATTTTCTTTGCCGACCGCGCCAGGATCGTGACCAAGGATTCGGCGTTCCAGGACATTCTGCGCATCACCGGCGCCGACCCGAAGAACGTGCTGGTCATCGGCGACCGCTACTCCGGCGAGATCCGGGCAGGGAACTCGCTGGGCTTGCACACTGTCCACATCCAGGGCGGCGAATTCGCCAAGCTGAGGCCGTCAGGCCCGGAGGAAAGGCCAGACTTCGAGATCCGCAAGATCGATGAAGTCCTGAAGCTTCCCTTTAAGTTCGGGACAAAAAGCACTTGACTGCAGAGATCACGGAGAGCGTAGAGAAGAGGAAATCTTAGGATTCCTCTGCGACCTCTGCGGTTGAATCTTTCGCTGCGATATACTCACAGAGGGATGGCTGCCAGCAGCGCCAGGACGTTCTACATCGAGACCTTCGGCTGTCAGATGAACTTCCACGATTCGGAGAAGGTCATCGGCACCCTGATGAGCCAGGGGTATCGGCAGGTGGAGGAGGTCGAAGATGCCGGCCTAATCCTTTACAACACCTGCTCCATCCGCGATAAGGCGGAGCAGAAGGTCTTCCACAGGCTAGCCGATTTCCGCGCCCTGCAGCGGCAGGGCAAGCGCTTCGGCGTGCTCGGCTGCGTCGCCCAGCAGGAAGGCGACAAGATTTTCGAGCGCGCCCCGCACGTGTCGCTGGTCTGCGGCTCAGCCTCGTACCGCAACCTGCCGGATATGCTGGTACAGATCGAGGCAGGGGATTCGCGCGTCACTGGCTTGGACGATCGCCAGACCGGCGAGACCTTCGAGACCGAGTTCACGGCCCGCTCGAACCCGCACCGCGGCTACATCACCATCATCGAGGGGTGCGACAAGTTCTGCGCCTTCTGCGTGGTGCCCTACACCCGCGGCAAGGAGCGTAGCCGCATCTCGGAATCGATCCTGGCCGAAGCCCGCCGGATGGCCGACCAGGGTTTCACCGAGGTCCAGCTCCTCGGTCAGAACGTGAACTCTTACCGCGACCCCTCCGGCAAGAAAACCTTCGCCGAGCTTCTGGCGGCCGTTGGGGAAGTCCCCGGCATCCGTCGCGTGCGTTTCACCACCTCGCATCCGCGCGACTTCACGAAGGACATCGTCGAGGCCATTGACGCGGTTCCCAGCCTATGCGATCACGTCCATCTGCCGGTGCAGAGCGGCTCCACCCGTTTGTTGGGCCTGATGGCCCGCGAGTACTCTCGGGAGCAGTACCTGGAGCGCATCGGCTGGATCAAGGCAGGGAAGCGCCCGATCAGCATTACCACCGACGTGATCGTCGGCTTTCCGGGCGAGACCGAACAGGACTTCGAGCAGACCATCACCCTGTTGGACCAAGTTGGCTACGACGGCATCTTTTCCTTCAAGTACTCGCCGCGGCCGAATACTCCCGCCCTGACGATGCCCGACAGCATCCCCGACGCCGAGAAATCGCACCGCCTCAGTATCCTGAACGAGCGTCAGCGCGAGATCCAGAGGGAGCGTTACCTGAAGCACATCGGCGAGACTGTTGAAGTGATGGTTGAAGGGAAGAACGGCCGCGGCCAGGTCATCGGCCGCACCTCGCAGAACAAGACCCTCAACTTCACGCACGGGCAACTCATCGATCCGGCTCTGGGTTCTTACGTGCAGGTGCGCGTGACCCAAAGTTTTCCCAACAGCCTCGTGGGCGAGATGGTATAGGCTAGGCGGCATAGGAGGGCATGATGGCCGAAGTCGAGATGAAAATCCGCGGGCTGATGATGGATCCCGTCACCAACATGCCCATCGTGATCCTGAAAGATGTCTCGGGGGACGCCGTGCTGCCCATCTGGGTCGGCATCTACGAGGCCAATGCCATCGCGCTGGAGATCGAGAAGGTCACCACGCCCCGGCCCATGACCCACGACCTGATCAAGAACCTGCTCACCGGGCTGGAAGCGCGCGTGCACAAGGTGGTGGTCAACGACCTTCGCGAGGACACCTTTTTCGCCGTCATATGGATGGAGCAGGACGGCAAGGTGATCAGCGTGGATTCGCGGCCCTCGGACGCCCTCGCCCTGGCCCTGCGCCTGGATTGCCCCATCTTCGTCGAGGACCAGGTGCTGAAGACCTCCAAGCTGGCCAACTCCGTCTCCGACCGCGTGTCGAATGAGGAGCTGCGCAAGTGGCTGGAGAACCTCAACGACGAAGACCTGGGGCGCTACAAGATGTGACGCCACTTGGCGGGGCGTCTGAGCCCCGCCGGCGTCATCCTGAGCGAGCGGCGCCAGCCGCGAGTCGAAGGATCTCTACAAATGGACCCGTCCGAGCAGCTCCAGCGCATCTACGCCGCCGGATTCAACCTGGAGACATTCGATCGTTATCCCAACGCCGTCGGCGTGACCCGCGACGGCGCCATCGCCTTGCTGGCAGTCACGCCCGCGGGGCTGAGCATGATCGGCTCGCCCGGTTGGCGCATGGGCGAGGTCATGGGCGTGCTGGTGGAGAAGGACGCGCAGCAGGTGTTTCAGGCGAAGGCAGAGGTACTCGAAGCGACTCCCGAAATGCTGGAAACGCTTAGACGTTTTCGGGAAGACCTTGACCGGCTGCTGAACCCGGAGCGGTAGGGAATGCCATCTGCCCGGGTTGATAGCGTCGTGCGGGCTCGCAGACCCGCAGATTCATTAGCCCTATTTGTTAGTTAACATAATACTTCTTATCGGACATTACTTGCAGCAGGGCTATTGCTGCTGCGCCGGCGGCGCGCTCGACCTATCCGCGACCCTCGGCGTCGGCGCCGTTACCGTCCCCATCCGCCCGCTCAGGTCATCACGCAAGATGAACTTCACGGTGAAATTCCCCGGCGGTACTTTCAGAACGTCCGTGTACCCAAACCCCTGCTGCCTCAGCAGCGACAAGCCTCTGTCCTGTAAATGCGCGTCCACGTCCTTGATGAGGTCGCCGACGTGGCCCCCTTGGGCGTCCATCGCGTACGCAATGATGCTCAGCTTAAGGTGGTTGTGCTCGTTCTCGTCCACGTTCAACACGCCCGGCGGCACCATGATTTGGAACCGGTACTGCCGCTTGCCATCCTTCTCGGCCGTGTTCAGCCACTTCACGGTCATCGCTACTCCGGTGTATTCGATCGGGGAGGCTACGGCCACAGCGATGTCGTTCTTGCGCCGCTCCTCCCAGCTCTGCTCAGTGCCTGCCGTTATGTATCCGCTACGAGCACGAATGCTGACCTTCGGCACATTGACCTTCACCTGGATTTTGCGCCATGTGGGCTTCTCCGTCGGAATCGCGTAGTAGCTCAACATGTAATAACGGGATGAATCTTCCACCGCGCGTTTGAAGCAGGTGTACAGATCGCTGCGGAACGAACATATGGTCCCACCCGTGTACGTGGTCAGGCTCTCGTTCATCATCTGCCGCTGGACGGACGAAGTCATGGGCCGCGAGTTTCGAAAGGCAGGACCGGCATATGCCGGATTTTCGGTCTGCATGGGGTTGACCTGGTACACCGCAAAGTTCGCCGCGCTCAATTCGCGCCACGTGTTGACACACTGTTGCCCCATGGACACCTGTTCTCCATGAATGTTTGTCATCGAAGCGAAAAATGGGCACTCGAACCCGGGACTTACCCACACCAGCGTCTTGCGACCGGGCACACCGCGCAACCCAAATGCCAGTTGTTCGAATGCGAGCATGATCTTCTCGATGTTCTCTTCCTGGATTCGCCGCATCATGCGCTGGGCCCCGGCTTGCGGACCGCCGCCGGTCATGATTTCTTCCAGGCTTTGGGCCTCTTTTGTTACGTCCATCGCGTTCGCAATGCTGTTTGCCCCTGCCGCGTCGGCTTCCCTGGCTAGGTCATCCTCCGACGGCCCCCGAAACTCCATTTTGCCCCGCACCTCTTTTAGCGCTGCGAGCAACACCTCACGCGACGTCGTGAAGTCATGGACAATCTTCAGCCCCGATCGCCCGACGTCGGCGACCATTGTTGGCTCGCGCTCGCCCGCGGCGCGCAACAGGAAGTTCATGAGCTCGTTCCGCGCGTTGCCTTGTTCCGAGTAACCGGCAAGGAGGTGATCAATGAGAATGATGGTGACAGCCGCCGGTCGCGGTGCATCGGTCAGCAAGTTCGTGTACTCGCCCGGCTTAGCGGCCGCATGTTGTATGGTTTGCGGTTCGGCTTTCACTTCTTCGAAGAATGCGACGCGTTTTGCTTTCCCGTCTTCGAGGACCGTGAAATCGTCCTGCTTCAGCCCTTCCACGAATTTGTGGTCGCGAACAATCACCACCGGAACCGTTACCAGTTCCGTCCGCGCTGTGAACTTCGGCGTTCCCGGAGATGGCTTCTCCTGCGCACAACAACATACGACGAAAATCAGCACGAATAGCAACCTGATGCTGCGCCGCATAATCCGCTCCTTTGTGTTTCCGTCACGATTAGGGACTGGTGACCGGATCCTGGTGCCCTGCGAGCACCACCTTGGGATGGAACAGCGTCCCTGCCACCCTGGAGGCGATGGCGATAAGCTCCGACTGCCCTACGAAAACCTTTACAAACCTGGCTTTCGACATATCCGGCAGGTTGACGGCCATGCCGTGGCAGACCTTTGCCGCAACTTCTTCGGCAACCGTCACCGACGGAAATGCCGGTAAGACCCGCCGCAGATGCACGAATACACTCTCCGGATCCCCCGTTTGGGCGGCTGCCTCGACCTCGGTGAGGGTCTTGGCATCCGACAGGTCGAACTCCCCCGATGCCGTCCGGCGCAGAGTAGCCAGATGCGCCCCAACTCCCAGCGCTCGCCCCAGCTCGTGCGCGATCGATCTCAGATAGGTGCCCGCGGATACTCGCGAGCGGAATCTCGCCCGGTCACCGTCGACCGACAGAATCTCCAGCTCTTTCACTTCGACCGTGACCGGCTGCAGTTCGACCTCTTTTTTCTTGCGCGCCAGCTTGTACGCCGGAACGCCCGCAATTTTCTTTGCCGAGAATGGTGGTGGCACTTGCTCCAGCTTCCCCAAGAACCGCGCCGCCGCCGAGCGCACCTGTTCCAAAGAGAGGCTGACGGCTTTCGGCTCGCTCACGCGGTCTCCATCGGCGTCGTAGGTGTCGGTGGCGAAGCCGAAGCGGATCTCGCCCTCGTAGGTCTTCTCGGCGTCGCCGTAGTACTGCGCCAGGCGGGTCATGCGGCCAAGCACCAGCGGCAGGACCCCGGTGGCCATGGGATCGAGGGTGCCCAGGTGCCCGACTGAGCGCTCGTGCAGCAGACGGCGAACGCGCGCCACCACGTCGTGCGACGTCATCCCGGCCGGCTTGTCGATGACCAAGACACCGTTCATGGCTTTCTGCTATCGTGAGGTCAGAACGCGGACCGCGTCAACCATGAACGCCATTACGTGCCGGTTGTACGGCGCTCACTCTGAACGATGATCCCCATTCGCGACGATACTCCGCGCACCACCACGCCTTATGTCACCTATTTTCTGGTTGCGCTGAACCTGCTGATCTTTCTGTTCGAGGTGGTGCTCGACCCGCGCAGCCGGACTGGTTTTATTGCCACCTTCGGCATGGTCCCGGTGCGCGTGCTCGGCTTGCTCCGCGGACATCCCGCCGCGGCGCTCGTTCCCGTGGTCACCGCGATGTTCCTGCACGCCTCCTGGCTGCACGTCATCTTCAACATGTGGGGATTGTGGATCTTTGGCGATAACATCGAGGACTACCTTGGGCACGTCCGCTACCTGCTGTTCTACTTCCTCAGCGGGTTTGCCGCCGCCGTGTTGCACATCTTCTTCAACGCTGGCTCGCAGGTACCCAGCGTGGGCGCCAGCGGCGCCATCGCCGGCGTGATGGGTGCGTACTTTCTGCTGTACCCCTCGGCCCGTGTGCTGACTTTGATTCCCTTCTTCTTTCTCTACTTCACGTGGCTGCCGGCGTGGCTGGTGCTGGGATACTGGTTCATCGTGCAGTTCCTGAGCGGCGCCGCCACTGCGATCACTTACTCGCACCAGACCGGAGGTGGCGTTGCCGTCTGGGCGCACGTGGGGGGATTCGTCGCGGGGATGGGGCTGATCAAGCTCTTCCCTGCCCGCGCGCCGCGGTACCGCTACACCGAGTGGTCCTGAACCTAGGCAGAGCGCAGAAGTCAGATCGCAGAAGTCACTTCTGCCTTCTTCGTTCTAACTTCTTCGCTTAATTCGTGCCCGCGGCCGCTGCTGCGGTCATGCGCCGCTTGAGCCGGTCGCGCAGCGCCGCAGGGGCGGCGGCATTGCACGCCACCAGGAACCACAGCGGACGGCTTGGATCAGCCGCCAACTGCTCCAACGTTTCCACGCTGGCGTTGGGATGCCGGGCGACGTTCTCCTGCACCGCGTCGTACGGGTGCTCTGAGAGCTTGTCGAGGATGGTTGCCGGGGTGTTGGGGTGCTCGGCGATGGTACGCAGCAGCAGGTAATCGTCCGCGGGCGCGCTCTCGGCCAGTAGCGCCAGCTCCTGCGAGCTGGTTTGCGGATCGCGCGCCAGTTCCAGCTTGCGGTCCCAGTCGCGGTTGATCCCGTTCAGTTCCCTGGTGCGCTCCTCGATCAGCGATTGCAGGAGATTCTTTTCCTTATCGAGCTGATCAGTCTTGAGCACGAACTTCTGGATGGAATCGAGCACCCCCTTGAGGTGCTGCCGCTCGCCGTAGATGATCTGCGTGGTGCGCCTGGTGGGATTGAATTCGCGCGGATAATCGGATCTGCGCATGGCCGCCTCCCGGGGAGAACCGCATTGTACTGCGCTTCGGCCACGATTCTAAGTTACGGCGATCACAATTCGTGGAATTCTGGATGTCTGGGTGAACAACCAGCCTACAGGGCGCCTGCCGTGGGCGCGATCACCACTTCTTCCACGGTCGCGTTCTCCGGCAGCAGGATGGCGTTGACCACCACCGACGCCACGCTCTCCGGCGATATCATCCGGGAGCGCGGCGCATCCGGCCAGAACTGCTTCCAGATGTCGGTATCGGTCGCCCCGGGCATGAGCCCCATGACGCGGATGCCCTTCGCCCGCACTTCTTCGCGCAGCGTCAGGGTAAAGCCCATGACGCCGTGTTTAGCGGCCACGTACGCCGCCATTCCCGGAAAGTAACCTTTTGCCGCGACCGAAAGATTGTTCACGATGGTGCTGCCTCGGGCCATCAGAGGCAACGCGGCGTGGGTACAAAGGAAGGTTCCCGTCAGGTTGGTCTCGATCGTCTCCTGCCACGCTTCGATCGATAGCTCGTCAATATTCTTTAGAGGACCCGCGTAGCCGGCGTTGTTCACCAGCACGTTCACGCACCCGAACTCGCGCTTGACGGCCGCGAACAGGTGCTGCACGGACTTGGCGTCGCGGACATCGCAGCGCTCCACCAGAACCCTGGTTCCGTGCTTCTCGACCCGTTTGGCCGCCGACGTCAGCTCGCCGGAATTGCGCGCGGTAAACACGACATTGAACCCAGCCTTCGCCAGTCCCTCGGCGATGGCCAGGCCCATGCCCCGGCTGGCGCCGGTGACGACAGCGGTCTTGGTATCGGATTTGGCGGGCATCAGCTCCCGTTCCTGCCCTTGGCGCGGATCAGCGCGAGGAATTCCTGGCGGGTCTCCTGCTCGTCGCGGAAAACGCCCAGCATCGACGAGGTGACCGCCGCCGAATGCTGCTTCTCCACCCCGCGCATCATCATGCACAGGTGGCGGGCCTCGATCACCACGCCCACGCCCTGCGGATCGATGGCGTTCTGGATGGTCTCGGCGATCTGTACCGTCAGGCGTTCCTGCACCTGGAGTCGGCGCGCGAAGATGTCGATCAGACGCGGGATCTTGCTCAGCCCGATCACCTTGCCCTTGGGGATGTAGGCGACGTGCACCTTGCCGAAGAACGGCAGCAGGTGGTGCTCGCACAGGCTGAACATCTCGATGTCCTTCACTATGACCATCTCGTCGTAATCGACGTCGAACAGGGCTTCCCGGAGGATCTTCTCCGGGTCTTCCTGGTAGCCCTTGGTGAGGTACTGGAGGGAGCTGACCATGCGCCCGGGCGTGTCCAACAGCCCGTTGCGCGCGGGGTCCTCACCTAGCCGCACCAGCAATTC
The DNA here is from genome assembly GCA_020073495.1 of Terriglobia bacterium. NCBI lineage: Bacteria > Pseudomonadati > Acidobacteriota > Terriglobia > Terriglobia bacterium. Next base: position 492,449 of record JAIQFD010000002.1, read on the forward strand.
CCGCGTCAGTTCTTCGAAGCTGGCGCTGGTCAGCGTCACGGGTTCCACCGATCTCTTCATGGGCCCTCCCTTGCTCATCGCCTGATCTCATCACCGCCGGCGTACTCGAACGAGTTCTGCGCCGTTTCTTCGAGGCGGATCTTCTCCACCACGGCGGCCGCGAATCCCTGTTTCAACGCTTCGTAGATCTCGACGCACAGGTTCTCGGTGGTTGGCACGGCGTCGCGGAACTGCGGCAGCGCGTTCAGGTGCTCGTGGCCAAAAGTCTCAAGGATGTTCTTCTCGACGAATCCATCCAGCTCCGCCAGATTGCACACCATCCCAGTAGCGGGATGCACCTGCCCGCCGAGGGTCACCTCCAGCGCGTAGTTGTGCCCGTGGCCGTGCGGGTTGTTGCACTTGCCGTAGGTGCGCAGGTTCTCTTCTTCGGACATCGCATCGCTGTGCAGCCGATGCGAGGCCGAGAACCAGTAGCGGCGTGTGAGGTGCGCCTTCATTCCTCTCCGAAAAAATCCGCGAACAGGTCCGGAGTCTCGTACACGCGGACGCGATGCAGCTCCGCAGCGTGCAGCTTCGGCTTCAGCCGGTTCCAGACCACGATAGCCAGGTTCTCCGTCGTCGGAATGGCCTGGAAGAATTCCGGCACTTCCTTGTTCAGGAAGCGGTGGTCGAGCGCATCGAGCACTTCCCTGTTCAGGATCTCCTTCAGATCCTTCAGGTCAACGACGAACCCGGAGCGCGGGTCCACCGGCCCCTTCACCGTGACCTCCAGCGTGTAGTTGTGTCCGTGGCCGTGCGGGTTATTGCACTTGCCGAAGATGCGCCGGTTCTCCTCCGCGGAAAACTCCGGATTGTGGTAGAAGTGCGACGCGGAGAACTCGGCCTTGCGCGTCAGATAGACCATCGTGCGCCGCGCACGGGGGTCTCCTCCGGCTCGCTCCGGTTCTTGCTCGATGACTGTGGAATGCTTGGACAATACGCCCGTCCTTTCCATGTAACGCTCCGGCGCCACCTGTAATAGAAGCGCGAACGTAGCAAAAGATACGAAAAGATTGGCAACCCCAGCGGGGCCAATGTTTGGGCAGTGATGCCGAAATGGGCCCGGGTCACGCGCTTCAAGACGCGCAACCACGCCAGCACCGCGATTCCGACCGCCCCTAAGACTAATTCTCTGGTGGAAACGCTGCCTGCAACATCTCCTCGGTGCGTCAACGCCCAGGCGCCGATGACGACACCTGCGACGATGGCGATGAATTCCGCCAGTCTCTCTACCGCCAGTCCGCCGGTGCGGGGAAACAGCAGTGCCAGGTTCTTGCTCCAGCCTTCGACCAGCGAGGCGGTATCGCGATACATCCGCGTGCGCACCAGACCCTTGCCGTAGCGCAGGCGAATGCGCCGCCCGGAGGCTTTGACCAGCTTCGCGAGCTCGAGGTCTTCCAACAGGCTCGACGAGACTGCTTGGTGTCCGCCCACCGCATCGTACGCCTCGCGCGCGATGAGCAGGTACTGGCCGTTGGCGGCGGCCGCGCTGGACGCCGGATCGCAGACGTCCCGCGGAGGATACACGGAAGCAAGCTCGGCAAAAATTGCCGGCATCGCGGTCCACTGCACCAAGCCGCGGACTTCCTGCTCTGGCGAATATGACAATAACGCCACGCCCTCGCGTCGCGCTTCCTGCAGGCTGCGCGCGAGCGATCCCGGCAGATGCTCGGTATCGGCGTCGGTGAACAGCAGCCACTTTCCGCCAGCTGCCTGTGCCCCGGCCCAGACCGCGTTGCACTTCCCCGACCAGCCCGCCGGCAGCTCTCCCGCGGAGATCACTTGCACCCCGGCGAATGAACCTGCGATCTCGCGCGTGCGGTCGGTCGAGCCGTCGTCCACCACGATGATCTCGAGATCCACGCCGACCTGCGCCACAAGGGAGCGCAGGCAATCTCCCAGGCAGGCCTCTTCGTTGCGCGCCGGAACGATCACCGATACCAGCGGCGACCGCGCCGGACGCGGCTCCCCACGCTCTAGCGATTCTGGCGGCATGCTGCGAATCCCTTTATTATAGCTTTGTGAGACGTTTCCTCTGGTTCTTGCTTCTGCTGGCGATGCTGGCAGGATGCGACCGCGGCTCCAAGCCGGCCATGGTCGGCAATCCCGCACCGGATTTCACCGTCACCGACGCTGACCGTACCGTGTCTCTCAAGGACCTGCGCGGCAAGGTGGTGGTGCTGAATTTCTGGGCGACCTGGTGTCCGCCCTGCGTCGACGAAATGCCTTCCCTGGTCAGGATGCAGCGCGAGATGAAAAGTAAGGGCGTCACCGTGCTGGCTGTCAGCCTGGACGAAGACGCCCGCCAGTACCGCACCTTCCTGGAGAAGAACCACGTCGATCTGCTGACCGTCCGCGACCCGCGGCAGAAGAGCAACGAACTTTACGGCACCTTCAAGTTCCCCGAGACCTACATCATCGACCGCCAGGGCGTGCTGCGCCGTAAGTTCATCGGCCCCGTGGATTGGACCAAGCCCGACATCCTCGATTACATCAGCAAGCTCTGATGGAACCGCAGAGAACGCCGAGACCGCAGAGGTGATTTGTCTATTCCATTCTCTGCGATCTCCGGGGTCTCCGCGGTCTCTGCGGTCGAATGTTTCTGTCCTACAAGCGAATTGTCCGCAGACGCAGCGAATTCGTTATGACTGAAACTGAACTGAAGCTCATCGCCGCGGCCGCCAGGATCGGGCTGAGCAGCAATCCGTAGAAGGGATAGAGGACTCCCGCCGCGATGGGTACGCCCAGCGAGTTGTAGGCGAATGCCCAGAATAGGTTCTGCCGGATGTTACGCATGGTGGCCTGGCTCAAGCGACGCGCGCGCACCACGCCGCGCAGATCGCCCTTCACCAACGTGACCCCTCCACTCTCCATGGCCACATCGGTGCCCGTGCCCATAGCGATCCCTACGTGGGCCTGCGCCAGGGCGGGCGCATCGTTGATACCGTCGCCCGCCATAGCCACCACGCGGCCCTGTTGCTGTAGCTTCTTTACCACGTCGGCCTTGTGGTCGGGCAACACTTCGGCCTCGAACTCGTCGATCCCCAGCTTCCTCGCTACCGCTGCCGCCGTGGTGCGGCTGTCGCCGGTGAGCATGACGATGCGCAGGCCCTGCTGCTTCAGCTCACGAACCGCTTCCGGGCTCGACGGCTTGATGGGATCGGCGACGCCGATCACCCCTGCCGGCTTGCGGTCCACGGCGACCAGCACCACCGTCTGGCCTTCCTGACGCGCCGCCTCCGCGCGTTGCGCAACCTCGTCTTGCGAGACGCCAACCTCGGCAAACAACGCCGCGTTCCCCACCGCGACCTCATGTCCCTCCACACGCCCGACCACCCCTTTGCCGGTGATGGAACGAAAGTCAGAGGCACTCGTCGCCTCCACCCCGCGCTCCCTCGCGCCCGACACGATCGCTGCCGCCAGCGGATGTTCACTCGCCTTCTCGAGCGACGCAACGATCCGCAGCAGCTCGTGCTCCTCATATCCGGCCACGACGGCGACCGAGGTTAGCTTCGGCTTTCCTTCCGTGAGCGTGCCCGTCTTGTCGATCACTAATGTGTCGACGCGCTCCATGGTCTCCAGCGCTTCGGCATTCTTGATGAGCACACCGGCGCGGGCGCCGCGCCCCGTGCCTACCATGATGGCCATCGGTGTAGCCAGTCCAAGCGCGCAGGGACACGCAATGATCAGCACCGCGACGGCATTGACCAAGCCGTGCGCCAGCCGCGGCTGCGGGCCCACCAACGCCCACACGATGAAGGTGACCGCTGCGATCGCGACCACCGCCGGAACGAAGATGCCTGCCACCTTGTCCGCCAGCCGCTGGATGGGTGCGCGGCTGCGCTGCGCTTCGGCGACCATGCGCACGATCTGTGCCAGCAAGGTCTCGCTGCCCACGCGATCAGCGCGCATGACCAGCGACCCGGTCCCGTTCACCGTGGCCCCGATCACCTTTGCTCCCGGCCCCTTCTCGACCGGGATGGACTCGCCCGTCACCATCGACTCGTCCACCGCACTGGTGCCCTCGAGCACAACACCGTCTACCGGTACCTTTTCTCCCGGCCGCACGCGCAGCCGGTCGCCGGGATGAACCTGGTCGAGCGTGATGTCGCGCTCGCTGCCGTCGTCGGAAACCTTACGCGCCATCTTGGGCGATAGGTCGAGCAGCGCCCGGATCGCCGCACCTGTGCGGCTGCGCGCCCGCAGTTCGAGCACCTGCCCCAGCAACACCAGCACGACGATCGCCGCCGCGGCTTCGTAGTAGACCTCGGCCGCGCCTCCGTGTCCGCGGAATTGCTCCGGCAATGCCGACGGAAACAGCGTCGCGAACAGGCTGTAGGCATATGCCACGCCCGTGCCCATGCCGATCAGAGTGAACATGTTGAGATGGCGGGTCTCCAGCGACACCCAGGCGCGCTGGAAGAACGGCCATCCGCCCCACAGTACGATGGGCGATGCCAGCGCGAATTGTAGCCACGGCATCAGCTGCGGCGGCACCGCGTGGGGGGCGAAGTACATCAAACCCATCGACAGCACGAGCAGCGGGATCAGCAGCACCGCCCCGACCCAAAAGCGGCGTGTCATGCTCTTCAGCTCGGGATCGTCCTGCGCCTCGGCGGTAATCGTCTCCGGCTCCAGCGCCATCCCGCAGATCGGGCACGGCCCCGGTTTCGATTCCCGGACTTCCGGGTCCATGGGGCAGACCCAGACCGTCCCAGGCTTCGCCGGGGCGATTTGCGCGGTGGGGGACGGAATCGCATCTGTCGCCGCCGGCTTCGGCATCCCGAGTGAGATCCCTACGAGCGGCGATGTCCCCGCCACCTTATTCAGATATTTCTGCGGATCCGCCTGGAACTTCCCCGCGCATCCCGGGCAGCAAAAGTAGAACGTCTTACCCGCGTGATCGACCTTCGCTCTGGCGGTCGCCGGGTCCACCATCATCCCGCAGACCGGGTCGAGCTCCTTCTTCCCCGGCCCGGATTGGCCCACGATCTTCAGTGCATCCATGTTCACCTCGAATACCGGGAGAACAGCTCGACCAGTTCGTCGTACATCGCCTCGGCGCGCTCCGGTGAGCCCTTGATGGCGGCAGTGGCACAATTGCGCAGGTGATTGCGCAACAACTCCCGCCCTACGTTGCGCAGCGCCTCATTCACCGCCGAGAGCTGTACCAGGATGTCGGCGCAATAGCGGCTTTCCTCAACCATTCGCTGCAGCCCCCGCACCTGGCCCTCGATCCGGCGCAGCCGGTTCAGGTTCGCCGCCCGGATCTCCGGATCCACAGCCACTGCCTTCCTGGCGCCGCGCTCCGCCCCGCTGGCGCACCCGCAGGCTGCGCCGGCCGTTGGATGCTCCGATTGGCTGGGTTTCGCCATATCCACATCATATACCCCATGGGGGTATTAAGCAACGAATGGATGTCCACCGGCGGTATGCCATCCCGAAATTTCCAGGAGGCCTGCCCTCGCGTATATTGATGGGTACGGTCCAGGAGGGATGGATCCGATGACCGCCCTTGACGTGGTGTTCCGCTACGGCGCCGCTCCCGGCGAGGCCGAGATCCGCGCCATCGCTCCCCTGCGCGATGTCTACGGCATCCGCCGCCTCCGGTTCGACGAGAAGGAGCACACCATTCGCGTGGAGTACGACGCCAGCCGTCTGAATGAGAAGACGGTCGCCGGCCTCCTGCGCGGCGCCGGCATCGACCTGATGGAGAAAGTCGCCCTGGTTTAGGCGGCCCGGGGCGGGCTCGCCTCTCTTTACAGCAAGAAACAAGGGGCACGGCTCCTGCCGTGCCCCTTGCGCTTCGAGAACCTTATTTCGTGACCTTCTGCGCGCCGAACTCTCGTGCCCGCCGCAGGCACTCGTCGGCCGCCTTGTCATCGCCCTCGGCTCGCTTCAGCAACGCCAGGTGGTACAGGCTGCTCACCTCACCCACCGCTTCCTCCTGGCTGCGCTCGAAGGCCCGCTCCGCGGCTTCGATGTTTCCTCGCCGCTCGTGGATCACTCCCATGTGGTAGTGCGCCATCAGGTAGTCCGGTGTCAGCATGACGGCTTGCTCGAACTCACGCAACGCCTCATCCAACTCTCCGGCGTGGAACAGGGCGATGGCCATGCGATAGTGGGCCGCATTGCAGTGGGGATCGATGGACAAGCATTTGCGATAGGCCTTCACCGCCTCCGGCATGTCGCCGCGGTGGTAGTGGGCGACTCCCAGGTCGTAGTAGGCGCGCGCAAAGCGCGGCGCCTTGGCCAGTGCTATTTCGTAGTGCCGGACGGCGACGTCGAGCACCCCCTGCCGGAAATACACCGCTCCCAGAAGGTGGTTGGCGAGCACGTGGTCCGGCTGTGCCTCCAGCAGCCGCTCCAGCTCGCGGCGCGCCTCGTCGTTGTTGCCTTCCTGCTCGTGCACCAGCGCCAGTAACAGGCGGTGGTCGATGAAGGCATCGCGCAGAAACACGCCGCATTCGGCGCAGAACTTGTCGCTGGGCTGGCAGACGTGTCCGCAGCGGTTGCAGCGCGGGGTAGCAGGGCTGCTCATAGGGGGCCTCCTGGCCTGATTGCATTGGACGCCGCCGGCGACCCGGCCTCAGTGACTCGCATCACCCCGCAAGGTGACCCATGCACCGCCCTGGTAACCTGCCTCCGTCCGCCCCGTTCCGCTTGCATTGCATGGGCCGGCTGCACTAACCTTCACATCCCCCGCCCGCCCGGGAGCCGCACATGGAACTGCAGATCGAGACCCGCGACATGGACGGCGTCACCGTCGTCTTCTGCCAGGGAAAACTCGTTCTGGGGGAGGAGATCACCCAGTTTGGCAACCAGATCCGCGCCATCCTGGAAGAAAAGCCGGTGATCGTGATGGACCTCAGCGGCCTCTCCTACGCCGACAGCAGCGGCATCGGGACGCTCATGGGGCTGTTCATCGCCGCCCGTGCGCGCAGCGGAGAGATCAAGTTCGCCAACCCTTCCGAGCGCCTTTCGCACGTGCTCAAGTCCATGCAACTGGTGGGCGTCCTCGGCATGTACCCGAAAGTGGACGACGCCATCCGCTCCCTGAAGGCTCGCTCCGCCGCTCCCGGACCGTTCTGATCAACAGCAGGAATGGCGGGGAATCTGCCGACAAAGGAATGGCGCGCCCTGAGAGATTCGAACTTGAGCCGATTTGCGGGCGTCAGACGAGCGCAGCGAGGCGGGAGCCCGCAGGCGAAATCCTGAGCCGGAGCGCAGCGCCGGCGAAGGATCTCTCCCAGCAAGGAGCATGCAAGAAAATGGCGCGCCCTGAGAGATTCGAACTCCCGACCTTCTGGTTCGTAGCCAGACGCTCTATCCAACTGAGCTAAGGGCGCGCGTCGCGTGCGCTGCTGAAGACCTGATTATATCGGAAGCCCGCTGGCCGTGAAAGTTCACGCCGCGGGCGTGCGGCGGGCGCGTTGCCCGCGCAGCGGCACATCGATGCCGTACCGCCTCATCTTGTAGAGCAAGGCCTTATAGCTGATGCTCAGCGTGCGCGCGGCTTCCTTGCGGCTCCCCCCGCTCTGCTCCAGCGCCTGCGTGATCGCTTCTGCCTCGGCTTCGTCTTTCAGGTCGCGGACCATGCGCTTGAGCCCTCCGTTGGTAGCGGCTGTGGCGGCGGCGACGGCGATCGCCGTCGACGCGGCACCGCCTTCCAGGTCACGCAGGATGAGCTTCTCGTCTCCCAACACCAGGTAACGCTTTACCATGTTCTCCAGCTCGCGCACGTTCCCGTGCCACTCGTGACGCAGGCATGCAGCCAGGAGCGACCGCGAGAAACCCAGCGGCTGTCGGCCATATTGTTCCGCCATGCGCCCCATGAAATGCTTCAACAGCGCCACGATCTCCTGCTTCCGCTCGCGCAGCGGCGGGATATGGATGGTGAAAGCGTTCAAGCGGTAGTACAAATCTTCGCGCAGCCGCCCCTCGGCCAAGGCCTGCTGCACGTTGACGTTGGTGGCGGCGAGCACTCGCACGTCCACTTCGATATTGCTGCGCCCGCCCAGCCGCGAGAATGACTGGTCTTGCAGGACGTGCAGCAGCTTGGCCTGGAGCCCGGGCGACATCTCGGCGATCTCGTCCAGCAGCATGGTCCCGTGGTTGCAAAGCTCGAACTTCCCCGGCTTGGTATGGATGGCGCCGGTGAAGGCCCCCGCTTCGTATCCGAATAGCTCGCTCTCCAGCAGGTCGGTGGGGACCGCCGCGCAGTTCACTTTGAGGAAGTCTCGGTGCGAGCGCAGCGACATCTTGTGGATCATGCGCGCCACCACCTCTTTGCCGGTCCCGCTTTCGCCCAGCATCAGCACGGGCACGTCCACCCGGGCGATCTGCGCCACTTGGGCGCGGATCGCGTGCATGGCCGGGCTCGCCGCCACGAAGAAACAACCCTCCTCGATCTGCTCGATCTCCGCGCCTCCTCCCTCCAGCGGCCGCGTCACCGTGTCCAGGCAAACCTCCAGGACGGCGTCGAGTTCGGATCTCTGGAATGGCTTGGTGAGGTAGTCGCTCGCCCCCAGCCGCATGGCCTCGACCACCTGGTGCGTGTCGCTGACGCAGGTCAGGATGACCACCTTCAGCTCGGGTTGGAGGCGCCGCAATTCGGCGAGCGTCGCAAGGCCGTCCATCCGCGGCATGACGAGATCGAGCAGCGTCACATCGGGAGCGTGCCGCTGCACCCGCTCGATGGCTTCTGGCCCGCTGGCTGCTGTGTCCACCTGGTAGCCGTCGATCTCCAGCAGCGTGCGCAGGTATCCCCGCATGCTCGCTTCGTCATCGACGATGAGGATTCGCCCAGCCGCCATGGTTCGTGTAGGAGACGCCGCCCGGTGGGGGATCCTCCAGGACTCGTGCGTTTCATTCCCTGCTACTGCATCGTGCGCGGTTGGGGCTGAGGTGTTCAGTGACGCAGGTCACGCCCAGCCGGTTAAGCCCCGCGTCGCGGTTGTGTTTTTCATTATGGGAATCCGGGGCAGAACCTCCTCGCATTCACGGGCGACGGCCTTGTCGCCCGCTTTTCTTTGCTCGACCCTCCCTCTGTCGGTGCACAGTACAATCGGGCGGCATGGCACGCGTCCTGATCGCCACCTCAAACCCCGGCAAGCTGCGAGACTTTTCCGGCGCGGCTGCCCCTCGCGGCATAGACGTCCAGGGGCTGCCCGGCTTCGCTTCCCTGCCCCAGGTTGTCGAGGACGGCGCGAGCTTCGAAGCCAATGCCCGTAAGAAAGCGGAGCACTACAGCCGCTTCGCGCCGGGCGAGGTGGTGTTGGCCGACGATTCGGGCCTCGAGGTGGACGCGCTCTCCGGCGCGCCCGGTGTGCACTCCGCGCGCTTCGCGGCTCTCCAGAACGGCTCGGCCGCGGCGAACTCCGGAGACGCCGCCAATAATGCCCGCCTGCTGCGCGAGTTGGTCTCGGTGACGGACGACCGTCGCGCCGCCCGCTTCGTCTGCGTCATCGCCGCCGCCCGCGACGGACATACTCTCGCCACCTTCCGCGGCAGCGCGGAGGGATGCATTCTGCGTGCCCCTCGCGGCTCCGGAGGCTTCGGATACGATCCCCTCTTTTTTTTCCCTTCCCTGGGAAAAACCTTTGCCGAACTGGCGCCCGAAGAAAAGGCCGCGGTCAGCCACCGCGGCCAGGCATTCCGAAATTTTCTGCAATGGTTCGAGCGAGATCCGTCCCCTTCGCTGCGCTTAGGGTCAGGATGACGGCGGCGGGCTCCCGCTACGCTCACGCCCGCAAGGCGCCGTCATTTGAAGCATTTCGCCAGCGACGCGGCGATGGTCACCAGCCTCTGCAGGTCCGCGGGCGCGAAATCCGGTCCCGAATCCGGCGCCGACTTGCCCTTGCGCGATACTTCGATCACGCCGACCACGCCTGCCGGCCCCATCACTGGCACGCTCATCATCTTCTGGATGACGTGCGCCAGCTTCTCGTCCGCGGCGGGGTGTTGACCCGCAACCTTGGGCTTGCCCGCCAGCTCCACCGCCTCGAAGACACTGGCGTGCTTGGACTGCGCGAAATTGTTGATGATCTCCGCCCGCTTGGTGTTGGCGGTGCGGGCCGCCAGCGAGGTCGATGTGTTGACCGGGATCGATCCCACCGTCGCCAACTTGGCCGGAAACAGGAAGGACAGCATCTGCTTTTCCAACCGCAGGATCCCGACCTCGTCCTCTTTCACGTTAAAGGCCTTCGCGATCTCAGCGGCCACGCGCTCGCTGTTTTTCGGGTTCAGACCCTCTTTCTCGATCTCGTTCGCCAGCTGCGCGAATGCAATCACGGGTGTCGCCATGGTGCGCTATCTCCTGATCCCAATGGGCGGTACTCTGCCGCGCCATTATATCCGCCGGGCTGCCCGGGGCAAGCCGCCCGGCCCCGAAATCCCAATACCTCCGTCTGTGATGTAGCTCACATAGGTGCGTTCATTAACGATTGACTTCCCCTCCGGCGGAAAACCATAATGCAAGGTTGGCAATCGGGGTCTTATTCATCTAAGGAGTACTCATACCGATGGCTTCTTCGGTCAGTCCTTCTATACCTGCTCCTGCCCCCAAAGTTCGATCCGGTGTCGCTCCGTTGCGTGCGGACCAGGGATACTCGTTCGTCCTGCGACGCCTGCACTCGTTGAGTGGGATCGTTCCCGTCGGGACATTCCTTGTTGAACATTTCATCAGCAATGCCTTCGCCACCAACGGGCCCAAAGCCTATATCGATCAGGTGAAGTTCCTGACCGGGCTGCCCTTTGCGGTTTGGCTCGAGGTCTTCGGAATCTACATCCCCATCGCCTTCCATGCCCTGTACGGGATCTACATCTGGTGGCGTGGCGAATCGAACGTGACCGACTACCCCTGGCTGGGGAACTGGATGTACACGGCGCAGCGCTGGACGGGCATCGTCGCCTTCGCCTACATCCTCTACCACACCTACACCATGCGCTTTACCGGCGCGCACCTGTTCGTCAACCCCGGCGCCGCCTTCGGCAAGGTGCAATTGGAGCTCGCCGAAGGATGGCCGGTGTACGCCTACATCGTGGGCATCGTCGCGGCATCCTGGCACTTTGCGTATGGCATCTGGCTGTTCTGCGCCAAGTGGGGGATCATCGTGGGCGGCAAGGCACGCAAGCGCTTTGGCGTGGTCTGCCTGGCGATCGGCATCCTTTTTGCGGCAGTAGGGCTTTATACGTTGCGCGCTTTCCTGGTGACCCCGCTGCAGCCGATATCCGAGCCGGAGGCCCAGGTCCAGTCATTGCAAGTTCATAGATAAGGAGCCGGGGCTTCTCCCGGAAGCATTCATACATGGCGAAGATTCCCAATATCATCGTGGTAGGCGGCGGGCTCGCCGGCCTGTCGGCGGTCATCAAGATCGCCGAGATGGGCGCGCACGTGGATCTGTTCTCCATCGTGCCGGTCAAGCGCTCGCACTCGGTCTGTGCCCAGGGCGGCATCAACGCGGCCAAGAACCTGAAGGGCGAAGGCGACTCCACCTGGATCCACACCGACGACACCATCTACGGCGGTGATTTCCTGGCCAACCAGCCGCCGGTCAAAGCCATGTGCGAGATGGCGCCCGGCATCATCGACCTGCTGGACCGCATGGGTGTGACCTTCAACCGTACGCCCGAGGGGGTGCTCGATTTCCGGCGCTTCGGCGGCACGCTCTTCAATCGCACCGCGTTCGCCGGCGCCACCACCGGCCAGCAGCTCCTGTACGCGCTCGACGAGCAGGTGCGGCGGTTCGAGGCGGAAGGCAAAGTCCAGAAGTATGAAGGATGGGAATTCCTTTCCGCTGTGCTCGACGGGCAGCGCATCTGCCGCGGGATCTGCGCCATGGACCTGCGGACGATGGAGGTCCGCACCTTCCCGGCTGACGCCATCATCATCTGCACCGGCGGCGTAGGAGCCATTTTCGGCAAGTCCACCAATTCCGTTGTCTGCACCGGATCCGCGCAGTCCGCCCTCTACCAGCAGGGCGCTTACTACGGCAATGGAGAATTCATTCAGGTCCACCCGACCTGCGTTCCTGGCGAAGACAAGCTGCGGCTGATGTCGGAATCGGCGCGCGGCGAGGGCGGGCGCGTTTGGGTCCCCAAGAAACCCGGGGACAACCGTGACCCGAAATCCATCCCGGAGAACGAGCGCTGGTACTTCCTCGAAGAGTGGTATCCGAAGTACGGCAACCTGGTGCCCCGCGATGTCGCCACCCGCGCCATCCATAAGGTCGTATACGAAAACAACCTCGGCGTTGACGGCCAGCCGATGGTCTACCTCGACCTGACGCACATCGACCGCAAGATCCTCGACAAGAAGCTGGAAGGCATTCTCGAGATCTACGAAAAATTCGTCGGCGATGACCCGCGCGACGTCCCCATGAAGATCTTCCCGGGCGTGCACTACACCATGGGCGGCCTGTGGGTGGACTTCAACCAGCAGACCAACATTCAGGGTGTCTACGCCGCGGGAGAATGCGACTACAGCATCCATGGCGCGAACCGCCTGGGCGCGAACTCGTTGGTCTCCTGCATCTTCGGCGGATTCGTTTCCGGACCGACCGCCGTCAAGTACGCCAAGAACCTGGCCGACGCCAAGGGCAGCGGCCACTTCGAAGCGGAGAAGAAGCGGCAGCAAGAGATCAATGCCCGGCTTATGAACAACCAGGGCAACGAGAACCCGTTCCGCCTGTGGCGCGAGTTGGGCGACACCATGACCAAGAACGCGACGGTCATCCGCTACAACAAGAACCTGAAGGAGACCGACGCCAAGCTGGTCGAGCTGCTGGAGCGCTACCGCCACGTGAACCTGAGCGACCGCAGCCAGTGGGCCAACACCTCGTTCGTATTCGCCCGCCAGCTTTACAACATGCTGCAGCTGGCGAGGGTCATCACCCAGGGTGCGGCTATGCGCGACGAATCGCGCGGCGCGCACTACAAGCCGGACTTCCCGGAACGGGACGATAAGAACTTTCTGAAAACGACCAAGGCTTCGTTCGCGCCCGACGCCGACGAGCCCAAGTTCGAGTTCGAGCCGGTGGATACGACTTTGATCCCGCCGCGGCCACGTCGTTATGACGTCGCGGCATAGGTGAACATGCAACTGGTGTGCAACCTCAATCCGCCTCTGCGCGCGCTGTACGTACTGGTCGGGATCCTGCTTCTGGCCTACGCTCTGTACGCGCATCTGCTGGTGCCGGGCATCACGCTCCTGTTGCTGATAGTAGTCGGAGTCCTTTTCATAGTTACCGGTTCGGCAGGTCATTGAATGCTGTGCCGGGTGTTAGGTGTTAACACCAACAAGAAGAAGTCATAAAAATATGGCGAATAACAAGACCGTCCTCTTAAAGATCAAACGCCAAAACGACCCAGGGAGCAGTCCCTACTGGGAGGAATTCGAGCTGCCCTGGAAGCCAGGGATGAACGTCATTTCCTGCTTCATGGACATCGCCGCCAACCCGGTCAACCGCCAGGGCAAGGCGACCACCGCCATCACCTACGATTCCAACTGCCTGGAAGAGGTGTGCGGATCGTGCGCCATGCGCATCAACGGCAAGGCGCGCATGGCCTGCTCCGCGCTGGTGGACCAGCTCGACAAGCCCATCACCATCGAGCCGTTCTCCAAGTTCCCTGTCGTGCGCGACCTCGCCGTCGACCGCCAGGTGCTCTTCGAGAACCTCAAGAAGGTCAAGGCTTGGGTGCCGATCGACGGCAGCTACGACCTCGGCGCCGGCCCCAAGCTGTCGCCCGAGACCCAGGAAGAGGCCTATCCCTATTCGCGCTGCATCTCCTGCACCTGCTGCATGGAGGCCTGCCCGCAGTTCAACGAGAGCACGGGATTTGTGGGCGCGGCGACCATCGGCCAGGTCCGCCTGTTCAACATGCACCCCACCGGCGCCATGCTGAAGCGCGAGCGCCTGGCGGCGTTGATGGGCGACGGCGGCATCCACGAGTGCGGCTACGCCCAGAACTGCGTCGAGGTCTGTCCCAAAGACATCCCCTTGACCCGCGCCATCTCCGACGTCGGCCGCCAAGTGATGTTCCAGGCCCTCGGCGACCTGTTCCGGAAGTGACGGCGTTTGGCGGGCGCGAGCCCGCCGACGTCGTCCCGAGCCGCGGCGCAGCGGGGTCGATGGTTCGGCCGGTGGCGCCCGGGTCCGGTTGCCTTTCTGGATAACAAATGCACTTAAAGTCTTGCTTTAACTACGCCTGCAATGACCTCAGTCCATCGTCCTTCGCACCGGCCGGTCAGTACCCTTTTGTCATACCTTTGGGGGCAGATTCCTCTGGACGCTTTGCACCACCCCTGGTGTACACTCCCCCCACGTAAGCAAGCGAATTCGGGTGGTTTGAGGTTTGGCTTTGACTCGGCACATTCGGCACATAACGGTGGCTGTCCTGTTGGTTACATTCGCCTCGCCCGCGTTCCCCATGAGCGCCCGACGGACGAAGTACCGCAGTTCGCAGCGCGTGCGACCGGTCCGCTGGAACCCGCTCTTGCGCGGCTCGCATGAGTCCATGCTGCGGCAGAACGAAGAGATCGACAAGCTCAACCTGCCACGCATCATGGACGACGACCAGCTCAACGAGCTGATCGCCCGCCAGGACCTGGTGCCCATCGACGAAAGCCAGGCGTTGCGCGTCGCCCCCAACCTCGAGGCCAACCGCCGCTACTGCCGCCCCTGGACCCGCGAATTCCTCGACGATATCTCGCAGGCCTATTTCCAGGAGTTCCACCAGCCGATCCAGGTCAATTCGGCGGTTCGGACGGTGGAGCAACAGCACAAGCTGCGCCGCCGCAACCGCAACGCCGCCGCCGAGACTGGCGACATCACCTCCTCTCACCTGGGCGGCCTGACCGTCGACTTGAACAAGCGCGGTCTCCCCCGCAAGCAGCGCCAGTGGATCTCGGAGTACGTCTACCAGCTCCAGCAGGCCGGCCTGGTGGAGGCTGCCGAGGAGCGCCGCCAGCCCGTGTTCCACATCATGGTCTACGACGGCTATACTGCTTGGCGCGAAGCCAACCGGATGGCCGACCAGTCAGGGACCAAGTAAGCCCCCTAGCGATACTTTGACGGTGTCATCCTGAGCGGGGGCGCTATGCGCCCAAGTCGAAGGACCTTTATCCGGCCGGGCTTCCCCACAACAAATGAGACCTCAACGATTCGCACTCCTCTCCGTCCTGCTGCTGGCTGTCAGCGTCACGGCCCAGGTCCCACCGAAGAAGCCGGACCCGCCCGCCGCGAGCAAGTTCGACCCCCTGGCGCTGCACACTTCGTCCATCGTCATCGACACCCACGCCGACACCACCCAGCTCATGCTGGATGAGAATTACGACCTGGCCACGCCCGATCCGGCCGTGAACGTGAATCTCGAGAAGGCCAGGGCCGGCAACCTGGGCGCCGAATTCTTCTCCATCTGGGTGGAGCCCAAGTACAAGGGGCAGTACGCCCACCGCGCGATGCAACTGATCGACGCCGTATACCAGCAAGCCGCCAGGCACCCCAACGAGATGGTGATGGCGTTCTCCGCCGACGACATCGTGAAAGCCCGCACCGGGCCCAAGAAGCGGCTGGCAGCCTTGCTGGGGATCGAAGGCGGCCACGCCATCGAGAACGACCTCGGCATCCTGCGCGACTTCTACCGCCTCGGCGTCCGCTACATGACGCTGACCTGGTCGAACACCAACGACTGGGCCGATTCCTCCGGCGACATCGAGAACAAGGAAATCCCGCACCACAACGGCATCACCGACCTCGGCGTCGACGTCATCCGCGAGATGAACCGCCTGGGCATGTTGGTGGACATCTCCCACGTCTCCGACCGGACCTTTTACCGCACCCTGGTGGTCAGCCGCGCCCCCGTGATCGCCTCGCACTCCTCCGCCCGCGCTCTCAGCCACCACCCACGCAACATGACCGACGATATGCTTCGCGCCCTGGCCCGCAGCGAAGGCGTCTGCATGGTGAACTTCTTCTCCGCTTTCGTGGACGAGGATTTCCGCAAGCTGTTCGAGGCCCGCCGCGACGAAGCCCGGGAGGCCGTGGCCAAGGCCCAGGAGGAGTACAGCCGGGCGCACAACGGACAGGTTCCGCCGTACACCGTCGAAGAGCACATCAACCGCGAGTATGCCGCCAAACTGCCCCGCCCACCGCTCAAGTCGCTGATCGACCAGATCGACCACATCGCCAAAGTGGCGGGCTGGCAGCACGTCGGCCTGGGCTCGGACTTCGACGGCGTTTCCGGCATGCTGCCGCAGGGCATCGACTCCGCCGCCGACTTACCGAAGATCACAGTCGAACTCGCCAAGCGCGGATACACCGCCGAGCAGATCCGCGGCATCCTGGGCGAGAACTTCCTCAGGGTGTTTCGCGAGGTGGAACGCGTCAGCCGCGAACTGAAAAAAGAGACGCCCCTCGGCAAGGAGCCCCTCGGCGCCGGAGAGAACAGATGACGTGGGGCCGCCCGAATCGGCCGCCGACGTTTATAATCTCTCGTTTGTTCCAGGAGCCGACATGCGCACTACTTTGATCGCTTTCTTGCTCAGCGCGTCCCTTGTTGCCGCTCAAACAGCGGCCCAGAAACCCGCGGCCACGGCGACCAAGAAACCCTCCGCCGGTACCGCTGCACCCGCGGCCGGCAATCCCAGGGCCATCTTCGACACCACCGCGGGCACGCTCGCCTGCGACCTCTTCCCCAAGCAGGCGCCGCAAGCCGTCGCCAGCTTCATCGGCCTGGCGAATGGAACCAAGGACTGGACGAATCCGGTCTCGCACATGCCGAAGAAAGGTGTTCCGCTCTACGACGGCACGATCTTCCATCGCGTGATCCCGAACTTCATGATCCAGGGGGGCGACCCCGCCGGGGACGGCACCGGTGAGATCGGATTCCGGCTGCAGGATGAGCTCAAGCCCGATTTGAAGTTCGATCGCGCCGGCCGGCTAGCGTATGCGAATTCCGGCCCCAACACCAGCGGATCTCAATTCTTTATCACGGAGGTCCCAGTCCCGGGATTGGATGCGTGTCTCGATGCGAAGGGCTGCACTCGAGGCGGCCAGCCTGTGCCCAAGGGATGGGGATACACGATCTTCGGCCAGTGCGACGCCGCGACGGTCGAAATGGTCAAGAAGATCGCCCGCGCCCCGCGTGATCCGCGCAACGACCGGCCGTTCAAGCCGGTGAAGATCAACCACATCACCATCGAGCAGCCGGGAGCATCAACAGCGGCAAAGAAGCCCGCAGATAAGCCGGCTGCCACCACACCGACGAAGAAATAAGCCGGCCGGGGAGTCGCTGCCCACGATCCCCGGCCCGCGAACCGCTACTGAAAGGAAATCTATGGCACGCCAGCCCGGAACCTACGCCATCTTCGATACCACGGAAGGCCAGATCGTCTGCCGCCTGTTTGAGAAGGAAGCGCCCAAGACGGTCAAGAATTTCACCGATGTCGCCGAAGGCAAGCGCGAGTGGACACACCCGGTCACGAAAAAGAAGTCGAGCGACCGCCTTTACGACGGCACCATCTTCCACCGCGTGATCCCCAACTTCATGATCCAGGGCGGCGACCCGGCCGGCACCGGCTTCGGCGGCCCGGGCTACCAGTTCGAAGACGAGACCAAGGGCTCGCCCCACCGCTTCGACAAGAAGGGCAAGTTGGCCATGGCCAATGCCGGGCCCAACACCAATGGCAGTCAGTTCTTCATCACCGTGGCGGCCACCGACTGGCTCACGGGGAACCACACCATCTTCGGCGAGGTGGTCGAGGGCCAGGATGTTGTGGACAAGATCGCCAACCTCCCGCGCAACCGCCAGGACCGCCCCAACACCGAGGTGAGGGTCAACTCGGTGAAGATCGAACGGGCCTGACCGCGGATGCGAATGTGGATGGTCCCGCCCCGCAGGATGTGCCGCAAGCATCTGCTGGGGGAGCACGTAGAGATCCACATGGCGGTCGCGTCGCTGCGCCTGGGGAAGTCCCTCAACGGCTTCTTGGAAAAAGGTCTGCTCGAGCTCGGCAGCCTGCGCTCCCGGCACGACGAATTAGTCGTCGAGATGCTGCGCCGCGGCTACCGCCACAACTCGCCGCTGGGCCCGGTTCCCCGCCGCAAGGGCGGCAAGGTCGATCGTCCTGCCAATGCCCGCGAACTCGCCCGCCGCTGCCAAGACTGCTTTCGCGCCTAATGCGGGTTTCGCGCAGCTGCTCCAAACAACAGAAAACCCGCCCTTCCGGACGGGTTTTTCTGGGTACTTGGTACTGAGTACTTGGTACTTCTTCCTACACCGCGATCACGTGCACCAGCTCCTCGACGGCGCCCGCGCTCTTCTTCAGGGCGGCGTCCTCTTCCGGCGTCAGCTTGATCTCGATGACGTCCTCGATGCCGCGCTCGCCCAACTTGCAGGGCACGCCGACGAACAGGCCTTTGATCCCGTACTCGCCCTCCAGGTACGCGGCGCAGGGCATGATCTTCTTCTTGTCTTTCAGGATGGCCTCGACCATCTCGCACACTGCGGCCGACGGCGCGTAGTACGCCGAACCGGTCTTCAGGTACTTCACGATCTCGGCGCCGCCGTCGCGCGTGCGCTGCACCAGGCGGTCGATGGTGGCCTTGTCCATCAGCTCGGTGATGGGGATGCCGGCGACCGTCGAGTACCGCGGCAGCGGCACCATGGTATCGCCGTGTCCGCCCAGTACGAAGGCAGTCACGTTCTCGACCGAGACTTTCAGCTCCATGGCGATAAACGCGCGGAAGCGCGCCGAATCCAGCACGCCCGCCATCCCGATCACGCGGTTGCGTGAGAACCCGCTGATCTTGTACGCCGCCTGCGCCATCGCATCCAGTGGGTTGGACACGATAATCAGGATCGAGTTTGGCGACTGGGCGACCACCTTGCCCACCACGTCCTGCATGATCTTGTAGTTGGTGTTGAGCAGGTCGTCGCGGCTCATCCCCGGCTTGCGCGGGATGCCGGCGGTGATCACGACGATGTCGGAGTTCGCCGTGTCCTTGTAGTCGTTCGTCCCCAGCACGAACGAGTCTCTTTTCTCGATGGGCATGGCCTCCAGCAGGTCCAGGCCCTTGCCTTCGGGGATGCCTTCCAGGATGTCGATCAGGACGACGTTGCCCAGCTCTTTCGACGCGATCCAGTGGGCCGCCGTCGCGCCCACGTTCCCCGAGCCTACGATGGTGATCTTCTTACGCATAGGATGAGTCCTTTCTGAGTGCGGCACGCTGGCGCGCCCGCCGGAATGAATCGAACCGGAGATTGTACCGCTTAATGGGCCGTTATG
This sequence comes from Terriglobia bacterium, assembly GCA_020073495.1. Lineage (NCBI taxonomy): Bacteria > Pseudomonadati > Acidobacteriota > Terriglobia > Terriglobia bacterium. The sequence goes on from JAIQFD010000002.1 coordinate 511,776, forward strand.
AATGAGTCAAACATCATCGGCCCGCCGTTCCGACGGGCCGATGCCTTACTTCAGTTCGTTATCTAAAGTTAGTCGGCCGCTACCGCCTTGGCTTCCATATTCTCGATGATGAAGGTGCCGAACTCGCTGCACTTCACCTTGGTCGCCCCTTCCATCAGACGATGGAAGTCGTACGTGACCTTCTTCTGCTCGATGGTGCGGCGGATGCCTTCCTCGATCAGTGTCGCCACTTCCTTCCATCCCATGAACTCGAACATCATCGCGCCCGACAGCATGACCGAGCCGGGGTTGATGACGTCCAGGTCCGCGTACTTCGGGGCCGTTCCGTGCGTCGCCTCGAAGATGGCGTAGCCGTCGCCGATGTTGGCGCCCGGAGCGATGCCCAGCCCGCCGATCTGCGCCGCGCACGCGTCGGAGATGTAGTCGCCGTTCAGGTTCGGGGTGGCCAGGACCTGGTATTCGTCCGCCCGGGTCACCACCTGCTGGAAGATCGAATCGGCGATGCGGTCGTTGACCAACAGCTTCTTCTTCCACACGCCGTTTCCGTGCGTCTTGTAGATCGAATCCAGGCAGGCCCTGACTTCCTTGTAGATGGTCTCGCGGAACTCCGGCGTGGCGAACTCCAAGCCGGGCTCCACCAGGTTGGCGTTCTGCTCGATCGTGATATTCGGGTTCTTGTCCTTGTTGTCGATGATCCAGCTCTCGCGCTCGGTGACCACCTTGTCGCGGAACTCTTCGACCGCCAGGTCATAGCCCCACTGCCGGAACGCGCCCTCGGTGAACTTCTGGATGTTGCCCTTGTGCACCAGCGTGACCTTGCTGAGGCCGTGCTCCAGGGCGTGCTGGATGGCCCGGCGCACCAGGCGCTTCGTGCCGGTGACCGAGATCGGCTTGATGCCGATGCCACTGTCGGTGCGGATCTGCTTCTTCCCGCCCTTCAGCATCTCCTTGTTCAGGAAGTCGATCAGCTTCTTGACCTCGGGTGTGCCCTCCTCCCACTCGATGCCGGCGTAAACGTCTTCCGTGTTCTCGCGGTAGATGACCACGTTCATGCGGTCGGGACGCTTCACCGGGCTGGGCGCTCCCAGCCACTTCACCGGGCGCACGCAGGCGTAGAGGTCGAGGATCTGGCGCAGCGCAACGTTCAGCGATCGGATGCCGCCGCCCACCGGGGTGGTGAGAGGACCCTTGATGCTGATGCGGAATTCCTTGAGCGCGTCGACGGTTCCGTCGGGCAGCCAGGTCTTGAACTTCGCCATGGCCTTCTCGCCGGCGAAGGTCTCGTACCATACGATCCGGCGCTTGCCGCCGTACGCCTTCTTCACCGCAGCGTCGAACACGCGCACGCTCGCCTTCCAGATGTCGCGCCCCGTGCCGTCGCCCTCGATGAAGGGGATGATCGGGTTGTCGGGGATGGTGTACTTGCCGTTGCTGTAAGTGATCTTGGTGCCGTCGGTGGGCACCGGGACCCCATTGAATGATGCCGCCATTCGCTCTACCTCCGCTGGATATTAAAGAGACGGTTGATTATAGGGGATTTCCCGGGTAGCTGCGGAAGGCAAAAAGTCACAGCCATTTGTGACATGCCTCACAAGGCGGCGCACCTGGGGTCACTCGGAGCCGTGCAGCGCACGGCGTGGCGTGGGCGCAGGTCTCCGACCCGCGCAGCGCGCTTACTCGCGCACCACCCTGTCGTACACCGCCCGCACCACGCGGAACGCCTGCTCCATCTCACCGGCCAGCCCCTGCGGGAAGTCCCGCCGCAGGATTCGCGCCACCAGCAACTCCGTCGTCTCCCGGCCGTGTTCGGTCCCCGGCAAGGACTTCCGCGCCTTCCCCTGCACCAGCCGGATCACGTGCTCCACCGTCCGCAGCAGCTCTGCGGCATGGTCCAGCGTGGCGCAATCGGCGTCGCTCAGAACCCCGTGCTCGGCTAGCGCGTAGAGTCGCTCCCGGATATTCCCGCCCGCATCCTCCACCGCATGCAGCACGGTCAGGTAGGAGCAGACGAAATCGATGTCGTAGAACCCTCCCGGCGCCACCTTGAAGTTGCCGGGCTCGTCGGATTTCTCCAGCTTGGCGCGCATGGCACGCACCGCGGCGGGGAACGTCGGATCGGCCACGAACCGCGGGAAGTGCTGCCCCGCCGCTGAGATCGCCCGCGCTCCCAGCTCCTCCGCGCCTCCCACGAAGCGCAGCTTGGTGAAGGTGAGCGCCTCCCACGCCTGCGCCTCCTGCTCGAAGTAGGCGGCCAGCGTGGCCGGCGTGATCACCAGCTCGCCCTCGCCCCCACGGGGACGCAAGCGAGCGTCCACCGCGAACATCGTGCCCTCCTTGGTGTAGGCCGCCAGCGCGCCGACGATCTGCTCCGCCGTTTTGTGCGCCTGGACCGGGTCGGTGGTTTCGTCGCGCACGAACAGCAGGTCGGCGTCCGATCCCACGTCGAACTCCCACGTGCCCAGCCGCCCCAGCGCCAGCACCGCGAATCCTTCTGGCGTGCCGGCGATGGCCAACGACGCCTGGATCGCTTCGTCCGCCACCTCGCTCATCTCCCAAAGCGACTCGTACACCGGGCGGTGCTCCATGATGTCCCGCACTCCGGCTGTGAACACCCGGTGGCGGTAGTGCTGCCGCAGCAGCGCCAGCTTGTCCGTGTGCGGGACGCTGGTGGTGGCGATGTAGTCGAAGACCGAATCCTGCCCCCGCGGACGTTCGCGGCCGGCGAACAGCTCCTGCCCCCAGGCCGGCGTTTCCGGGATCTCCGCCACGGTCGCGATCTCCTGCGGATGTCGCACCAGGATGTCGGTCAGGAAATCGCTCACCGCGAGCAGCCGGATCGCCCGCTCCACCGCTCCAGGCTGCCGGATGACGGCCGCGTACCGCTCCGAGCTGGTAAAGGCCGAACTCAGGAAGCGCTGCAGGTTGCGCCGCGTGCGCGCGGTCAGGTCGCGGCTGGCGACCACGTCGTGCAGTTCCGGCGCGTCTGCTGCCAGCCGTTCCAGGATCTGCTGGAACGATTGCTCCCGTCCGCTCTCGCCTGCGCTCGGAGACAAGTAGAACTCCCCTGCCTCGCGCTCCTGCCGGCCGTGCTGCTGCGCGGCGTGGATGATCCGCTGGTAGATCGCCGCCACCGCCTGCATGCGCTGCCGCAGCGCCTCCACCAGCCCGTACGCCGCCACTTGCCCGGTCCGGTCCGGGCCCACGGTGCGGTAGAGCACCGCCAGCTCGTCGGGGGCGGCGGGCAGCCGGTGCACTTGCTGCCCGCGACGCACCTGCAAGCGGTGTTCGACCCTTCGCAGGAATTCGTACGCCCACGTCAGCTCGTGAAAGTCCTTGCCGCTGAGGTGTCCTTTGTCGTGCAGCTTTTGCAGCGAGAACAGCGTTCCGCCCGAGCGCAGCCACTGCTCCGCGCCGCCGTATACGCGCTGCAGGCATTGCACCAGGAACTCGATGTCCCGGATGCCGCCCCGGTCCAGCTTCACGTCCAGCGTGCTCTCCGCCGGGCGCAGCGCCGCCCTCCTCCGCCGTGATGCTCCGATCTTTTCGCGCGTATGAATCGCGGTTTCGATGGCGGCGAAGTTCAACTCCCGCTTGTAGACGTGCGGCTGCACCCCACGGATGAACTCGCGCGCCAGCATCACGCTCCCCGCCGAGTGCCTCACCTTGATCATGGCCTGCTGTTCCCAGTCGTGCGCGGTCTCGGCGTAATAACGCTGAGCATGGCTGAGCGCCACCGCCGGCTCCCCTTCCCTGCCCTGCGGCCGCAGGCGAAGGTCGATGCGGAAGACCGCGCCTTCCTGCGTTACCCGCGACAGCACCTCCGTGACCTGCTGCGCCAACCGGATGAAATATTCGCGGTTGGAGATCTCCCGCGGCTCGGCGGGCTCTCCGTCGCCGTAAATGAAAAGCAGGTCGATGTCGGAGCTGTAGTTCAGTTCGTTGCCGCCCAGCTTCCCCAGCGACAGGACCGCAAAGGGCACCTCGACCACCCGCCCCTGCGTGTCCATTCGCTGCGGCTCGCCGCAGCGGTTGCGCATCTGCTGGTCGGCATGGCGCAGCGCCTCCTCGATGAGGACGTCCGACAGCGCCGAGATCTCCGCCGTGGTTTCGGCCAGCGCGGCGATCCCCAGCACGTCGCGCAGCAGGATGCGCACGTACTCCCGCCGCTTGAAGCGCGCCAGCAGCACCGAGATATCGGTCTCGAACGAGCGCGACCGGAAGCGCGCGATGCTCTCCCGGTAATCCTCGCGTGAGTGCGATCGGTCCAGGTTCTTCTCCCGCGCCAGGGTATGGAACAGGTCGGGGCTCTGGATCAGCGTCTCCCCCAGCCACGGGCTGTAGGCGAAGACCGCGACCGCGTAGTGCACCAGGAAGCGATTGCGCTCCAGCACGCGCAGGACTTCGGAGTTCTCCGGCGTGGCCAGCCGCTCGAAGCAGTTGAGCGCGGTATCGGGGTCGGGGGAGTCGGCCAGCAGCGTGGGAAGGGCCTCCCGCACACCCGCGGGGACACGCTCCCTCACCTGCGCCAGCGTCTGTTGCGCCCGCTCTCGGTCCCGGAAGCTGATCTGGGAGACGGCCCCTGCCAGGTCCACGGCTCTAATTAACCACAGAGGGCATGGAGGAACCCAGAGGAAATACTTCTGCCTGCGTTGCTGGGGCTGGCGTGGGCGCGACCCGCCGGGCCGTCATGACGCATCAAAGTCGATGCGGATCGTGAGCAGGCTGGTCCCAAAGCCGCGGACAGCCATGGCGTTAAGCCACCTGGCGGGATTCTGCCGGGCCAGCCAGCGCTGCCGTTCGCGGGGGTCATCCTCCGGCAGCAGGTACGCCGTACCCTCCCGCCAGCGCATGCGCAAACCCTCGCGCACCTTGACGCGCACGCGAGCTTTTGCCGCGATGTTGCGCACGTACCCGGCTTCCATGCCATGTTCGGCGACCAGCCAGAATCGGTCGCCCACCCGGCCGTCTCCCACCGGCGTTCGCCGCGGCTGGCCGCTCTTGCGGCCTATGGTTTCCAGAAGCGCGTAGCCCGGCGGCACCAATCCCAGCGCGAACAACAGCTTGATGGGTGGATTGAGCGCGTACTTCTGGAGCGCATGAACGACTCGCCGCTTCATGGCAGCTCTTCCTCGGATGTCAACGGAATCATACGCAAGAGGGTGCACTCAGGAGGAGTAGAAAAAAGGGCCCGGCGCTTGCCGGACCCGTAGTTTCCTCACCGCTAAGGTCGCGGTTTAGATGTCGTAGTACAGCGCGAATTCGTACGGATGCGGCCGCAGCCGCACCGCCTGTTCTTCCTTCTCCCGCTTGTAGTTGATGTACGTGCCCAGCAGCTCTTCCGTGAACACGTCGCCCTTGAGCAGGAACTGGTGATCGGCCTCGAGCGCGTCCAGCGCCTCGCCCAGCGAGCCCGGCATCGACGGCACCTTGGCCAGCTCTTCCGCGCCCAGGTCGTAGATGTCCTTGTCCAGCGGCTGTCCGGGATCGATCTTATGCTCGATGCCGTCCAAGCCCGCCATCAGCATGGCCGCGAACGCCATGTAGGGGTTGCAGCTCGGGTCCGGAGGCCGGAACTCCACGCGCTTGGCCTTGGGGCTGGCCGAGTACATGGGGATGCGGCACGCCGCCGAGCGGTTGCGCCGCGAGTACGCCAGGTTGACCGGAGCCTCGAAGCCCGGCACCAGGCGCTTGTAGGAGTTGGTGGTCGGCGCGATGATGGCCGCCAGCGCCGGTCCGTGCTTGATCAGCCCGCCGATATACCACAACGCCGTCTGGCTCAGGCCCGCGTAGCCGTCGCCCGCGAACAGAGGCTTGCCGCCCTTCCACAGCGACTGGTGCGTGTGCATGCCGCTGCCGTTGTCCTGGAACAGCGGCTTGGGCATGAACGTCACCGTTTTGCCGTACTGGTTGGCCACATTCCGCACGATGTATTTGTAGAGCATCATGTGGTCGGCCGAGATCACCAGCTTGTCGAACTTCAGGTCGATCTCCGTCTGCCCGCCGGTCGCCACCTCGTGGTGATGGCACTCCACTTCCATCCCCGCCGCCTGCATGGTCATCGCCATCTCGGTGCGCAGGTCCTGGTAATGGTCGGTCGGGGGTACCGGGAAGTAACCTTCCTTGTATCGCGGACGGTAGCCCAGGTTGTTCTCCACCCGCCCCGAGTTCCAACGGCCTTCCTCGGCGTCGATGAAGTAGAACCCCATGTTCTCTTTCTGGTCGAAACGGATGTTGTCGAAGATGAAGAACTCGGCCTCAGCGCCGTAGTACGCCGTGTCCGCGATGCCGGTCGACGCCAGGTACATCTCCGCCTTCTTCGCGATGTACCGCGGGTCGCGGTCGTACCGCTGTTTCGTGACCGGATCGATCACGTCGGAGATCATCACCAGCGTCGGCACCTCGGTGAACGGGTCCAGCATGAACCAGCTCGGGTCGGGGATCAGCAGCATGTCGCTCTCGTGGATCGCCGCCCACCCCCGGATCGACGAACCGTCCATCCCAAACCCTTCCTCGAATGAGTCCTCGGTGAACTGGTCGATGGGATAGGAAACGTGGTGCCAGAGTCCGGGAAGATCGGTGAACCGCAGGTCGAGCAGCTTCACTCCATTCTTCTTCACGAACTCCATGACGTCCTTCGGAGTTGCCATTCTTCGCTCCTTTCGCGCTCTGCGCGGGCTTCGAACTTGCTGTTGTTCTATTGGTTTACAAGCGGAACTTCAAGAAATGCACAAATATCTTCTCTGGCTCACGTGGCCGCTCCGGCGTCTGCTCTGCCAGAAATCCGGCCTCAGCCTGGCCCGGGTACACTACAATCGTCTCGTTTTCTCCCGGGACACTACAGCTTACGGCGCGGTTTTCCAACAGGGAAATTCATACTTTTTATGGCGCCGATAAGCTCCGCTTATTCCCGGAAAGGGACCCGGTTTCATTGAGTTAGGCTGTGCCTTGCGCCAGTCGTAACCGCGATTTTCAAAGCAGAAAACTGAGTACCGAGTACTGAGTACTTATTTCATGGACTTTGATCAGCTCGAAACATTCCTAGAGGTCGCCAAACATAATTCTTTCTCCCGCGCGGCGGAGCGCCGCTTCCGCACCCAGCCGGCCATCTCTGCCCAGATCCGCTCCCTCGAGGAGGAGGTCGGCGCCAAACTCTTCGACCGCTCCGGCGGCAAGGTCGCGCTCACCGCGGCCGGCAAGATCTTCCACAAGTACTCCGAGGACGCCCTCGAATCCCGCCGCCGCCTCATCGCCGCCCTGGGCGAGATGGAGCGCGAGCCCCGCGGCGAGATCATCGTCGGCGCCAACGAGGGCACCTGCCTCTACATCCTCCCCGAGGTCTTCGCCCAGTTCAAGAAGCAGTACGGCGCCGTCGCCATCACCGTGAAGCGCTCGGAAAGCTCCAAGGTCCTCGAATCCATCGTCGACAACTCGGTGGATTTCGGCGTCGTTTCCCTTCCCGTAGCCGACAATCGGCTGACCGTGGTGCCCATCCATCGCGACGAGCTGATCGTGATCTCCGCCCCGCAGCATCCTCTGGCGAAGATGAAGTCGGCGGCGCTGGCCGAGATCATCAAGTTTCCGCTGCTGTTGCCCAAGGCCGGACGCACCCGCGACGCCATCGACGATCTCTTCGACGAGCGCCGCCTCAAGCCCAACATTTCCATGGAGCTCGACTCCAGCGAGTTGCTCAAGCGCTTTGTCGCCGCCGACGTCGGGGTCGGCTTCATCGCCCGCTCCAACGTGCGCGAGGAAGTGCAGCTCGGCACCCTGGCCGCCATGGCCCTCTCCGACGCCCACATCAAGCGCGATCTTGGCCTGGTCTTCCGCAAAGACAAGGCCCTCTCCCGCGCTGCCCTGGCCTTTATTGACATCGCGGTCAAGCTCAAGCCCGCCGCCAAGTCCGCTCTCTAGATTTTCTTCCTTGGTGCCTGCCTTCGTGTCCCTCGTGTCCTTTGTATTAAGGCTTTAGGTTTTTCAATTTCCCATTCACTCGATTGGCCGATTACCCGATTTCGGTTTTGTGTTACATTTTTTCCTTCTGCCACGTATCCTGTGCTCCGCCGGAGGGTGTTCGAATTGAGCAAAGACATGGTCCCCAAGCGCCTGTTTCTCACCAAGGGGGTGGGGAAGCACAAAGAGCGGTTAACTTCCTTCGAGTTGGCGCTGCGGGACGCGGGCATCGCCGCGCAGAACCTGGTCCGGGTCTCCTCCATCTTCCCCCCGCACTGCAAGCTCATCGCGCGTAAGGACGGTCTCAAGTACCTCAGTCCTGGTGAAGTCGTATTTGCCGTCGTCGCCGAGAATTCCACCCGCGAGCCCCACCGCCTGGTAGCTTCCAGCATCGGCATCGCCATTCCCGCCGACCGCTCCACCTACGGATACCTCAGCGAGCACCATTCCTTCGGCGAGACCGACGACGTCGCCGGCGACTACGCGGAAGAGCTTGCCGCCGAGATGCTCGCCACCACCCTCGACGTCGAATTCGACCCCGACCGTTCCTGGGACGAGAAGAAGGAGATCTACCGCATCTCCAACAAGATCGTGCGCACCATGAACATCACCCAGTCCGCCGTGGGCGACAAGCGCGGCCGCTGGACTACCGTCATCGCCGCCGCCATCTTGATCTTTGACTGAGGCGATACCCACTTCCTGAGAAAAGATTATAGATGGTGTCATCCTGAGCGAGGCGTGGCCTTGGCGCGCCGAGTCGAAGGACCCCTACTCTCCTGATACCATCCACTGTCCATGTTCTCCCGCTACTTCGCCTTCGATCAGCACGGCACTACCCTCCGCCGCGAGATCACGGCGGGCATCACCACTTTCATGACGATGTCCTACATCGTCGTGGTGAACCCCGCCATCCTGAAGGCGGCTGGCATCCCTGCCGAGCCCAGCATGGTCGCTACCATCCTGACCGCCATCTTCGGCACGCTCCTCATGGGCCTCTACGCCAACCGGCCCTTCGCCATCGCCCCCTACATGGGCGAGAACGCTTTCATCGCCTTCACCGTCTGCCAAGTGCTCGGGTTCCCCTGGCAGAAGGCCCTGGGCGCCGTTTTCCTTGGTGGCGTGCTCTTTACCCTACTGACCATCCTCCGCATCCGCCAGTGGTTGGTGGACGCCGTGCCCCCCGGCCTGCGCTACAGTTTTGCAGTCGGCATCGGCCTCTTCCTAACCTTCATTGGGCTGAACGAGACCGGCATCGTCGCCCTCGGCATCCCCGGAGCCCCGGTCAAGACCGGACACCTCACCAGCCTTCCCATTCTCTTGGCGATTGTCGGCTTCTTGATCATGGCGGTGCTGATGATGCGCCGCGTGCCCGGCGCCATCCTCATCGGCATTGTGGTCACCGCCGCGCTCGCGTTTCTGACCGGAGTTGCTCCGCCGCCGCACGCCTGGATCAGTATGCCGCCCAGCCCCGCGCCCATCATGCTCCAGCTCGACCTGCGCGGCATCTTTACCTGGAGCTTCTTCCCCGTCGTGCTCACCATCCTGGTCATGGCCTTCGTGGACACCATGGGCACGCTCATCGGCGTCTCCGCCCGCGCCGGTTTCCTCGACGAACACGGCAACTTGCCGCAGATCGAGCGTCCCATGCTGGCCGACGCCCTCTCCACCACCTTCGCGCCCCTGGTCGGCACCACCACCGCCGGCGCCTACATCGAGTCTGCCACCGGCGTCGAGGCCGGCGGCCGCACCGGCTTTACGGCCGTCGTCACCGCCGCCTGCTTCGCCCTGGCACTGTTCTTCTCGCCCTTTGTCTCTGCCATCCCCGCCCAGGCTTTCGGACCGTCGCTCATCATCGTCGGCCTGCTCATGGTCGCGCCCATCACCCGCATCAATTTTCAGGATTACAGCGAGCTTATCCCCGCCTTCGCCGTCATCGGTCTGATGAGCTTCACCTACAACATCGGCATCGGCATCACCGCCGGCTTCGTGCTCTATCCGTTCTTTAAGCTGGTCGCCGGACGCGCGCGCGAGGTGAAGGCAGGCTTGTGGGTCCTTGCAGCGCTCTCGCTTCTCTTCTTTATCTTCTATCCGTACACATAAAGCGATTAGCGATTAGCCGTTAGCGCTTAGCCCCTAATCCCCACGGCTAAACGCTAGTTGCTAATCGCTAATAGCTGTACCAAGCCTAGCGGCTCTTGATTCCGAGACGCTCAAACACCGCCGCCACGATGATCGGCAGCCCCACCGTCGCGTCCAGGAACACTTCGCCGAACCGCCCGCCGTCGGCCGGTGGCACGAACTTGCCCCAGGAGATCGCCTCACTGTATGGGCTTCCCGACAGCCCGCCCCAGTACACCGGCTCGGGACAGATGCGCAGGCCATAGTGATACCGCTTCAGGGGGACGCTCTCTCCCGAACGCCGGTGACGCAGCTCGATGTACGGCCCGAACTGTTGCGCCCAGTTCCGGGGCACCCCTCCCCCGATGGTGAAGATTCCCAGCTTCTTCTGTTTGAGCAGCGTGTCCGCAAAGTGGTTCAGGTCGAGGAACGGGTTGAACTGTATCTCCGCTTTGCCTTTCTCCACCCGCATGCGGTTGGTCAGCGCGAAATCCAGGCCCAGCTCGGAGTCGGTAAATGCGGGCACGAATACCGGCACATTCTTCTCGTAGGCCGACTTCAGGATCCCCCGCTCTTTGGTCTTCTTGTGCAGGTGCTCGCCGATCGCCCGGTTCAGCTTGTACGAGCACGCGACCTCTTTCGGATCCCACTTTTTCAGCACCTCGCCGAAGACTTCTTCGACATGGTCGAGGTTGGTTTCGGGCTCTAGCGTGTCGTAGACGCGGTTGTATCCCGCCTCGTAGAGCTCGACGTCGTTCATCTTGGGGTCGTAGCGGAAGTGTGCCTTGCCTGTGGCCTCCACCAGACCGTGCGCCATCAGCGCGCCGGTCGAGACGATGGCGTTCACGATCCCGTGGTCGATCAGGTCGGTGATGACCAGCCCCTGCTTGGCCACGGTCATGGCGCCCGCTAGGGTCATCACCACGAAGCAGTCCTCGTCGCGTGCCATCGCCTCCAGCACGTCCGCCGCCTCGCCTAGCTGCCGGCCGGTAAATGCCGTGTCCGCCATGGCGCGCACCAGGTCATCGATCCCGCGCACCTTGCTCAGGTCGAGCGGATACACCGGGCTCAGCTTGTCTTTGACCGGGTCATGCAGATGGCGCTCGATCCCAGCGCCTTCGTGGCTGCCTTTCTTCAAGACTTCACCTCGCAAGAGTGCTATTTCGTGCTGGATGAAACAGATGAAGCTAACTTGCCGCACTCACTTGCGTCAATGACGGGCTTTGTTCAGTGTCATCCCGAACGGCCTTGGCCGTGAGGGACCTGCTTCTTATCAGCGACTGGCGACCAGAGACGAACGGCTGTTATCCTACGGCCCGATGCTGGAACGATTCTCCGTCGGCCTGATCCAGATGTCGTGCGGCCCCGATCCGGACGCGAACGTTCGCCACGCCGCCGACATGGTGCGCGACGCCGCCCGCCGCGGCGCCCAGATTGTCTGCCTGCCCGAACTCTTCCGCACGCAATATTTTTGCCAGCGCGAGGACGCTGCCCTGTTCGATCTCGCCGAGCCCGTCCCCGGCCCCACCACCCAGGCCATCGCCGAAGTCGCCCGCCAGGCCAAGGTCGTGGTCATCGCCTCCGTCTTCGAGAAGCGCGCACGCGGCGTCTACCACAACACCGCCGCCATCCTCGATACGGACGGCGCCGTGAAAGGCATCTATCGCAAGATGCACATCCCGGACGATCCGCTCTACTACGAGAAGTTCTACTTCACTCCCGGGGATCTCGGCTTCAAGGCTTTCGACACCCAGGTCACACGTCTTGGCGCCCTCATCTGCTGGGATCAGTGGTACCCCGAGGGGGCGCGCCTGACGGCGCTGCAAGGGGCGAACGTCATTTTCTATCCCACCGCGATCGGATGGCATCCGGCGGAAAGAGAAGAATATGGGAAGGCGCAGCACGATGCCTGGCGGACGATCCAGCGCGCGCACGCCATCGCCAACGGCGTCTACGTCGCCGTGGTAAACCGCGTCGGGCACGAGACCGGAGACATCCGCGGCCAGTCCGCCCCCGGCGAGGGACTCGACTTCTGGGGCGGCTCGTTCCTCTGTGATGCTTTCGGCACCGTGATCGTCGAGGGCTCGCATGACAAGGAAGAGGTCCTGATCGGCGAGGTGGACCTGAAGAAGCTGGAGGACGTCCGCCGCAACTGGCCCTTCCTGCGCGACCGCCGCGTGGACGCGTACTCTCAGATCACGAATCGCTTTCTCGACTGATGGCCAACAAGAAACGAGAAACTAGAAACGAGAAACTGGGGTTTCGGATGCCCGCCGAGTGGGAGCCCCACTCCGGCACCTGGCTGGCCTGGCCGCACAACAAAACCGATTGGCCGGGCAAGTTCGCACCCATCCCCTGGGTGTACGCGGAGATCGTCCGCCACCTCGCGCGGCACGAGCGCGTCTACCTCATCGTGCAGAACGCAAAAGCCCGAGAAGACGCACGCAAGGTCCTAACGCGTGCCCATGTCCCGCTCGACAACGTCGATTTCTTCCTCTGGCCCACCAATCGCGGATGGCTGCGGGACACCGGCGCCATCTTCGTCTCGGACGGCAAGCGCCTCACCGCCCTCGACTGGCTCTTCAACGCCTGGGCCAAGTACGACGACTGGCAGCTCGACGACAAGCTCCCCGCCCGCATTGCCGCGCGCCTCAAGCTACCCCGAGTGCAGCCAATAATCCAGTGTCATCCCGAGCGGGTTTCAACCCGCGAGGGACCTGCTGTTCGCAAGCACCGTATCGTCCTCGAGGGCGGCAGCATCGACGTCAACGGCCGCGGAACGTTGCTGACGACCGAGGAATGCCTGCTCTCGACCGAGCAGGCTCGCAACCCCGGCCTCACCCGCACTCAATATGAAGAGGTTTTCGAGGAATATCTGGGGGTCAGGAAGACGATCTGGCTGAACCGCGGCATCGCCGGCGACGACACCCATGGCCACGTGGACGATATCGCCCGCTTCGTCTCTCCCGACACGGTCGTCGCCCCTATCGAGACCGATCGCTCTGACCCAAACTACGATCCGTTACTGGAGAACGTAGAGATCCTGCGCCGTGCCACCGACCAGGACGGCCGGCCGCTAACCGTCCTCGAATTGCCCATGCCCGCGCCGGTGTGGTTCAACCGCCAGCGCCTTCCGGCCAGCTACGCCAACTTCTACATCTGCAACGGGCGCGTGCTGGTGCCCACCTTCGACGATCCCAACGACCGCGTCGCGCTGAATCTCCTGGCACATGTCCTGCCCGGCCGCCAGATCATCCCCATCTACTGCGGCGACCTCGTCATCGGCCTGGGCACGCTCCACTGCATGACCCAGCAGCAGCCGGCGCTGTGATCACCGTGGTTGGCCCCATACGTCACTGACAGAACGTCCGGCCAGCGCTTCAATCCTGGCATACACGTGGAGAGCCATGCGCTTCAACTTCGATTGCGTTTTCTATTATGTTTCCGACCTGGATCGGGCAGTCCGCTTCTACCAGAACGTACTCGGCTTGCGGCTCACCTCGCGCGACTTCGTCGCCCGCTTCGATGCTGACGGCGTGCTGTTCGAACTCGTTCCCTTATCCGAGAGCAGAAAACTTGAGGGCACCGGCAATGCCCGTCTCTGTTTTGCCGTGGACGACATCCATTCCGCCCTCGCCGACCTGCGCTCCAAGAGCGTTCCGACCTCGGACGTTCAGCCGAAGGAGGGTGGCCTGCTCGCAACCTTCACCGACCCAGACGGCAACGAGCTCTGCCTCTGGCAGTACGCTTCAAAGTGATCGTCCCGGCAACGCAAAGGGCGCCTCTTGGGCGCCCCTAACTACCAGCTACTAGCTACCAGCTACTTCTTGTACACCGTCGGCCTGGGTCCCTGTTCCAGCGTCTGACGGTTCCAGATCATGCCCTCGCGCGAATAGTTCGCCAGCTCGAAGTCCTGAGTCAACTCCAGACAATCGGTGGGGCAGGCGTCCTCGCACAGGCCGCAGAACATGCACCGGCTGAGGTCGTAGGTGAAGGTGGTCAGCTCTTTGCGCTTGGTGTTGGGGTTGCGCTCGCTGGAAACCACGATCAAGTGTTCCGGACAGGCCAGCGCGCACAGGTCGCAGGCGATACACAGCGTCTCGTTGGTGTCGGGGTTCACGCCCAGCCGCGGCGCGCCCCGATAGCGCTCCGCCACCTGCGGCCGCTGCATCGGATACTGCTCGGTGTAGATCTCCTTGGGATGCTGATAGCGGAAGGTGACCGACAGCCCCTTCAGCAGGTCGACAAGGAAGATCTTCTTCAGGAACGCGCTGAGCGCCATGGTTTTTGGCTATTCCCCCGTGCCGATTAGTCTAAACCCGCCCCTACGTCCGCGCAAAGTGAAAGCGGCCAAGTAGAATTGAGGGCAGTCCGATGACCCCCGACGAACTATGGATGGAAGAAGCGCTGCGCGAGGCGGCTCGCGCCCAAGCTGCGGGGGAGGTGCCCGTGGGCGCGGTCGTGGTCTGTGACGGCCAGATCGTCGGCCGCGGCGGCAACCGCAATCTGCTCGACAACGATCCCACCGCCCACGCCGAGATTGTCGCCCTGCGCCAGGCCGGACGCGCCATCGGCAACCATCGCCTCGCTGATTGCGAGATGTTCGTCACCATCGAGCCCTGCGCCATGTGCTCCGGCGCGCTGGTCCATGCCCGTCTCAAACGTTTGGTCTACGGCGCCGACGACCCCAAAGCCGGCGCCGTCCGCTCCGTCATGCAAGTGCTGAACCACCCCGCGCTCAATCACCAGATGGAGGTCACCTCCGGCGTCCTCGCCTCCCGCTGCATGGACCTGCTGCAGTCCTTCTTTCGCGACAAACGCACAGAGCCCCGCCAGTAACCTGTGCCGTCGAAACTGATTTGGTAGAATCTTAAGAGACAGCCACACACCGCCCCGATATGGGGCTCTTCCGGCGCGGAGAGGTGCGTGAGTGGTTGAAATCGAGGCGCATTGCGGGCGTGAGGCGCGCAGCGCCGGGAGCCCGCAGCCGAGACCCTGAGGAGCGCGCCAGTGCGACGAAGGGCCTCTACTACAATTCGATTGTCCGGCGCGGAGAGGTGCGTGAGTGGTTGAAATCGAGGCGCATTGCGGGCGTGAGGCGCGCAGCGCCGGGAGCCCGCAGCCGAGACCCTGAGGAGCGCGCCAGCGCGACGAAGGGCCTCTACTACAATTCGATTGTCCGGCGCGGAGAGGTGCGTGAGTGGTTGAAACGATCCGCCTCGAAAGCGGACATACCTGAAAGGGTATCGGGGGTTCAAATCCCTCCCTCTCCGCCAGATTTCCTGCCAGCCAGATTCGCTTACATCCGCTGAACGGACGATAATGTTCGCTTGATCCTCGCCCGAGGTGTCCTCATGAATCCCGCACTCATTACCCAGGTGGAAGCGGTTCCCGACGAACTCATGCGCACCATGCGCGCCTTCCAGGAGAGCCGTGTCCTGCTGACCGCGTTGGAGCTGGACGTCTTCACCGCCCTGGGCAGCGGCGCGACTGCGCCAGACGTCGCCAAGCGCCTGAAGACCGACCCGCGCGCCACCGAGATGCTGCTCAACGCGCTGGTGAGCATGGAACTGCTGTCCAAATCGGGCGGACGATTCTCCAACACGCCCGACACCGCCAAGTTCTTCGCCGCCGGCTCCCCTCACAATGCTCGCCTCGCCATGATGCACACCGTGCACCTGTGGGACACCTGGTCCACCCTCACCGACTGCGTGCGCGCCGGAACTTCCGTCACGCGCCTGGAAGAGCCCACACACGGCGATGACTGGACCGAAGCCTTCATCGCGGCCATGCACTACCTCGCTCCCGGTACGGCTCCCTCGGTGATCGAGGCCGTGGGCCTCCAGGGCGTGCGCCGCATGCTCGACCTGGGCGGTGGCTCGGGCGCTTACTCCATCGCCTTCGCCCAAGCCAGCCCGCAGCTCCAGATCGAGATCCTCGACCTTCCCGACGTGCTCCCGCTGACCGAGCGTTACGTGCGCCAGGCCGGCCTCTCCGACCGCATCAAGCTTCGCCCCGGCGATCTTCTGCACGACATCTTCTCCACCGGGTTCGACCTCGTGCTGCTCTCCGCCATCTGCCACAGTTTCAGCCCGGAGCAGAACTGTGACCTGTTCCGCCGCGCCTGCCAGGCGCTCGTGCCCGGCGGACGCATCGTGGTGCGCGAATTCATTCTCGACCCGGACCGCACCTCGCCCCGCTGGGCGGCGCTGTTCTCGCTCAATATGCTGGTAGGGACGGAATCGGGCGCCAGCTACAGCGAGGCCGACTACGCCGCCTGGCTGCGCGAGGCCGGCTTCACCGACGTGCATCGCGTCAATCTCCCCGGCCCCAGCGGCCTCATGATCGGCAAACGCGAGTAGCGCCTGACTTAAGCCCGCGCCCTGTCACCCTGAACGAGGTAGTGCCGGGCTTTAGCCCGGCGTTTGCGGACACCCAATCACGTGCGGCTTTAGCCGCTGAGGGATTTAGCCGAGCGGAGCGAGCCCTCAGCGAAGCCGATGGGCCGCTCCCGGCCATTTCAATCACCCGATTACCCAATTACCCGATTTCCCAATCCTGATGGGGGCCCCTTCAGGGGCGAAAGAGAAGAGTCACGGCGTGAGTTTATCTTTTCTCGGCGTTCTCTGCGATCTCTGCGGTGAAATCCCTGCGCCACTCTAGATTGTTGTCAAGCCCCTCCAAATCTGGATTCCCCCGCAACCCGCTGATTCCAACTAGGAAATAAAATTGTGGAAATTGTCGGATTCACCCCCTCTGATTTGTCATACTGGAAGTAGAGGATTGAGGTTTTGCTGAGTACCGAGTACTGGGTACTTCTTGTCAATCCCCCCAAAATCTGGATTCCTCTGCAACTGCCTGCAAACATTCGAGAAATAAAACTCCGGAGCGTGGTACTTTCGCTCCCCTCAATCTGCCATACTGGAATTAGAGGGTAACGAAGGCGCGGGATTCCTCCCGCGCCTTCTGTCTTTCCCAGCTACTAACTAGCAGCTATTGCTCATGCCCGTTCGCCGCAACTCCAAACAACAAGGCGAGCTGGCCGAAGTTGCGTTCCTACACAAGGCGGTGTCACTCGGATTCGTGGTCTCCAAGCCCTACGGCGACAGCGCGCCCTACGACTTCGCTGTCGGCTTCGGCCGCCGCTTGCTGCGCGTGCAGATCAAGTCCGCAAACCACATCTGGCAGGGCGCGTACTACATCAACACCCACTGGCGGAATTCATTCCACGCGGAGAACTACTCGGAAGATCAGATCGACATCCTCGTCGGCTACATCCCGCCCCGCGATGCCTGGTACATCTTCCCCGTCTCCGCCATCGCCCACGTCAAGAGCGTCCGCGTCTACCCCCACCTCAAGCGCCTCTGCGGCCTCTACGAACACTGGCGCGACCGCTGGGACCTGCTTAAAGGGCGAATAAAAAGCGCACACTTGTGCTAAGGCGATTTCACAACACTTACGAGCACCACGACACTTGAAAGGTCAAAGAGAGGGGCAGGGCGCGAGCAGGTTCCTATGAAGCTTCTCCCTCGTAGTCGAGCGGCGGACCATACATTCTTAACAGTTATCGGCGTCGAGGGGCTGTCACACGTGGTTGACCTTCGACCTGGCACGCCGAGTCGCAACAGGAAAGCCGCCCTGCGGGGCGGCTGATGTGTTTGCAGAAATCCTTAGGCGCGTAACTTGCGGCGAATCGCGCCCGCAACGCCAGCTAACCCGCTCCCCAACAGGAGCATGCTGCTGGGCTCAGGCACAGGCGCGCCCGGTGGAACGAAGTGATTGTTCTCGAGGTACACGTCGGGAGCATTGGCCGTGTAGCCCTGCGGTAGCGTGAAGACGTCCATCCCCGTGGGAAAATCAAGACTATTCAGGAATTGATCGTTCACAAACCCCGGATTTGCAAAACCCTCCAGCCCCAAACTGAAATCTATGGAGACCGGCGTGTTCAGGGGAATGCCAGCAACAAACGGCGTGGTCAGGGTCCCGCCCACGATGTCTGACGAGCCCGGGATGATCGTTTCTCCGCCGGATGAAAAGAAGAGGGTTCGCAGGCATGGATTGATACACACGTCGCCTCCACTGCCCATGGTCGTCGTGTACGAAAATTCCGTGTGCTCGATTTCGGCTGTGGCGATCCATCCCGTACCAGCGGAGCCGCCGAGATTCAGTTGGCCGGACACGAAGAGATTGAGTGCCACCGAGATCGGGTCTTGGGGCGCGTTCGGGTCGAGGCTGGTAAAGACGACCGTCGTAGAGAAGTGCGCGAAGCTAAAGGTTTCGCCTCCCAAAGACTCATTCAACACCAGGGATGCCCCGACGTGGCCTGGACCGGAGGCAGCGTTGGCATTGATGTTTCCTCCGAAGGGGCCGCAAACCATCCCCATAGCAACGGGTGCGCTCGAGTTGATGGTGCCTCCCGCAGGGTTACAGGGCCCCACATTGAAGCCGTTCTCGAACACACTTACCGTGTAGGTGGTGTCCGCAGCCAGAGGCGAGACGAACAAGACCAAGGCTGCTGCCAGAACAAAGACAAAAGACAGTCGCATATGCCATCCCCTTGTGAAGTCAACGGCGTCTTGCTCACCTGTCGGGCGTATGCCACAGGCGACGATCTTGCAGGCTGGCCCTAGATGGTCCCCCAGCCTCTAAACGGCAGGAACTATCACCCCCACGAACTTTTCGCCATGCAATTTCATGCCCAACACTCAACTGGTGAACAGACAGGGGATAGACTAACCGCCCTGCCAGAAAAGCTGCAAAGTGTTGCGCAATTAATGAAAAAGAGTGCTCTTGCGTCATGGGACGGCTCCGCAGTTTGCCCCGGCGCCGAATCGAGCGGGGCTTGGCGCAATCGAAGACCGGGTTTCATCCGCATTGACTCGGAGGGGCTTGTGGTGAAGTTCGGCCCAGACGGACGCGCTAGGGCGCGAATAGCCCGCTATTAGCGGCTGTGTTGCGGTCAACTGGCGATAACAGCCCTTATCACAAGTTGCGATTGATGTGCCCACTGGTTGTGGTGGTGCTGTCAACAACCACAAGAAAGGTGCCCAGCGCGATCGGCGGCGGGTGTCCCACCGGACCAACCCGTAGGGACTCGGATCGAGCGCGGCGTCGGAACTCACACCACAAAGTACTTGGCATCGGGGTGATGAACCACGATAGCTGAGGTGCTTTGTTCCGGATCCAGAAGGAACGCACTCGTCAGGTGCACCCCGATCGTCTCATCCGGGTGGATGAGCGCGAACAGCTTGGTCTGGTCTTCAAGATTGGGGCACGCAGGATAGCCGAACGAGTACCGCGACCCGCGATACTTCTGGTGGAACAGGTCGCGGATCTCGGGCGCGTCCTCGCCCGCGATGCCCAGCTCTTCCCTCATCGTCTTGTGGTGCAGCTCGGCCAGCGCCTCCGCCGTCTCCACGCTCAGCCCGTGCAGGTAGAGGTACTTCGTGTACTCCCCGGCCTCGAACAGCTTGTGCGTTTCCTGGGTCGCGCGTGCACCGACGGTCACACACGATAGTCCGATCACGTCCATCTGGCCGGAGGATTTCGGCGCAAAGAAGTCGGCGATCGAAAGGCGGCGGCCTTCTCGTTGCCGGGGGAAGGTGAAGCGGATCTTTTCGCGCACGCTGTCGATTCGAGCTTTTACCGGAACCAGAACGTCGTCTGCGTCATTCCCGCGACGACCCACTCCCCTTGTCGCCAGTTCAAGAGATTCGGGGTCGTAAATCAAAACATCGTTCCCCTCCGCCTGGCAGGGGAACCACCCGTACACCACCTTGGGCTCGAACCAGCCGGCCTCAATAACTTCTTTTTTCAGATTTTCGAGCACCGGCCGGTACTTCTCCTCGACCAGGCGCACGTAATCCGACTGCGACGCTGTCTTGAGCTGCCACTGGTTCTTGAACAGCGCGGTCTCGTTGATGTAGCCGAACACCTCGCGCAGGTCGTAGTCCTTCTTGACGCGAACGCCCCAGAACGGCGGCTTGGGGCTTTCGACGTCGGCGCGCACCGCGCTGGATCGCACCGGCGCAGTCTCCACCTCGGCCACGGCGGCGGCGGCCTTGGACTCCCTGGCCTTGCGTCCCTCGGACAGGCGATGCTCGCGCGTGCCCTCCTCCGAGCACAGGTCGCTCATCACGCTCAGCCCGCCAAAGGCGTCCTCGGCGTAGAAGACGGCGTTGGAGTACTCGCGCCGCAGGTCATCCTCGACGTACTTGCGGGTCAGCGCCGCACCGCCGCAGATCACCGGGAACTCCAGCCCCTGGCGCTCCAGGTCCTGGATCACGTACTTCATCTCGACCGTGGACTTCACCAGCAGCCCGCTCAGCCCGATGGCGTCGGCTTTGGCCTCGATGGCGGCCTTGATGATGGTGTCCGCCGGCTGCTTGATGCCCAGGTTCACCACCTTGTAGCCATTGTTCGACAGGATGATGTCCACCAGGTTCTTGCCGATGTCGTGGACGTCTCCCTTCACCGTGGCCAGCACCAACGTGCCCTTCTGCGAGCCTTCGATCTTCTCCATCTTCGGCTCGAGGTAGGCCACGGCGGACTTCATCACGCCGGCGGAATCGAGCACAGACGGCAACTGCATCTTGCGCGCACCGAAAAGCTCTCCGACCGTCCTCATGCCGTCGAGCAGGACGTTGTTGATCAGGTCGAGCGGGGTGTACTGCTTGAGCGCCTCTTCCAGCACCTGGGGCAGTTCGCGGCGGTTCGTGCCCGTGCCGATCGCTTTCTCGCCGTTGATGATCTGCCACTTGAGCTGGTCTTCGAGCGAGAGCTTTTCTGCATGGACCTCCGCCTCCGGCTTCTTCTCTACCCCGGAGAAGAACTGCATGTAGACCTGGAGCGGATCTCCGTCCGACGTGTCGTGGAAGATGAGCTTGCGCGCCAGCTCCACCTCTGCGTCCGGGATTTTGTACAGCGGATAGATCTTGGCGTAATTGACGATGGCCATGTCGAGGCCGTGGTTCACCGCCTCGTGCATGAAGACGGAGTTCAGCACCCGCCGCGAGTAGGCGCTCAATCCGAAGGAAATGTTCGACACGCCGAGGATGGTGTGGCACTCGGGCAGCTCTTTTTTGATGCCTTCCACCGCCTTCAACGTCTCGATGCCGGCGGTGCGGTACTCTTCTTGCCCGGTGGAGATGGGCAGGGTGAGCGCGTCGAAGATCAGGTCCTGCGGGCGCATGCCGTACTTCTTCGTCGCCAGCTCGCAAATGCGCTTGGCGATCGCGATCTTCTTCTCCGCGGTGAGCGCCATACCCTCTTCGTCGATGGTCAGGCAGATGACCGCCGCGCCGTAGCGCTTGGCCATGGGCAGCACCTTCGACGTGCGCTTCTCGCCGTCTTCCAGGTTGATGGAATTGATGATCGCCTTGCCCGGGATGCGCTTGAGCGCCTCTTCGATGACGTCGGCTTCGGTGGAGTCCACCAGGATCGGCGCCGGCACGCGGGTGGCGATCTTCTCCAGTACCGACGACATGAAGCCCTTCTCGTCCTCGCCCACGATGGCGCAGCACAGGTCGAGCATGTGCGAGCCTTCGTTCACCAGCCGCTTGGCGAGCGCGAGGATGTCGTCGTACTTCCCTCCCCGCAGCATGTTCTTGAAATGCTCCACGCGGGTGGTGGCGTTCATCTCTTCCGCCACCACCAGCGGCTTGGGATCGAGGTCCAGCGGGACCGAGGTGTAGGCGCTCGACGCCGCCGCGGTGATCTTCACCTCTCGCTTGGCCGGCTCCAGGCCGCTCACCGCGTCCACCACCGCCTTTAGGTGCTCGGGGCGCGTGCCGCAGCAGCCGCCCACGATGCGCACCCCGAAGTCCTGCACGAAGTGCTTGTGATAATCCGCCAGTTCCTGCGGCGTCAGCTTGTACACCGCCTGGCCACCGACGTTCTGCGGCAGCCCCGCGTTGGGCAGCACCGAGATGTGCTTGGGCGCGGTGGCGCACAGGTGGCGGACGGCGTCGTTCATCTCCCTGGGGCCGGTGGCGCAATTCAGGCCCACGATGTCGATGTCGTAGGGCTCGAGCGCGGTCTCCGCCGCCAGGATGTCGGTGCCCAGCAGCATCGTCCCTGTGGCTTCAAGTGTTACTTGAACTGTGACCGGCAAGCGCTTCCCTGCCGCCTGCATGGCGTCGAACACGCCCGCGATGGCCGCCTTGGCCTGGAGCAGGTCCTGCGAGGTCTCGATGAGCAGGACGTCCACCCCGCCCTCGATCAGCGCCAGCGCCTGCTCTTCGACGGCGGCGGCCATCTCGTCGAACTTGATGTGGCCCAGCGAAGGCAGCTTGGTGGTCGGGCCGATGGAGCCGGCGACAAAGCGCTTCTTGCCGTTGAACTGGCTGGCGACGTCGCGCGCCAGCTTCGCTGCGGCCAGGTTGATCTCGCGGACCTTGTCCTGCAGGTCGTACTCGGCGAGCACCACCCTCGTCGCCCCGAAGGTGTTGGTTTCGACCACGTCGCAGCCAACCTTGAAGAACGCCGCGTGGATGTCCTTGATGATGTCCGGCCGGCTGAGCACCAGGATCTCGTTGCAGCCTTCCTTGCCCCGGAAATCGTCGAGGCTCGGCTGCCGCACCTGGATGTTGGTGCCCATCGCGCCGTCATAGATGACGACGCGCTCCTGCACGGTTTTGAGGAATTCGCTCACTCCGGCCCCACGGAAAAGGATATCAGTTCGGAAACGCGAAACCCGGCGACCTGGGCGGTCACATTCGTTTCGGTTCCGCTTCGAAGGGACGGTTCACGCCGGGCGGCAGCGACGCCGGGAAGCGCGCATTCTCGCCCTGCTCCGCTGGCTTGGCGGACAGTAACTGCTCTTTTCGATACACCAGGCTGCTGGCGTCCAGTGCCGCGATCTCGAAGGCATGCCCGTGCGTGATCGCGTCGGTCGGGCACGCTTCCACGCAGTACCCGCAGAAGATACATCTGTTGTAGTCGATGTTGTAGACCTTGGCGTAGCGCTCGGCGCCGGAGACGCGGTGTTCGGCGGTGTTCTCGGCGGCCTCGATGTAAATGCAGTTCGAGGGACAGGCGGCGGCGCACAGGAAACACGCTACGCATTTTTCCAGGCCCTGCTCGTCTCGTTGCAGCACATGGACGCCGCGGAAGCGCTCCTGGAAGACGGCGCCGCGAAACAGTCCCTTGCCGTCGGGATAGTTCTCCACCACGGTCGGGGAGAACAGCTCGCGCAGGGTGACCGACATGCCCTTGGCAATCGCGGCGATGTTCCGGACAACGCCCATAAACCAAGCAGTATAAACCGTGAGGCGCGCTTTCCGAATCGGCTTGTCGCGCTATCCGCGGTACCAATCGTCGCGCGTGAGAGGCAGCCCGCACTTCCCCGATTCCGGCTTGACCAGCAACGTTTGGTAGAGATTGAAACGTCCGGTGCGGAATCCGTGCGCCGAGCCCGCCAGGTACAGCCGCCAGGTGCGATAGGTGGCGTCGTTGGTGATGCGGCGGGCCTCGCCGGCATGAGCTTCCAGCCGCCGCAACCACTGGTGGAGGGTCAAGGCGTAATGGTCGCGCAGGCTTTCGACGTCGCGGACCTCGAAGCCGCTGGCCTCCGCCGCGCGCAGGGTGATGTGGATGGGAAGCAGCTCGCTGTCGGGAAACACGTAGCGTTCGCTGAATGAGAGTCCTTGCCGGCGAATGGTGGCGGAAGCCGCGATGCCGTGGTTCAAGAACACTCCCTGAGGCTGGAGGAGATCCCAGGTGCGGGTGAAGTATTCGGGGAGCATGGCCTCGCCCACATGCTCGACCATGCCCACGCTGACGATCTTGTCGTACCGCGTCCCCTGGAGGTCGCGGTAGTCGCACACCTCGATGCGGCAGCGGTCCTGGAGGCCGGCAGCCTGGACCCGCCGGCGTGCCATCTCCGCCTGGGGTACGCTGAGGGTGATGCCATGCGCTTGCACGCCGAAGCGCTCCGCCGCATACATCACCAGCCCACCCCATCCGCAGCCGATGTCCAGCAGGGACTCGCCGGGACGGAGCCTCAACTTGCGGCAGATGAATTCCAGCTTGCGTTCCTGTGCGGTGTCGAGGTCATCGTCCGGGGTGACGAAATAGGCGCTCGAATACACCATGCGCCGGTCCAGCCAGAGAGCGTAGAAGTCGTGGGGAAGATCGTAGTGATAGCTGATCGCCTGCCGGTCCCGGTCCCTGGAATGGAGCGTGCCCGCCAGGCTGGCGGGTTGGCGGCCGGCGCTTTCGCGCGGCGCCGGTTGGCCGAAGACGGTGGCGAGAAACGGGCCGGGCGGCGCAGCCGCGCGACGGTTGACCAGATAGTCGGCGAGGTCGAGTGCGCCCGCGATATCGCCCTCAATGTCGAAGTCGTCCCGCAGGTAGGCCTCTCCCAGGCTCAATTCGTCGGGAGAGCTAAGGAACTGGCGGACCGCGGCGGGGCGGTTGAACACCAGCGTGAAGCGCGGGTGGGGCTCCGTTCCCCATGTGCTCCCGTTCCAGAAGCGGACCTGGAAATCGCGCCGCGGATAATCCGCGAACAGCCCGTCGAGGTACCGCCGACTGACGGGAACCAGGAGGTCGTGGAACAGCGACCTTGCCAGAGTCCCCATGAGAGGTGCACCGAGCCGCGCAAGCGGCTAAGGATATTGTGGCGCAAATCGGGCTCCCGGGGCGGAAAAAAATCGGTTTTCCGGCGAACTGTCAGTTCAGGCTCTTGAGGTAGCTGACCAGTTGCCAGCGCTGGGGCTCCGGCAATCGGCTCCAGGAAGGCATGCCATTCTTCATGCTGCCGTTGGTCAGCAGCCACTGGAGCTCGCCCGGGGCCGCGTTCCTGACGTGCTCCGAGCGCAGGCTGGGCTTGTTGCCCTTTCCAGTGGCGTCTTCGCCGTGGCAGGAGACGCAATGCCGGCGGAAAAGCTTGGCCCCGGCGGGACCGCCTGCGAGGTGTGCCGGGGGCACCGGGTTCAGCAACTCCCTTCCCAGCCCAGCCGGACTACAATCGGTCAGGTGGGTGGGATGCAGCAAGGCGGCGTCGATCTTCGGCGATTTCCCCGGATCAAGTCCGACATCCGTGTGCGCGCGTTCATCCCGCCGGATTCTCCCGCCAGCGACTCGTTCGGCCGCGGCTACGACATCAGTGAAGGCGGCATGGCCATCTACGTCGGCATGGAGCTTGCTCCCCAGCAGGAAGTCTTGGTGGTCTTCGACGTTCCTCCCTCCCGCCAGAAGCTGGGTTTGCGGGGCGTGGTGCGCTATGCGCGCGGCTACCGCTATGGCGTGGAATTCCAGCGCCTGGACGATCGCGACCGCTCGGAACTGCGCAAGGCGCTGAACGACCTGGCGGTCATCCAAGATCCCCAGCGCACCTAAGCCCAAATCCAGAATCACCGATGGTGGCTGGCGCCGGCGGCTATGGCAACGGTGGAGGGGTCGAGGGGCGCCTGCACCCAATCGCGGATGCGACCGGCATGGCGGTAGTGCAGGCGCTGGAAACGCAGGCCGGTGTCGCGCTTGCCGTCGTTCCACACGGCGACGGCTCCGACATCCAGGATCGGTTTTGTTCCAGGAAGAACGAAGCGCAGGGTGACGAAAGTGCCGGGGACGATGCATCGTTCCGCGGAGACGCAGGCCCCGCCTTCGCCGAGACTGAGCACCGCTGCCGGGACGGCACGGGAGCTGGGCAGCCCCAACCGGCAGGGGATGTGGGCGGGCCGACGCGAATTCTTTCTCCCCTGCCGGTCGGCGACGGAATACGCCGCTTTCAGGCCCAGCCGCACGGATCCGCTGGCCAGTGGCTTGTGAATGGCCAGAACGGCGCCGACGCCGAACGCCGATTCCAACAGTGTCCCGGAAGCGACCAGGGCAACGGTAACGGGCTTGTCCGGCTGCCGCCGCAGGGAGTTCAGGACATGGCCGGCGCCCGCGACGTCCAAGTCCACGAGCAGCGCCTGGTACGGTCTAGTCAACACCAATTCCGCGGCGGCGTGGGAATCGCCACAGATGTCCAGCGGGATCTCCTCGCGCTGGGCTACGGAGCGGATGGCGCGGATGACTGTGAGGTCGCGCGAGAGCACGAGGGAAGGCAGTTGGGGACGCCGGGAGCGCCGTCCGCTGGGGGCCGGACTGGGATGCGCCGCAGGCTCAAAACGCAGGTTCATCGCCTGGATACGGATAACGACCTCCAAGCGAACCGGGGTGAGATAACGCTTCGAGGCGCAAGTTCCCTGCTACGCACCGGCGCAGCAACGGAACGTCCTATGCATTGCAGGCGCGTAACCATTCGAGGATTCTACCCAGCCGGGGCAAATCGTGCGCCACCCGTTGGGCCACCAGAGAGGGTGGCCATTGGGACATGGCCGCATTCCACGCGGCCACGACATGCAACCGGATCGCCAGCTGCGAGCCGCGGCGCACATTTTTATGTCGCTAGTTTTCACGGGAGCCTGTTCCGGCATACACTGTCGCCCTCAACTAGGGGGCGGCATGGGAGACGCGGGATCGGCCTACAACGAAGTCATCAGCGGAAGACTTAAGAAAACCACCTCGGAACTGCGCGACATCCAGCAACTGCTGACCAACGACCCGGACCTGGATGTCCGCGTACTGTTCGAGTTCCGGGAAGCCGTCAACCACGTGCGCCATACGGCGTGGGCGGTGGAACAATGGCTGAGGCTGAAAGTGCAGAAGGGCGACACCTTCTCCGTGCTGAGCATGCTGGCCATCGAGCGGGTGCGCATCGCCTGCGAACTCAGCACCGGACTGCTGATGGATCTGGAGGCGAGCGAGGTGACGCCGGAAACGGAAGGCATGGAGAAACTGGTCCCCGCCGTCAAAAGGCTGGCCGAGCGCTTCAAATCGATGGGGATGTAAGCAGCAGAGCCGGGGTCCCCGTTGGCAGGCTAGTCGTCGTCAAGGTCAGGCCGGGCGAGGCGCGGGCGCTCTTCGCCGAGGTGCCTGACGTGCTCGCGGTGATGCTTCTCCGCCTGGAGCACGCGCACGGTCGAGGCCAAGAAGATGGCGATCAACACG
The DNA here is from genome assembly GCA_020073495.1 of Terriglobia bacterium. Lineage (NCBI taxonomy): Bacteria > Pseudomonadati > Acidobacteriota > Terriglobia > Terriglobia bacterium. Next base: position 538,845 of record JAIQFD010000002.1, read on the forward strand.
TCCACTTTGGCGCTCTCGGTGGCGATGCGCGCCTGGTCGGCTATCCACCACCCTCGTCCGGCAAAATAAAGACCCGCCAGCAGCAGCAATACGCCCACAATCTTGAATCGCATAGATCGTCCTCTCGGGGGAGAACCGGCCGCTACGTTCCCACCCGGCGGGCGGGGTGTCAAGGGCAGGGCCCGCTCAACGGCCGGGCAAGGGGGCGCGGAGGAGCCGGATATCGTCGATCCAGACTCTTCCCTTCCCGTTGACCACCAGGTTCAGTCGGATGAGGTCGGGTCTTTCGCCGGACTTGAGGAAGAAGGGGATGGTCATCGTCTTCCAGCTCATGGAACCGGTGACGGTCTGATCGAGGCCGCGGGAGAAGAACTCGCCCTTGCCGGGAAAGCGCACCCACATCTCCAGGTAGGCCTTGCCGTCGAGTTTCTCCGACTGCACGCTGGCCTGATAGAGCAGAGTGGAGTTGTCGAGGTCGCCGCCGGTGACCTCGAAGAGCGGCACGGTCATGGCTTCCTTGGCGTCAATGCGCAGCGAGCCTTTACCATCGCTGGAGACGGCCGGGTCGAGCAGGACTCCGGTGGTGGCGCGCACGCCCTCCATGCTGTCCAGGGGAAAATGCTTCAGCTCGACGGGCTGGGGCGCGGGCTTGCCGCGGTCGCAGCCGGCCAGGGCCAGCAGGAGGGCCAGTGCAAGGCATAGGTTCTTCATGTCTCTCTCCGCGTTCGGATGCCTACGCGCAGGTTATCGCCGGATTGCGCCAGGGGCTAGTGGGTTCCGGGGAACATTGACTCACAAGAAATCCCCACCCTGTCGCTGAAAAACCGCCAGCGACAAGGGTGGGGCACCCACGGGTCTTCCGGTGGTGGCTGACAGCTTTCTTGTCAAGCCCCTCAGAATCTGGATTCCCCCGCAACCTCCTCATTCCAACCGCGAAATAAAATTGTGGAAAATGTCGGATTCACCCCACCCGATTTGCCATACTGGAAGTAGGGAGTAAGAACGAGCCGTCCGTCGTCAGTAGCCAGCAAGTAGGAAGAAATCAGCGCGGTCCTTCGAGGGCCGCGCTTTTCATTTATGGGAGCGCGCCGAGACACGAAGAGTAACGGCGAGCTCGCCGAAGCTGCGTTCGTACACAAGGCGGTGTCGCTGGGATTGGTGGTGTCGAAGCCATTCGGGCCGGATGCGCGATATGACTTCGTGGTGGACTCGGGGACGCGGCTGTATCGGGTGCAGGTGAGGTCGGTGCGGTGCGACGGCGGGAGCGGATACCTTGTGCGTTGCTGTTATAGCAAACAGCGTCCGTACACGCCCCAGGACATCGATGTGCTGGCGGCGTACGTGATCGCGGAGAATGCGTGGTACATCATCCCGGTAGGGGCATTCGCGCCAGCAGTAGGTATCGGGATCCGGCCGGGAGGACGAGGGCGATTCGAGAGCTACCGGGAGGCGTGGCATCTGCTGGGCTGAGCGCCGGACTTTCGTCCGGCGGAGATTCCGTCGTCCCTCCGGGACTTGGCTTCCCTTACCGCTCTACCCAGGACTCGCGCGCGTGGCGCGCTTCGTCCTGGGCTACCACTCCGCCGCGCCGATGGCGCTGTCTGAGGTCTGACGCCCACACGAGCAAACCCGGCTCGTGTGGGGCACCCGATTGTTACCTGGGCCACCCGCCCGCGCCGCACAAGGGTGGGGCACCCCGGCGACGCAAAGACACAAGAAACGAACTCAAATCAGGCAGGAGACCCCCAGGGCTGTGCATCGAAAAACGCACGCTCGGACTTGTGGCTCGCTGCAATCAACTTTCCGCGTTCAGTGAAGATCTGATCCCGAAGGTCGTAGAAATCCTCCAGTGTCTTAGGCGGAATCATATTATCGGCGGGCTTATACCGATTGCAGAATCCGTTGCATGCTGCACATGCCAGCACTCTGTTGGACACATCCTCACTCCACTCCTCTGGAATGACCATCGCCGTGCACGCGCTCGCCGGAACGACGTGGTCAAGCACCATTGTCAACCACGTCTCGTACACGGCTGTGAAATCGACGTCGCAGTAGGCACACCGCCTCTGGCCTGTCCGCCGCATGAACGCGAGGCCGTATTCGTGACGGCAGTTGGCACCCTTCACCCGGCCTAGCAGTTGCCGACCCCCACCGGGATACGCCTCAAACGGAAGCATGTCGAGAAATTCCTCCTCAGGGGACTTACCGTTCTACTTCAGCCCAATGCGGTCTGGGTGGCAAAGAGCGAAGAATTGCTGGGGTGGCCGCCGCTTGCGCGCCCTCTGATTCCTTGATTCCCTCTCATAACGACGCTCGCACAATCTCGGTGACTCGGGCAATCCCGGCGATTCCGGCGATTGTGACGATCCCCCGATCACCCGATCCCCAGATCCTTCCAGATGCGGTCGATCTTCGCCTTGGTGGCGGGGTCCATCTCAATCTCGTCGGGCCAGGGGCGGGTGAAGCCCTCGGTGGGCCGCGACGAGTTCTGTCGCCCCTAAAGGGGCTGGGGCGATATTCTTACAGCTTACCCCTTGTTCGCGGACTAATGTCCGCGAAGTCAGGGCTGAAGCCCTGACCTATCGCCCGGGGCTAGATTCTTTCGCCGCCTTTGGCGGCTGCGGGCGGGCGCACCACGACCAAACTGTCTCGACGGTTTCTGCGATCTCGGCAGTGAAAGCAGGTCCCTCGCTTCGCTCGGGATGACAGAATTTCAGCAACAGTTCAGCCGAGGCCGAGCGCCTTCCAGATCTCATCCACCCGCTTCTTCGTCTTCTTGTCCATCTCGATCTCGTCGGGCCAGGGGCGGGTGAAGCCCTCGGTGGGCCATTTGCGGGTGGCGTCGATGCCCATCTTGGAGCCGAAGTTGGGCAGGCGTGAGGCGTGGTCGAAACATCTCACAGCAACGCCCTGAATTCCTCGACGCTGATCCCGGCCTCCCGTATCAGGGCGCGGAGCGTTCCTTTGGCGATTTCTGAATGATCGGGAACCACGAGGCGCCTGAAGGGAGGCTTGGTGTTGCGAAGGATGATGTGGCTCCCGTGCTGGCGATCGACCTCGTAACCGAACTTCCGCAGCGCCTTGACCGCTTCGCGGCCCGAGATGCGCGGCAGGAGCGTCACTGAGGCGTCTCGATCTCGACGATCTCTTCGTGGATCGATGGCGGTACCGGATCGCCGTGCGCGGCCAGGCTTTCCAAATAGCCCGCAATCGCCTCCTTGATATTCGCCAAGGCTTCCGCGCGGGTCTTGCCCTGCGAAATGCAGCCGGGCAATGAGGGAACTTCCGCCACGAATGCGCCGTCCTCATCCACTTCGATCAAGACCCGGTACTTGAGATGGTTGGCCATAGGCGCATTCTACTCAATCCCGAGCTTCTTCCATATCTCATCCACCCGCTGCTTGGTCTTCTCGTCCATCTCGATCTCGTCTGGCCAGGGGCGGGTGAAGCCTTCGGTGGGCCACTTGCGGGTGGCGTCGATGCCCATCTTGGAGCCGAAGTTGGGCAGGCGTGAGGCGTGGTCGAGCGAATCCACCGGGCCGAGGGTGAACTGGATGTCGCGCTCGGGGTCGATATGGTTGGCCACGCGCAGCACCACCTCACGCACGTCCTGCACGTCGCAGTCCTCGTCCACCACGATGACGCACTTGGTGAACATGGCCTGTCCCATCGCCCAGATGCCGCTCATCACTTTGCGCGCGTGTCCGGGGTAGGACTTGCGGATGGAGACGATCATCAGGTTGTGGAAGACGGCTTCGACCGGGAGGTTGACGTCCACGATCTCGGGCAGGGTGACGCGCATCAGCGGCAGGAAGATGCGCTCCACTGCCTTGCCCATGTACGCGTCCTCCATGGGCGGCTTGCCCACGATGGTGGTGGAGTAGATCGGGTCCTTGCGGTGGGTGACGCAGGTGACGTGGAAGACCGGATACTCGTCCTCGAGCGAATAGAAGCCGGTGTGGTCGCCGAAGGGGCCCTCGGTGCGCAGCTCGTCGAGATTGACGTAGCCTTCGAGGACGATCTCGGCGGTGGCGGGGACCTCCAGGTCCACGGTCTCGCACTTGACCAGCTCGACCGGCTTGCCGCGCAGGAAGCCGGCGATGAGGAACTCCTCGACGTCGGGGGGCGCGGGCACGATGGCGGCGAAGGTCAGAGCGGGCTCGGTGCCGACGGCCACCGCAACATCAAGTTTTCCTTTAACTTTGCCTCCGGAAGCCTCGATGGCGCCGCCGCCGGAGCGGGCCATGAGGTCGACGGCCGCGGAACGTGTGGGACCGGCGCCCCCGCCGGTCGCGACAGCCGAGGGCGGCTGTCCCGCACCAGCCGCCGCCGCCCGCATCGCTTCCCGGTAATGCTCTGCCCCGACCTTTTGGCGCTGCCAGTGCATGCCCGCCGTGGTCGCGTCGTAGACCTGCATGCGGTACATGCCGACGTTGCGCTTCCCTGTCCGCGGGTCGCGGGTGATGACGCAGGGCAGAGTGATGAAGCGTCCGGCGTCCTTGGGCCAGCATTGCAGCACGGGGAAATCCAGCAGCGAGAACTGGTCGCGCTGGATGACCTCCTTGCAAGGCCCGGTGGCGACCGTCTTGGGGAAGAACTTGCCCACATCGGCGAGCATGGGCAGCATCTTGAGCTTGTCGAGCAGGCCCTGGGGCGACTTGACGTCGAGGAACTGGTGGATGCGCTCGGCGATCTCGTCGAGCGAGTCGACGCCCAGCGCCATCTTCATGCGGGCGTCGGACCCGAATTGGTTGATGAGCAGGTGGGAGCCGGGATATCCCTTGAGGTTTTCGAACAGCAGCGCTTTGCCGCCAGCGACAGCCGAGGGCGGCTGTCCCACACTCTTGCTGACCCGGTCGGTGATCTCGGTGATCTCCAGGATGGGATCGACCTGGGGCTTGATGCGCCTTAATTCGCCGGCACGGTCGAGGGCCGCGATCCAGTCACGCAAATCGTTGTAAGCCATGGGAACGGGAGATTATACGGGATTGCGCTGCGCGATTTGGGGCGTGGCGGCAGCTCTTGTTCGCGTGCGGCGGTGCACACTCCCTTGTGACCCTAATCACAGACCCTTGTGAGCCGCGGATGGTATCCCTGAAGCTGGCGCGGCCGGGGCCGCGCGAGGCGCCGATGAAACAAGTCTCCCCCTCCCGGGGATGGTTCTGGGCCACGCTCATGCTGTCCACGGTGAGCCTGGTGGCGCTGGTCTTCGCCTTCTGGGAGCTGGTGGAGAACCGGTTCTTCCGCGACCTGGACTACGTCTCGATGCACTACCTCTATATCAGCCGCGGGATCGCGTCATCGATCCTGCTGGCGGTGTGGGCGGCGTGGTTCGTGCTGCGCGAGCGGCGCGCGGCGGAGGAAGAATTGCGGCGCTCGCGGGAGCGGTATCGCGGGCTGCTCAACGTCTCGCCTGGAGCGGTGGCGCTGTTCGGCGCCGACCTGCGAGTGCTGGAGTGGAACGCGTCGGCGGAGCGGTTGTACGGCTACGAGCGCGAACTCGTCCTGCAATTGCCGCTGCCGACGGTGCCTCTGCAGCGCAGGGCCGAACTGGGCGAGCTGATGTCGCGGGTCAGCCGCGGAGAAGCCGTCCTCGACCACGAGAGCGAGCGGCTGGACGCCTCCGGCCAGACCATTCAGGTGCAGCTCAGCCTGCTTCCCTTCAACGAAGGCGGCGAGCTGTTTTATCTGGAGGTGGCGGCGGACATCCGCGAACGGGTGCGTCTGCGCGAGCGGCTGATCGAATTCGAGAAGCTGACCAGCATGGGACAGATGGCGGCGGGGACGGCGCACCACTTGAACACGCCTCTGGCGGCCATGCTGCTGCGGGTGCAGATGATGCGCGCGCGCATGCAGGAACCCCCCACCGCCTCCGAGCTGGAGCGGCTGGAGGGCAGCCTGCGCTTCTGCCAGCAGTTCGTACGGCGCCTGCTGGATTTCGCGCGGCGTCCGGCGGCAAAGAAGGAACCGGAAGCGGTGCGCGCGGTGATCGAGGGCGTGCTGGGCTTCGTGGGGCCGACGCTGGAGGCCAAGCTCGTGCACCTGAGCTGCGAATTCGACGGCATCGCGGAACAGAAGGTGCTGGGCGACCGCAACGAGCTTGAAACCCTGCTGCTGATCCTGCTGAGCAACGCGGCCGACGCGGTGGCGACCGGCGGCAACATCCGCATCACGGCGCAAGCGGCGGCCGAGGGGAACGTGGAGATCACCATCACGGACGACGGATGCGGCATCCCGCCCGAAGCCCTGGCGCGGATCTTCGAGCCTTTCTACACGACCAAGCCCGTGGGCAAAGGGACGGGGCTGGGTCTGGCGATCGCCAAGAACATCGTGTCGCAACACGGCGGCAGCATCCGGCTGGAAAGCGGCAGCGGCAAAGGCACACGGGCGATCGTGGAACTTCCGGCGATAACCGCTACCGCGGCGGTGGTGGCGTCATGAAGCGCGAGATCGAGATCCTGGTGGTGGACGACGACCGCGAGCTGGCGGAAACGTTGCGCGACCTGCTGGTGGGCGAAGGGTACACGGTGGCAACCGCCAACTCGGCCGGCGACGCCCTGGCGGTCCACGAGGAGAACCCGCCGCTGGCCATGGCGCTGGTGGACCTGATCATGCCGCAATGTGACGGCATGGCGCTGATGGAGGAGTTGCACCGCCGCAACCGTACTCTGCCGGTGATCATCATGACCGGCTTCGGCACCATCGAGACGGCGGTGGACGCCATCAAGCGCGGGGCCGAGGATTACCTCACCAAGCCCTTCGACCGCGAGGCGGTGCAGAAGAAGATCGGGCGGCTGATGGAGCTGCACCGGCTGCGGCATCGCGTGGCCGAGCTGGAAGCGGACCTGAAGCAGGTCAGCGACCCGTTCCAGGAGCTGGTGTACGTTTCCCGGGGCATGCAGCAGGTGGTGGACCGGGCACGGGCGGCCGCCGACAGCGACGCCACGGTGCTCATCGTGGGCGAGACCGGGACCGGGAAGGAGAAGCTGGCGCGCGCCATCCATCGCGCCAGCCGACGCGCCTCGGGGCCGTTCCTGGCGGTCAACTGCGGGGCGCTGCCCAAGGATTTGATCGAGAGCGAACTGTTTGGCGTGCGCAAGGGGGCCTACACCGGAGCCTACAGCGACATGCCGGGGGTCTTTGCCGCGGCGGCGCGCGGCACCGTCTTCCTGGACGAGATCGCGGAGATGCCCAAGGAAGCGCAGGTAAAGCTGCTGCGGGTGCTGCAGGAACACGAGGCGCGGCCGGTGGGCGGGACGGTGGCGGTGCCGATGGACGTGCGCGTGGTCGCGGCCACCAACAAGCCGCTCACGGCGCTGCGCGCGGAGTATCTGCGCGAAGACCTGTACTTCCGGGTCGCGACCGTGGTGCTGGAGGTGCCGCCGCTGCGCACGCGGCGGGAGGACGTCCTGGTACTGGCGCAGTGGATCGCGACGCGCATCTCGGAACGATACGAGCGGCAAGTCACGCTGAACCCGGCTGCAACCGAGGCGCTGCTCGGATATTCGTTCCCCGGAAATGTGCGCGAGCTGGAGAACATCCTGGAGAGCGTCGCGGCGGTCTCGAAGGAAGACCCCCAGACCATCACCGAGCGCGACGTCCGCCCGCTGTTCCATGCCAACGGCCCGGCGCAGGCGGGATGGATGGAGCAGCCGATGACGCTGGAGGAGATGGAGAAGATCGCCATCGAACGCGCCATCCGTCTGTGCCAGGGGAACCGCACCAAGGCGGCGGCGCGGCTGGGGATCTCGCGGGACACGCTGTACCGCAAGCTGCGCGACCTGAACATCGCGGTGGGGACACCATGAGCGCGCCTCGCCAACTCGCGATGTGGATGGTGGTGTCGGTGGTGGCGGTGGGCGCGTTCACGGTCGCCATCCGGCGAGCCTACGAGACCACGCAGCGCCGCGGCGCAACCAACGTCTCGTCCCGTCCCGTCGAGGGCAATGCCGTGTTCCGCGCCAAGGGCTGCGTGCAATGTCACGAGGCCAGCGTGCTGGGAGCCGAGTCGGAGGCGCAGAACCCATCGTCGCAGGCGCTGCCGGCGCTGGTCACGGCCATGTGGAACCACGCGCCGCGCATGTTCGAGGCGATGTCGGCGAAGCACGTAGAGTATCCCGACCTGACCTACGACGAGGCGGGACAACTGGTGGCCTACCTGTGCCTGTCGCGGCTGATGGACGAGCCGGGCGATTCTGAGCGCGGCGCCAAGCTGTTCCAGGTCCGTCAGTGCAACCGCTGCCACGGCGTCGCCGGAGGAAAAGCGCCGACGGTGTTGCAATTGGCCAGCACCGACGATCTCGTGATCTGGACGCAGAAGCTTTGGAACCACGCCTCGGTGATGCAGAGCCACATGAAGGAGATCGGCATCACCTGGCCGCGGTTCGAGGGCAATGACCTGCGCGACCTGTTCGCCTACGTGCGCAGGGATGCGCGCGACTCGCACCGCTCCATCGCCACCGCCGATCCCGACCGCGGGTGGCGCGTCTTCCAAGAGAAGGGCTGCATCGAGTGCCACGGCATCTCGCGGGGCTCGGAGCACGTGGCCGCCGACTTCGGACCCAGCCGCGACCTGCCGCCCACCTACTCGCAGTTTGCGGCCTCCATGCTGAACCACTTCCCCACCATGCAACACGCCATCGCGGCCAAGGGCGCCAAGCCGCCGATCTTCGGCGAGGGCGAGATGGCCGACGTCACCGTGTTCCTCTACAGCCTGCATTACCTGGAGCCGTCGGGATCGCCGCAGGTGGGAGGGAGCGTCTTCGCATGGCGCGGCTGCGCGCAGTGTCACGGCAAGAGCGCTGAAGGGACGCGCGCCGGCCCGCAATTGCGCGGACGCGGCCAGACCTACACCTCGGTCCGTCTAGCCGCCTCGCTGTGGCACCACGGGGCGCGCATGTACGCCCAGACCCGCGCCCAGGGCCAGCCCTGGCCATCCCTGCTGCCGTCGGATGTGGGAGACCTGCTGGCGTTCCTGAATACGCCGTTGGAAAAGGCGCACTGATTACCGGCGCCGCGGCATGGACGCATCCGAAGGCGCCGTGAACCTGACATTGATGAAGTATTCGCGCTGCCATCCCGCGGCGCTCCGGAAAGTACTGGACGGGGGATAGGTGGATCGGCGCACCAAGTCCAGCGCCGCCTGGGTCAGGACCGGATCGGAGGTCTGCAAGGCTTCTTCTTCCAGCACTTGTCCCTCCGGGCCGACGGTGGCGTGGACGATGATGGGATGCACTTCTCCCCTGAATCCCTCGGGTGGCGCGGCCGCCTGGGGGAATCGCATGGGATACGACAGCGCCGGTTGCGGACCGATGGCCTGCAACAGCGGCGAATGCTGCAGGAGCGCGACCTCCGCTTCGGCCGGATCGGTGATGCTCTCCACCCGGATGCTCAGGGCCACAGCGCCTGCCTCGGTGATGGCGATGTTGCGGGGAACGATACGGCCGTGAAAGTTCATGGCGCCCTGATAGTCGTACACCACGTAGATGCCCGGCGCTTCGGAATACACCCGCAGCAGTCCGGTCTTAGGATCGGCGCAATACTCGGTCTCCACCCAGCGGCGTCCCGGCTCCGCGGACATGGCTGCCGTGTCGTTCATCCGCCCGGAAAACAGGGCGCAGAGCAGGTCGGTATCGCCGATCTTTCCGGAGGCAATGCGCATCATGGCCCGGGGATTGAAGTTGATGGGCCAAAACAGGGCCGCGCGCACCATCTGTAACCGCATGGGGACAAAGGTCCCGACACGATGGTCGTGGATGCGGCCATCGGCCAGAACGCGCTGCTGAGAATAGCCGCCTAACTGTGCGCTCCAACCCCAGCGGCTGGGAGAGAGCCAAACATCGGTCATCTCGCCTGGCCCGACGTTGGCGAGTGCGCCTGCGGCTTCGAACGACGTTTTCAACGTGAACGGGGCCGCCGCCGGAGCTTGCAGGGTCGCGTTCTGTTGCGCTCGGTCCAGCAGAGCCAGTACCGAGGCGCGATCCTGTGCCGTGTCCAGAACTTTGCCTTGCCCCGTGGCCAGCTCCAGGGGGTCGGCAGGGATGGGAGCGACCGACGACAGCAGGCTCGTCTTCTGCTGGGCGCCGGCGGATATTACCGTGAAAATCGCCAGCGCAGCGATGGTCCTTGCCACGTCAGACACAAACGACCCGATCCTCATAAGCCCCCCGCGAGCGGCGGAATTACGCTCTCATACAATACCCGTTTTCTCCCGGGTAGTTGCGTGACGGGCACGACTTTCTCAGGGACACGCTTCGGTTATCCCAGAGCAGGGCGCCTCTGGTAGAGTGTGACGCCGAAGGCCGTGACGCATGTCACGGCGGACACGGTTGCAGGCGCGTATTTTGTTCCCCTGCCAGCGGCTAAGGGGTCCGGTGTCGCGCCGATTTCGCGGAGAGGCTGAAAGGAGAGCAACATGGCGGATAGCGTTTACAAAGTGGTGGACATTGTCGGCACCAGCACGCAGTCCTGGGAGCGGGCGGCAACTGTAGCTCTGAAGACGGCGTCCAAGACCTTGCGTGATCTGAGGGTGGCCGAGGTCAAGCAATTCGACATACACCTGGAGAACGGCAAGCCGGTGTATCGAGCGAAGTTGAGCGTGTCGTTCAAGTACCATCAGGACGAGAAGTAAGGACCCGGGCAAAGCGGCAACGGAGGTCGGCGCCTGCATAACTGGTGATATGAGGATTTCACAACACTTACGGCCGGTGGAGGCGAAGGAAAAGCGCACACTTGTGCTAAGGCGATTTATCAACAAAACAACTTGAGTCCTGTTCGAGAGTGGACTTTCCCTTCGAGAGACCCTCAAGGCCGGTTTGATAACGATCTACAGGTGACCTATGGCCTTCCGTTGGTCAGTCGTCCTCTGCATCGTACTCGTCGGGTTAGCGACTGTCGCCAGTGCAGAAATCACGGGGATTGTCGTTGACGAGAATGACCGAGCAGTCCCGAATGTCACGGTCTATGGGAGTAAGAAAACCTGTTGTCCGTTCAAAGCTGAAGAAACGCGAACAGACGCAAACGGCGCGTTTCGGCTGGGTGACCCCGGCAAGGTAATCTACATCAGAGGCGAGGGGTTTCGACCTGCCAGCCGTATAGTCTCAGCCAGCACGACGGTGCTTCGTATCGTTCTCGAGCCTGAACAGCGCACTGAGTGGAGGATCCCCCAGTGTGACAACAGCAAGTCTTCGCGTAGAAGAGACTTCCTGCCTCGCAGCAGCTACGGGCTGGGCTATACGGTCAGGTTATTCTTGCCCAAGGGCGCGACCGTTAAGAAGACAACTGACATCGATTACGTCCTCTATCGGGTTCGTTTCGCAAGGACAAACGAATCGGTGGAAATATGGTCTGGCGTCAATGTCGGTATCAACGGCGACCCGATTGACGACTGGCTCGTTAAATCGTCAGAGTATTCTGAAAGAAGGATAGGCGGCGCTTCTTGGGGAATAGACGCGCGTGGAACAAGCATAGACGGCTCACGATGGCGGTCGGCAAACATGGTAATTGGAAGTGAACTCGTGCGCTATTCGGGCGTCTCCGCTGATGCAGCAGCGTACTTCGACGCTATCATTGACTCCGCTTGCACGGTGCCGAGGCCGCACGAACCTAGCGGATACTGAAATCCCGCCGCGCTGCACATCAACCCCGAAAGTCAATTGGCGATAACAGACCATATCACCGGTTACCCCAAAACCCAGTGTTCCGGCCCCGTAACTGGTGAGAAGGAGATTCTGGCCAGTCATGGGGAAGTTTCACATGGTGTTCCCTGCGTGACACGTCCATACTGCAACGTCGAGGGATTAGTATCTGACTCGCTATGCCACGCGTACGCCTCTTGTTAGCTGCCATGATCCTGTGCGGTCTGTGCGTTTCATGCAGAGACAGCAAGCAATCTGCGCCGCTCGTCATTCACGTATGGCGTGACCCTTCGGCCACGTTCGCGGAAAAATTGAGGCGCGTAGACCTGCAATTCGCCATGACGAAATCCCACGTGAACAGTGGCGTAGGCGTGATGGCCGCGACTAATGAGAGTGGCTTCCAAAAGCTCCTTGAAACATTGGGGAAATATCCTCCCGAAATACTTATCCTCGAATCCGAAGCAGACCTGCCGAAAGACGCTGCAATCTCGCACCAACTGGGCCAGCCACAATTTGTATGCGGCCACCACCCCGCATTCATACCAATATCCATTTCAGGCGACCTGCGAAAAGCATCTGAGATATATCTGCACTTCGTGGCTGCGCACTGTGATGTGGACAAATCGAAGTAGCTTGCCGTGCAGCGCAGGACACAACACCCAGCACAACTGGCGATAACAGACCTTCTCGCCAGTTACGTCCACAGTTGGGCACAGTCCCAAGAATCGTCGCCGCGCCGGAAGCCTCCCACCGCCCGATTTTCTGACAGTCGCCTGATCTTCTGACAACAGCCGCCCCTGCGCCATTCTTGACATTCGTATGTACAATCCCTGTTTGCCGTCAGATACAGCGATTTCCACAACATCTGGATTCGGTGATCCAGGTGCAGAGGAAATGGTGAGTGGAAGGCGGGCTTCATACCCCCGCACTCAAACGAACTCTTAATTACCTCCTGATAAGAGTGCCCGCCTTCCGCGCGGAGTAGAGGCAGAGGAGAAGCCTATGTTCAAGGCAAGCGATTGGGTCGCGATCTGTGGGGTTACGATGCTGATGGCGGGGGCAGCGATGGTATTCGGCACGTACGATGCGCTGCCGTTATGGGCGATCTGGATCATCGGACCGCTGCTGTGGTATCTGGGGGCGGCCGTCACGGTAGCGGGGATCGCCGCACATTTTCTCATCGCCGAGCCGAACCGGGCGGAAAAAGAAGAGACCATGCCCGTCTTGCACTTGGAGCACGTCGGCAGGCGTAATGCTCCCGTAGGGATCGTGCGCGAGATTCCGGCCATGGGTGGGTTTATCCTGTAAACGCCATGGCGGACCAGGGTACGGACGAACACGGGAAGAAAGAGGGTATGGCAACGAAACCGGCTTGCCCGATGGTGGTGGCGGCGAAAGCGGCCGAACAAGATGAGGGACGGGACAAAGGACGCAGGCGTTTTCTCCACGTATTGCTGGGTGGGGGCGTGTTCGCCTCCCTGGTATCGTTCGTCTATCCCGTGCTGCGGTACGTATTGCCGCCGCCCTCCGCCGACCTGGGCACGGACTCTGTGCTTGCGGCCACGGTGGCCGAGCTGAAGTCGAACTCGGCCAGGATCTTCCGCTTCGGCAGCCGTCCGGGATTGCTGATCCGCACGGCGTCGGGCGAGTACCGCGCCATGTCGGCCACCTGCACCCACCTGAGCTGTACCGTGCAATACCGCAACGATCTGCAGCAGGTGTGGTGCGCGTGCCACAACGGCATGTACGACCTGAACGGGCGCAACATCTCGGGGCCGCCGCCACGCCCACTGGAGGCTTACGAGGTACACGTCAAGGGGAACGAGATCTACGTGAGCCGCAAACAAGGGGCCTGAACCATGCGCAACCCCGCAACCTACGTACGCGACTGGCTCGACCAGCGCTTCGGATGGGAAGATCTCATCTACCCCCTGCGCCACAAGATGGTGCCGCTGCACCGTCTTTCCTATTGGTACTTCCTGGGCGGGATCACGTTGTTCCTCTTCATAGTGCAGGTGTGCACCGGCATCCTGCTCCTGCTCTACTACCGGCCCAGCGCCAACGAAGCGTTCGAGAGCGTGAAATACATCTCAACGCAGGTGCAGTTCGGGTGGCTGATCCGGTCCATCCATTCCTGGTCGGCGAACCTGATGGTCTTCACCGCCTTCGCCCACATGTTCAGCGTGCTGTTCCTGCGCGCCTACCGCAAGCCGCGCGAGCTGACCTGGGTCTCGGGCGTGCTGCTGCTGTTCCTGGCCCTGGGTTTCGGATTTAGCGGATACCTCTTGCCGTGGAACACGCTGGCGTTCTTCGCCACCAAGGTGGGCACCGACGTCGCGGGGCAGGTCCCTGTCATCGGGCACTGGATCCTGGTGTTCCTGCGCGGGGGCGATGACGTCACAGGCGCGACCCTGACCCGCTTCTTCGGCTTCCACGTCGCGGTGCTGCCCGGAATCACGACGGTGCTGCTGGGACTGCACGTTGCCCTGGTGCAGAAGTTCGGCATGAGCGTGCCGCCGCGGGTGGAAGAAGAGTGGAAGTACCGGCCGGAGCAGAAAAAGGAAATGAGGTTCTTCCCCAACTTCCTGCTGCGCGAAGTAATGGCGTGGTACGTGGGACTGGGCGCGCTGGCCGCGCTGGCTGCCATCTATCCCTGGGAGCTGGGCGCCAAGGCCGATCCCTTCGCCCCGGCGCCGGCGGGCATCAAGCCGGAGTGGTATTTCCTGTTCACCTTCCAGACGCTGAAGCTGATCCCCTCGAAGATCCTGATATTCGACGGCGAGTTGCTGGGGATCCTGGGATTCGGGGTGGCGGGCGCGCTGTGGCTGGCGCTTCCCTTTCTGGAGCCGAAACGAGTGGCGCGCGGATACCGCTACATCACCGGCGCGGGCATCTTCGCCCTGGCGTACATGGCGGCCATGACGGTGTACGGGTGGGTGGCGAAATGAAGAACACACTGGCGTTGATGGGATGTCTGCTGCTGCTGGTGGCCGCGAGCCCGGCGGCGGACAAGAATGTCTGTCTGGACTGCCACTCCCAGATGGACGCGCCGCTGAAGGTGACGCAGGCGGAATTCGCCAGCAACATTCACGCGGAAAAAGGCCTGACTTGCACGAGTTGCCACGGTGGGGATGCAACCAGCGACGAGAATCCGATGAGTCGCGCCGCAGGGTTCCGGGGACATATCGAACGGCGGCAGGTCCCGGAACTCTGCGGGAGTTGCCACGGTGACGCCGCGAAGATGCGGCAATACAACCCGTCGCTGCGCACCGACCAGTTGAGTCAGTACAAGACCAGCGTGCACGGCAAAAAACTGGCGACGGGCGACCAGAAGGTCGCGGTCTGCACCGACTGCCACACGGTGCACGATATCCGGCCGGCGTCCGACCCGCGCTCCAGCGTGCATCCGCTGAACGTGGCCACCACCTGCAAGCGCTGCCACGCCGACGCCGTGTACATGAAGGATTACAAGATCCCGCATGACCAGTTCGCAGGGTACAGCGCCAGCGTCCACTACAAAGCCATGCACGAGGGCGGCGACCTGAGCGCGCCCACCTGCACCACGTGTCACGGCAACCACGGCGCTGCGCCGCCGGGATTGGCCTCGGTCGAGAACGTTTGCTCGACCTGCCACGTCTTCCAGGCGCAGCTCTTCGACAAGAGTCCGCACAAGAAGGCGTTTGCGGCGGCGGGATTGGCCGGATGCATCACCTGCCACAGCAATCACCGCATCACCCATCCGAGCGATGCGATGGTCGGCACCGGACCCAGCTCGGTGTGCACCAACTGCCATTCGGCGGGAGATAACGGCTACAAGACGGCGGAATCGATCGCGACGAAGTTCGCGGGGCTGGCGAAGGCGGTGAATGAATCCAAGGAGCTACTGGACCGCGCGTCGCACTCCGGCATGGAGGTCAGCGACGCGGAGATGGAGCTGGTCGCGGCCAACGACTCGCTGACCAAGGCGCGCGTGTCGCTGCACAGCTTCAATGAAGCGCGCGTCGAGGAGGACATCGCCGCCGGCCTGAAGACCGCCAAGAAAACGCACGAAGACGCTGAGGCCGCGCTCCAGCAGCGCGAGTATCGCCGCATGGGGCTGCTGGTCTCGCTGGCTACCATCCTGGTGACGGTCGGCGCCCTGGCGTTCTACATCCACCAGATTGAGCAGGGCAACTCCCAGCACTGATCGGCTTCCAGGAAAAGACACCGCAATAAAAATGGAGCGGGGTACGGGAATTGAACCCGTGTCACCGGCTTGGGAAGCCGGGGCACGACCACTATACCAACCCCGCCCGCGCTTCTTAGATTATCACTTCCTCGACTTGGCGATCACCAGCAGGAGATTGGTGTCGGCGCCGGCGGCGCGGAGCTGCTTTTCGGCGTCATCGGTCAGAGCGAACGACACACCGAACTGGCTGACCAGTGAAGCCACGCGGGCGGCCGGCACACCCTTCTGTAGCGCGTCCGCCACCTCGCTGAGGGCGAGCGGGGGCGGCCCGGGCGGAGGATTGCGTTTCACATCGAGCTTGAAGGGTAGGCGTGTGCCGTCCCGGCCGACTACAAAGCCCTGGAGGGTGTTGGCGCCGACGGTGAGAGGAACGGCGTCGGCCTCAAACTCGACCTCGCCGGCCGGATTGGAGTGGAAGGTGGCCTGCCTGCCCGCCACCTCGATGCGGTCGATGGCGCGAAAGCCAGCCGCGATTCCCCGCACTTTGACCGTCTCTCTGTCGGTCTCGGCGTTGGGTACGGGATCGAGGACGCGGACATCGGGCCGGTTGAGAGTGAAGATCATCTGCGACTGCGACTTGTCGGTGGCGGTGGCGACGATCACGATGGCGCTGGCGCCGGCATTCACCGCAAAATCCGGGACGTTGAATTCCATCGTGGTGGGGGCGAGGCTCTTGAGAGTGGCGACGAAGTTGTTGACCGTGACCGAGGCGACGCCGCTGGCGTGGGAAGCGACGCCGCGCAGGCTGATGCGTGCGGCGGCGACGTCGAGAGCCTTGCCAGCCTCGGCGCCGACCGGGTCGAGCATGCTGATGACCGGCGGCGGAGCGGGCGGAGCGGCGGGATGGAGTCGGGCCTCGCGAGCTTGGATCTTGTCCAGGATGCCATCGAAATCCATGGCAGCATCCACCAACTCCTGGTGAGGCAGGACGTCAGACCAACCGAGGCGGGTGCTGGTGCTGGCGTCGACGAACGCCTTTCGTACGCGGAAGAAGTGATACGTGGTGCCGTTGCGAAACTTGAACTCAGCCTCGTCCATCGGCTGTCCCCAGAAGCGCCACTGGCCGGCAACGGTCAGATCGCTGCGCTTGTACTCGAAGGAATGACCCTTATCGCTCTCGGGGTGGACAACTTCATAGCGAATGGTATCGCGCGAAAAATACAGGTAACCGCCGCATCCGCTGGCGGCGTGCTGATGAGCGACCGGATACCGAAAAACCGGATGGTCACCCGCGGACACCAGTTCGACGGCGTCGCTGCCGGAGGGCGTAGCAGCCTGGCCGCGCTTTCCGAAGATCTGAGCGCCGGCCAAGTCAGAGAAAAGTAACAGGACGAATACAAGAATGATGGCGCAACGGCGATACCTCATTTGCGTTTCCTCAGAATCTCTTCTTCCGTCGCCTTCGCCTGCTGGGCACGGCGGAGGCCCGCCAGGGCGGCCGAATCGTGGGAATCGATCTCGAGCGCCTGGTTATAGGCGTCGATGGCAGCGGCGTAGGCGCCGGAGTTGACCAGGCGCTCACCATCGGCAAGAAGTTCGCGCAGATGGCGGCGCTGCTGCGGCGTAGGACCGCGAGGCGTCGCCGGCTCCGCCCTGGTCTCGCGAGCGGCGGCCGACTTGGGCTTCGACTTTGGCTCAGGCTTTGGCGTTTCCTCAAGCGCAGAAGGAGTCGCAGCCGCCTGCTCTCCGGCGGATGGCGCCACGGGGGGGAAATTGACCTGGTTGCGCACCTCTTTTACGGCGGCCCGGGCGGAGGCGAGGCGCACGGCCTGGTCGGCAAGAGCAGGCGTGGTCACCGACCCCGAAAGAGTGACGACCCCATCGTGGACTGCGACCTCGACGCGCTGAAAATCGTGGGATGCGCCGAGGGCGGCGCTGACATCCGCTTTGATGCTGGCGTCGGAGGGAGAGGGAGCCGGAGCGGCCGTAGAAGGCTGCGCGACCGGTACCTGCGTGTGCAGGTACCAATACCCCCCACCGCCCATGACGGCGGCGGTCAACAACACCGCCAGCCCCACCCACAGCCACGTCCTGCGTTCCTGCCTGGGCGGAGGAGGAACGTGAGCCGGCCGCGAAGCCTGACGGGCTGGCGGCGGTGGTGGCGCCGTCACGTGCGGCGGCGGTGCAGGTTCGACGGAGGACGAGGGAGGTGAGTACTGGAATGGCGGTTTCGGAGCCGCCGATGCGGGCGCTGCTGCGGGCGGCGGTGGCGGTGGGGCGGGCGGCTTGACAACCGGGGCGGGTGGCGTGGCGCGAAGCGGCTGTGGGGGTGGCGCCAGGGGCGGAAGAGGCTCGTGCACGTGTGAGGGCGGCGGCGTGGGAACACGGGAAGGCGCAATCCGGAGGTTGGCCAGGAAATCGGAGCCGATGGCAGCGGTGGCATCGTCGCGCGCGGTGGCGCTTTGCGAGCCGATGCGAGCGGTGGCGGCCCATTGCTCGGGGGCGTTGAGCGCCTCCAGCATCTCGTCGGCGGACTGGAAGCGGTCGTTGCGGTCCTTCTGCATCGCCTTCATCAGAATCATGGAGACGGGCTTGGGAATCTCGAGGCTGGGCTTCAGCTCATGGGCCGGCCTGGGCACGGACTGGATGTGCTTGATGAGAATGCCCATGGGAGTATCGGACTCGAATGGCAGACAGCCGGTAAGCATCTCGTAGAGGACGACGCCGACCGAATAGATATCAGCGCGGCCGTCGATCTCGGAGCCGTGCTTGCCCATGGCCTGCTCGGGCGAGAGGTACTGCGGCGTGCCAACCACCACACCGGTCTTTGTGGCGCTGTAACTGGAGCCGGATTCGAACGAGCCTTCGCGGATCTTGGCGATGCCGAAATCGAGGACCTTTGCGATCTCGGTCCCGTCGGGCTGGGAGATGAGCAGGACGTTGTCCGGCTTGATGTCGCGATGGGTGATGCCGAGGGCGTGCGCGGCACTGAGCGCGGACAGGATCTGCTTGCCGATCCTCAGGGCGCGGCGGACGAGCAGCGGACCTTCCTTCTCGATGACCTCGCGCAGGTCGCGGCCGGCGACGAATTCCATGATGATGAAGGGGCGACCGTCGTCGGTGGTGTCGAGATCGTCCACGCGGACCGCGTTCGGGTGCTGGAGCTTGCGGGTGATGATGGCTTCGTTCTTAAAACGCTTGAGGAAGAGGTCATCATCCATGAGGCGGCTGCTGACCACCTTGATGGCACGGATCTCGTTGAAGGCAAGGTGGCGGGCTTTGTAGACGGAAGCCATGCCGCCGGATCCGATCTTGTCCAGGATCTCGTACTTGCCGCGCAACTGCATGCCCTGCACGAACTCGGAAGTGATGCGCAGGGCGGTCTGGTCGCGGGGACAGACCGTGAAATCATTCGGATAAGTCGCATGGCACTTGTCGCAGTAACGCACAAGCCCGCCCCGGCTCGGAGTATGAGAGCCGCAAAAACCCTAAGCAACGCTTCTGAGCGAATGATAGACCGAGTCGGGGCCGGAATTCACGGATTTCCCAGGGCTGGAAGACCGAAAGTAACCACGCGGATAGGGGCCCTGCGACTCGGCGCGCGCAAAAGGGAGGGCGCGCCTCGCTCAGAATGACGCCAGTATGAAGATCCGTGCTAGAAGATGCCGAAGAGGCGCCTGGCGGGAATGACGGAGGCGGCGTGGCCACGACAGTCGGGGCAGAAAGAGCTGCCCTTGATGTCGATCCATTCGACGGAGTGGGAGGCGGCCATCACGCAGGCGTAATCCTGGCAGTGGGTCAGGCCGAGGGTGTGGCCGAGCTCGTGGACAGCTTCCTTCAGCAAGCGGTCGGCGAGCAGCTCCCCGTCCGGCGGCAAGCCGTAGAACTCCTGGGCCAGGCGGCGCCAGGAAACGACGGAGCACTGTCCGGTGAGCTGGGCTTCGCCGAAAACAAAGGTCAGGATGGGCATGTAGAGGTCGAGAGAGGTCACGCCGAGCATGCGCCAGCAACCGTTCTGGAGGAAGCCGGGCATCATCCCGAGGATCTGGGTGGAATGGTACTGCTGGCGCTCGACGTGGAAGGCGGAGGCAGGATCCAGGCGTTGCGGGTCCATGACGCAGGGGACGCGCAGGTTGTCCTCGAGCCCGCGGCGTAAGCGTTCGAGCAGCGGACCGTCGGTGGGACCGACCGGCAGCAGGTGGATGGCGCTCATCGATGCGAGTTGATGGCCGCCGCAGGAACGGAATTCCGTTTCCAGCCGTAGCGCTTGAGCTTGTTGTAGAGAGTGACGCGGTCGATATCGAGCACCTCGGCGGCGCGTGTCTGGTTACCGCCGCACTCCTCGAGGACGTGCAGGATGTGCAGGCGCTCGATGTCTTCGAGGGTCTTGCCGCCCTCAGCCTCCTGCGGCTTGAGCTTGAGAGTAAAGTCCTGCTCGCGCAGTTCGGGCTCGGATGCCACGACCATGGCGCGCTCGACGGCGTTCTCCAGCTCGCGGACGTTCCCGGGCCAGTCATAGTTCTGCAGCAGGGCCATGGCGCTGGGCGCTACGTTTGCCACGCGCTTGTTCATGGAGGCGGAGAACTTGCGCATGAAGTTGTCCACCAGCAGAGGGATGTCCTCCTTGCGGTCGCGCAGGGGCGGGATCTCAATGCGAAAGACGTTGAGCCGGTAGAAGAGGTCGGGCCGGAACTTCCCTTCCTCGATCAGTTTCTCGAGGTCCTTGTTGGTAGCGGCGATGCAGCGGAAGTCCACCTTGATGGGCTGGTTGCCCCCGACGCGCACGATCTCGCGCTCCTGCAGAACACGCAGCAGGTCGGTCTGCGTCTTGAGCGAGATATCGCCGATCTCGTCGAGGAAGACGGTGCCGCCTTCGGCGATCTCAAACTTCCCTTTCTTGCGGTACTGGGCGCCGGTGAAGGCGCCTTTCTCGTGGCCGAAGAGCTCGCTCTCGAGCAGAGTCTCGGTGAGCGCGCCGCAGTGAATGACGACCAGCGGGTTGTAGCGGCGCGGGCTCATGGCGTGAATGGCGCGGGCGACAAGTTCCTTGCCGGTGCCGCTGTCGCCGGTGACGAGCACGGTGGCGTCGGTGGAGGCGACGGTCTCAATGGAGTCGAAGACCTTCTTCATGGCGGCGGACTGGCCGATGAGCTCGGGCGGACGCATGACTTCGCCGACGGTCTCCTTGAGGCGCGCGGCCTCGCGCTCAGCGTGGCGATGGGAGAGGGCATTCTTGACCACGTGGGCGATGTCGTCGGGATCGAAGGGCTTGGTGACGTAGTCATAGGCGCCGTTCTTCAGCGCCTGCACGGCGGTCTCGACCGAAGCGTAGCCGGTCATGATGATGACGATGAGCTCGGGATCGATCTCGTGCAGGCGGCGCTGCAGCTCGATGCCATCGGTGCCGGGCATCTTGATGTCCACCAGCGCGACGTCCCAGCGGCGCTCCGCGAGGCGTGCGAGGGCCTCGTGTGCGCTTTCGGCGGTACCGACGTCGTAGCCTTCGTCGCGAAACCAGTGCCCGAGTGACTCGTGGACGATGGTCTCGTCGTCCACGACCAGGATCTTGGCTTTCTCCAGCATGGTGGTCACCTCTTTGCCGCGGCCGGTTCGGCCGCTTTCGCCGTGGTCCCCACGACCCCGTCCAGCGGGAGCGTGACCGTGAAGGTCGAGCCGCATCCCGGTTCCGATTCGACTTCAATGCGCCCCCGATGGCGCTCCACGATGCCCTTGCTGATGGCCAGGCCGAGGCCCGTGCCGCGGTCCTTGGTGGTGTAGAAGGGCTCGAAAAGATTGGCGCGGGCCTCCGGCGCGAGGCCGGTGCCGTCGTCCTGCACCGCGAGCTTGACTTCGGCGCACTCGGGGACAAGACGGGTACGGATGGTCAAGTTTCCACCGTGCGGCATGGCGTCGATGGCGTTCATCACCAGCGCGAGCACGAGCTGCTCGAGCTGCGCCGCGTCGCACTGCACGTTGGGCAGGTCGGGCGCCAGTTGTGCGTTGAGGCTGATGTTGCCGAGCTCAAGCT
The DNA here is from genome assembly GCA_020073495.1 of Terriglobia bacterium. Lineage (NCBI taxonomy): Bacteria > Pseudomonadati > Acidobacteriota > Terriglobia > Terriglobia bacterium. The sequence goes on from JAIQFD010000002.1 coordinate 560,677, forward strand.
GGTGGTGTACCAGGCGGATGCAGCGGTCAACGATCGGGTTCAGCGCCACCCACTCCAGGTTCATGGGCGCGAAACGGGAGAAGGTGAGGAGGTTCTTCACGATGTCGCCGCAGCGGCGGCTTTCGGACTCGATCAGCTCGAGGGCGCTGCACACTTCCAGACGGCGCTCTTCCTTCCACGGCGTGTGGCCGGCCCATTTGCGCAGCAACTTGGAGTAGGTCAGGATGCCGGCCAGAGGATTGTTGATCTCGTGGGCGACGATGGCGGCGAGCTTGCCGATGGAAGCCATCTTCTCCACCTGGAGAGCATGATCGTTGGCGCGTTTCAGCTCCCGGGTCTTCTCGTCGACACGTTCCTCGAGGGTGTGGGCCCAGGCGGTGACCTCTTCGCGGGCCTCGCGCAGCTGGCGGCTCATATCGTTGAACGAATCTGCCAGTTCGCCCAGTTCGTCCCGGGAATGAACGGAGATCTGGTAGCCGAGCTGGCCTTTGGCCAGGCGCTCGGTGCCGACTTTCAGGACTTTGACTGGGACGTGCACAAACCTCCACACGAACACGCCTGTCAGCAGCACGATGACGGCGACCCCGAACAGGGTGTAACCGGCCATGAGCCGGCTGTCCTGCGCGATCTGCGCGTCGGCGCGGCTGAGTGACATGTCGGTGTCGAGTACGCCGAGGATCTTCTGCGATGCCGGATGAGCATGGCAGTCGGCGTTGGAGCAGGAAGGCTTGTTCTCGATGGGCGTGATCACGCCCAGGACGCGCTCGCCGTTGGGCTTGAAGATGCGGAAACGGTCCGGGCGGTCGAGGCGCGCCAGCGGCTGCGCCCTGGCATGGCAGGCGTAGCAGGCCTCGGCGCTCTTGTCCACGTACTTGTTGACTTCCTTCTCGTCGGTGGAAAAGCTGATGCGGCCTTCCTGGTTGAAGATGCGAATGCGCAGGATGCCGGGCTCCGTCCCCATAGTGCGGATCTGGGTGTAGACGGCGACGCGGTCGTTGCGCAGCATGTGGTACTCGGTGCTGCGCTTGATGACATCGCCGATGCGTTCCGCGCTCAGCAGTGTCGCCTGCTCGAGGTTCTTGCGGTGCAGGCGGATATTGAGGTATCCGAGAAGCGAAAAGATCGCCACCCCGGCGACCAGGAGAACGAGAATCAGCTTGGCGCTAAGACTGTGGGTGATCCGACCGAAGCGCCGATCCCCCAGCGCGCCCGAAGACGCGCTGGGGCTCTCCTGATCGGCGGGGAGACGGGTTGGGTCGCGAGGTGACACGGTTCAGTCTCCCGGAACCACTTCTTCCTCCATGGCAACGGAACGGACGGCTGGCGCGGCGCGCAGCGCGACGGGCGCCTGCGTCTCTTCGGGGAAGATGGGCAGGTACTTGGCCGCAGCGCCGAACAGCGCGAAGCCGGCTGCGATGATGGCTGCGGTGATGGCCGCCTCGGTCCACTTGGGGATGTAGTGCATGCCGGCCGCGCCTTCGATCCCGGTGATGCTGACGTTCAACCGGTTGGTGATGAAGCCGAGAACGGTCAGAACGGCGGCGAAGTACAGGCGGCCGGGATTCTCCCGAATCCGCTTCTGCACCAGCAGTCCGATGGGCAGAAGCAGGCCGAGCACGATCTCCACCAGGAAAAGATTGCGTTCGTAGCTGGGCTGGAGCAGAAGCCGGAGCGCGCCGCGGTGCATCAGGTCCTCAAAACGCAGCACGGCGTAAACCATCAGCACCACCGCCAGGATGCGGCCCAGTTCGGAGAGCAACGGCATCTCCAACTGGCGGTGGAAATACTTCGAGCTCATGTTGGACTCGAAGATGGTCATGGCCAGGCCGACCGCGATCGCCGAAAGGAAGAAGAAGACCGGCAGCAGCGGGCTGTACCAGAAGGGGTGGAGCTTGTTGGGCATGATCAGGTAGAGCGTGCCCAGCGAGGACTGGTGCAGGGTCGAAAGGATGACACCGAGGATGACCAGGGGAATGCTGATGGCGTGCATGATGCGGAGCGCCTTGGACATGCGGAACTTCTCGAAAACGATGGGCGCGAATTCCAGCGCCAGGACTGTGGTGTAGAGCATGACGCAGTAGGCCACCTCGAACATCACCGAGTGCGGGTTGCGCATGACGAGCGGGTGCCAGATGCGGTAGTACCGGCCGAGATCGAACATCAGCGCGATACAAACCAGGACGTAACCAAGGAATGCGGTAAGAACCGTGGGCCGGATGATGGGTTTGAAGCGCTCGAGGTTGAAGATGTGCACGGCAGCCATGAGAGTGAAACCGCCCGCCGCCAGCATGACGCCGCACAGGACGTCGAACCCGATCCAGAGGCCCCAGGGGAACTCATCGCTCAGGTGGGTCGAGGCGCCGAGGCCGTAAATGAAGCGCAGGACGGTGGCGTAGGCGCCGAGCGCCATGATGACCAGGAAGACGATCTTCCAAAGCGTGAACTTCATCAGTTTCTGCTTCATGGCCTACTGCCCCTCCTTGCGCGGTTGCGCCGCGGATTCGTGGGCGGCGACTTCTTCGCGGCGATGGGTGATCCACCAGATCCCGCCCAACAGCACGCTGCCCAGCCCCACGATGTCCGGAATGCGGGAAAGCACACGGAAAGTGAACATGGGGAGGGGTTCGTGGACCAGGTCGGTACGGAAGCCGAATTCCTCGAAGGGCACGGCGGAGAGCATGAGGATGCTGGTGCCGCCCACCTCGGTCTCGCCGTACACGTGGTCGACGTAGTTCGCCGGATTCTGGCGGATGCGCTCGTGGGCCTCGGCCAGAAGCTGGTCGCGGGTGCCGAACTTGGTGGCCCCGGTGGGACAGGCTTCGGCGCAGGCGGTCATCTTGCCGGCGGCCAGGCGGTCGGAGCACATGTCGCATTTCTTCACTGCGGGGAGCGCCTTGCTCCACTCGTACTTGGGAACGCCGAAGGGGCAGGCAGCCATGCAGTAGCGGCAGCCCATGCAGCGCGATTCCTCGTAGATGACGGGACCGTCGGCAGTCTTGCGCAGAGCGGCGACCGGGCAGACCGAGGCGCAACTGGGATCACCGCAGTTCATGCACAGGCGGCGCATGAACTTGTCGCCCTTGGTAAGAACGACGGTGAATTTGTGGGCAGACTGTTTCTGCTCGGCGGCGATGCGGTCGTCGTAGGGAAGCTTATTGCGCTCCGCGCAGGCTTGCTCGCAGAGTTTGCAGCCGACGCAGAGGGTGGCGTCGTACAGGATAGCCTTGCTCATGATTTGTCGTACCTCCGCACAGAACACCCACTAGTTAGAGGGCAAGCGGCCTGCCGTGGGAGGTGTTCTGAAGCCAGGGATGAAGCGCCGCAAGTGATGGGGAGGGAAGGATTTCGCGGCCTGTGCACAATCCGGAGTGCAGGTTCCTGAGAGTGTCCATACTTTGCTGAGGAAATCAGCGCAGAATTTGGGTTCGCTGGCCCAGTGCGGTGAAATTCAGCGAAAGAAAAACGGAGCGGCGGCTCCGGATTTCTCGGTGCCGCCGCTCCGCTTTGCGCCAGGAGGTAGACCATGCCCCTATCCCAGGAAGAATTCCTTGGTCACCTTGCCCCAGTCTGCGTCGGGCAACTGCGCGCTGAGGTCATCGACCGCTACACCGCCGTCGGCCATGGCACCCTCGGCCATGGGCAGGTGCTTGCGCAGCCGCGCGCCGGCCTCTTCCATCCACCAGCGGGCGAGGTCGCCGGAGAGCAGGTTGCGGAAATTGAGTTTGGCGTCGGGCGATTCCACCGCTACCAGCCAGCCCTCGGCGTAGGGATCGCGACGGGCGAGCTCGGGATCGGCCGCGGCGGCTTCGTTGATCTCGGTCACCACTCCCTCGACGGGAGAAACCATTTCGGTGGCGACGCCGTTGCGATGCAGCGTGAACATCTTCTGGCCCTGGCGGATCCACTGGCCGCGCTGGGGCAGCGTGATCTTTTCAACCTTGCCGATCAAACGGGCGGCGAAGTCGTCAAGGCCCGTACGGACCAGCTTCGGACCTTCGCTCTGCGCCCAGGTATGACCGGGGTGGTAGCGCAGGGTCTCGGGCAGCAAGAAGCCGGAGACGATGCTGGGCTGCGGCCGGCGCACCATCTCGGCAGCCAGCATGGGCTGCACCGCCGGACGCAGGGCGCGCTTGCTGTAGAAGTGGTCGATGGTCAGGAAGATGATGAAGGTCGCGAGTACGAGTAGAACGGTCATGACGGGCCTCCTGGCGTGCTCTTCTTTCTTTGAGCCACTTTCCACCTTTACCTAAGGCAACCCAGTGGCCGTGTGTGCCAGAGCGGGTTCGGCGTGGCGACCAAGTCAGCAACTGCTGTGGATAGAGCAGGTTACAAGGGAGGAGAGGCGGCCAGGGCGACCCCAATGAAGGAGCTCGCGCGGGGGCAGCCGCTGAATTTTGCAGCAGCGTTTTTCAACGGCGGTTCGCTGAAATCCTCAGCGTAGCAATGGAATCAGTCTGTTAGCGATGTCCGGCGATGCGCTGCGTTTTGCAACGTCAGCCATTGAGAATTTGCACGGAGATTGGCGCCGAGTCCTCAATCCCGCCTGAAGGCAGGAGTTTTCTCCACGGTGGAGACGGTGCAGGCACTCGGCCGGGTGGTTGGGCTAACCCGAGGACTTGCCAGAGCCGACGGGTTCGGGCTTGTGCTCGAGCGGACGAAGGTCCCCAGTTTCCTGGAGGATCTGGTAGTCGGTGTGGATGTGAGCCGTTTGCTTCACCATGGCGCCGACCGAGCAGTACTTCTCTTCCGAGAGCCGGATGGCATCCTCGACGGCGGCGGGATCGACGTTGAGTCCGGTGATCACGTGATGAATGCGTACATCGGTGAAGACCTGTGGCGGTGTGGGCGCCTGGTCGACCTCGATGCGGACTTCATAGGCAGTGACCTGCTGGCGTTTCTTGCGGAGGATGTTGATGACGTCGAAGGCGGTGCAGCCAGCGTGGCCAGCGGCGACAAGCTCGACCGGCTTGGGTCCGGTGGCACCGTTGGGGTCGTCGATGATGAGGTGGTGGTTGGAGCCGGTGGTGACGACGAACTGGCGCCGGCTGCCGCCGGGCTGGGTCAGGGTACATCGCGCTTCGAGCATGGGGCCCTCCACAGGCCACGGTAGCGCGGCGGGAGCGGAAGTCGCGGTGACAAGAATCACGAGCGGGTGTGACCCCGGGCACAGGGGAATCAGCGAATCTCGCGGCACTCCCTCAGGCTCATCCCGACCGGACTTCACTCACGATGACACTCTGGAATCTATAATCGAGACATCTTGAAACGGGCTCTTCATCTATCGCTTGTGCTCCTGTTGGTTGGCGGCTGGGCGGTCGCCCAGCACGTCCCGGGCACCATCCAAACGATGGTGATCCTCCCTTTCGAGAACGCTTCGAAGGCGCCGGGGATCGAGTGGATCGGCGAGGCCTTCCCCGAGGTGCTGGGACAGCGCATGTCTATCCCCTCCCTGACCATGTTCTCCCGGCCGGACCGGATCGCGGCGTTCGACCGCCTGGGCGTCCCAGTGAACCTTCGCCCGTCGCGTGCGACCGCCTACCGCATCGCCGAAGAGATGGATGTGGACTACGTGGTCATGGGGCGCTTCACGTTCGACGGCCAGACCTTTGCCGCCAGTGCGCAGCTCCTGGATATGAACAAGCTGCGGCTGTACCCGGAGGTGAGCGAGTCGGGGCCGCTGGTGAAGCTGATCGATATCCAGACGGCGCTGGCGTGGGACGTGATGCGGCTGCTGAACCCCATGCTCGTGACCTCGAAGAACGGATTCGTCAAGGCTTCCCAGCCCATCCGCCTGGACGCGCTGGAGGCCTACATCCGCGGGGTCATAGCGGGGACGGGGCAGGAGCGCATCCGGCAGTTCGCGGTGGCGGTGAAACTGAAGCCGGACTACTACCTCGCGATCCTGGAGCTGGGCAAGACCTATTACGAGCAGCGGGAGTACGATTCGGCGACAAAGTGGCTGGCGAGAATCCCAAAGAGCGACGCGCGCGCCAAAGAGGCCAGCTTCTTGCTGGGCCTTTCCGCCTATTACCTGGGACAGTTCGAAACGGCGGAGAATGCCTTCGCGTTCGTGGCCTCGCGGCTGCCGCTGACCGAGGTGTACAACAACCTGGGCGTAGTGGCGAGCCGGCGCGGGCAGAGGAAAGCCGTGGAATACTTCCAGCGGGCGGTGCAGGCCGATCCCGCCGATGCGGACTACCACTTCAACCTGGGGGTCGCGCTGTACCGCGCGGGCGACGCGGGGAACGCGGCCAGGCAGGCGCGCGAGGCGCTGTCGCTGCGCCCCTCGGACGCGGAGGCCAAGTCGCTGCTGGAGATGGCGAGCGGCAACGGCACTCCGGCGACAATCCCGGGCCCGCGAGGGCGCGCGGCGCCGCCGAAGGTCCCGCTGGAACGCATCAAGCGCAATTACGACGAAGCCTCGTTAGAGCAACTGGCGCAGGAGATCGAGAACGTAGCGGAGATGCGCATGGCGAAGCAGCCGCCGCGGGTCCATGCCGACTATCACATCGAACGCGGACGGGAGCTGTTGAGCCGGGGCTTCGTAGGGGAGGCGGAGCACGAGTTCCGCGAGGCCATCACGCTGGACCAGAACAACGGGGCCGGACACGCCGGGCTGGCGACGGTGCTGGAGACCACCGGCGACGCCGCGGCGGCGCGCAACGAGGCCCGCACCTCCCTTCGCATGCAGCCGTCGGCGGAAGCGTATCTCGTGCTGGCGCGGCTCGATTTGCGCGACAATAATCCTGAGGCGGCGTCGCAAGAGGTGGACCGCGCGCTGGCGCTCGAGCCGGAGAATGCGTCGGCTGTGGCGCTCAAGCGCACGGTGCAGGCGAAGCTGGCGGAAAAGACATTGCGGTGAACCCAAGTACCCAGTACCCGGTACTCAGTACTCAGTGGGAGTCAGGAGGCGTCTCATGAGACGCGCCGGATTTTTCTCTTACCTGGTCCTCTTCATCCTTCTTCTCTCTTCGTTTGCCCCGGCGGACGTGGTGAAGATCGTGGTGAACGACATGATCCACCCCATCACCGACGAATTCATCGGGCGGGCGCTGGCCTACGCGCAGCAGCAGAAAGCGGACGCCCTGCTCATCGAGCTGCGGACGCCGGGCGGGCTGGTGGATTCCACGCGCTCCATCATCGAGAAGATCGAGGCCTCACCGGTGCCGGTGATCGTGTACGTGGCGCCGAGTGGGAGCCGGGCGGCGTCGGCGGGCTTCTTCATCCTGGAATCGGCGGACGTGGCGGCGATGGCCCCGGGCACGAACACGGGGGCTGCGCATCCCGTGATGTTCGGCGGCGAAAAGCTGGACGACGTGATGAAGGCCAAGATGGAGAACGACGCCGCGGCGTTCATGCGCTCCTTCGTCTCCAAGCGCGGGCGCAACGTCGAGGCGGCGGAGAGCGCAGTGCGGCAGTCGAAGTCGTGGACGGAACAGGAAGCGCTCAAGGAGCACCTGATCGAGTACATCGCCGCGAACCAGAGCGATCTGCTCAAGCAGATCGACGGAAAGGCCATCACGCGGTTCAATGGCAGCACGACCGTGCTGCATACGGCGGGCCAGGCGGTGCGCGAATACGACATGTCGCTGAAGCAGCGCATCCTGGCCTGGATGATGGATCCGAACGTGGCCTTCATCCTGTTCGCCATCGGCATGCTGGCGCTGTACGTGGAGTTCAACCATCCCGGCGCGATCGTGCCGGGGGTGGTGGGATTCATCTTCATCCTGCTGGCGGTATTCGCATTCAACTTGCTGCCCACTCGCTTCGCGGCACTCGCCCTGATCGTGGGAGCGTTCGTGTTGTTCGCCCTGGAAGCGAAGTTTGCCACCCATGGCGTGCTGGGCATCGGCGGCATCGCCATGATGGTGCTGGGGGCGCTGCTGCTGGTGGACGGGCCCATCCCGGAGATGCGGGTGAAGCTGGTCACGGCGCTGGCGGTCAGCATCCCCCTGGCGCTGATCACCGTCTTCCTGATGACCCTGGTGGTGCAGGCGCGAAGAAGCAAGGTGGTCACCGGGGAGGAGGGGCTGGTAGGGCAGGTCGGCGAGGCGCGCAGCCCGCTGGCTCCGCAGGGGAAGGTGTTCGTCAACGGCGAACTTTGGGATGCGGTTTCACCCCTGCCCGTGGCGGTGGGAGAGAGGGTGCGCGTGCAGCGCGTGGATGGTCTGGTGCTCGAAGTCGAGCCAGTGCGCCAGGCGGCGCCAAAGGCCGTCCAAGCGTAGTACAGAGCCCGGAGGACAGAGTGCGGAGTGGCCGAGCGGGACGCCCGGCTTAGATTCCCGGATCGGTTAACGCTTCGGCTTCCGTACACAGATGAATACCGGGGACCGAGTGGCGGCTACTGAGACTTTCGTTTTGCAGTACAATCCGCGTCAGGAAACAAAGATTCATTCAGAAAGAGGTCAGTCATGCCGAGCTTCGGCATCCTTGCCGTCATCATCATCGGCCTATACCTACTGAGTTCGATCAAGATCCTTGCGGAATACGAGCGGGGCGTGATCTTCCGCCTGGGCCGGCTGCTTGCGGAAGCGAAAGGGCCGGGGATCATCCTGGTCTTCGCGCCGGTGGACCGCATGGTGCGCATCTCGCTGCGGCAGGAAGCGCTGGAGGTCCCGCCGCAGGACATCATCACGCGCGACAACGTCACCCTGAAGGTCAACGCGGTCATCTTCCTGCGCGTGATCGACTCCAACAAGGCGGTGGTGCAGGTCTCGAACTACCTGTACCAGACGTCGCAGTTCGCGCAGACGACGCTGCGCTCGGTGCTGGGCGAGGTGGAACTGGACCAACTGCTCTCGCACCGCGACATGCTGAACACGCGCATCCAGAGCATCCTGGACACGCACACGGCGCCGTGGGGCGTGAAGGTGGTGAACGTCGAGGTGAAGCAGGTGGACCTGCCGGAGTCGATGCTGCGCGCCATGGCCAAGCAGGCCGAGGCGGAGCGCGAGAAGCGGGCCAAGGTGATCCACGCCGAGGGCGAGTTCTCGGCGGCACAACGGCTGTCGGATGCGGCGCACCTCCTCGCGGTCGAGCCCATCGCGCTGCAACTGCGCTACCTGCAGACGTTGACCGAGATCGGCGTGGAGAAGAACACGACCATTGTCTTCCCCGTGCCCATCGACATCATCGGAAACGTCCAGAAGCTGCTGGAGAAGTCGCTAGCGAAGCCGAATCCGTAAGAACCTGAGCCAGGGAGCGGCGAATGTCGGAACAGGATGTGGAGGTAACCTTGGGAACGGGAAAGCTGCTGGGATTGTTCTTCGGGATGGTGGTGGTATGCGCCATCTTCTTCGGGCTGGGATACTCGATGGGCAAGAACGCGGCGCCGGCAGGATCGCTGGTGACCGAGGCCGGACCGGTGGCGTCCCAGGCAGGCCCGAAGCCCACCCCGGCCAAGCCGGCAGGAGCGCCCGCGCAACCGGAGGCGACCCCGGCCCCGGCGGGGACGCCGAGCCAGAACGACCTCACCTTCTACAAGTCCACGGAGCAGAAGGACGCTACCGCGAAGCTGACGCCGGCTGCCGAGGCGAAGGCCCCGCCGGCAGCTCCTGCCGCCGCACCGTCGGCAAAGCCGGCGGCCGCTCCGGAGACGCATTCGGGCGCGGGATACGTGGTGCAGGTGGCAGCCGTCAAGAAGCAGGAAGACGCCGACGCGCTGGCCGACGCGCTGCGCAAGAAGAACTATCCCGTGTTCGTCATGGGCACGGGCAACGACAAGCTGATCCGGGTGCAGATCGGCCCCTTCGCCGAACTCAAGCAGGCCGAGGAGATGAAGGCGAAGCTGGCGGGCGACGGGTACAACGCGATCGTAAAGAAGTGAACCAAATCAGATCGAAGAAGGCAGAACGAAGAAGTGAAAACACTTCTGCATTCTACCTTCTGCGTTCTTCGTTGTGTCTTCCCTTCTAATCTGTGTCGAAGCGCTGTTCCTTCCACGGGTCGCCGTACATGTGGTAGCCGTTTTGCTCCCAGAAGCCGGGGACGTCGTGGTCGAAGAACTCGATCCCCCGCGCCCACTTCACCGATTTCCAAGCGTACAGATGAGGCACGATCAGCCGCAGGGGATATCCGTGTTCGGGCGGAAGCGGCTGGTTGTCGTGGTGGGTGGCGAAGATGACCTCGGGGCGGTCGAGGTCGGCCAGGGGCACGTTGGCGGTGAAGCCCTGCTCGGCGTGCACCAGGACGTACTTCGCCGAGGGCTTCAACGTGACCAGCTCGAGCACGTCGCGGAAGAGGACGCCATCCCAGCGGTTGTCGAAAAGGCTCCAGCGCGTAACGCAATGAAAATCTGAGGTCAGCTGCGACTTCGGCAGGTTGTTCAACTCGTCCCAGGAGAGGCGGGCCGGCTTGTCTACCAAGCCGAAGATCTTGAACTCCCACTGGGCGGGATCGAAGTGTGGCACCGATCCGTAGTGGAGCACGGGCCACTTCAGGGTGAGCGCCTGGCCGGGAGGCAGGCGTCCCTTCTCCATCATTCTCTTCTCGAGCTCTTTTCGTTCGTTGCCTTCGAAGAACATGTCCATCTGATTCCAACGACCCGGTAAAGTTGCGCCCTCGATGAGAAAGCTTCCCCACGAATGAGAAAGGCCGGGCGCGAAGACCCGGCCTGCAAATATTCCCGAGCGGCTCTCAGTGCGAAACGGCGGCGAACAGCTCCGACTGGAGCAGCGACTGAAAGCGCTTGTCGTCGCTCTTGAAGTGGACCTTCAAGGTCGAGGAGTCGGATTCGACGGAGGTGTTTTCCAGCGCGTACTGCTCCGGACCTTTCGCGTTCATCCTGCGATACATGACGCCCGCCTTCACCAGCGAGGACAGGGTGGCCGCGGTCATGTTGTCCGCGGTCAGCACGTTGAGGTCGAAGTTGACGCCGTTGGAGAAATCCATGGTGTAATGCGAGCCCAGCAGGCGCTTCTTCACGGTGTCATAGTCGGCCAGGCTGGCGGCGTCGCCCAGCGCGGAGCGCATCATGTTGCGCGTGCCATCGGCATCGAGGACGCTCCAGACCGCGCCCCCGGAGACGGACTGGATCAGGTCGGTGACCTGCGAATTGCTGTTGAGGCTGGCTTTCGCGCCATCCCGCGTCTGCAGGGCATTCTTGACCGCGGCCGAATCGCCAAAAACCAGGGTCCAGTCATCCAGGAAGGCCATCTCCATGCCATTGCCCATGGGGTAGATGGCGGACTTGCGGTAGATCGTGGGCTTGATGCCCTTCTTCTGGATGCGCGTGACCACACGGGGCCGGCCGAACTGCCCGGAGGCGATGCCCATGACTTTCAGCGTCGCCGGCTGGGGCTTTGCCTCCCCTCCCTGCGCCTGCTCGGACGGCTTGGGCACGCGGTAGGAGACGAAAGTAAGATTGTCCATCTCGCTGTCGACGTTGATGCCGATACCCTTCAAGGCGGTTTCGAATTGCTTCAGGTTGTCGGGAAGCACGCGCGCCTTCAGGGCCATGGCGGTCTCGGAGTTGTTCACGCGGCGGTAATCCACGGAGATGATCTGCTGCACGTCCGCCGGGATGACCGCATTGGCGGCTGTGCCCAGGGTGGCGGCGAGCGCAGGCAAAGCCATCACCAGCACCAGAACGACCAGCACACTACGCTTCATAGGACCTCTTGTTCGGAGTCAATACCCACCGAAGATGCTCCCGGAAGAACTTTTGGTTGGACGGGAGCAACTCTGCTTCTCACGTTTATACCACTGAAACCCACCTGCCGGAGGAAGGTTTCGGGTGACGTCGGGCGTTGGCCCAGAGGCCAGTACCCAGTACTAGGTACTCAGTACTCAGCCAAAGCGATCAGGCAGCTCATGGCCTTTTCAGTGCTGCGGTCTTGTGACGGGTCTCGTTGACAAACTGTTGATCGCTCAGCGAATCCAGGTTGATGTCCACGTTGGCCAGGGCGCCTTCAACGGCGGCACGGGAGAGGGCGGCCGCTACAGTCAGATCGGAAGCCATTTTGGGATTGGTGATCGGTTTCAGTGCAGCAGTGATGCGGCCGACCTCGGCGGAGCGCTCCGCAACACCCAGCGGGACATTCGTCGCATTCTTGAGCGCAGCGTTGATGGCGGAGTCGCCGTTGGGCGAATCCTTGGCGGCCTTGTAGGCCTTGACCACCGCGTCGTAGGAGGCGGCATCGGAGTCGATGGCGGCCTTCAGCTCCTCGCGCAACTGCGAGAGGCGGGCGATGGCTTCGCCCAGTTCCCGGTCGTACTGGACGTAAGCTTTCTTGCCACGCGACATAGATGCGACCATGTGCGCCAACCCGGCGGCCATGGCCCCAGCGGCCGCCGATGCGCTTCCGCCGCCCGGCGTCGCGGTGGGAGCGGCGAGCTGCTCGACGAACGGCTCGACTCCGGCGCGCAATCCGCCCACCGCCACCTTGCCGCCCATGATGGCGGAGAGACGGTTCTCCAGGATGAGCGACGAATCGAAGTTCTCGACCTGGAGGAACCATTCCGCGGCATCCTCCAGAGCTTTTTTCGGAATGAGGCCGACGATCTCGCTGGACACCGGCATCACGCCGTAGCGGGCAGCTTCCCTCTTCACGAACTCAAAGACCCGAGCCACCGGCGTCTGCTGGAAGTCGGTAAGGTTCATCGAGACCTGGGCCAGTCCGCGTACCGGGAATCCGGCAGCCTTGACGTAGCGCAGGCCGCCGGTCGAGAAGCGGATCGCCTTGGCGATCTTCTTGGCGATGTCCACGTCCGGCGTGTTCAGGTAAATGTTGTAGGCGATCAGGAACTTGCGCGCGCCGACCACGGTGGCACCGGCGGTGGGATGCACGCGCGGCTCTCCGACATCGGGTTTCCGGGCCGGGTGGGTGGCGATCTCGTCGCGAATGCCCTCGAACTGCCCACGGCGGATGTTCTCCAGGTTGGTGCGCTCCGGCGTGGCCGCGGCGGCTTCGTAAAAATAGACCGGTATCTGGAAGCGCTTCCATATCTCCTGGCCGACCTTGCGGGCGATGGTCACGCAATCGTCCAGGGTGACGCCCTCGATGGGGATGAAGGGCACGACGTCGGCGGCGCCCATGCGCGGGTGCGCGCCCTGGTGCTTGGTCAGATCGATGAGTTCGGCGGCCTTGCCCACGCCGCGGATGGCGGCTTCGGCGATGGCATCGCGGTCGCCCACCAGAGTGATGACGCAGCGATTGTGGTCGGCATCCATCTCGCGGTCGAGAAGGAAGACGCCGGGAACCTTCATCGCCGCAATGATGGCGTCGACCTTGGCCTTGTCGCGGCCTTCGGAAAAGTTCGGGACACACTCGACGAGTGACATGGATCAGTCCTGAGCAGCATTACGAACACATGAGCATACTGGGATGGTCGGCTGGGCCGCAAGGAAAGTCAGAGGTAAGAAGTCAGAATGAAGAAGTACCCGACCTTAGCGCCACCAGTGATATCCGACCGTGAACTGGACGGTGTTGATCCCCGGATTGGGAGTCGAGAGCCCGGCATTCGAGATGTGGACGTAGCGCGCCGCCAGATTGATGGAGCGCTTAGCGCGCGGAAAGAGCTGCAAACCGAATGCCGCCTGGGGCGTAAAGTTGACCTGGTTCGTGCCCGCAGGCACGTCGTGGTTGGTGAACAGGAGCCCGCCGCCGACTTCGAGGTACGGCGCTACCGTGTTCCCGCTGGTGAAGTTGTATTTCAAGATCACTGGCGTGAATCCGGCGCCGAAGGCGTTCTGCACCGGCTGGAAGATGGCATACGCCGGGATCAGGTCCACGGCATACTCAAAATGGTCGGTGAGCAAGTAGCCGACGCGCAATCCGGCATTCCAGACCTGCGTGTCCTCGGTGCCGCCCGGTACCCAAAATCCGCCTCCACTCCATACACCCATTTCCCATGTGCCCTTTTTGATCGAGGCGGACGGAAAGTCTTGGGCGGCGGCGCATACGCACAGCAGCAGAATGACGGCGGCCAGTTTCATTGCTCAGTCCTGGATGTGGATTTGCGAAACAAACTAACAGGAGAGGTGGCATGCTGGCGATAACAAAAACGGTGCCAAGCAGCAAAACAAGAGCCGCCACGAAGGGCGGCGTTGTTGATAACTGACATTGATAGCTAAGACGCCACTTCCTCCAGCGCCTTCTGGTCGATGTCGAAGTTGGAGTAGACGTGCTGGACGTCGTCGTGGTCTTCCAGGGCCTCCAGCAGTCGGATCATGGTGCTGGCCTGCTGCCCTTCCAGCTTGATGTAGTTCTGGGGCAGCATGGCGATCTCAGAGGTCACGATGGGCAGGTTGGCCTTTTTCACCGCTTCCAGGACAGGTTCGTAGCCGTGTGGGTCGGTGATGACCTCCCAGTTGTCGCCATCGTCGCGCAGGTCTTCGGCTCCGGCGTCGAGCACGACGCCCATCAGGTCGTCTTCCTTGACCGCCGACTTGGGGACCACAACCGAACCCTTCTTGTGGAACATGTAGGCGACCGAGCCGGCCTCGCCCATGTTCCCGCCATTCTTGGCGAGGGCGTGGCGGATCTCGCTGACGGTGCGGTTGCGGTTGTCGCTGGAGATCTCGATGAGCAGGGCCACGCCGCCGGGGCCGTAGCCTTCGAGGCTGAACTCTTCATAGCTGACGCCGGGCAGCTCGCCGGTGCCGCGCTGGATGGCGCGCTTGATGTTGTCGGCGGGCATGTTCTCCGCCTTGGCCGCGACAATGGCTCCGCGCAGGCGAGGGTTTTTGTCGGGGTCCCCGCCGCTCTTCGCCGCCATGGAGATTTCCTTGATCAGGCGGGTGAAGATCTTGCCGCGCTTGGCGTCGAGGGCGCCCTTCTTGTGCTTAATGGTGGCCCATTTTGAGTGGCCGGACATACGAACCTCGCTTGACTAAAGAGCTTGGGAGATCAGCAAAGATGAAGGCAAACGCAGATTATAGCAGTCGTCAGCCGCCGGTCGCCAGTGGTCGGCGGCGCGGATCCGGTCCACCCTAGTGCGGCGGCAGCGCCAGCGTCGAGGCCGAAAATCGGAAAATCGAGCAATTCCGCAGTCGGCGAACCGATTCCGGCGAACAGCAACCACCCAATTACTCAATTTCCCAATTTCTTAATCGTGCTAGACTCGGCTGTGGGCATCCCCTCACAAGTGAGAGAGCAGCGATGAAATTCGGCGTACTGGTGTTTCCGGGTTCCAACTGCGATCACGACGCGTACTGGGTAGCCGGCCAGGTGGCCAAGCAGCCGGTGACGTTCTTGTGGCACGAGACCCACGACCTGGAGAATTGCGACGCCATCATCGTGCCTGGAGGCTTCGCCTATGGGGACTACATGCGCACGGGCGCCATCGCGCGCTTCGCGCCGGTGATGGAGTCGGTCAAGACGTTCGCCGCCGCGGGCGGGATGGTGATCGGCATCTGCAACGGCTTCCAGATCCTGTGCGAGGCGGGTCTGCTGCCGGGCGCGCTCATGCGCAACTCCGGCCTGAAGTACATCTGCAAGCACGTGCACGTGCGCGTCGAATCTACGGACACTCCGTTCACCAACGCCTGCCGCAAGGGCGAGGTGCTGCGCATCCCCATCGGACACATGGAAGGCAATTACTACTGTGATGAGACGACGCTGGAGCAACTGCGTCGGCAGGAGCGGATCGTCTTCCGCTATTCGACGCCCGACGGGCAGGTGACGCCCCAGGCCAACCCCAACGGATCGCTCGACAACATCGCAGGCATCTGTAGCGAGGGGCGGAACGTGCTCGGCATGATGCCGCACCCGGAGCGCGCCAGCGAGGACCGCCTGGGCTCGGTCGACGGCTTCAAAGTCTTCCAGTCGATGGTCGGCGCGATGGCGGCAAGGTAGGACCCAGTACTCGGTACTCAGTACTCAGAAGAAGACCTCGCCGTTCGTTGTTCCTCTCCTTCCCACAACCTTGAATCGGCACGGCAGAAACAACTCTGATGCCAGCAACGGCAACCATCACTTGAACGCTTCCTTGTTCACTACGTACGGCATCTTGGTGAAGTCGCCTCCGTAGTTCCCTTCCAGTACGTCGATCAGGCCTTGAACGCAGCGGCCGGCCATGCCCTTGTCGGGGTCGGGCGAAAGCCGCGTGATGGTGGCGGCGCTGGCGAAGTGGGGAAAGAGGCGGCAGCGGTCGGCGATCTCGGGATCGCGCAGGGGCGAGTCGGCGGGAAGAGGCTCCTTGGCAAAGACGTCCAGCGCGGCCCCGGCGATCCAGCGCTCCTTCAGGGACTTGGCAACGGCATTTTCGTCCACCACCGGTCCCCGCGAGGTGTTCACCAGATAGGCGGTCGGCTTCATCAGGCGCAGGGTTCGCTCATTGATGAGGTGGAGCGTGGGGGTGTCACTCTCTCCCGGCCGGATCAGGGGGACGTGGATGCTCACGAAATCGGCCCGGCCGAGCGCCTCTTCAAACTCGACGTAGCGGATGTGGCGCCGGTCCTTGCAGACGCCGGTCGAATAGCGCTGATCCATCAGCGTCTGGATGTTGGCGATGTAGCGCTCGTTCTGGTACTGCGAGTCGTAGCAGAGGATGTCCATGTCCAGGCCCACCGCTTTTTTGATCAGGGCCAGGCCGATGCGGCCGGTTCCGATCACGGCCAGAGACTTGCCCGTGACCTCATCCCCCAGAAACGGCAGGAAAGGGTGCCAGGTGTCCCATTTGTTGTTGCGCAGGAGGTGCTCGGCTTGCCATAGCTTGCGGGCCATGGCGCAGAGAATGAAGAGCGCGAACTCCGCCGTGGCTTCCGTCAGGACGTCCGCGGTGTTGGTAAAGGGCACCTTGTAGCGGTTGGCGTCGGATCGATTGATGTTGTCGAAGCCGACAGCGAGCTGGGCCACGACCTTCAGAGTCCCCTTGCCTGCCTCGAAGATCTCGGCGTCAATGGGGTCGCGAAGCGTGGTGATCAACCCGTCGATGCCGGAGCCGACCTTCTCGATGATCAGCGACTTGGGCGGCGGTTCGGGCTTGGGATAGACCTCGAGGTCGTAGCCTCGCTGGCGGAGGATGTTAAGGGCTGCATCGCCAATGTCGCAGGTGGCAAAGACGCGAAAGCGTTTTTTCTCTGTCATTGAAGAATCAAAACCTCAACACAAAGGGCGCAAAGGTCGGCACGAAGGCCACGAAGGAAACCTGACAAAGCAAAGCAGAGACGCCCCACAACGTCTCTGCCGATCGCCTCAGCGGCTAAATCCGCTTCTCGTAATGCAGCAAAACGGCACGGCTGAAGCCGTGTCCCTTCACAGATTCTTGTTGGCCCACTGCTCGACGCGGTCCAGCGCCTTGTTGATGTTCTCGACGGAATTGGCGACGCTGAAGCGCAGGTACCCTTCTCCGAATGCGCCAAAGGCGGTGCCGGAAAGCGCCGCCACGCCCGCCTCTTCCAGCAGCGCGTCGGCCAACTTCTTCGACGGCCAGCCGGTCTTGGTGATGTTCGGGAACATGTAGAAGGCGCCCTTCGGCTTCTTGCAGGAGAAGCCCTTGATCTTGTTGACGCGCTCGAAGAAGACGTCGCGCCGGCGCTTGAATTCCTGGCACATCCGGTCCACGGATGACTGGTCTCCGCGGATGCCCGCCGCGCCCGCTACCTGGGTAAAGCTGGCAGTGCAGGAGTTCGAGTTGGTCATCAGGCGGGCGATGTGGGTGGCCAGGTCGGCGCGCATGACGCCGTAGCCCAGACGCCAGCCGGTCATGGCATAGGTCTTGGAGAAGCCATCCAGCAGGATGACACGGTCCTTCCAACCGTCCAGGGACATCAGCGAATGATGGTCGCCCTCGAAAATCAGGCGGCTGTAAATCTCGTCGGAAAGGACGAAAATGTCGCGATCGCCGATGACGCCGGCGATGTCCTTGATGTCGCTCTTGGTGAGCACGCCGCCGGTCGGATTTTGCGGCGAGTTCAGGATGATGAGCTTCGTGCGGTCGTTGATCAACGACTTCAGCTCGTTCACGTCGAGGCGGAAATCCATGTCCTCGCGGAGCTGGATGGGCACCGCCTTAGCCCCCAGGAAGTTGATCATGGACTCGTAGATGGGGAAGCCCGGGTTGGGATAGATGACTTCATCCCCTTCTTCAACCAGCGCCAGGATGGTGAAGAAAATAATCGGCTTGCCACCGGGCACAACCACCACCTCTGCGGGCGCGACCTTCACCCGGCGCGACTTGCTGACGTCCTCGGCGATGGCTTCGCGCAGCGTCGGCAGGCCGGCGGAGGGACCGTAATGCGTCCAGCCCTTGTGCAGGGCGTCGGTGGCGGCTTCAATGATGTTTGCGGGAGTGTCGAAATCGGGCTCGCCGATCTCCAGGTGGACGATGTCGCGGCCTTTGGCTTCCAAGGCACGCGCCTTGACCAGGACTTCAAACGCGGTCTCTGTGCCTAGGCGGGCCATGCGGCGGGCCAGGCGCAATTCCGTCTGTGTAGCTTTCATAGAATTCCCCTTATGAATGCGAGTATCCAGGGCATCCGGCGTCACAGACTCCGGACGAAGAACCCTGCATTATAGTCCGTTGGAAGGCGATTTACAGTGAGTCGGGCGCATCCCTATTAGCCACGGAGGACACGGAAGACGCGGGGGAGATATGGACAACCCTGATCCGCGAATCGACAAAATCCCGATCAAGGGCGTACTCGGCGGGATTGTCGGAGTTGGGCTGGTCGTCGGGATGCTCCTCGAGTTGCCGGTGCTCCGATGGTTTCTATTGATCAGTGTCGGGCTGGGGGCGCTCGTCGGCTTTGGACTCTACCTGTGGCACAAGAAGCGGCCCATCAAAGAGCCGACGGACGAGTCCATCAAGCTGAACCTGAGGTAGCCAAGCGGCGGGAGTCGGGGGCTAGTCCGGCAGACTGGGCTGTTCGCTTTCTTCGGTGCGCAGGACCTTTTCGATGGTGTAGGGGGGGCGCGCCGGGGGCTCGTGGTAGTGACGGACCTGCATCTCGCCCAAAAGGCCGATGGCCAGCATTTCCCCGCCGAATACTACGAGCACGGCACAGAAGATCCACAGCGGGGCGTGCGCGGTCATTATCTCGGTACCGAAGACCAGCTTCTGGGCGAACAGCCATAAGCCGATGACCGAGCCGGCAAAGATGCTGACGAAGCCCCAAGTGCCGAAGAAGTGCAGCGGGCGCATCACGTAGCGATGCAGGAAGCAGATGGCGATCAGGTCGAAGGCGGCGGCCACCGTGCGTCCGATGCCGTATCGGGAAGCGCGGTGGGACCGTCTTGCCACCACGACCGGGACCTCGCAGATGCGCGCGCCGTAGGCGGCCACCAGCAAAGGGATGAATCCTTGCATCTCGCCGTAAAGCGGGATCTGGTTGATCAACTCCCGGCGGTAGGCCTTGAAGCCGCCGGCGAAGTCGTGGATCTTCACGCCGCTCAACATAGCGAGCAGGATGTTGCCCATTTTCGAGGGGATCCGGCGCAGCCAGAAGCTGTCGGTACGGCGCTGGCGCCAGCTACAGACCACGTCGTAGCCATCCTCCAAGCGCGCCAGGAACCGTGGGATGTCCGCGGGGTCGTGCTGTAGGTCGCCGTCCATGGCGACCACGAAATCACCCGTGGTGCGCTCGAATCCGGCAGCCAGCGCCGCCGTCTTGCCGAAGTTACGGCGCAGTTTGACTACGGTGACCCGGCTGTCGATGGTTGCGATCTCTTCCAGGAGGGGGAAGGTGCCGTCGGTGGACCCGTCGTCCACGAAGATGAATTCAAAGGGCTCGCCCATGGCCTCCAGCGTGGCCTTCAGCCGGTCATAGAGCTCGGTGATGTTCTCTTCCTCGTTGAGGAAAGGCACCACGACGGAGATCTTGGGCATAACAAATCGAGATTATACACGTCTATTAAGGGCTGGAGACCTTTCCGGAGTGCCGGATACGTGGAACAATTGGACATAGGGGTGCGTATCCATTGGCAAGAGGCGTGATGCACCGAGGCCTGGCCCTGCGAGAACCCGCGGTGGTGGCGCTGGAGACGATGCGGGCGCATAAAATGCGCTCCTTCCTGACCCTGCTGGGGATCATCCTGTCTGTCGCCACCCTGATCGTGGTGGTCTCGCTGGTCCGCGGCATGAACATGTACATCGCCGACCGGATCGCCAACATGGGCGCCAACGTCTTCCTGGTCCATCAGATGCCGCTCATCACGGACCAGGCCGAGTTCATGAAAGCACTGCGCAAGAACCGCGAAGTCACCTTCGAGGACTTCGAGTACCTGCGCGACACCATGAAGCTGGCCCAGGCGGTAGGCATGGAGGTGCGGACGTTCGGCACCGGCAGAGCCCAAGGCCAGGACATGTCGGACATCAATATCCGCGGAGTCACGGCCAATATCGGTGATATGGATGTCGAGGAGGTGGCAAGGGGCCGGTACATCACCGACCAGGACAATCAGCACCGCACCAATGTGACCACGATCGGGGACGACGTGGTGAAAAAGCTCTTCCCCAACGTCGACCCGCTGGGGAGAACGATCCTGCTCAATGGCCGGGAGTTCGAGATCGTGGGTGTAGCCAAGCCGATGGGAACGGCCCTGGGACAGTCGCAGGACAATTTCGCCTACATCCCCATTGAGACCTACATGAAAGTCTACGGCCACCAGCAGCCGCGATATTCCATCAATGTCCAGGCCCGCGGGCCGGAATGGATGGCACGCACCGAAGAAGAGGCGCGCACCCTGATGCGGGCGCGGCGCCACCTGCGTCCCGGGGATGAAGATACGTTCGGCATCCTGGCCTCGCAATCGCTGATGGACCTGTGGAACCAGATCTTCGCGGCAATCGCGGCCAGCGCGGTGGGGATCGTCTCGGTGTTCCTGGTGATCGGTGGCGTGGTGATCATGAATGTGATGCTGGCCAGCGTGACGGAGCGCACCCGCGAGATCGGAGTGCGGAAATCACTGGGCGCCACCCGGCGGGACATCCTGATGCAGTTCCTCGTGGAGACCTGCGTGATGTCGGCGGTGGGCGGAATGATGGGCGTGGGCCTCGCCTGGGTGATCACGATCGTGGGAAGGAACGCATCGCCGCTGCCCATGGCGATGCCCATCTCCGCGATATTCCTGGCGCTGGCCGTGTCCACCGCCGTCGGTGTGTTCTTCGGGCTTTATCCGGCGCGGAAGGCGGCCAAGCTCGACCCGATCGAAGCCCTGAGGTACGAGGCGTAAATGGCGATCCAGGTCCGCGAAAACGCGAGGATGGCGCTCACCACAGTGCGCGAGCACAAGGTGCGCTCCGCGTTGACCGTGCTGGGCGTGGTCATCGGCATCACCACCCTGGTCGGGGTGGCCTCGATCCTGGTGGGCTTGGACCGCGACATGCGCGGGTTCCTGGAGCAGTACGGAGCGGACACCCTCTTCGTATTCAAATTCGATCCCGGCATCCACATCGGACGACTTTCCACGGAAGAGAGGATGCGGAAGTCGCTGACGCTGGAGGATGCCTTCGCCATCCGCGAGGAGTGCACCGCGGTGAAGAGCGTCGTCGCAGAGGCATATCCGCGCTTCAACTTCTCCGGTCCTCGGTCACAGCCCACGGCGCGCTACCAGGGACATGAGGCTTTCAACATCGATCACTCCGGCTCGCTTCCGGCCTACGAGCAGGTGTACCACGTGACCGTGCTCAAGGGACGCTACTTCAACGAAGCCGAGAACCTGCATCGCGCCGACGTCGTGGTGATCGGCTACGACCTGGCCGACACCTTCTTCGGCAACACCGATCCGCTGGGCAAAACCGTTCTTGTGGATTCGATCCCCTACACGGTCATCGGCGTGGCGGACAAGCGCAAGGGGAACTTCTTCAAGGACCAGTCGGCGGACCGCGTCGCCACCGTGCCGATCTATACCTATCTCAAGCACCACCCGCTGAATGACGAGATCGTGATCGGCGTGGAGGCATACCCGGGGATGAAGGCGACGGCTGAGGACCAGGTGCGGGACGTGCTGCGGCGCCGGCGCCGGGTGCCCTTCAAGAAGCCGGACAATTTCGGAATCTCCAGTGCGGAACAGATCGCACAGCAGTTCCACCAGATCGTGGGCGCGGTGGCCCTGCTGGTGGTTGTGATCAGCTCGATCGGCTTGCTGATCGGCGGCGTGGGTGTGATGAATATCATGCTGATGTCGGTGACGGAGCGCACGCGAGAGATCGGGGTGCGCAAGGCCATCGGGGCGCGCCGATCGGACGTGATCGGCCAATTCCTGATCGAGGCCATCACCCTCACGGGCATCGGCGGCGTGATCGCGGTCCTCCTGGTGATCGCCATCACCTGGATCCTGAATACTTTTGTGCCCACGCTGCCCATGGAGGTACCCGCATGGGCGGTGGTGATCGGCGTGCTGACGTCCATGAGCGTCGGCCTGTTCTTCGGCATCTACCCGGCGATGCGCGCCGCGCGCCTCGACCCGGTGGAAGCGCTGAGGTATGAGTAGCTCGTAGCTGGTGGTTAGGAGCTAGGAAAAGTAAACGGCACCTCGCAAGAGGTGCCGTCCTGTTTTTCGAGCTACTAGCTACCGCAAATCCGCCATGATCTCGTCGAGCACGCTTTTGGGCGGGCGGACGGCGGACTCGGGCAGCGTGGCCAGCGGCTTGTCGGTCATGTTGAGCAGGTCGATGAAAGTCGGCGCCTTGGGATTGATGTAGAACACCCCGGTCAGCACCTCGCCCTTGTCGTGCGCTTCGGCCAGCATGGAGATGGCCTTGACCTTGTCGGTGGGGTCGTAGTCTTCGTGTAACTTGCGCAGCCGCAGGTGCGAGCCGTCGTGCAAGGTCACGTCCACGGTCGTGCCCGCATCGTATTCCACGTCGATCTGTTCGAAGCCTGGGACGAAGGTGATGTCGTGCAACGGCTCGTCGTGGTCCTTCATGAACTTGTAGGACTTGGTCGAACCCTCGTGGTCGTTGAAGGTGACGCAGGGGGAGATGACGTCCAGCATGACCGTACCGCGGTGCGCGATCGCGGCTTTCAGCATGGCGAAGAGCTGCTTCTTGTCGCCGGAGAAGGAGCGGCCGACGAACGAAGCGCCCAGTTGGATGGCCAGCGCGCAGGTGTCGATCGGAGGCAGGTCGTTGATGACCCCGGTCTTCAGCTTGGAACCGATGTCCGCAGTCGCCGAGAACTGGCCCTTGGTCAGGCCGTACACGCCGTTGTCCTCGATGATGTAGATCATGGGCAGATTGCGGCGCATGAGGTGAATGAATTGCCCGATGCCGATGGAGGCGGTATCGCCGTCGCCGGAGACTCCCAAGGCCATCACCTGCTGGTTGGCGAGTACAGCCCCGGTGGTCACTGAGGGCATGCGGCCGTGCACCGAGTTGAAGCTGTGCGACCGGCTCATGAAGTACGCCGGGCTCTTGGAAGAGCAGCCGATGCCCGACATCTTGATGACGCGCTCGGGCTTCACGCCCATCTCGAACATGGCGTCCACGATGCGTTCGGAGATGGCGTTATGGCCGCAGCCCGCGCACAGGGTGGTCTTCCCGCCCCGGTAGTCGATCACGTTCAGGCCGATACGGTTGCTTTTCGGTTCCGGAGTCGCGGTCGGTGTGGTCACCATCTTACTTCCCCTCCATGGAGATCAGTTCGTCGGTCACGGAGCGCGCGTCGAGCGGCAGGCCGTGGATGTGCGCGATGCTGCGCAGCTTGGTGATGCGCTCCGGAGTCAGGTCGAGACGGAGCAGGTCGAACATCTGGCGGTCACGGTTCTGCTCCACCACATAGATACGGTCGTGTTTGTCGATGAAGTCCACCACTTCCTTGGTGAACGGGTAGGCGCGCAGGCGCAGGTAATCGGTGTCGAGCTTGTACTCGTCGCGCAACTGATCGCGCGACTCGACGATCGCCCAGTGTGAGGTACCGTAGGCGATGATGCCGATCTTGGCCTTGCCGTCGCCGATGATCTCGGGCTTGGGAACGAAGGAGCGCGCCGTCTCGAATTTTCGCGCCAGGCGCTCCATGTTGTGTTCGAAATCGTCCGGGCGCTCGGAATACTGCGCCCTTTCGTTGTGGCCGCTTCCGCGAGTGAAGTAGGCTGCCGCCGGGTGGTCGGTGCCGGGCAGCGTGCGGTAGCCGATGCCGTCCCCGTCCACGTCCTTGTAGCGGGAAAAGCTGCCCAGCCGGACGAGGTCCTCCTTCGTGAGCACCTTGCCACGCTTGATGGGCTTGGTCGGGTACTGGAACGGGTCGCTCATCCAGTTGTTCATGCCCAGGTCGAGGTCGGACATGACGAAGACCGGGGTCTGGAACTGCTCCGCCAGATCGAAGGCCTCGATGCCGAAATCGAAGCACTCGCTCACCGAGTTCGGGATGAGCATCAGGTGCTTAGTGTCACCGTGGGAGAGGACGGCGTTGGAGAGAATGTCCCCCTGCGAGGTGCGCGTAGGCAGCCCGGTCGAAGGCCCGACACGCTGGATGTCCCAGATCACCGCCGGCACTTCCACGTAGTAAGCCAGGCCGACGAACTCGGCCATGAGCGAGATGCCCGGGCCTGAGGTTGCGGTCATGGCGCGCGCGCCCGCCCAGCCGGCGCCGATGACCATGCCAATGGCCGCCAGCTCGTCCTCCGCCTGCACGATGGCAAAGGTGGACTTCCCGTCCGGGCCGATGCGGTAGTCCCGCATGTAGTCGATCAAAGCTTCCGCCACCGACGAGGAAGGCGTGATCGGGTACCAAGCCACCACGGTCACGCCGCCGAACATGGCGCCCATGGCCGCAGCGGAGTTGCCGTCGATGATGATCTTGCCCGCGGTCTTGTCCATGCGCTCGACGTAAAACGGGTCCGCCTTCTTCAGCGAAGCCTTGGCGTAATCGAAGCCCGCCTGTACCGCCGCCAGGTTCAGGTTCGCGGCCTTCACCTTGCTGGCAAACTGTTTGCGAATGGCCTTCTCGACTTCCGTCATCTCGATGTCGAGCAGATAGGCGACGACACCGACATAGATCATGTTCTTGACCAGTTTGCGCAGCTTGGGCTCGGGACAGACCGGAGCTACCAGCTTGTCGTAGGGCACGGAGTAGAAGGTCAGGTCCTGGCGCAGAGCGGCCAGGTTCAGCGGCTCGTCGTAGACGACCGCAGCTCCCGGCGACAGCGACTTCACGTCATCGGTCGCCGTTTCCGCGTTCATCGCCACCAGCAGGTCGATCTCTTTCTTGCGGCCGATGTAGCCGTCCTTGTTGACACGGATCGTGTACCAGGTGGGGAGGCCCGCGATATTCGAAGGGAACAGGTTCTTGCCCGAGACCGGGACACCCATCTGGAAAATGCTGCGAAGAAGTACGGAGTTGGAAGACTGCGAGCCGGAGCCGTTGACGGTCGCAACCTGGATGCTCACGTCGTTGACGACCCGCTTGCGCTCAGGCCGTTGCGGAGCTTCCCGGACTGCGAGATCACTGGAGGCCATACCTGAAGGTTCCTTTCCCGTTCCCGACGGCGTTATGAATTGAAGATCGGGGACATCGGAAATATTTATTGTACCTCACACTCGCCGGTGACGTAAGCCGCGGGCCCGGGGCGCTGCGGTAACGAAGCAATATCGTCTTACGATGTAAGTGCACTCCGCCGGGCCGCTTACGCAACGGCAAAGAACTGCGCCATGTGGCGGAACTTCTCGTACCGGCCCGACACCAGGTCCGCTGCGCTCTTCCCTTTCAAGGCGGCGAAGTGCTGCTGCAGGGCCGCGTCGAGCAGGGCGGCGGCGGCTTCGTGGTCGGTGTGCGCGCCGCCTACGGGCTCGGGCACAATGTCGTCGATGCAGCCCAGTTCCTGCAACTCCTTCGGGGTGATCTTCAGCGCCTGGGCAGCGACCTCTTTCTTCCCCGTGTCGCGCCACATGATGGAGGCGCAGCCCTCGGGCGAGATGACGGAATAAATGGTGTTCTCCATCATCAGCACGCGGTCGGCCACGGCGATGGCCAGCGCGCCACCCGATCCGCCTTCGCCGGTGATGGTGGCGATGATGGGCACTTCCAAGCGCGCCATCTCGCGCAGGTTGCGGGCGATGGCTTCCGCCTGTCCGCGTTCCTCGGCGCCCAGGCCGGGATAGGCGCCCGGCGTATCCACGAAGGTGAAGACAGGCCGCCTGAACTTTTCCGCCAGCTTCATGAAGCGCAGCGCCTTGCGGTAACCCTCGGGATTGGGCATGCCGAAATTGCGATAGACCTTCTGTTTGGTGTCGCGCGCCTTCTGATGCCCGATCACCATCACTTCCTCGCCGTGGAACTTGGCCATGCCGCAGACGATGGCGGGGTCGTCGCCGAAGACCCGGTCGCCGTGCAACTCGGTCCAGCCGGTGAAGATTCGCTCGGCGTAATCCAGCGTGTAGGGCCGCTGCGGATGGCGGGCCAACTCGGTCTTCTGCCAAGCGGTGAGATGGGCGTAAAGCTGCTGGCGGAGCGCTTCCACCTGGGCATGCAGCCGGTGGAGCTGGCGCTGGGCTTCCTGGTTGTCGCCGGCGGCGGTCTCCAGGCGCTCGATCTCGCGCTCGATGTTCTGCAATTCTCGCTGTGCTTTGGTGGCTGGATCCATTTGCGTTGCGACGGCAGAAGCTTCCACGACTCCGTCCTTTCAGCCAAGGGTGCGCGCCTGACAGCGCGGGGACAGTCGGACTCAGTCGATGATGCGGACGCTGCCACGCCCGCACAGTTGTTCGACCCGGCTGATGAACGCCCGGTCCGGTTGGACATTATAGCCTTCGGCCTCCATCACGACCATGAAGTCACCCGGACGTTCCACGTCGAATAACACCTTGGCTTCTCCCTTGCGCTCGACGCAGAGCGAGTGCAGCGCGTCCACCGTGGCCTCGGTCGCGGTCTCGAGCGGGACGCGGATGCGTAGCGACCGCGGAAGCCTGGGTTGCGCCTGCTCCAGCGGTGTGATCTCGCTGACCGTCACCTTGGGGCTGCCCCCTTCCTCGACGCGCACGCCGCCGCGGATCAGCACGGGAACATCGAGCTTAACCTTGTCGCCGAGGCGGCGATAGGCCTCGGGAAAGACCAACATGTCCACGGAGCCCGCCATGTCCTCGAGAGTGCCCTGGGCGTAGAAATCGCCTTTCTTGGACTTGAGCACGCGCACATTCGTGATCATGCCGGCAGTGTGGATCTCGTCTTTGCCGGTCGAGGACTTGATGGCGCAGATGGCTTCGGTATCGAGGGCGCTGAAATCCAGCAGCTTGTCGCGATACTTCTCCAGCGGGTGGCCTGTGATGAAGAAGCCGAGGATCTCCTTTTCCGCTGCCAGGCGGGTGTGCTCGTCCCACTCGGGGACGTTGGGCAGGTTGTCGTTGACTTCCGCAGCGGGCTCCTCACTGAATGAGATGAACAGCCCGTGCTGCCCGGACTCGGCGTCGCGCTGCGATTTCTGGGCGCGCTCGATGGCCTTGTCCAGCACCGCCATGAGCTGGGAGCGCCGGCCCAGCGAATCCATGGCGCCCGACTTGATCAGCGACTCCAGCACGCGCTTGTTGAGCAGCCGCAGATCCACGCGTTCGCAGAACTGAAAGACGGACTTGAACTGTCCGATCTCGACCCGGGCCTTCAATATCGATTCGATCGCGTTGTGCCCGACGTTCTTCACCGCCGCCAGGCCGAAGCGTATGGCGTTATCGTGGGGGGTGAAATTGGCGTCGGAGACGTTCACGTCGGGCGGCTCGACCGGGATGCCCATCTCGCGGCACTCGTTGATGTACTTGACCACGCTGTCGGTCGATCCCACCTGCGAGGTCAGCAGCGCGGCCATGAACTCCACCGGATGGTGCGTCTTGAGGTAAGCCGTATGGTAGGCGAGCAGTGCATAGGCCGCCGAGTGCGACTTGTTGAATCCGTAACCGGCGAACTGCTCCATCAGGTCGAAGATCTTCGCGACCTTCTGCTCCGGGAAGCCGCGCTCGGTCGCGCCCACCACGAAACGCTGGCGCTGTTTGGCCATCTCCTTGGGATCCTTCTTGCCCATCGCGCGTCGCAGCAGGTCGGCCTCTCCCAGCGAGTAGCCGGAGAGCCGGTTGGCGATCTGCATCACCTGTTCCTGGTACACGATGACGCCCAGCGTTTCCCGCAGGATCTCCTTCAGCTCGGGCAGCTCGTGCTCGACGCTCTTGCGCCCCCACTTGCGGTCGATGAAATCGTCGATCATCCCGCCCTGAATCGGCCCCGGACGGTAGAGCGCATTCAAGGCCGTCAGGTCCTCGACCGAGTTGGGCTGGTAGCGGCGCAGCACGTCGCGCATGCCGTGCGATTCAAACTGGAACACGCCCGAGGTCAGCCCTTTGTGGAAGACCTGCTCATAGGTCTTCTGATCGTCGAGCGAAACCTTGCTCAGGTCGAGCGCTCCGCCGCGCTGGGCGATGAGCTTGAGCGTGTCGTCGACGATGGTGAGCGTGGTCAGGCCGAGGAAGTCCATCTTGAGCAGGCCCATCTTCTCGATGGCGCTCATGTCGAAGGCGGTGACGATCTCCTCGTTCTTGGTGCGGTGCAGCGGGACCAGCTCGATGAGGGGACGCGGGGCGATGACCACGCCGGCGGCGTGCACGCCCGCGTTGCGCACCAGGCCCTCGAGCTTGCGGGCGGTGTCGATCAGCTCGCGGATCTGCGGCTCGTTGTCGTAGGCCTGCTGGAGCTGCGGAGACTCCTTGATGGCATCGTCGAGCTTGATGTTCAGCGTGTGCGGCACCATCTTGGCGATGCGGTCCACGTCGCTGTAGGGCATGTCCATGGCGCGGCCCACATCCTTGATGGCGGCCTTGGCCTGCATGGTGCCGAAGGTGATAATCTGCGCCACCTGCTCGCGTCCGTACTTGCGCGTCACGTAGTCGATCACTTCGCCACGCCGGTTCATGCAGAAGTCGATGTCGATGTCGGGCATCGAGACGCGCTCGGGATTCAGAAAGCGCTCGAAGAGCAGCTCGTGCTGCAGGGGGTCCAGATCGGTGATATGCAAGGCAAAGGAGACCAGAGAACCGGCCGCCGAACCACGCCCCGGGCCCACCGGGATGTTGTGCTCCCGCGCGTAGCGGATGAAGTCCCAGACGATCAGGAAATAGCCGGAGAATTTCATCTGCCGGATGATGGAGATCTCGCGCGTCAGGCGCTGCTCGTAATCGCCGAGCGGGTGCTTCAGCCGGCCCTGGGCGGAAAGCCCGCGCAGGGTCTCCAGCCGGCGCGCGAAACCGTCGCGCGTGACGTGCTCGAAATAGCTGTCGAGGGTGAAGCCCGGCGGGACTTCGAAGTGCGGGAACGGGTTCTTCACCTTCTCGATCTTGACGCTGCAGCGCTCGGCAATGGCGAGGGTGCGCGACACCGCCTCGGGTGAGTCCTGGAAGACGCGCGCCATCTCCTCGTAGCTCTTCACGAAGAACTGGTCGGTCTGGAACTTCATCCGGTTGGTGTCGTTGATGGACTTACCGGTCTGGATGCAGACCATCACGTCCTGCGCGTGGGCGTCGTCCTCGCAGAGGTAGTGGGAGTCGTTGGTGGCGACGACCAGCGCACCCAGTTCCTTTGCGATCTTGTGCAAGTCGGGCAGGATCTTTCGCTCCTGATCCAGTCCCTGGTCCTGCACCTCGATGAAGAAGTTCTCCGCGCCGAAGATCTCCCGGAAGTAGCCGGCCGCCGCGCGCGCCTGGTCGTACTTCCCTTCCGTCAGGTTCTCGGCGACTTCGCCCTTGAGGCACCCGGAGAGCGCGATCAGGCCCTGGGAGTGTTCCGCAAGGAATCTCTTGCTGATCCGCGGTTTGTAATAGAAGCCGTGGAGAGAGGCCTCGCTGGTGATGCGCACCAGGTTGCGGTAGCCCTCTTCGTTTTCGGCCAGCACCAGCAGGTGGTTGTAGGTGTCGCCCTCCGGAGGCGTGCGCTCGATGTCGTGGTCGTCCTTCTTGCAGATGTAGAGCTCGCAGCCGAGGATCGGCTTCACCCCGTGCTGCTTGCAGGCGTTGACGAAGTGGACGGCGCCAAAGATGTTGCCGTGGTCGGTCATGGCCACGGCCGGCATGCCCAGTCGCTTCGCGGTCTCGGCCAACTTCTCGACGTCGCAGGCGCCGTCGAGCATGGAGTAGTCGGTATGCAGGTGCAGGTGGACGAATTGGGACATGAGGGGTTGACTTCAATTCTAATCGCACAGGAGGGCTGGACGGGCCTGTGAATATCCCGGCTGGAAAGGGCACCCGATTCTAACCACAGAGGGCACAGAAATGCACAGAGGATTTCTGCTTCCGTGTCCCTCTGTGTCCCTCTGTGACCTCTCTGGTTATCTCTTTTTCTTCTTCTTAGCCGGCTTGAGCTTCTTGGAAGCGTGCTTCTTCGCTGACTTAGCGATCTTCTTCGCCGGTTTGACCTCGTGCTTCTTCGGCAGCGGTGCTGGAGCTGCCGGTGCTGGAGCCGGAGCCGGGGCATCAGCAGCAGCCGCGCCGGCCTTCCCTTTGCGCCCGCGCTTGGCGGGCGGCGGCGGAGGTGGCGCCGGCGGCGGAGGCGCGTACGGCTTCAGGAACTTCAGCGTCTCCGTGCGCGAGCGCAGCTTGCCGTCGAGCAGCAGGTAGAAGATCTGCTCGGTCAGCTCGTTGTACCCGGGCACGTCAGGAGTGATGTGCAGCTCCGCCATCTCCGGGAGCGGAATCTTGTCCCTCACCTGGCGCCACTTCGTGAGGAAGTTCTTGATCTTTTGCCCGACCCCGTGGTGGCGCGTGGTGGTCTCCAGGAACAGGATGGTGTCCGGACGTCCGGCCGAGAGCAGTTTCCAGGCCAGCGAAGGCGTGGCCGCCTCCTTGCTGGTGAGCCGCTTGGCCAGGTCCTTGGCTTCGTCCTCCAGCCGCTTCCAGCTGTGCACGAAGGCCTTGTTGGAGATGAGCTTCTGGATGCCGCTGATGTCGCTCCCCGAGACGCGGCCGGTCAACATGTACATCACGGCCGGGCCGGAATCGATGGCGCCGTAGCCTAACGACTGCATGTGCTCGCGCGTCTTGAGCAATTGCGCCAGCCCGGTCGAATCCACCTTCGCCACCGACCAGCGCGGGTGCAGGACCCTGAGCCAGCCTTCCTTCTCCAGCGCGCGCAGGATGTGCAGCGGGTCTTCCTCGTAGGCCAGCTGTTCGATCTCGTAGCCGATCTGGCGGTCGGAGATGCGCTCGATGTAACTGCCCTCTTTGGCGGCATCGAAGCGGGCTTGCGTGCGCTCTTCCAGGTTCCAGTGAAAGCGCGCGGTGAAGCGCGTGGCGCGGATCAGACGCGAGGGTTCCTCGAGGAACGCGTAATTGTGCAGGATGCGGATGACCTTGTTCTCGATATCGGCGACGCCATTGGCGGGATCGAGCAGCAGTCCGCGCGAACCCTCGTTCAGCGAAAGCGCCATGGCGTTGATGGTGAAGTCGCGGCGGCGCAGGTCGTCGATGATGGTGCCCGGCGAGATCTCCGGCGGCTTGCCCGGCTTGTCGTAGCGCTCCGAGCGCGCCATGCCGAGTTCGGCGCGAACGTTGCCCGGCAGCAACAGGTACAGGGTGCGGGTGTCGTCGTCCACCCACTGGACGATCGCACCGGCCTTCTCCAGATCCCGTTGCAGCTTGAGCGGATTGCCCTGTACCGTGAGGTCGATCTCGCGGATGAGAAAGCCGCTGATCATGTCGCGGATGGCGCCGCCGGTGAGATACACGTTCATCTCGTCGCGTCGGGCCACGTCGGCGATCAGGGCGACACCCCGCTGCTGGTCCGGTGTCAGCCGTGTTTCCATCATATAAATGTAATCAGCCATCTAGGCGATACCCCGTGGCGCAGACGGACGCCCACAGTTGTTCCCGGCAGGGGTGCGGGCCGGGCCCGGCCGGATCCTCCCGTTTCGCTTGTAAGTGGTTCCGAACAAGGCACTTAGCCGCGCTCAGAAGGCCACGGCAAACCCCACACGATAGCACACTGTTTATATTTTTGCTACAAGGCGCCAGGAAAGGCTCCGGAGGGCTGGAAAAGTGCGACAATCGGTGCGCACGCCCCAATATCTGGTGCCTCATGGCGTCTACCCACAAGAAGGTCATCGTCCGCAAGATGGACCGCGACAGCGTCCAAGGCTATGTCGCGCCTGCGTTCATCGTGGACGGCAAAGTAGAGTTGCTCAATACCGCGGGCAAGGTCGTGCAGATCGAGCTCGCCGAGGTCAAGGGCGTGTATTTCGTGCGCGATTTCGATGAGTCTGAGGCCTTCGCTCGGAAGACCTTCGCCACCCGCCCACGCACCGAAGGCTTGTGGGTGCGGCTCAAGTTCCGCGACAACGAGGTCATGGAGGGCATGATGCCCAACGACCTAACCCAGCTCTCCGCGGACGGGTTCCTCCTCAGCCCGCCGGACACGCGCTCCAACACCCAGCGCATCTTCGTGCCGCGCAGCGCGCTGGCCGAGCTGACCGTGTTGAGCGTGATCGGCGGGGCCGCTGGACGGCGGCGCCGGCCCGCAGCGGCGGCGGATACACGGCAAGTGCCGATGTTCACGGAATAGACCCGCACTCGGTATTCGGCGAGTTATGCCCTGTCCGCCGCGAGTCCTTTGTGTCCTTCGTAGTGATGCTTTTTTCTTCCCTCTTAACATTGGTCAATTAAAATCGGGCCGTCAACCTACGTGCATCCGCGGGAGTCCGCGGGGATGAAGTCCTTATGAAGCTCTCCAGAATCGCATCCGCACTGAATGTCCGCCTCGACGGCTCCGACTGTGAGATCACGGGCGTGGCCGGGATCGAAGAAGCCAGCGCCGGACAATTGACGTTCGTCGCCAACCCCAAGTACGCGGCCGCAGCCAAGACCACGAAGGCGTCTGCGGTCATCGTGGACGACTCCTTCCCTGCCCTGACCACCGCCACGCTGCGCACCGGGAACCCGTACCTGGCGTTCGCCAGGGCGATCGAATTCTTCTACCAGCCGCCGAACTACGCTCCCGGCGTGCATCCGACGGCGGTCGTCCATCCCACGGCGGAGATCGGCAGGAACGCGCACATCGGCGCCTACGTCGTGGTCATGGAAAACGTCGTGATCGGCGATGGCTGCGTGCTGCTACCCCACGTGGTCATCTATCCAGGGGCAAAGATCGGGAGGGACTTCTTCGCCCACGCGCACTCCGTCGTGCGCGAGCACTGCCAACTGGGCGATGGCGTGATCCTGCAAAACGGCGCGGTGGTCGGCGCGGACGGTTTCGGGTTTGCCCTGGACGACCACAAGCGCTGGCGCAAGATCGTGCAGTCCGGGCCGGCGGTGCTGGCCGACCAGGTCGAAGTCCAGGCCAACGCCTGCGTGGACCGTGCCTCGATCGGCGAGACCCGCATAGGACGCGGAACGAAGATCGACAACCTGGTGCAGGTTGGGCACGGCTGCGTGGTGGGCGAAGACACGCTGTTGTGCGCGCAGGTGGGGCTTGCCGGCTCGACCGAGGTGGGCAACCGCGTGATCCTCGCCGGACAGGTGGGCGTAGCCGGCCACTGTAAGATCGGCGACGGCGCCATCGCCACCGCGCAGAGCGGCATCCCGAACGACGTAGAGGCGGGCAAAACGGTCAGCGGTTATCCTGCCATCGACAACCGGCAGTGGCTGCGCTGCGTCGCCGTCTTCAACAAATTGCCGGAAGTGGCGAAGGCGCTGCGAGCGGCAAAGAAGGCGGAGAGCGAGTAGTTCCGGCCGATCCTGCTGCATTAAGTCTCTGAAAATGTCTGACGACAAACCACACCTCGTCAAAGAGCAGAAAAAGCCCATCCGGGTGCTGCTCCTTGACGACCGCGAGGAGAACCTGCTGTTGCGCTCCACCATCCTGCGCCAGCGAGGCTACGAGGCAGTGTCAGCGGCAACCATCGAACAGGCCGAAGCCAAGCTGAACGACATCGACATCGCTGTCCTCGACTACCACCTCGGCCGGGGCAAGTTCGGCACTGACGTGGCGACGTCGCTACGCCAGAAGCGCCCGCACGTGCCCATCATCATCCTTTCGGCGACCCTGGAACACGGCTTCGGGGGCGGACTCGCCGACATGCACCTGCTCAAGGGCTCCAGTTCGGTGGACGACATGCTGGCCGCCTTGCGCTCCTTCGAAGCCAAGAAGCGCGGCAAGCCCGTGGTGGTGGATGCGCGCGAGTTCTACTACTCGCGCATCAGCATGGCCATGGGCGAAGACATCGCCCTGGAGATCCTCGACCGCGACGGCAATTGGCAGTACGTCAACGAATACTTCGCGGAATTTTTCGACAAAAAACGCAGC
Organism: Terriglobia bacterium; assembly: GCA_020073495.1. Taxonomy (NCBI): domain Bacteria; kingdom Pseudomonadati; phylum Acidobacteriota; class Terriglobia; species Terriglobia bacterium. The sequence continues at coordinate 594,824 of JAIQFD010000002.1, forward strand.
TGGTTTCCCGGCAAGAACCTGTTCGAGAGCTTTCCCGAGGCCGAGGGCGAGTGGCGCGACATTATCCGCAACGTCGCCGACACCCGTGAGACCTACATCGACCGCAGCATGCGCGGAATGCCCCACCTCCCCAAGAAGAACCCGCGCTGGGTCTGGAACGTGCTGGTCTTCCCCATCAAACTGCACGACGAGAGCGACGGCGTGGTGCTGAGCGCGCGCATCATCGAGAAGAAACCGTCATTCTAGAGATCTAGCTTCTGTACTGTTCCGGCAGCGCGCTCTCGATCTTCGCCCGGACGGCATCCATCAACGCGTCGCGTTCGGTGAACTGCTTGGGATCGATAGGCTCGTGGAACACGACGGTCGCGACGCCTACCTTGATGCTGAAGCGTCCCTTGGGCCACAGCTCGTGCGTCCCCACGATGGTCATGGGGATGACCGGGAAGCCGGTCTCCATCGCCAGGTAGAACGGCCCTTTCTTGAAGGGCAGGAGTTTGCCGTCACGGGAACGCGTGCCTTCCGGAAACACGGTCATGTTCAGGCCCTTGCGCATGACCTCGGCGCCGCGCTCGACGCTGGCGATGGCGGCGTCGCGGTTGGCGCGGTCCACCGGCACCAGGTCCCCCAGCCGCATGGCTCGCCCCAGCAACGGCACCTGGAACAGCTCCTTCTTCACCAGCACCGAAGTGCGCCGAGGGATCACGGGAACCACGATGGGGGGATCGAGGTTCGACGTGTGGTTGCACATGTAGATGTACGTGAGATTGGGGTCGAAGCGGTCTCGGCCCTCGATCTCGACGCGCACCCCGGTCAAGCGCACGCCTGTCCACGCCAGCCACATGGAGGTCTTGTAGAGGAAATCCGCGTTGCCGGTGATGAAGGTCCAGGGGAACGCGATCAGGGCGGCCAGGGGGACGAACAGTGCCCAGAACGTGAGCGCGATCAGGGCGCGCAGCACTAGGGAGTCCCTCCGGCGGATTGCGATTCGCCGCGCAGCCAGGCGGCGCGGCGCGCCTGTTGCGCCGGCGTGACGCTGGGCGATTCCACGATGGCGAAATTCTGCTCTTCCCGACCGCCGAGCTTGATCTTCACATCCCGCGTCCCCCGCCGCCCTTTGATCTTCAGCCGCAGTATGTCGCCCGGACGCATGTTGGCAATCGCGCTCTCCACATCGATCGTGGCAGGCTTGCCATTGATCTCGACGATGATGTCACCGGGCACCAGTCCTGCGCGCTCCGCATCCGCGCCGGGACTGACGACGTACACCGCCGGTGGCTGGTCGAAGTTCTTGACGGAAACGAATCCGGGATCCGGGAAGACGGCCTTACGGTGATCCAGCCGCAGGCCCACGCTGCGGAAGAACTCGTCGTACGGGATGGGCGTCACGCCGGAGACGTAGTTCTCGAAGAACCAGCCGAAGTCCTTGCCCGTCACCTTCTCCACCGCGTAGCGAACGCCGGCCGTGTCATCGAAGTACCGCGCTTCGTAAAAGTAGTTCTTTTCCATCCACTGGAAGAGTTCGCGCAGCGACTTGCCTCCCTGGGTCGCATCGCGCATGGCCAGATCCAGCAAGATGCCGAGGATCTCGCCCTTATTGTAGTAATCGATGGAGCGCTCGGCCGTGCGGTACTGGGGATACTTGTCGAACCACGTATCGAGGCTGCTCTCCTCGGCCGACTGGATGCGCGCCGCGGGCCGACTCTCCAACCGGTAGATCTCGCGCGAGAGCGCGGTCAGGAACTGCTGCTCGCTCCAGGCGCCCGTGCGCAGCATGGTGTAGTCCGCGACCGTGTTGGTGAAACCCTCGCTGAACCAGAGCGCGGTGGTGAAGTTTTCGTGGAGGTAATCGATCGGTTCGAGCGACTTCGGCCGGATGCGCTTGACGTTCCACAGATGGAAGAACTCGTGGGCGGTGACCGAGGGTAGCGCGTACGGATCATCGCGCAGCCGATCCGCAGGAACATCGATGGCGGTTGAATAGGCGTGCTCCATGCCCCCGCCCCCGGTGTTGCGGGGGAAATGGTAGATGAAGAGGAAGTCGCCGAACGGACGGTCGTTCATCCAGGCGACCTCGCTGGCGACGGTCTTGCGAACGGTTTCGCGCACTGCGTTCATGTCGTAGTCGGCAGGATCGGCATGCACGGCGATGTGGTAGCGCGCCCCGCCGTCCTCGAATTCGATGGCGGCGAATCTTCCCATCTCCACCGGCGCGTCCACCAGCCGGTCATAGTTGCGCGCCGAGAAGCGTCCCAGCCGGGCGGCTTCGCCCGGATTGAGCGACGGCAGCACGGTGGCCACGTCCCAGTCCCGCGGCAGGTCGGTGAAGGTCACCGTCATCAGCGAATCGCGCGCATCCGTGGGATACATGAGCAGCTCGGCCAGATTGAAGAAGCCATGTTCGCTGTTGAGTTGGGAGCCGTAGGGACCGGGCTGGTCGGCAAGGATGTCGTATTCGATCTCCGCGCCGCTTTCGGCGTGGTAGATCCGCCAGGTGGTCTTGTCGAGCTTGCGGACGGGCAACTCTCGCCCGGTCGCGTCTTTCGCCGTCACCCGGCGGACGTACTGCGCGAAGTCGCGGACCTGGTAGAGAGCGTTCCACACCGGGAGTTGCACCTCGCGCTCGGCGGACGTTCCCGCCACGTGGATGCGCACGTGCACCAGGCGGTCGCGCATCTTGGCCAGCGAGACGTAGTAATCCACCGGCGGCTGCGCCAGCGCCGTGGTGCAGAACAGCACCAGGACAAACGCATAGTTGGCTTTCCTGTGTGGCTTCAAGTCCGGGCCGGGACCTCGTGTTGGGATCTCAAACGCTGGGGAAGCTTCTCGTAAATACCGCCAAACCCTCCGTTCGACAAGACGGCGACGACGTCGCCGGAGCGCAGCAGCGGGACGACCTCGGCCACGATGGCATCGGCATCCTTGAGTTCGCGGGTCGGAACGCCCCCGGCACTCACCCGCTCCACAACGCGCGCCACCGAAAGACGCTCGTTCTCGGGAATGGCCTCGGCTTTGTAAACGCTGGCAATACGGACCTGGTCGGCCAGCCCCAGGCTCTTCACCAGTTCACCTTCGAGCACACGCCGGCGGAGCGTGTTGGAGCGAGGCTCGAAAATGGCCCAGAGCCGCCGGCCGGGATAACGCGTGCGCAGCGCTTGGAGGGTCTGTGCGATGGCCGTGGGGTGATGCGCGAAGTCGTCGATGATAGTGACCCCGTTGACTTCGGCCCGGACTTCGAGGCGGCGTTTCACGCTCTTGAAGGTGCGTAGCGCCCGCGCGATCGCATCCGCCGGGATCCCGTATCCGGCGGCCACGGCCACCGCCGCTGTGGCGTTCAGGACGTTGTACTCACCCGCCAGCGGAAATTCGAAGGTCGCGAAGTGACGCTTGCGATGCAGCACGGTCCAGGTGGTGCAGGCCGGCTCGTACTTCAGGCCCACGATGCGCCAGGTGGCTTTCTCGCTGAAGCCGTAGCGTTCGATCGGAGAGAAGGCCTTGGCCACGCACTCTTCCACATCGGCGCTGGCGTCCCAGGCAACGATCCGCCCGCGGCGCGGAACCAGGTTCACCAGCCGCTTGAAAGCCGTCTTCACCGCCTCCAGGTCTTTGTAGATGTCGGCGTGGTCGAACTCCACCGACGTCAGGATGGCCGACACCGGCATGTAGTGCAGGAACTTCGGACCCTTGTCGAAGAATGCGCAGTCGTACTCGTCGCCCTCGATGATGAAGTGCGGGCCGTCGTTCACGGCAAAGCTTGAGCCGAAGTTCTCGGCGATACCACCGATCAGGAACGACGGCCGCTGCCCGGCGGAAGCGAAGATCCAGGCCAGCATCGAGGTCGTGGTCGTCTTGCCGTGGGTGCCGGCGACCACGATGGGCTCGCGACCGCGCAAGAATTCTTCCTGCAGGATGTCGGGCAGCGAGCGCATTGGAATGCGCTGGTCGAGAACGTACTCCAGTTCCACGTTGCCGCGCGAGATGGCGTTACCCACCACCACCAGGTCGGGCTGCGGATTCAGGTTCTTCTCGTCGAACGGCTGCGAGACCGCAATGCCCAGTCCGGCGAGGAAGTCCGACATCGGCGGATAGGCCGCCTGATCGGAGCCGGTCACGCGGTGTCCCAGCTGCGTCAGCATCCCGGCCAGCGACGCCATCGCCGTGCCGCAGATGCCGATGAGATGGACGTGCCTTGGAGTCATGATTTCCTGGCCGTGGCCGCCGTGGATGTGGTCGCCGCCTCGAGAAAAGATAAAGATGCCTGGCTCCCGACGTTCAGCGCCGCACGGACTCCGATGGGCAGCGTCACGTTGCCGTGCGACACATGGCCGGAGCGCAATCCGTATGCGACCGGTACGCCGAGGTCGCCGACCACGCGGTTCACCACGTCCTGCAACTGATACTGCTGGTCATCCGACTGTCGGCAGTCGAGCATCTCGCCGAAGACCATCCCCCGCACGCCCTTGAACTTGCCCGCCAGCTTCATTTGCATGAGCATCCGGTCCACCTGGAACGGCTTCGCGCTCACGTCTTCCATGAAAAGAATGACGTCCTCGGTCCGGATTTCGTAGGGCGTTCCCAGGGATGCGGCCAGCATAGAGAGGCAACCGCCATACATGTTGCCCTCCGCGCGCCCGGCCACCACCGGCTCCAGGCCAGCGGCGCCGCCGAGGTTCCACTGCGCTGCCCCTCCCAGCGCCGCGGTCAGCGACAGCCTGTGAATGCCGTCGTCGGTGGAGAAGTCCTTGTTCATCATCGGCCCGTGGAAGGTGACCAGCCCCGCTGCATCGTGGAACCAGGTCAGCAGCGTGGTCACGTCGCTGTAGCCCATGAAGATCTTGGGATGATTGCGCACCACGTCGAGGTCGATCTTCTCCAGCAGGTAGTTGCAGCCGTATCCGCCCCGGGCGCAGATGATGGCGCGCACGTCCGTGCGAGCGAACATTTCCTCGATGTTTTCCGCGCGCTGTTTCGCCGAACCCGCGAAGTACGGCGCCTCGCGGTCGAAGAGCGATTCATCAAAGACGACCTTGTACCCCTGGTTGCGCCAGCTCGCGCAGCTGAGCTCGAACGACTGCTTGTTGAAGGGGCTGGCGGGCGCGACTACCGCGATGGTATCGCCCGCTTGCAGCGCGGCAGGCTTCAGACGCGGATTGGGTTTGGCCGACATTTCAGCCCGCCCG